>NZ_JBMLTK010000074.1:22897-82225 GCF_049240005.1 Flavobacterium sp. | reverse complement strand
CAGAAGCGCCAAACTAATTCCTACATTATATAAGGAGTACCTTTTCATTTATTTTTCAATTTTTTCGGATATCTGAAATTTATGTGGTAAAACTTTGTGTTTTACTTAAAATATGGGTGTCAAAATTTAAGATTTTCAAATTTAGTTTTTGATGTTCAGGCAAAATGATATTATTTTATCATTTTTATATCATATAATTGCAGTCATTCTGACACTAATTAGTTATGCAAACCTTTCACAGAGAGATTACACCCTTGTCAAAAGACGATAGTTTTCTTGTTTTCGACCGCGTTAAAGACACCTTCGATTTTCCCATTCACTTTCATCCAGAGTTTGAAATTAATTTTATTTTCAATGGAAAAGGGGTTAAGCGGGTTGTTGGTGATCACATCGATGAAATCGACGAAATTGAATTGGTTCTCGTTGGGCCTAATTTGCCGCACGGCTGGGAACTGTATCATTGCAAGAATAAGAATATTCATGAAATTACCATTCAGTTTCATGGCGATTTATTTGATGAAGCTCTTTTATCCAGAAGGATTATGCTGCCTATAAAAGAGATGTTTAATCGGGCAAATCATGGCATTCTATTTTCGAAGAAAACGGCAATCGATTTAAAAGAACGCATCTTAAATCTCTCTAAATTAGATGGAATGGATTATTTTTTAGAGACGATTTCGCTTTTGCACGACATGGCGAATTCAAGGAATCAGAAGCTGTTATCGACGTACACAGTTGAGACCGATCGATTCGATGATTCAGATAAAATGAAGTTGGTTTACGATTACGTGCAGCGTAAATTTTCGGATAAAATCACACTCGATGAGGTTTCCGACTTCGTTTCCATGAGTAAAGTTTCGTTTAATCGATTCATTAAAAAACGTACCGGAAAAACTTTTGTAAACTATGTAAACGACATTCGAGTGGGCTACGCTGCACGCTGGTTAATTGAACGCGATTGGAGTATTTCAGAGATCGCATTTAAGTGCGGATTCAACAATATCGCGAACTTCAATCGCATTTTTAAAAGTTTGAAGAAGACTACTCCAAGTCAGTACCGCGACGAGTTTTATGGAATGAAACGCTTCTTGTAGCTGCATTTTTCAGTGGTATTATTTTGTCAAATACTATCAAATTTTTTACGAAATCGATAGAGAAAATAATAGTACTAAATGATAAAATAATATTAACATCTGTGGTTGCTGTCTAGATAATTTTATAATCGTCAATTTTAACTCTGCTTAATTACAGAAAGTAGAATTTAAAACTTGAAAAAATGCTAATTAATCAAACCATTAACTAAATCTAGACAAAAAATCATGAATGAATCACGACATGCTTTTCGTCAGGGTTACAAACAACTTAAGTTGTATGTGATTTTGATGTTTTTCGGATGTATTGCTACAGCGTTTTCGCAATCGCAGATTTCGGGAACTGTTACTGATAACAAAGGCCTTGGCATGCCTGCGGTATCGATTGCTGTAAAAGGTACTACCAACGGCGTAATGACCGATCTCGATGGTAACTTTAAAATTAATGCCAAACCAACCGATGTTTTAGTCTTTTCTTTTATCGGTTTTAAGACAAAAGAAATTACGGTGGGGAATAACAATGAGCTAAAGGTTCAATTAGAGGAGGCTACTGAGAATTTAGAAGAAGTAGTACTAATTGGGTATGGTTCTGTGAAGAGAAACGATGTCAATTCTTCGATTTCTTCCATAAAAGGAAAAGATATCGCAAATCTTCGCCAAACTTCAGTAGATCAAATGCTACAAGGAAAGCTCGCTGGAGTTTCTGTAACAAATGGTAGCGGTCAGCCTGGTGCTGCAGCGAACGTTCGTGTTCGCGGGGTAACTTCAATTTCAGGAACGAACGAGCCTCTTTATATTATAGATGGAGTTCAAATTTCAGGCGATGCAACGGGTAGAGCTACTAGTGGACGACCAATCGCTGGAAACGATTTTACCTCTAGCGGCGGTTCTGGAGCGGTAGCGGCCAGCCCATTGTCGCTTATTAATCCTAGTGATATTGAGTCCATTGATGTTTTAAAAGACGCATCTGCAACAGCAATTTACGGATCGAGAGGTGCAAACGGTGTTATAATTATAACAACGAAGTCTGGAAAAAAAGGAACTGGAAAGATCTCTTATGAAGGTTCATCTTGGGTAACTTCAGTTGCAAAGAAACTAGATGTTCTAAATCTCAGACAATATGCGGAGCACCAAAATGCATTGGCAGGAGTCTTTCAGGTTCCTACTCGCGCGGAATTTGCTTTTCCAGAACTATTAGGTAATGGGACTAATTGGCAAGACGAAGTGTATCAAACAGCACAGGTTACCAGTCATAATCTCTCTTTCTCTGGCGGTAAAGATGGTACATCGTACTATATGTCTGGTGGGTATATAAATCAAGAAGGTATAATTATTGGATCAGGATATAAGCGATACACAGCGCGAGTTAACGTAGATTCTAGAGTTAAAGATTGGCTAAAAGTGGGTGCCAACGTAAACGCAGGTATCTCAAATGAGCGCATTACGGTGAACCAAAGCTACGTTGGTTTGATATCTAACACTTTACTCCAGGCTCCAGACATTCCTGTAAGAACACTTTCAGGAGATTTTGCCGCGCCGCCAGCAGGTCAAAACGTTGCTTATTTTAATCCAGTTGCTGAAGCACTAATAAAAGACAATAAATTAATTCGCAAAAATTTCTTAGGTAGCGCTTTCGCAGAAGCGACCCTTTTTAAAGGTTTGCGATACAGATTGGAAGGTAATGCCAATACTGAATTCTCTGAAAATACCGAATTTACGCCTTCATACGATCGCGGTTCTCAAGTTAATTTAACGGCAGATTTAGTAGAGCGCAGACAAAATTGGTATTCAACGAATATCACAAACACGCTAACGTACGACTTTTCAATTCGCGATCATAAATTTACTGTTTTAGCAGGTCATGAAGCAAACGATTCGCACTGGGAAGGTATTCTCGCTAATGCAGAAGGTTTTCAAACAAACGATATTTATGGTTTGAATTTATCTGATCCGGATCTGCGTCAAGTAACCAGTTATAAAGGTAGCCAGTCGCTTTTCTCATATTTTGGACGGATCATGTACGACTTTAAAGACCGCTACAGTATTTCTGTATCGATTAGACAAGATCAAAGTTCCAAGTTTGACCCAACAACAGATAATCAAAAAGGGTATTTCCCTGCCTTCTCCTTTGGTTGGAAAGTTTCGAATGAAAAGTTCATGGAATCAATAAAACCTTACGTAGATAATGTAAAATTCCGTCTTGGTTATGGAGAAACGGGAAATCAGCAAATACCTAACAACGCTTATTCCGCGCAATTGGCTCCCCAATCGGATAGCTTCTTACCTTCAAATTTCCCAAATCCAAATTTAGTTTGGGAATCAATGAAACAAACAAATGTTGGTTTAGATTTTACCACTTTAAAAAGTAAGCTCTCTGTCGGGATGGACTATTACAGAAAAGTATCTGACGGCTTCTTATTCCGAGTTCCTTTGCCAGATTATTTAACAGGCGGTTCTTCATTTTATGGAGGTATTGATGCACCATTTTCAAATTTGGGAGAAGTTCAAAACGTAGGTTTTGATCTTACTGTAAACTTTGATTTAAAATCTAATTCCAACTTCAATTGGACATCCAACGTAGTTCTTTCAACCTACAGAAACCGCGTAAATGCGATTACTGATGGTTTACCATTAACGCAAGGTGTAAATACAAATGGTTTCTTACCGGTAGATGTAACCAATACTGTTGTTGGGAATCCGATCGGGATGTTCTGGGGCTATAAAACCGACGGTTTATTTACGTCGGAAGATCAATTTGTTGGTGCTCCTCCGCAATTCGGACAAACATTTGGAAGCGCTCCAGGACAAACTTATTTAGGTGATGTAAGATATGTCGATGTAAATGGTGACGGCGAAATAAACGATCGTGACAAAACATTTATCGGTAATCCACATCCAGATTTCACTTTCGGATTTACCAACAATTTTACCTACAAAAATTTCGATTTATCGGTTTTTTGCCAAGGTTCTGTTGGAAACGACATCATGAATTTAACCTACAGAAATGGTACTGCTAACAACCAGTTGTATCAGAATGTTTTAACCGACGCATTGAATTTTTATTCGGCTGATAACACCAATACCAATATTCCTCGACCAATTAACTCCTTAGCAAATCCAAACCAAGAAATATCGGATCGCTTCATTGAAGATGGGTCATATTTGAGAATTCAAAACGTTACCTTGGGTTATAATCTGCCTACTAGTATCCTTTCTAAAGTAAAGCTTACCAGACTTAGAGTTTTTGCTTCGGCACAAAACCTCTATACATTCACAAAATACAGTGGCTACGATCCAGAAATAGGTTCGTTTAATCAAAATGTATTGCTTAGCAATATCGACAACGGGCGTTATCCTTCGCCGAGAACTTATTCAATCGGTGTTAATCTTGAATTTTAAATTATTACTTGTATGAATCCATTATATTCTATCAAAAAACAGTTCTTGCCGATTCTAGCAATAGCTTTATTTCTAGGAGCGTGTAGCAATGATTTTACCAATAGACCCTCGGAGGATACGATTCTATTAGATTCGTATTACGCTACGGATCAACAGGTTTCAACAGCTACAAATGCTATGTATAACCGAACTTGGTTTCAATTTCACAATAAGTTTTTCTTTGCGATCGCCGAGATTGGTTCGGGTAACATGATGTCGTATTCGTCGGATGTGAATGCCATGCGAAACTTCTCAATCACGGGAAGTGATGCCGAATTGTTGGCTGGATGGCAATCTTTATGGGCCAATGTGGCTCAAGCCAATTCTATTATCAACTATTTGGAACAACGTGTGGGTCCGAATGTGAGCGAAGATGTTTTGCAAAACACTATCGGAGAAGCCTATTTTATGCGTGCAACAGCCTATTTCTATTTAGTTAGATTGTGGGGGCCTGTGCCAATCATCGAAAACAATGTAAATTTTGCAAGTGCTCCATTAATTAATACCAATAGAGTTGAAGATATATACCAGCTCATTGAGCGAGATTACCAACAAGCTATCGATCGCTTGTATGATCGTGTACGTACTGGAAACTATACTGATAATGCAAAAGTGACCAAGGGTTCTGCTAAATCGATGCTTGCTAAAGTGTACTTATATCAGCAAAAATATTCAGATGCTAGAGCCATGGCAGAAGATGTGATCAGCTCTGGTGAATTTAAATTATTAGGCGGTTCACAATTGCCGGGCAAATCTTTTGCTGATCTTTTTACGTATCCAAACAACAATAATGAAGAGTCTATTTTTGCTCTACAGTGGAAAAATGTTGGTGTGTATGGAAACGCCAGTAACTGCAACACCCAATTCGGAATCAGCAACGGAACTGTAAGCACTTCTAATGCGTCCTACGGTGGGGTTTTCGGACCTTCCCAAGATATCCTTACACTATACACAACTGATGACTTGCGCAGAAGAGAAACCATCATGTTTCCAGGTGCTACATATCCAAACGTATTAGCAAAAATCGGTTCTGCTTTCGGTCCGCTTGTTGTGCCACCTGCCGATCAAATTGGAGGTCAAAATGCTGGAGCAGCAATCAAAAAATACTGTATTGGTATCGTAAATGGTGCTGCGACGGGTAGCGCTGATCCATGGGCTATGATGGAAAACAATACCTACATCATGCGCTATGCCGAACTTCTTTTAATTCATGCAGAAGCCATCCTAGCCGGCGGTGGTAGTACTTCTGATGCTTCTGCACTTAGCTCGTTCAACGCCGTAAGAACCCGTGCAGGTTTATCACCTGTTACTTCAATAACGTTCAACGATATTTTCACCGAGCGCAGAAAAGAGCTTGCTTTCGAAGGTGATTACTGGTTCGATCTTGGACGAATCCCTCGTGCACAAGCTATTGCAATCATGGCGGCACAAAACCGTGGGGATCGTCTTACCGCACAATCTTTCACTCCAGAAGAAAGCGATTTTATCTTGCCTTACCCAACGAATGAATTGGCTAAAAATCCAAAACTAGCCGAGCCACCAGTTCCTTATACTTTTAATTAAATTTTCTAATTATCATGAAGAAATCAATTTTTAAATTTTTGAGTTGGATGCTTGTTTTTGGAGTGCTTTTCCAAAATGCATCCTGCTCGTCGGACGACTCGTCAAGCTCTGCGGCGCCAGTGATCGAAAAAGTTAGTGCAGCAGTAGATGAAGACGGAAATCCAACGAACCTTGAACCTACTAATGTCGGATTTGCAAATAACGTTTACGTAATCCAAGGAAAAGGATTTACCGGTTTGCAAAAAGTGTTTTTCAACGATTTTGAAGCGGCGTTTAACCCCACTTTAGTTACTGACACAACAATCTTTGTTACCGTTCCACTAACCACGCCATATCAAGATCAGAGCAATAAACTCCGAATTGAGACAGCTAACGGTTCTGCTGAGTACGATTTTACCATCGCACCGCCTGCACCACAAGTAACAAGCATCAATCCCGTAAATGCGCAAACAGGCGATACTGTAACCGTTTATGGATCTTTCTTTATCAATCCAGAAGTTACCGTTGGAGGTATACCTGCAACAATTGTATCAGTTGCATTCGACAGAATTACTTTCACGCTTCCTCCGAACTCACAATTCAAACAAGTTACTGTAACAACTCTTTCTGGCGACGGAACTGCACCGCAAGTTATAGGAACCGCAATCTACGATGACGCTCCAGCATCTTTTGTAGAGAACTGGCTAGGCCCGTGGGACGGTAGCGGTTTTACCGCCAGTACTGCCGAAAAAAGCCAAGGCGAATCTTCTATCGAAGCCAATTATGGCGGTTACGTAGGATTCAAATTCCCAATGTTCGCAGCTCCAGCAAGCACTGCAGGTTTTGCAGGTTTGAGAGTTTCGCTCAAAAGCACTCTAGAAACCGGTAAATTCAAAGTTGTTGTAAACGGAAACTACGGCGCAGGTAAAGAAATATCGTTTAATAATCTAGGCTGGACAACCTTCAACATTCCATGGTCGGAAATAGGGGGGAATCCAGGAACCATCAACGAAATCGTGTTCCAAGAGTTTAACAACGGTGGCGGCGATAAATTATATATCGATGATCTTGGTTTTTACCAATAAGTATAAATTCATTTCATTTTAGGTTGAAATTTTTTATTGAGTTAGTTTTTTGAAACCCTGTTCTACAGGGTTTTTTTCTTGAAATTATGAATAAACTATTTAGAATATTTGTTTGCTGCTGTTCGATATCCATCTTCGCACAGAAACCCGCTGGTTTAGCTAAAACACCTCCGATGGGATGGAATTCTTGGAACACCTTCGAAACCAACATCAACGAAGAGCTAGTTAAGAAAACCGCCGACGCCCTCGTCGCTTCAGGAATGAAAGACGCTGGTTACCAATACCTTGTCCTCGACGACGGATGGATGGCCAAAGAACGCGACGAAAACGGAAATCTAGTTCCCGACCCAGTGAAATTTCCAAGCGGACTACCAGCGCTCATCGATTACGTGCATAAAAAAGGCCTGAAGTTTGGTTTATACAACTGTGCCGGAACAAAAACCTGCGCCGGTTATCCGGGAACACGTGGCTACGAATATCAAGATGCCCGTTTTTACGCCAAACTCGGAATCGATTTTCTTAAATACGATTGGTGTAATACCGAAGGCATTCAAGCTAAAGAAGCCTATACCACCATGCGAAATGCACTCGCAGCAACCAAAAAACCAATTATTTTTAGCTTATGCGAATGGGGCGACAATCAGCCGTGGCTTTGGGCAACAGATATCGGACAAATGTGGCGAATCTCTGGCGACATCTACCCGTGTTTTGATTGCGAATACAACCACGGAACTTGGTCGTCCTGGGGCGTATTACGAATTTTAGAAATGCGCAAAGACATACGGAAATACGCCGGTCCGGATCATTTCAATGATTTCGATATGCTCGAAGTGGGCAACGGGATGACAGCAGCCGAAGACCGATCGCACTTTGCACTTTGGTGTATGATGGCTTCTCCGCTTATTGCTGGAAACGACATCACTAAAATGAACCAACAAACACGCGATTTACTCACTAACCGCGACCTGATTGCTATTAATCAAGACGAACTCGGATTGCAAGGCTTTAAGTTTCATTCTGAAAATGGAATCGACTATTGGGCCAAACCGCTCGCCAATAACGAATGGGCTTTTGCGTTTCTTAACAGAAGTGAGTCGGCCGCAGAACTAAACTTCGATTTCTCGAAATGGCAAATAACCGATCCGGATTTCGGACACCAATTCAATGCAAAACAACAGGTTTACGAGTTCAAATTCCTATTCGAAAATAAAACGGCAAATACAAAACGAAATCTCAAAACTAAAATCGAAGCGCACGATATTTGTGTGATACGCTTGCGCGAAAAAAAGTAAATCATGAAAAAATATCTTTTCCTAGCTCTAATGCTCTGCAATTTGTGTCAGGCACAAGTTGTGAAGAAGCACAAATCCTTACAAGTTATCGGCACACAATTGTGTAATCAGGCAGGAGAGCCTATACAATTGCGAGGCATGAGCTTTGGCTGGCACAATTACTGGCCGCGTTTTTACAACCAAAAAGCAGTAAAAACACTGGTAACCGACTGGAAATGCAACGTTGTGCGCGCCGCTATGGGTATTGAAGGGAACGAGTTTACCTACACGCAAAATCCGCAGTACGCTACCGAGAAATTAGAAACGGTGGTAAAAGCCGCAATTAAAAACGACATTTATGTTATTGCCGATTGGCATAGCCATAACCTCAATCTTAAAGAAGCACTAGTGTTTTTCGATTGGTTGTCGAAGAAATACGGACACACGCCCAATCTGATTTATGAAATTGTAAACGAACCCGACGAAGAAACTTGGCCGGAAGTAAAAGCCTACGCCGAGCAAGTTATTGCCGTAATTCGCAAAAACGATCCCGATAACATCATTTTGGTGGGATCTCCACGCTGGGATCAAGACGTACATTTACCTGCCGCCGATCCGATTACCAGCAGTTCTAACCTGATGTACACCATGCACTTCTATGCCGGCACACACGAAAAATGGCTGCGCGATCGAACCGACGAAGCGTTGAAAAAGAATCTACCGATTTTTGTGTCCGAATCGGCAGGTATGGAAGCCACCGGCGACGGTCCGCTCAACGAACAAGCTTGGCAAGAGTATATCGATTGGATGGAAGCCCGAAAAATAAGCTGGATTGTCTGGTCGGTTTCCAACAAAGAAGAAACCTGCTCGGTCTTAAAAGGCGATGTCTCCGACGGCGGACCGTGGAAAGAATCAGAACTTAAGCCGTCAGGCGTCAAAGCCCGCAATTACATTCGCAGTTTAAATAAATAGTTGTTGAAGGTGGTTTGACTGTAAAAATTGAAGATACAAATCATCCAATTGGTTAGCATATAGCTGTTCGCGGGTTCAGGCGGCCATAACGATACGTCAAGTGGTGAACGTCACGATTCCGATAGCTATCTGAACTCGTTTTCCGCTTCTCGTTATTAGCTTTCGAGGGTTCGGGCGGGCAAAGCGATACGTCAAGTGGTGAGCGTTACTAAGTCTATTCCGATAGCTATCGGAACTCGTTTCTCGCCTCTCGCTTCTTTCTAATGCAGCCACTCCCGTCTTCCGCTATAGTCCTCAAAAAATACGCTGTTTTCACACGCACTGCGGCGGGCTTCTGGCGTCGCCACCACAGTTGCGGTTCAAACAAGCGTCTTTTTCTCCGGGCTGCCGCTGCAACCGGGGCTGGGAAATACGTTACTAAACCACCAATCGCCTCTTTGCGCACATTCCACTCGCTCTCCGAAGTCTCCCGACTTCGGAGTATTCTTCTAAAACTTAAAAAATAAGCTAGATAAATCCTTGCGTGATTGCGCTATCTTATAAGTAAACAATCAGAAAATTTCGCAATTCACTTTTTCAAGCATACCTTAAATTCGGGATACTTTGCAAAGCGCGAGTTCGAGCCATAACAAGCTAAGATGAGAATGCTTTTGAAAAATCTGCTCACAATCAACAATTGCCAAAAGTTAATTTGTAATTTTGATAAAAAGTGAAATAGATTATGGATTTGCAAACACGAAAAGTAGCTTTTATTCAAGAGTTCCTCAAAATTCAAAGTGAAGAAGCTATTAGCCAATTTGAAAAACTTTTGAAAACGAGCACAAGTTTCAAGAACAATACTATCACGCCAATGACGATAGAAGAACTGAACGAGAGGATAGATAAATCAGAAGCAGATTTCAAAGCCAATCGTTGTAAACCAAGTTGTGAGATTTTATCAAAGTATTGAAAATGAAATACGTGGTTGTTTGGTCTGCGTTTTCTCAAGAAAAACTAGATGAAATATTTGAATATCACAAATTTAAAGTGAGTTACAAAGTTGCTAAGCAAATCATCACAAAATTAATTAAAGGAGCAAATATTCTGGAAACGAATCCGTTCGCAGGGCCGATTGAGCTTCTACTCGCCAATAGAAAAGAAAAGTATTATTATTTGGTTTGCGGTAACTACAAAGTGATTTACTCGGTCGATTCAACAAACAAGCAGGTCAAAATTGCCGACGTTTTTGACACTAGACAGAATCCAACCAAAATGGGAAAATAGAAATAAAACCAATGTTATTCTCGTGACGATTTCAAGAAGCACTTTTCCTTAAAGACCTTCAAACTACTGTAGTAAATAAGTCGTCTCTTTGCGTACATTCCCCGCGTTAGGGGTTGCAGCGGAAATCTTGTTTTTTGATCAACGTCGGGCAAAAAACCCCGATAGCTATCGGGGCAGCGAAAGACCCGACGGCGCCTGAAACAGCTTTCCAGCACTGAGGCGCCGGAACGCCCAAATAAAAAAGAAGATTTAGTTAGTCACACCCTCAAATTAGTGCGTAATTGCCTCACCTTTTCTCGGTTTACTTACCGCAACTAAGCCCAAAAGTGTCAGCAAACCGTTAACGATAATGAGTTCTTCGGCAAACTCGTAAGCGCCGAATAAAAGCCGACTGTTGGCTGAAATCACATACGTAGCCACCACCGCTAAAACGCACACTACCGGCGTAAGCTTATCGGTTACTACACGATTTTTTACGAAAAGTCCGAAACTGTAAAGGCCCAATAACGGACCGTAAGTGTACGCTGCAATTTTGAAGATAAGGCTCACCACCGAATCGTCGTTGTAGCTGTAAATGAACAAAATAACCACAAACATGAGCAATGAAAATCCGATGTGTACGCCGTGTCGGGTAGCCACACTGTTTTTTCCGGCAACCGTTTTATCCATGTTTAAAAAGTCGATACAAAACGAGGTTGTAAGTGCAGTTAAAGCCGAATCGGTCGTGGCAAAGGTGGCAGCGGTGAGTCCGAGTAAAAACACAATCGCCGGAACTATACTCAAATGGTTAAAAGCAATTTCCGGGAAAAGTAGGTCGGTTCGCGTTTTTCCCGTAGCTAAATCGACAGGTATGCTCACGCCATTCTTCTCGGCATACAAGTATAAAAGTGCGCCAACACTCAGAAAGAACAGATTTATACAAACGAAAATCGCCGTAAAGGTGAACATGTTTTTTTGTGCTTCGCCGATGTTCTTACACGATAAATTCTTTTGCATTAAATCTTGATCGAGCCCGACCATAGCAAGCGTTACAAAGATGCCACCGATAATTTGCTTGAGGAAGAATGTAGATTTTAACCAATCTTCAAAGAAGAAAATTTTGGAATAGCTGCTGTTTTTAACGGTTTCGAATGCTTCGGTTGCCGATAAGTTTAAACTCTGACAGATAAAAATAATCGTAAGGATAACCGAAGAAACCAAGAATAAGGTTTGAAGCGTGTCGGTTAAGATGATGGTTTTTAAACCTCCGCGGTAGGTGTACGCGAAAATAAGTAAAAGCGAACCCAAGACCGTTGCGGCAAACGGAATACCAAAAGCATCGAACACATAGCGTTGCAGGACCAAAACGACCAAATAAAGTCGGGCAGCCGAACCAATAGTGCGACTAATCAGAAAAAACGAGGCAGCTGTTTTGTAAGAAACTGTTCCGAGTTGCTGTTCGATGTAACTGTAAATAGAAACCACTCGCAAACGATAGTACAACGGCAATAAAAGCTTTGCGATGATGATAAAACCGATGGCGTTTCCTAAAACAAATTGAAAATACTTGAATTGAATATCGGGATTTCCTACTTGGCCCGGAACGCTGATGAACGTAACGCCGGAAAGCGCGGTACCTATCATTCCGAAAGCTACTAAATACCATTTTGAGTTGCGGTTGGCGGTAAAGAAACTGTCGTTGCTTTGGTCGTTTTTGCTCACAAAGTACGAAATGGCAAATAAGAGTCCGAAGTAAACGGTTATTAGAAGTAAAATGGTGGTTGGTGTCATGACTTTCTCTAAAATAGTTACAAGTATCGGTTTTTTTGTGGAATTACAGGCTGCTAAAAATGTAGTTTATTGGCTTATTTTTGCCCTATGGAATTTTCTTCGAAGTTGTTGGAACAAGCCGTTAACGAAATGGCGGGTTTACCCGGAATTGGCAAACGTACCGCACTGCGGTTGGTGTTGCATTTATTACGCAGACCCGAAGAAGAAACCACTGCTCTTACCGCAGCATTGCAGCGTTTGCGCACGGAAGTTAAGTTGTGCGAAAGTTGCCATAACATTTCCGACCAGCTGTTGTGTCAGATTTGTGCAAACCCGAAGCGCAACCACGAATTGATTTGCGTTGTAGAAGACATACGCGATGTGATGGCCATTGAAAATACGGGTCAGTTTCAAGGAATCTACCACGTTTTGGGTGGGAAAATTTCTCCGATGGATGGTGTGGGGCCGAGTCAGCTCAAAATTTCCACTTTGGTAGAAAAAGTACGTTCGGGTTTGGTTAGCGAACTCATTTTTGCCTTAAGTGCCACGATGGAAGGCGATACTACGAATTTCTACATTTACAACCAGGTTAAAAATTTCAATTTGAAAACCTCGACGATCGCGCGCGGGATTTCTGTAGGCGACCAGCTCGAATTTGCCGATGAGGTAACCTTAGGACGAAGTATTTTACACCGCGTGCCGTTTGAGGATAGTTTGCGCACCTAAGTTTGAAGCATAAAACCTATTTTGAGTTTTATTCGTATCCTACGTAAAAGCTTCGGAGGGAATAATTTTTAATCTGTCTTATTCCTTTTATATTTGTTCGCTAAAGACTCATTCATGCGCATTTTCCTAGTTTTTGTTCTGATGTTGTGTTTGCAATCGTGTATTTCTGTAAAGGATATGGTTTATCTGCAGAAAACCGACAATTCGATTGTAAACCCTGTTAATCAAATTAACGACAAGGCTTATAGGCTGCAGAGCAACGACATATTGATGATTAACATCAAGGCGGTAAATCCAGAATTGGTTGCTATTTTTCAACAAAACGATGGTAGTTCGGGCGTTGCCACGCAAAGTGAACAAGGCGTTTACTTTAATGGTTTTCCGGTAGATCAGCAGGGAAATATCCGGATACCCATAGTGGGAAATGTGAATGTTATTGGTTTGACTTTAGACGAAGCACGTTTAAAGATTGAACAAGAATTGTTAGACAAGTATTTTACTGAGCGAGCGAATATCTTCGTGACTGTAAAGTTAGCGGGTTTGCGAATTACCGTGAATGGCGAAGTAGGTTCGCCGGGAACTGTAGTGCTTTTTCAGGAAAAGGCAAATATTTTAGAAGCTTTAGCTAATGCAGGAGATATTGCTACTACCGGTGATCGCAAAAATGTTATCGTTATGCGCCAGTATCCTACAGGTATGGAGTTGCATACGATCGATTTAACAGACATCAATGCGCTCCAGTCGCCGTATTTTTATTTGCAGCCTAACGATTATATTTATGTAAAGCCCCTACCTCAGAAGTCCTGGGGAACGGGAAAAACAGGTATAGAATCCTTGACATCGATTTTTACTGTCTTAACATTGTTAACAACGGTATTTATTTTAGCGCGAAATTAAAATGATAGATCAGTCCGATTTTAACTCCTCTGAATCGCAAATCAGTTTCGATTTTAAGGGATTCCTTATTAAAACGCTCAGCTATTGGAAGTGGTTTTTGCTAAGCTGGGCGATTGCTTTTACGTGGGCTTACCAAGTCAATATACGAAAGGAGAAAATCTATGCGGTTGACACTACGATTTCTGTGAAAGAAGAGAGTAATCCCTTTTTTACGGCCAACACCAGTTTAGTTTTTAATTGGGGAGGAACTAGCGATCAGGTGCAAACTATTATTTCATTGTTAAAATCGCGTTCGCACAACGAATTGGTTGTAGACGAGTTGGAATTCTACATTCAATACCTCGAGCAGGGTAAATACAATAAAATTGACGTATACGGCAGCGCACCTTTTAAAGTGAACATCGATAAAGACAAACCGCAATTAGCCGATAGAGAAATCAAAATTAAGTTTGTTGATGCTAATTCGTACGTACTTACAATACCGTTTGAATCCAACACGGCAGGAGCATATTTGTACAGCAACAAATCGCGAACAGATGTGGCGGTTCCTCAAGGAACGTTTGTAAGGCGTTATCGCGTGGGCAGCAAAGTAGTTTTGCCCTTTTTGTCTTGGACGCTCGATATTACCGACATGTCTGGAAAGCAGGTAGGAAAGGAGTACTTTGTGAGCTTTTCGAATTTTGATGGCGTTGTGGGAAGCTACCAAGGCATTAATGCCGAGCCGGATGCTAAAGGCGGATCAATTTTAAAATTGAGTTTGCAAGGTCACAATAAAGCGCGAATGGTAGATTATTTAAATACGACTGTTCGGATTTTAAAGGAAACACAACTAGCTGCAAAAAATCAGTTCGCAACGAATACCATTAACTTTATTGATAGTACGATGCGTGCTATGGAAGAATCGTTGCGCAAAACAACCGATGAATTAAAGAGTTTTAGTCGGGATAAAAACGTAAGCGCTTTAGAACAAGGCGGAGAAGCAATCAGCACCAAACTCACCGAATTGGATGGTGAGAAAGATCGCATTCAGCGAAAAATCGCTTATTTGAATAATTTGGCTTCTTATCTAAAAAAGAGCGTCGATTATTCGAAACTACCTTCGCCATCGGTTGTAGGCATTGAAGATCCGAATATCTTAGTAAATGTTTCTAAGCTAATAACGCTATCGACGCGGCGAGCTCAAATGCAGTTTTCCGTAAAAAGCGAGAAGTTATACAGCGATTTTGACGTGGAAATCTCGGCAATTAAAAGTGTTTTGTTAGAGAATATTATGACGGCGCGTTCGGGTTTAAATTACGATTTGAATATGGTAAATGCGAAGTTAAATGCAGCCGAATCGGAACTAAAGCAAATACCAGAAGACAAGCAAGATTACCTAAAAATTCAGCGCAAGTTTGATTTAGGGAATGAAATTTACACCACCTTTTTGCAAAAACGAACCGAAGCCAATATTGTTAAAGCGGCAAATGTCTCGGATATTCGATTCATAGACAATGCTAAAGATGTTGGAGGCGGTTTGATTGGTCCAAAAACCAGCGTAAACTATATTCTTGCGCTGTTTTTAGGTTTTATCATTCCGCTTCTTGGTGTTTTCGGATTGTTTTTCGTGAATAATTCGATTCAGAACACCGACGATGTAGCTAAACTTACGTCTATTCCCTTAATTGGTGTAATCGGAAAAAAGAAAACAGAGAGTAATTTGAGCGTATTTGAACGACCGAAGTCGGCATTGTCGGAATCGTTCCGTGCGATACGTTCATCCTTACAATTCCTTTACAAGCGTCAGAATTTAGCAGGAGCAAAAACACTGATGATAACTTCTTCCATTAGTGGAGAAGGAAAAACGTTTTGCTCTATAAATATTGCTACTGTTTTCGCCTTGAGTGAAAAGAAAACTCTAATTGTTGGTTTGGATTTACGCAAACCTAAACTCTTTAACGATTTTAAAGTTTCAAACGACGTTGGTGCTGTTGATTATCTTGTTGGCTTAAAGTCTTTAGATGAGGTGATTCAAAAAACAAATATTGCGCACTTGGATGTAATTCCGTCGGGCCCCAATCCGCCCAATCCGGCAGAATTAATCATGAGCGATGCGATGACCACGATGCTTGTGGAGTTGAAGTCGCGCTACGACTATATAATTTTGGATACACCTCCAGTTGGTTTAGTTTCTGATGCACTAGAACTTTCACCACTTGCAGATGTTACTTTGTATGTAGTGCGCCAGAATTTTACCAAAAAGGATATGATTACATTACTGAACAACCGTCAGAAACGCGGAGAACTGTCAAATGTTAGTATCGTTCTAAACGGATTTGAAAGCAAAGCCAAGTACGGCTACGGTTACGGCTACAATTACGGTTATGGATATGGGTACGGAAATTACTCGAGCGGATACCATGAAGATGATAAGCCAGAGGGTGTTTTTGCTTGGATTCAGAACGTCATAAAGCTAATAAAATCAAAAATCAAGAAATAAGTTAAAACCTTCTTAATTTTAATAGATTATATTTGCGCTGAAAAAAAAATTAAAATCCGAAATCTATGTCTACTAACCTACCAAAAATTTTGGTTACGGGTGGAGCTGGTTTTATAGGCTCCAATTTATGCGAATATTTTTTGTCTAAAGGATATTCTGTGGTTTGCCTCGATAATTTGGCAACGGGACACAAAAAAAATCTTGATGGATTTATAGAAAATCCAAATTTTGAATTTATCGAAGGCGACATAAGAAACCTCGAAGAGTGCCGAAAAGCAGTTTTAGGTTGCGAATTTGTATTGCATCAAGCCGCTCTTGGCTCGGTTCCGCGTTCAATAAATGATCCAATTACAAGTAATGATGTAAATGTAGGTGGCTTTGTAAACATGCTAGTTGCTTCGCGCGACGCCGGTGTTAAGCGATTTGTTTACGCGGCGAGCTCGTCGACTTACGGTGATTCGGAAGCGCTACCTAAAGTTGAAGATAAAATAGGTAAGCCGCTTTCTCCGTATGCAATAACTAAGTATGTAAATGAGCTTTATGCCGATATTTTTAGTAGAACTTATGGAATTGAAACCATTGGTTTGCGGTATTTCAACGTGTTTGGTCGCCGACAAGATCCGAATGGAGCTTATGCTGCGGTGATTCCAAAGTTTGTTATGCAGTTTATGAAGCACGAAAGTCCAGTAATTAACGGCGATGGTAATTTTAGTCGCGATTTTACTTACGTAGACAATGTGGTTCAGATGAATGAATTAGCTATAACTACAAATAACCCTGAGGCTGTAAACACGGTGTATAACACAGCTTTTGGCGATAGAACAACACTCAACGATTTAGTACGTTACCTCAAGGAGGCTTTAGCAAAAAAAGACGCTAAAATAGGAAACGTTGAAGTGATTCATGGACCAAATCGGGCGGGTGATATACCTCATTCCCTCGCTAGTATCGATAAAGCAAAACAATTATTAAACTACAACCCCAAGTATTCGCTGCAACAAGGACTTGAGATCGCCGTGGATTGGTATTGGGAAAACTTAAAGTAATATGAAAATAGCAGTAATCGGATTGGGCTATGTGGGTTTACCATTAGCCAGACTTTTTGCCACGAAGTACAACGTCGTAGGATTCGACATCAATAAAGCTCGTATAGCAGAGTTAAACTCGGGAGTAGATAAAACTTTAGAAGTGGAGTCGGATTTGCTAAAGGCGGTATTAGTACCAAAGAGCCACCAAGGTCAAGGTCTTTATTGTTCGGCAGATTTAGACGATATAAAAGATTGCACCATTTTCGTAGTTACAGTTCCAACGCCCGTTGATAAAAACAATCGTCCAGACTTAACGCCGCTTTATAAATCATCTGAAACAGTAGGTAAAGTTCTGAAAAAAGGCGATATCGTAATTTACGAATCGACCGTTTATCCAGGAGTTACCGAAGACGAATGTGTTCCAGTTTTGGAACGCGTAAGTGGATTGAAATTTAATTCCGATTTTTACGCGGGTTACAGTCCGGAGCGCATAAATCCAGGTGATAAAGAGCACACGGTTGAGAAAATTCTAAAAGTTACCGCTGGCTCTACACCAGAGGTAGGAACTATAGTCGATAATCTGTACAAAAGCGTTATTGTAGCTGGAACACATTTAGCTCCGACAATCAAAGTTGCCGAAGCTGCGAAAGTTATCGAGAATTCGCAACGAGATATCAATATTGCTTTTGTGAATGAATTGTCTAAGATTTTTAACTTAATGGGTATTAATACTCATGATGTTTTGGCTGCCGCTGGAACAAAATGGAACTTCCTTCCTTTTAAGCCAGGTTTGGTAGGTGGTCACTGTATCGGTGTAGATCCATACTATCTGGCTCAAAAAGCACAAGAGCTAGGATATCACCCTGAGATCATACTTGCTGGTCGTCGGTTAAACGATAGTATGGGCGAGTACGTAGCTTCTCAAGCAGTTAAGCTTATGATAAAGAATGGGATTACCGTCAATTCAGCAAAAGTGCTGATGTTGGGAGTAACCTTCAAAGAAAACTGCCCAGATGTTAGAAATACAAAAATCGTTGACGTTATCGCTGCCTTGGAAGATTACGGAATCACGGTCGACATATACGATCCGTGGGCATCGCCAGCTGAAGTAGCGCATGAGTATAATTATTCAGTTACCAACGAATTACCAAAAGGGAAATATGATGCCGTGATTTTAGGTGTTGCCCATAAAGAATTTGCTAATCTCGACCTTGAGTTATTTAAAACAGAAAAGGGCATCATTTACGATGTTAAAGGAATTCTAGGCGCTAAAGCCGACGGTTGTTTGTAATATGACTAAAATTAAAAATATCTGTTGTATCGGTGCTGGCTACGTTGGCGGTCCTACTATGGCTGTCATCGCTGCTAAATGTCCGGATATAACAGTTACGGTTGTTGATATGAATCCTGATCGAATCCAAGCTTGGAACGATCCGGACTTGTCGAAACTTCCAGTATATGAACCCGGGTTAGCTGAAATAGTTGGTGTTGCTCGAGGCAGAAATCTGTTTTTCTCTACAAGTGTAGATCAAGCCATTGATCAGGCAGAAATGATTTTCATTTCGGTAAATACACCTACAAAAACATATGGTTCTGGAAAAGGTCAGGCTGCCGATTTGAAATATATCGAGCTTTGTGCACGACAGATTGCCTCAGTTAGCAAAACAAACAAAATAGTTGTCGAGAAGTCGACGCTTCCGGTACGAACTGCCGAGGCCATAAAGAGTATTCTCGACAATACGGGAAATGGAGCGAAATTTCAAGTTTTGTCTAATCCCGAATTTCTTGCTGAAGGAACGGCGGTTACCGATTTATTGCAACCCGATCGTGTTTTGATAGGAGGAGAACAAACGCTTGAAGGAAATGCTGCTATTCAGTCATTAGTAAAAATCTATTCAAGTTGGGTGCCTGAAGATAAGATCCTCACTACCAATTTGTGGTCTTCCGAGCTTTCAAAGTTAACAGCTAATGCATTCTTGGCTCAAAGAGTTTCTTCGATAAACTCCATATCTGAGTTGTGTGAAAAAACAGGCGCTGATGTGGCCGAGGTAGCTCGCGCCATCGGTATGGATTCCCGTATCGGACCAAAATTTTTAAATGCTTCGGTCGGATTCGGTGGATCTTGTTTCCAAAAAGATATTCTAAATTTAGTCTACATCGCTCGTTCGTACGGATTAACAGAAGTAGCCGATTACTGGGAACAAGTAATCATAATGAACGACCACCAAAAAAGTCGGTTTGCTCAAAAAATTGTTCGGGAATTGTACAATACCATCTCTGGTAAAAAAATTGTTTTTCTGGGATGGGCCTTTAAAAAGGACACAAATGATACTCGAGAATCGGCAGCTATTTATGTAGCAAATTTATTGCTTCAAGAACAAGCCGAGGTAGCCATATACGATCCGCAAGTATCGAAAAAACAGATTGTATCGGATTTGACTTTGTACACGGATCTAAGTGCAGAAGTAATTCAGAAGCGTGTTGAGGTTTATTCGAACACTGATACTCTATTTGATGCGGCACACGCCATCGCTGTTTTAACAGAATGGGACGAATTTAAATCGTACGACTGGAATAAAATTTATAAACAAGTGACCAAACCTGCATTTGTTTTTGACGGCAGAAATATCCTTCCAAAACAAGAATTAATCAATTTTGGTTTTAAATATTATGGAATTGGAAGCTAAGAAAAGGAACATACTAATTACCGGAGGATGCGGCTTTATCGGTTCGCATGTGGTTCGATTATTCGTGACGAAATATCCCAATTACAACATTTTTAACCTAGATGCTTTAACCTACGCGGGTAATCCGGCAAACTTAGCGGATATCGAAACAGCACCAAATTACAAACTAGTAGTTGCAGATATCCGAGATGCGGCAGTTTTGGAAGACTTATTTGCCGAGTTTAATTTCGATTCGGTAATCCACTTGGCAGCCGAATCGCACGTAGACCGGTCAATTACGGATCCATTGGCTTTCGTAACAACAAACGTTGTAGGTACAGTAAATCTTTTGCATACAGCGAAAAAACACTGGAGTTCCGATTTTAAGGATAAGTTATTTTATCACATCAGTACTGATGAGGTTTATGGCACTTTAGGCGAAGAAGGTTTCTTTACGGAAGAAACTGCTTACGACCCAAACTCACCATATTCAGCGTCGAAGGCCAGTTCAGACCATTTTGTAAGAGCTTACGGAGAAACGTACAAGTTGCCGTTTGTAATTTCAAACTGTTCCAATAATTACGGACCAAATCAATTTCCAGAAAAGCTAATTCCACTTTTCATCCAAAATTGTCTCGACAAAAAAAGTTTACCTGTTTATGGTGACGGCAATTATACGCGTGATTGGCTTTTTGTAATAGATCATGCTGCAGCCATCGATACAATTTTTCATAAAGGGAAAGTAGGAGAAACCTATAATATAGGCGGATTTAATGAATGGAAGAACATTGATTTAGTACGCGTATTGTGCCAACAAATAGATCAAAAATTGGGCAATCCTGAAGGTACATCAGCAGAATTAATCACTTTTGTTACAGATCGTCCCGGACATGATTTTCGTTACGCCATCGATGCTTCCAAAATAAACCAAGAATTAGGGTGGAAGCCGTCGGTAACATTTGAAGAAGGTTTAAGCAAAACAATTGACTGGTATTTGCAAAATAAACAATGGCTAGAGCAGCTAAGAGCTAAGAACTGATAGGTAATATCGAATCAAAATGCAAAAAATAAAAGCTATACTGGCAAAAAACTTTGAGAGCTTCGCGTATTTCTACCGCTACTTAAGGTACAGGATTTTTATTTCGATTATTTTAAGTATCGTTGTTGGTTTTCTTGATGGTTTGGGCTTATCGATGTTTTTACCTTTATTTCAGGTGCTTGATCCTAGTGCTCCAAAAACCGAAAATGCCCTATCAGGCCCAGTAGCTTTTCTTCCTAAGTTATTAGATTATTTTTCGATTAATTTCGATATCTACTCTGTCTTAGTAATTCTGTGTTTATTCTTTTGTTTAAAAGGTGTGGCTCAATACATAAGAACCTCATACCAAGTAGTTTTACAACAAAGCTTCATCAAACAAATCAGATTAACATTAATTGCCTGCTTAAATAAGATCGGTTATAAGTATTTTGTTGGATCCGATGTTGGAAGAATTCAGAATACATTAAGCGCTGAGGTTGATAGAGTTGCAAGAGCTTATCAAACCTATTTCACCGCATTGCAGTTCAGTGTTTTTGTTTTAGTATATATGGGATTTGCATTTTTTGTAGATTTTAAGTTTGCATTAGTAGTATCTGTTGGAGGATTACTAACAAACCTGCTATACAAAAAGCTATATGCAAGAACTAAGGGCGCAAGTAAAGAGCTAACGCTGAGTAATCATTTGTTTCAAAGTCTAATCATTCAACGTGTAGCCAATTTCAAGTATTTAAAAGCAACAGGTTCCGACGAACGGTTTTCCAAGAAATTGATCAATACAACAATTGACATAGAAAAGGATAATCGCAAAATTGGAATTCTCTCAAGTATTTTAACGGCTACTCGAGAACCATTGTTGATTTTTGTGGTTGTGCTGGTTATTTTTATACAGGTAGCTGTTTTAAAAGGCGGGTTGTCTACGATTATTGTAAGCTTGATTTTTTTCTATAAAGCATTAAATGCCTTGATGTTTGTTCAAACACAAACGAATTTATTTCTTGCTGTATCGGGTTCATTGAATAATATGAGTGAATTCACAGACGAGCTCCAGTCCAATGAAGAAAAAGATGGTACAATAGTTACAACAGGAATTAATACGGGAATTCGATTTGAAAATGTATCATTTGCATACAATAACGAACGTATCATTTTAGGAAATATAAATCTAACTTTCCCTAAAAATCAAACCATCGCTTTAGTAGGAGAAAGCGGAAGTGGTAAAACAACGCTGGTAAATTTGCTTGTAGGATTAATTCAGCCCACTTCAGGAAAAATCCTTTTGGACGAACTTTCGCTTTCTGAAATTAACAAACACGCCTTTCAACAAAAAGTTGGTTACATAACACAAGACCCCGTAATTTTTAACGATACTATTTTCAATAACGTCACATTTTGGGATCCGCCAACAGAACAAAATAAAGAACGATTTTATAGAGCACTTGAACAATCTTCAGCAGCCGATTTCGTAGCGTCTTTGCCTGGAAAAGAAAATGAAATGCTCGGAAATGCAGGTATCAATCTCAGTGGCGGACAAAAACAGCGATTAAGCATTGCTAGAGAACTGTATAAAGATATCAATTTGTTGGTTTTAGATGAAGCTACATCGGCTCTCGACTCTGAAACAGAACAAAATATACAAAAAAATATTGATGCATTGAAAGGTAAATATACCGTAGTAATCATTGCACATCGCTTGTCAACAGTTCGTTCAGCAGATATCGTGTGCTTTCTAAAGAATGGAAAAATTGAAGCAACAGGCAGTTTTGAAGAGCTAACAAATACCAACGCTGATTTTCAGCGAATGGTTAAAATGCAGGAAATATAATGTCACAGCTTCGTAAACATCTAAAATTTACTTGGCGCAACAAATGGCGATATTTCAGAGCCAGCCAAAAGTTAGCCTTTTTAGGCAAGAACGTACACATTGACAAGTCTGTCGAATTTATGCGCTTTCCTCATAATATCTCCATTGGCGACGATGTGGTTATTAAAGAAGGTGCCCGAATTTGCAGCTGTAACCAATCTGCAATGATCAAAATTGGAAACCGAACCACTATCGGTTATCATAATTTCATATTCTCTTCCGAGAACATTGAAATTGGAGCAGATTGTTTGATAGCGCCATTTGTTTACATAGTAGATAGTAATCACAGTGCAGCGCGCGATCTACTGATTAATCAGCAGCCTAATGTTACCGCACCC
Organism: Flavobacterium sp.; assembly: GCF_049240005.1. Lineage (GTDB taxonomy): Bacteria > Bacteroidota > Bacteroidia > Flavobacteriales > Flavobacteriaceae > Flavobacterium. The sequence continues at coordinate 58,780 of NZ_JBMLTK010000074.1, read as the reverse complement.
ATACAAATTGGCAATGGTGTCTGGATTGCAAGTAATGTTACAATTTTAAAAGGGGTAACAATAGGAGATGGCGCTGTGATCGCAGCAAATTCAGTAGTAAATAAAGATGTTCCTCCTTTTGAAATATGGGCAGGAACACCGGCTAAAAAAATAAGTACTCGTGAATAAATTTGGTGCAATCGTACTTTCGAGATATAACTCGTCTCGCTTGCCGGGTAAGGCTTTAATGACCATACACGGGAAAGAGGTGTTGCAAATTATTATAGAACGTTTATCAATAGTGATACCACTTGAGCGTATAGTTATTGCAACTTCTTCCGAGGCAAGTGATGATCCGATTGCAGAATTTGCCAAAGTTCGTGGTTATAATTGTTTTCGCGGAAGCTTGGACAATGTTGCACTACGTTTTTACGAAGCAGCGAAGCACTACAATTTTGAATATGCCGCCCGCATTAATGGTGATAATGTTTTTGTCGACACACTTGTTCTGGAATCGATGATTAAGCAAATTTCTCACAGCTACGATTTCATTACAAACGTTCATAAACGAACCTATCCGAAGGGGATGAGTATTGAAATTGTGAAGTTAAGTTCGTACAGAAATGCGCTAAGTGAAATTTCAACAGATAAAAAGTACTTTGAACATGTAACCTCGTATTGGTACGAACACTTGCCCGAGAAGGTTTTTTTTCAGTATAATACGGAATTACCAGAAGCTGCAGGTTTGCAATTTGCATTAGACACTCCTGAAGATTTTGAAATAATCTCAAGGATATTCAATAATTTTAAGGAACAACATCAAAATTATAATCTCAAAAGTCTACTTCCCTTATATCTACAGAAATGAGACAATCCGACGTATTTAATAATGTCTTCCTGTTATCGACTGAATACCAAATCATGTTGGCGTTATCTGTTATCGAAGAGTTTTTTTCCGACGGTAGCTTTCGCAATCAACTCGTACTTACTGGGAGAAGAGGGGGAGGGCTTGATGTTGAAAAGTTGCCTCCATTTGTAACCGCAACTCGGATGGGATTTTCAGACGCCGATTTTACAGATCGGGTAAAGCAAGAAATTTTTAATAAGCCTATTACAAATTTGTTTACCGCTCATGCATATCGGCCTTTCGAGACATTCGTTTTATCAAACGCGAAAAAAGGTACGCAGATACACCAGTTACAAGATGGAGCCTTGTTTTATCACAGGCAAGAAATTTCGTTATGGAAAGGCAGAATTAAAGAAAATTTTAATATTTACTACCACCTATTTAAAAGAGGAGTTATCCTAAAAGATTTCATTTGGTTTGGTCGACACATGCATAGAAGCGGCTATATTAAAAAGTTGTGGATGACCCATCCAGATTTGTTTATAGATAAAGCTTGTGGTAAACCAATTCAAAAGATAAGTCTTTTCCCAACTGCAAATAGCGTTAAGATTGCGAATAGCTGTTTTGTAAGTGACGAAGATTCAGATTTTACGAATTTGCAAAATTGTGTAATTTACTTAGCTCCAATTATTTTAGATGAATCGCTATTTGCTGCTGAAATAGAAGAGATTTCAAAAATTATGAAAGTCTTGGGCAAAGAACAGTTGCGCATTAAGATTCATCCTGGGTATTCGCAGCCTCAAAGAAAAAAGATGATGGAAGATGCCTTCGGAAAAGTTGTAATCCAAAACTACGTTCCAGCTGAATTGTACATCGCAAATTCGGTTAATTCGTGCGTGGTTTCTACAGCTTCTACCGCCTTGTTTTACGAACAAACTCATTGCCCGAGATTTGCGTTGAAAAATTATTACCAGCGGATCGGACTCTATGCGAAATGGAAAAATGTAAATTTACCGAAAGCAGTAAAACTCATTGACGAGATTGAAGATTTTACAAAATAAAAATTATGGGAAATTTTATCGGAAAATACGGACCACTTTTGATAGCAGAAATTGGAGGTAATCATGAAGGCGATTTTGAGTACGCTAAACGATTGGCACAACTAGCTATAGACAGCGGTGTTGATTATGTCAAGTTTCAAGTTTATACTGGTGATACCTTAGTTTCTCAGGTTGAAAGCCCAGATCGAAATAAACACTTTAAAAAGTTTGAGCTTTCACAAGAACAACATATAGAGCTGGCTGAAATGGTTTTGGCGGCAGGGGTCAAATATACCTCGTCTGTATGGGATTTAGATGCCATGGTTTGGCTCGATAAGTACATTTCTTTGTACAAAATAGGTAGTGGGGATTTAACTGCTTACCCAGTTTTAAGAAAGACAGCAGAACTAGGCAAGCCTATAATAATCTCAACGGGATTATCTACCGAAGCAGAAGTGCTCGAGGCTATTTCTTTTATTCAAAGCGTGAATGATATCTACAAAGACCCGAATTACCTGGCTGTACTTCAATGTACGAGTATGTATCCTATACCAAACGCGGATGCCAACCTAAGCGTAATGTCGCGATTAAAAGAACTTACAGGTCTTACCATAGGCTATTCTGATCACACTGAAGGTTCAAAAGCTTTGATGTATAGTGTTGCCATGGGAGCGGAAGTTTTGGAATTCCATTTTACCGATTCCAGAGAAGGAAAGGTCTTCAGAGACCACAAGGTTTCTTTGACAAATCCAGAAATCAAGGAGTTAATTGCCGAAATTCAAGAAATTAAGGGCTTGAAGGGATCAAACACCAAACAGCCTGTAGCTATTGAAATCGAAAACGGACACGTGCAAAGCTTCAGACGAGCCGTCTATCCCGCTAGAGATATTGAGGCAGGGGAAATATTTACTACAGAGAATTTAACAGTACTCCGCCCAAACGTTGGTATCGATGCTAGAGATTATGAAAAGTTGCTCGGAAAATCGTGTACTACTTCACTTAAAAAACATCAAAAATTAGATTGGAATCTGATCTCTTAATAAGGGCAAAAGTAAATCAGGAAAGGTCTAACAAAGGCTTGAAACTGATTTTTCTAATCTGGCCATTTTTAGCCGGTTGCATAGCTGTGCGAAATTTCGGCTTGAAAAGTAGCCGAAAAATTTTACTCTTTGTTTTTACGTATTTTGGATACACCATTAATTTTGCCAGAGAATCAATGGACGGATTTGCTCATAAAGAAAAATTTGAACTCTTTGCAAAATTAGATTCGAGTAGCTTTTTTGCTTTAATTCAAGCCATTTTACTGCGAAAATCTAATTCGGGCGAACTCGACCTTTATTCGGTTGTGGTGAACTTTTTAGTATCTCGCTTTACAGATTCCTACCAGGTTATGTTTATGGTTCATTCCTTTGTCTTTTCTTACTTTATGCTAAAAGTAATTGAAGTCATTTTTGATGATGTTGAAGGAATCAAATCGTTTAACGTTAAAGTTTTTTTTATTCTCTTGTGGTTCTTGATTCCAATCAATAACGTTCAAGCGATCCGTTTTCCAATCGCATCCTGGATTTATATCTATGGCGTTATTATGTATTTAAAGTCAGAAAATAAACGATTTTTATTTTTTTGTTTCCTGTCTTGTCTTGTTCATTTTAGCTTCGCTTTAGCAACAGTAGTTGTTTTAGCTTACAGTTTTTTAGGGAATCGCAATCTTTTGTATCTATCTTTCTTAGCACTTTCTTTTATTTTGCCAAATTTATTCTATAGTTTTTTGAGTAATTTCGATAGTTCTCAACTAGGTGAAGGAGTAGAAGATAAGATTCAAGGTTATTCTAGGGAAGATTACATCAAAATGAGAAATCAAAACTTAGAAAACCGAAATTGGTATTCCAGATTAAGAATACCATTTCTTCAATATGGATTTTATATCGCTTTGTTCTATAATGCATATCTTAAAAGATTTAGTTTAAAGTCTGATAAGTTTCAAGATAACCTAGTTTCTTTTATGATTTTATTTTTGGCCTTTATCCAATTTGGATTCGCATTCGACTCGCTGGGCAGGAGATTTCTTATTATATGGTTTGTGTTGGCGTCGATTTATTTTATAAGAAGTTATAGTCTGAACGCTTCTAGTGAATTAAAGTTACCAACTGCAATTTTATTTTTTCCAGTAGCTCTATGGTCAATTGTCCAATTAAGAATATCTCTTGATGTAACCACTTGGATGTTTTACATTGGAAATCCAGTGGTTGCAACATTTATCAAACTTGAAACTATATTAAAATAATAGGTATGCTTCCAAATAAAAATCCCTTGATCACGGTTTATGTTACTAATTACAACTACGGACGTTTTATTGGTGACTGCATCGAGAGTTTGTTACACCAAACCTGCCAGGATTTTGAAGTTATAATTATCGACGACGGTTCAACTGATAATTCTAAAGAAATCATCGAATCTTACAGACATGTTGAGAAAATCTCTATTATATATCAACAGAACAAAGGTCTGAACATTACCAATAATATTGCTATGCGCGCCGCCCAAGGAAAATACATAATGCGCTTAGATGCCGACGATTTTCTGGAGCCCAACGCACTGGAACTCATGTCGGCCAAATTGGAACAAGATGATAAATTAGGATTAGTTTTTCCTGACTATTATTACGTTGACCGAGATGGAAATAGAATAGGGGAAGAAAAGAGACACAACTTTGATGAGAATGTGTCACTTTACGATCAACCAGCCCACGGAGCTTGCACGATGATTCGATTGGAATATTTACGCAAACTTGGCGGTTATAACGAATCGTTTACCTGCCAAGATGGCTACGATTTATGGATAAAATTCATTACACATTACCCCGTTTCTAATATACGATTTCCACTCTTTTCTTATCGTCAGCATGGAAATAATCTAACATCTAACGAGTTGAGAATCCTTTCAACCAGACAAAAAATCAAGGATTTACATATCGAAACTTTTGGTGTACAGTTACCAACAACAATAGCGATTATTCCCCTTCGTAGAACCGTTATTGCGGGAATTGATTGGCTTCTTTTTCCTACTAATGAAAATGATACGGTTTTAAGTAATCTGCTAAGAACGGTTGCCGAATCTAAGAAAGTAGAGAAGATTGTTGTAACTACTTCAGATGTTGAATTGATACAATATTGTAGACAATTCGAAACGATTTTTTCAAATTTACTTGTGGTGGAGCGGCCTTCAGCTTTTGAAGAATTACACGAAACACTTTCTAAAACGATACATCTAGTTTTAAATCAGCCAGAAATTATTGATTTAATTCCGAAAGCTATCTTAACTATTGCCGCCGACTTTCCCTTTCTAACAACAGAAATCATAGATGATGCTATAAATACTTTGTCAATCTTTCAAGCTGATTCGCTTTTGAGTGTTCGTCCGGATAATAGGATGTACTACCAACACACAGGGCACGGAATGCAACCCCTTTTAGATCAGTATAAATTTACAAAACTAGAACGTGAAGCACTTTTTTCGGGTATGGGAGGAATCGTAGCCGCGACCGTTGATAGCTTTAAAAAGAGCGATCGAATGGTTGCAGGTAAAGTCGGACATATCGTCGTCGATCAAAAAGCAGCGCTTGGAGTTTTTTCTCCTTTTGATTTGGAAATTTTTAAGTCACTACAAAATACTATAAAACATGGAGTTTAAAAAGTATTTAAAAAGTCACTTTTATAATTCTCGAGGCTATTATACCGCAGATCCAATTGTTGTAATCGAAAGCGACGATTGGGGAAGTCAGCGCGTTGCGTCTAAACAAATTCAAGATGAGCTTTTAAAAAAAGGGCTTTTGAAAAACAATGCCTACAATAAATATGATAGCCTCGAAACCGCGATCGATATAGAGAATTTATGTGATGTATTGTCTAGCATAAAAAATGCAGCAGGTAAATCTCCTGTGTTTACAGCGAATTTTATCATGGAAAATCCCGACTATGATAAAATTAGAGCAAATCAATTTTCAAAGTTTGAATCAGAGAATTTTGAAAAATCTTACCTGCGTTTAGAAAGTCAATCAAAAACTAAATATTTTATCGATAAAGCTGTCGATGAGCAATTGATTTTTCCTCAATTCCACGGGCTAATTCACCTGCAGCGATTTCGTTGGCTTTCCGATCTTCAAAAAAATAATCCTAAACTTCGGAAAGCTTTTGATTTAGAATTCTATGGTTTTGGGAAAAATGAGTTAAATCCAAGAGGATATTTAGCGGCCTTTGATGCCGATTCTAAGTCAGAATTGTTTGAAATTGCGGAAGACATTCAAAATGGAGCAGAAACCTTCAAACAACACTTTAATTTTTATTCCGGTACTATTATTCCTCCTCAGAATACGTTACATACTAGCTTAAAATTAAAATTATCAAGCAGTAATTTCTTCGGAATTCAAGGTGCACGAGTAGTCAAAATGAAGCCATTGAATCCTAAAGAACCCACCCAAATAAAAAGATTTTCGGGTATTGATAAACAGAGTGGACTGGTAAATGTTGTCCGTAACGTAACATTTGAACCTTCCAGCGATCCGATCAACGGGATTGATCAAGCCATGAGCGAAATCAAGATCGCTTTTCAATGGAACAGACCTGCGGTAATCTGTACACACCGTGTGAATTACATAAGCAGATTGGATCCTAAAAATGGTTCTAGGGGGCTAGGCATGCTTAAAGAGTTGCTAGACAGAGTGGTGGCCAGCTATCCAGAGGTTAGATTCATGTCTTCGCAAGAATTAGCAACATTAATTATGAAAAGCTAATGGAAAAAATTCTTGTCACCGGTGCCGCCGGTTTTATAGGATACCACCTTTGCAAGTCACTTCTTGATAGAGGTTTTCATGTGGTTGGATTAGATAATTGTAACGATTATTATACACCGAAATTGAAATACAGTCGACTTGAGGAGCTAGGTATTTTAAATGCCGAGCACGTAAAGTTCGATCAAGCGCAACCTTCTACCAAATTCCCTGAATTCGAATTTTTCAAAAGTGATATTACCAATCAACAGATACTTCATGAGATATTTGAGAAATATCGTTTTAAAAAAGTTATTCATCTTGCTGCGCAAGCTGGTGTTCGGTATTCAATCGAAAATCCATCCGCATATTATCAGTCAAATATCATCGGTTTTGGTAACATATTAGAAGTTTCAGCCCGATTTGGAGTTGAAAAGTTAATTTATGCTTCTAGCTTTTCAATCTACGGAAATCAGAAAAAAGTACCCTTTGCAGAATCAGATGCCGTTGATAAGCCCATAAGCGTTTATGCGGCAACAAAGAAAAGCAATGAGTTAATGGCCCATGTATACTCGAGTTTGTACGGAATGGAAACCATAGGACTCCGTTTTTTTACAGTTTATGGCCCTTGGGGCAGACCCGACATGGCTCCTTATCTCTTTACGAATGCCATACTCCACAATAAGCCGATACAGGTTTTTAATAACGGAGATCTAAAGCGCGATTTTACTTACATCGATGATATTGTATCGGGTATAATATCTGTAAGTTTATCTTCTTATAAAGCAGGAAATTACGAGATTTTAAATATTGGAAACAATCAACCCGAACAGTTACTCGATTTTATTTCCTATTTAGAAAGCGCTATTGGGAAAAAAGCAATAAAAGATTTTCTCCCCATGCAGCCTGGCGATGTTTATCAAACTTTTGCCGACCTGAGTGAAATTGAAATGAAATACGGTTACAAGCCCGTAACGCGACTGAAAGAAGGCATACCTAAATTTGTAGATTGGTTTGTTTCATATCATAATCCAGCAAAATGATGAAAAAAAAGAAATGTGTTTTTCTAGTGTCATCGCTTGATGCTGGTGGTGCTGAAACGTATTTGTTACGGTTTCTCGCTTTCTCGGAATCTACAATCGATCCCATTGTTATTACAAAGGCGGGTAAAAAAGGAGCGCTATTGTCAGAATATGAAAAATACACTTCAAAAATCCTAACAGTTAATTCTGGCTATTTAAGTCTTATCGCTTGGTTTGAGCTATTTAAAATAATTAAGAAGGAAAAGCCCTCTTCTATATGCGACTTTACCGGCAATTTCGCGGGAATTCCATTGTTGATCGGAAGGCTCTTAAAAGTCCCCACTAGAATTGCTTTTTATAGAAGATCAAGCAATGCATTTAAAGAAACAGTGTTCAATCTTGCGTACAATTCGCTTATGAATAGATTGGTATTATATTCAGCTACTCGAATTTTAGCAAATTCTTATGCAGGTCTAAGTTTTTTCTTTAAAGAAAAGCAGAATGATTCACGAATGCAAGTAATTCGAAATGGTATTGATATTGAACTATTCAAAGCTCGAGCTACGAAAGAAGAACTCAGAGCACATTTTCAAATTCGAAGTGATTGTTTTGTTATAGGCCATACTGGAAGACTTAACAGTGCAAAAAACCATGAAACACTTATTGCAGTAGCCGCAGAGTTGAAAAAAGCAGGTTTCGATTTTCAGCTTGTGTTGTGTGGAAAAGATACAGATAAGCTTCTAGATAATTTACCTGATTCACTCACTAAATCTGATGTTATTAGTCTAGGATATCAAACCGTTATCCCAGACGTCTTAAAAACTTTCGATTTTTACTTTTTTCCTTCTGTGACCGAAGGCATGCCCAACGCTTTAATGGAAGCTATGGTCTCCGGACTTCCTTTTGTAGCTTCAAATATCGCTTCAATTAAAGAGATTGTTCCTGTCCAAAATCACAGTCAACTTTTTGAACCAACTGACGTACAGGCTTTTTCTACTTTTTTTAAGGGTATTTTCCTAAACAATGACAGTATTCAAAGTATGAGCTGTGAAAGCTTTGCTAAAGAGCAATATAATAACGAATTGCAGTTTTCTGCTTTTCTTAGAGAAATTTAGATGGACTTAATTTTTGCAACGAACGCCCGTTTTACAAAAACTCCCGATGGTAAGATATATGGGTATCATACCGCGCTAAATCGCAAAACTTTCGAACACTACCTTTTGAAGTTCGATAATGTAAAGATCATCGCAAGAGTTGAAAGGCACAAGGATGAAGTTCTAGATGATTCTATTCGTGTTGATTCGGATCGAATTTCAATTCTTGAAGTACCATATTTCATTGGTCCTTTGCAGTACTTGAAAAAAGCCAAAGCGGTGCGATCTGCGATTCGGAGTTTTATATCAAATGACGATGCGCTAATCTGCAGAGTGCCAGGAACTCTTGGTAGAATTGCAGCTTACGAAGCTATGAAGATAAAGAGAAAATATGGTGTGGAAGTCGCGGCTGATCCGTATGATGTTTTTGCACCGGGTTCTTTCAAGCATCCATTACGACGATTTTTGAGAATCATCGGAACATACCAGCTTAGAAGAGTCGTTAAGAATGCTTCAGCTGCTATATATGTTACGAAATACCAATTACAAAAACGGTATCCTGTTTCCTCAGGGATATTTCAAACGTATGCTTCCAATGTAATTTTAAAGTCAGAGTTTTTGGCTCATGCGCCTAAAAGTTTTACGAGAAAGACAATCTATGACTTAATTAGTGTAGGTAGTTTAGATCAGCTGTACAAGGCTCCTGATGTGCTTATTCAGGCTGTAGAGATCATCAATAACAAAGGATTGGATTTTAAAGTCCGCTTAACTTTTTTAGGAAGTGGAAAATACAGAAATTCACTTATTAGTGCTAAAAACTCCGGTTCTTCATCAGACCTTATAGATTTTCCTGGTGCCGTTAAACCCTTTTCTAAAGTAGTTGAGTATTTGGATAATGCTGACTTGTTCTTACTTGTTTCAAGAACCGAAGGCCTACCACGAGCTCTTGTAGAGGGAATGGGAAGGGGCTTGCCTGCAATTGGTACTCTAATTGGTGGGATACCCGAATTACTAGAAGAGCGGGTGTTGGTGCCCATAAATAATCCAACAGAAGTTGCAAACAAGGTTATCTCTATTCTTCAAAGCCCAGATTTATACAATAAACTGGCCGAAAGAAATTTGGAGTTTTCAAAGGATTTTGTTTGGGATAAACTAAATGAACGGCGATTTAGATTCTACGACGAGGTTATAAATTTTAAATCAAATTAGTATGAAAGAGATTATTATAATACCTGGATGTACAGACTTAAATAGAGGCGACCAAGCCCTAGTGTGGGAAACTGCAGAATTGATTAAAGCTGTAAATTCAGATACCAATTTTACTGTTTTGGAAAGCGGAACAAATCCAGAAGATATAGAATTGCAATCGCGACAAACGAAAAAACTAGGATACACTATTTTACCTAAGATTTTACGTCATCCTTCGCGAATTTCTAATACTAAAACCAAAAAGTCGATAAAATATACTAAAGTCGATTACGTGCTTTGGGGTTTTCAATCGGTTGTTGATTTAGTGTATACTTCAGCCTTATTAAGCCAATTTTCAGTAATTAATAATTTCGGCAAACTATTTCTTTCTGCTTCCCAAAAAGAGTCGCTCAAGCGGTTTCAAGAAGCTGAGTTAATAGCGGTAAAAGGCGGAGGTTTTATTCACGCCTACGGACGTGCAAGCGATTTTTATACCATGTACTTTTCGCTCTATCACATCCTGCTTGCACACCGTTATAAAAAAAATGTAATCGTATTTCCAAATTCGATAGGTCCTGTAAAAGGGTACTTTACCCGAAAGTTGGTGAAATACGTTTTAGGCAATTGTAAATTAGTAACCGTTCGCGAGCAAGTGTCGTTGAATTATGTACAAGAGAATTTAAAAATTAAAGCTAAGCTTTATCCCGATTTGGGATTTTATTTAAAAAATACAGCTACAGAAGGAAGAAAGTACTTGCTTGACAAACAGGTGCCATTGGATTCCAAAAAAACGGTCGGAATAACTCTTCGTCCGTATAGGTTCCCAAATTCTCAAGATCCTGAGCAGAGGTACAATGAGTATATTGCAGAAATACAGGAGTTTGTAAAGCTAGCAATAGAAAATAATTATCACCCTATTTTTTTCGCACACACCTTAGGTCCGGGCAGCCACGAGGATGACCGTCTAGCAATTGCTGATGTGAGAAAAAGACTAGATCAAAATTTACTTCAAAATACCAGCTACATAGAAGATTTTGATTTGAATTGTGTCAATATAATGGATTTATACTCACAACTAGATTTTATGGTAGGTACCCGTTTTCATTCGGTCATATTTGCCTTAAATGTAAATGTGCCAAGTATTGCAATAGCCTACGGAGGAAACAAGAGTTTTGGAATCATGAACGATATGAAACTTCCAGAATTTGTATACCCAATAGAAAAATTCTCTGGAAAAACACTTTATAGTTTAATGGAAAGTGGGATCGAAAACAAACAAATTTATCTCAATAAAATCAAAGATTATAGAGTTTATTTAGATGCGATATATAGCGAGTTTATTGAGGATGTAAGAAGAATACAGGAGTAAAATGAAAAAAATCTTATACACAGCAACAACACATATTCATTTACTTAACTTTCATTTACCCTATTTACGATGGTTTAAAGAGCAAGGTTACGAAGTTCATGTTGCTTGCAACGGAACGGAACAAATGCCCTTTGCAGACGTTGTTCATGTCGTGCCATTCGGTCGGATGCCCTTCGATAAAGGAAATCAGCAGGCCTATAAACAACTTAAGCAGATCATTGATTCTACACATTACGATCTTATTCACTGCCATACACCAATGGGCGGAATCGTAACAAGACTTGCCGCAAGACGAGCTCGAAAACGAGGAACAAAAGTATTTTACACCGCACACGGATTTCATTTTTACAAAGGAGCATCGTTGAAAAATTGGCTGGTGTTCTTCCCAATCGAGTGGCTGTTTGCGAGCTTTACCGACGCAATTATTACCATTAATAACGAAGATTTTCGCGCATTAAGCAATTTCAGCTTTCCCGTAAAGGGGAAATTTAAAACGGATGGCATAGGTATCAATCCAGATAGAATCGATTTATCTCCCTATAACAAAGAAGATGTAAAGCAAGAATTAGGAATACCCGAAAATCATCAGGTTGTCTTGTATATAGCAGAGTTTATTCCCCGAAAAAATCATCGCTTCATCTTTAATAACATCAAAGAAGTACTAGCTAAAAATCCAAATCTTACATTTGTTTTCACAGGTGGACAAGCCAAATTAGGTAGTGTTATGAGTGATTTCGCACAGCAAAACGGCTTTCAGTCGAACGTAAAAATTATGGGTTATCAAACAGAAATAGCCAAGTTCATAGCTGTTGCCGATTTTGGAATCTCAAGCAGTTTTGCCGAGGGCTTGCCCATTGGAATTGCCGAGCAAATGTCGGTCGGATTGCCGGTTGTCATCTCCAATATTCGAGGACATAATGAATTGGTCGAAGATTCTGTCAATGGTTTTATCTTTAATTTATCCGATAATGTTAAATTTGTTAACAGTTTAGTGGCGATTTCCCAAGACGAAACACTTCGTAACCGTTTAGGCGAAGCTGGAAAGAAATCGGTAAAAAAGTTCTTTATTGAAAAAGCACTCGAAGCCACAACCGAAATTTATAAACGCTTTTTGTGAAATCTATGATAAGCAAACTAATTCAACTTTATCGAAAAACGTTTTGGCCACCGCAAAGATTAGCCGCTTTCCAAGGAGTAAAATTTGGAAAAGGATGTAAAATTTATTCCAGGAATTTTGGATCCGAACCGTATCTTATCACAATTGGAGATTATGTTCAGATAACTGCAGGAGTAAGATTTGCCAATCACGGTGCGGCTTGGGTTTATCGTAGAACCGAACCCGATTTTGATTTTTTTGGAAAAATTAAGGTAGGAAATAATGTTTATATTGGAAATGCAGCAATTATTCTTCCTGGTGTGACCATTGGCGATAACGTGATTGTAGCTGCCGGTTCGGTGGTAACAAAGTCTATTCCAAACGATAGTATTGTTGGCGGTAACCCCGCGAGGATTCTTGGTAATGTTTGGGAGCTTAAAACACGAATAGATAATTTTAACGTAAATTCAAAAAGCTTATCTGAAAAGGAAAAGCGGATTTTTCTTTCAAGTTTAGCAGAAGATAAATTTCTAAAAAAGTAAGTAATTGAAAACACGGCTTGTAAACTTTTTGAAAAATATTCCCGGTTATAGAACTAATCGAAGGTTACTTGCTTTTGCAGTCGATGACTATGGAAATCTACGTGTGAAAGATAAAGCATCACAAATAGAATTCCACAATGCAGGAATGCCCGAAAGGTCTATATTTGACAAGCTTGACACACTAGAGACGGCAGACGACCTTTCAGCCCTTTTTGACGTGCTAGAATCTTTTAGAGATATCAACAGCAATCCCGTCTGCTTCACACCTTATGCACTTTGCTGTAATCCCAATTACCAAGAAATGGCTCGTAGCGATTTTGCAGAGTATAAAAATGAATTGCTTACCGAAACCTTTTCAAAAGTACCCGGTGGCATGCAATCGTGGGAAGCTTGGCAATATGGAATTAAATCGCGCTTGTTTGTGCCTGCCTTTCACGGGCGAGAACATTTGAATGTTAGATTAGTTTCGGATGCTTTAAAGCACAAAGACCCTAAAATACGCATCGCCTTTCAGCTGGGTTCCTTTTCAAATGTTGAGCAAAAAAAGTATCCATCCTTTTATGCCGCCTTCGATCAAGTCGACTCTTCAGATACGGCGCTTCATAAAGATATAATATTAGACGGACTTCAAAAGTTTGAAGAGGTTTTCGGATTTAGAGCCATTAACTTCAATGCGCCAGGCGGTCGCGAATCACATGATTTGCATCAAACTTTAATAGATAATGGCATTGAGTTCATAGATAGCGGATTTGAAAAATTGATTACACTTCCACAAGGAAAAGTACAGAAGGAGTATATGTGGATGGGCAAAAAAACAGCAACTGGGTTACGCGTTGTATTGCGAAACGGAGTTTTCGAACCAGCTAGTAACTCAAAAGCTTTGGAAAGCGCATTTTCCCAAATAGCCACCGCTTTTCGCTTAGGAAAACCCGCTGTTGTAAGTTCACATCGGTTTAATTTCTCTGGCTCTATTGACGAAAACAATCGGAAAAAAAGTCTGGCCGATTTAAAAAAGCTGCTTAGTTTAGTTCAAAAAGTATATCCAGATGTAGAATTTGTAAGTACAGCAGAGCTAGGTAATATAATGAAAGGAAAAGATTATGTATAGAAAGTACTTTAAAAGACCAATGGACTGTTTTTTTGCACTTGCAGCCCTGATACTTTTATCGCCGGTGGTGGTAATTAGTGCGTTTATTCTTCTCTTTCAAAACAAGGGAAAAGTGTTTTTCTTACAACCACGCCCTGGTCGAAATCAAAAATCGTTTAACATCATTAAATTTAAGTCGATGACCGACGCTCGGGATGCTAGCGGCAATTTACTTCCTGATAACAAAAGAATTACACGATTTGGTTCCTTTATCAGGAAAACATCGATCGACGAACTGCCTCAACTATTTAATATCGTTTTTGGCGATATGAGTTTCGTGGGACCACGTCCATTACTTTTTAAGTACATCCCGCTTTATAATGAACGACAAATTCGCCGACATGAAGAACGCCCGGGTATTACGGGTTTAGCGCAGATAATGGGCAGAAATTCAATTAGTTGGATGCAAAAGTTCGAATATGACATTCAATACATAGAAAATATCACACTTTGGGGAGATATGAAAATTTTCTTTACAACCATGAGTCATGTTGTTAAACGAAAAGACGTGAACCAAAGCGACAGTCGGCCAATGGAACCTTTTAACGGAAGTAATTAATGGGAGTATCAAAAAACTTTTCGAATCTGCGAGCAGCTGCTTTTTGGGCTAAAGATCTATTAGCAGGTTCACGCGTAAAATTTCATTACAATGAAATAGAAAGCAGTTTTGCCAATAACCATCGTAATAAGGAAAGTAAACTTAAAGCACTACTCAAACACGCCGCGGAAACAACCTCATTTTATGCAAATTTTAAATCGGCAACTTTGAGTGATTTTCCGCTGGTAAATAAACTCCAACTTCGCAACAACGCGGCCGATTTTATTTCCAGCTCATTCGATCAAAGCAAATTAGTAAAACAGGTTACCAGCGGCAGTACCGGAACACCGCTAGCTATATATTCAGATGCTGAAAAAAGACTCAGGAATAATGCCGATACACTGTTTTTTGCGAATAAAGCAGGATATAAATTAGGCGAACGGCTTGTGAATCTTAAAATTTGGAGTACCGCAAATCAAAAGTCAAGCCGATTAATGAAAATGCAAAACCTCATACCTATTGATGTATTGCGGCTCGACGACAACCTACTGGAAGCGTTTTGTAAAACACTAGTAGCAAACAAGCAGCCTACACATCTGGTGGGCTATGCATCGGCTTTAGAGCTACTTGCTAAATACATAGACAAAAAGAACTATTCAAATAACGATCTCCAGATTAGAAGTGTAATTGGAATTTCTGAAGGAATGACCGCAGTAACCAAAGATATCTTCCAAAAACAACTTGGCATTTGTGCTTTATCCCGTTACTCAAACATCGAAAATGGTATTATTGCTCAACAACAAACCAATGGAAAGCCAACGTTTGAGATTAACAGCGCAAGTTTTATTGTGGAAATTTTTAAGATGGATGAGGATGTTTTAGCACACCCCGGCGAATTAGGACGCATAGTTATAACAGATTTATACAACTATGCCATGCCTTTAATTCGTTATGATACAGGTGATATCGGAGCGCTTAATCCAAATAACCACTTCGAATTGGAAACGATTGAAGGACGGAAATTGGATCTCATTTACGATGCCAAAGGGAATCTGATTTCGTCGTATATCGTTTACAAGAATATGTTTCAATACACCGAAATTTTGCAATATCAGTTCGTACAAACCGGAGCGAAAGAGTATACTTTTAAAATAAACACAGAGCAACCATTTGCTAGGGAACAACAGTTGAGAGCCGAATTTTTGAAATATTTGGGAGATGAAGCAAATTTTTCTATCGAATATGTAGACGAAATTCCTCTCTTAGCTTCCGGAAAACGAAAAAAAATAGTAAACACTTACCACAACAAGCAATCATGAAAAGAATCTTAATTACTGGAGTCGGCGGACCAACACCGAGGAGTTTCGCCATATCACTCAAGAAATACAGTAAATTCTCCGATGTTAAACTTTTTGCAACCGATGTTAATCCGCTTGCTATTGGACTTTATCAAAGAGATTTGTTTGAAAAGTCTTTTGTGGTGCCCTTGGCAAAAGCATCAAACTATTGGAACGAGATTGAAAAAATTGTAAATGAAAATCAGATTGATTTTGCGGTAATTTTACCTGAAGCCGAGGTAATGGAATGGTGTAAAAAAGAACGCAATTCGAAATTGCCTTGTCCGGCTTTTTTACCATCTGTAGAAATGGCGGAATTACTCATAGATAAATCGCGAATGACGGAAGTATTAAATGACTCAGGCCTGGTTCCGAAGTCGGTTACCTTCGACCGAAATATCTCCGATTTTTCCGAAATTTTCACCGTTTTAAAAGGGAACTTCTGGGTGCGCAGTTCAAGCGGTACAAGTGGTTTAGGTTCACTTAAAGTAGAAGATGAAGAAGCACTCCGAAACTGGATTCAGATTAATCCTAATGTGCAAACTTTCTTGGCGTCTGAGTTTTTATCCGGAAGAAATTTAGCATGTAAATTACTTTACGAAAATGGCAAACTTTTGCGCGCTGCCTGTGCCGAACGTGTAAATTACATTATGGCAAAAGTAGCTCCTTCAGGAATTACAGGCAATACTTCATTTGGAAGGTTACTGAACGAACCTGAACTAGTTGATGTAGCAACTAAGGCTATGGACTTGTTGTTTGAAGCTACAAATTCGGCCAAACACGGTTTTTTTACCGTTGATTTTAAGGAAGATGCTGATGGCAGACCTTACATAACCGAAGTTAACGTTCGACACGTAGCTTTTACGCAGTGCTTTGCAGCCGGAGGAGCTAATTTTGCTGAGGCTACTATTAGCTTACTAACTTCAGATCAGGAGTTCGATAAATCGTTCAAGATGTACGAGTTTGAAAAGGATTTGATTTTTCTTCGAGATGTAGATAATCTTCCGATAATAATGAAAGAAACCGATTTATACACTAAATCCTAAATCATGCTGTTTAATTCCCTTTCCTACGCGCTGTTCTTGCCAATAGTTTTTTGGCTGTACTGGTTTGTTACCAATAAGAGCTTGAAGTGGCAAAATATCATGTTGTTGACGGCAAGTTACTTTTTTTACGGTTGCTGGGATTGGCGATTCGTGTTTTTGCTGGCTTTCAGTACCTTACTAGATTACTATTCCGGCTTGGTCATCGGAAATGCAACCTCACAAACGAAGAAAAAGTTCTGGTTGATTCTGAGCGTAGGAATAAACTTGGGTTTTTTGGCCGTTTTTAAGTATTATAACTTCTTTATTTCTTCCTTTGCAGAATTACTAGGAACTTTCGGCTTTAAAGCCCATTTCGCGACCTTGCAAGTAATCTTGCCAGTAGGTATTTCATTCTATACATTCCACGGACTTTCCTACGTTTTCGATATTTATAACAATCGAATTAAACCTACTACAAATCTGGTAAATTACACCTTATTTGTGAGCTTTTTCCCCTTACTCGTTGCCGGACCTATCGAGCGTGCTACGCACTTGCTGCCACAAATTGAAAAGACGAGGGCTTTTAATCGAACTAAAGCAGTCGACGGCTTAAGACAAATTCTATGGGGACTGTTTAAAAAGATTGTTATCGCCGATAACTGCGCCACTTACGCAAATATGATATTTAATAATTCAGAGGACTACAGCGGTGGCGGACTTTTTCTAGGAGCTCTCTTTTTTACTTTTCAAATATATGGTGATTTCTCTGGATATTCCGATATAGCACTTGGTTCAGCTAGATTAATGGGATTTGAACTACTTAAGAATTTTAACTATCCCTACTTTTCCCGAGACATGGCGGAATTTTGGAGAAGGTGGCACATCTCATTGTCGTCTTGGTTCAAAGATTATGTTTATATACCACTTGGAGGAAGCGCAGGTGGAAATTGGATGCGCTGTCGAAATACCTTTATAATATTTTTGGTAAGTGGTTTTTGGCACGGTGCTAATTGGACATTTATAATTTGGGGATTGCTAAATGCTCTCTTCATAATGCCTTCTATTTTATTGAGATCTAATCGATCAAATATGGATATTATAGCAAAAGGTCGAATTTTTCCAGATCCAATAGACTTTGCTAAAATGTTGCTTACTTTCGTTCTCGCTGTCTTTGCTTGGATCTTTTTCCGAGCAGCATCGGTAACTGAAGCTGTAGATTTTACTATGCGTATTTTTGATTTTGGAGCCGCAAGTAAAGCAGTTGATGCCCCCATTTACTTGTATTTATTGATTTCATTTTTTATGATTATTGAATGGATAGGACGGGAAAACGACTTTGCTATTCAGAAACTAGGACTTAAATGGACTGCTGCTCCTAGATGGCTGTTTTACTACAGCTTGTTGTTTCTAATTTACCTTTTCTTTGGGAAAGACGAACAATTTATTTACTTCCAATTTTAAGAAATGAAAGAGTTTATCATAAAAACAATAAAGTTTGGAATAGTACCTGCAATCTTCTATGTGCTGTTTTGCTTATTTGCCGTACCCAAGCTACTCGAGGTTAAAATGGGGCCAAATATTCAACAGCAGCTGCAGTTTTCTTTTCAAAAGGCAAAAGAGCGCGAGTATAAACAGCTAGTACTGGGAAATTCACGTATGTTTTGCGGCGTTAATCCAGACCTGTTTTCAACAAAGACTTTTAATTTCTCACACAACAACGATTCGTATAATCAACTGTATTATAAGCTTTTATATGTTGAAAAACAAGGTAAAAAAGTTAATTCGGTAGTTCTAGGAGTCGATTATTTTCAATTCGGGATTTTTTCAGATACACGTAATTACGTATATGGCGATTTCTTGGGCACCGATTATCTTAAAGATTATAAGCCAAAAAATTACAAACTCTGGTACTATGTCGATTTACTTCATCCCAGCAAAATCAGAAAATTGATTTTTGACGATAAAGAAAAACACGGTCTGAAAGAAAACGGACAGTACATCCGTTTAGGAACGCCAGAAAAAGAAGGTTTTGAAAAGCGGGAATTTAAAATCGATGAAAGACAATTGATGTATTTCAATAAAATCTTGCAATACTGCAAAGAAAAATCAATAACCGTTTACCTGGCAATGCCTCCTTTACGTGATGTTGAATATAAGCTTTACACTAAAAATGAGCTAGAACAATTTGATGAAATTATTCAAAATGCAGTGGACAATAAAACGGTGTTTTACTTTGATTTTTCTCGTTCGCCCGACTACAATGTAAATGATTTTATCGACTTCACGCACCTTAATCAGATCGCAGCAGACCGATTCTCAAAAGCTGTCAATGAACAGATTAATCAAACCAAAAACAAATGATTTTTGAAGTTGTATTAGAGACGCTAGACGAACTAAAGGCTGTGGAATCCTTTCCCGTAAAGCGGGTAGAACTTTGTGCTGCTCTTGAAGTAGGCGGACTTACCCCTAGCTTACGGCTCGCAGAAACAGTGATCCAAAATTCGTCGAAAGAAATTCACGTAATGCTACGGATTCGGGCAGGCGATTTCGACTATTCCGATCGCGAAATCGATGTGATGATTAAAGACTTGGAAGATTTTGCGAGGGTGGGAGCAAAGGGGGTTGTGTTTGGATTTCTTTCTGATAATAATGTCAATATCACTGCTTCAAGAAAACTGATCGAGAGAGCGAATTTTTTCGGATTAGAAACCACCTTTCACAGGGCCCTTGATGGTTGTACGGACTATCTAGTTGGTTTGGAAGATGTAATAGAACTAGGATGTACCCGAATTTTAACCTCCGGCGGTTTTGGAAATGTTAGTGAAGGAAAGGAAGCCTTGGTTAAATTGGAAAATTCTGTAGGTTCTCGTATTCAGGTAATGCCAGGAGGTGGTGTTACTCCTGAGTTGGCAAGGTATTTCTATGAGAATAACCTAAATCACCTTCATTTTAATATAAAAAAGCCAATTGAGGTTGGAAACCATACTGCATTTGGAAACAAGTACACTATTGATGTTGAAAAACTTACTGAAATCTGCAGATTAAAATAGCAATTGATACTTCTAAGTTCCATATCAATTCTTCTAGTAATCGCCATTTTAGGCTTAGTTTTCCATTATAAAAAAAAGAGAAAGTCAAGTTTTTTTTGTTTCGGATTTCTCGCCTTTTACTTTTTCATAGTTGCCGTATCGCCCATTCCACAACTATTAATTCATAGTATTGAGAAACCTTTTTACAATTCAGATATAGACTTTGCCAAAGCAAAATATATCTTGGTTTTGGGTGCTGGTTATACAGACGATGCAAAGTTGAATGATTTACAAAAGTTATCTTCTGCGGGTGCTGCAAGGCTTACCCAAGCCGTTCTTTTGAAAAGTAAAAACCCTCATTTAAAACTAATACTTTCCGGAAAGTCAAAAAATCAGCAATACAGCGTGGCCGAAGCGATGGCGAGGGCCGCAATTAAATTTGGAATCCCCTCAAAGGATATCATAAAGTTTCATCAAACTAAAAACACCTACGAAGAGGCACTACAGTATAAATCATATTTTAAGGACAAGGAGGTTATCGTTGTTAGTAGTGCAAGCCATCTTAAAAGAGCAAATGAGATTTTTACCTATCTAAAAGTTAATCATCAAGTTTATGCAGCCGATTTTTCCGTTAAGGAAAGTCCCGACTTATCCAACTACAATTTCAAACCTTCAAGCAGCAAAATGGAATTGATGGATTGTTATGTGCACGAATTGCTTGGAACCTTGTATTTTCGTTATTTCCTTAAGCAATCATGAAGCGATTTTTTGATCTTGTAATTTCTATAGTAGCAATTATCACCCTTGCTCCAGTATTACTTGTGATTGCTCTTTGGATTGTGGTGGATAGCGGACTTCCTTTTTATTTTAAACACAGGAGAATCGGCAAAAATGGTGTGTCTTTCAATATGTATAAGTTTCGAACTATGTACAACAATAGTGAAGATGTGAAAGGAATCACTTTAGGGAAAATTGATCAACGAATTACATTTATTGGTCGATATCTTCGCAGATATAAACTCGACGAGCTTCCTCAATTGATTAATATTTTGAGGAATGAAATGTCGTTGGTTGGTTATCGCCCTCAAGTTCCATACTATGTAGAAAAATTTAAAGAATTATATACGCCTTTGCTGCAGCACAAGCCAGGTATTGTAAGTACTGCCGCAATTCAGTATCGGAACGAAGAAAATTTGTTAGCAGAACAGCAAAATCCAGAGTTGTACTTCGAAAAAGTACTTATTCCTAAAAAGTGTGAGCTAGATAAATTAGATATGGAAAGGCTTACAGTTAAGAAGTATTTATCGCTTCTTATCTATTTCTTTTTTTCATATTTCTTAACACCGAAGGAAAATCAAAAACATTTTTAGTACATTGTCAAAAAAAAGCCACAAAACTATGCAGTCAAAAATTTGGTTATCTTCTCCTCATATGGGTGGAAATGAAATTAGTTATGTTAACCATGCATTTGAAACGAATTGGATCGCGCCATTAGGGCCACATGTAGTTGGCTTTGAAAGAGATATAAAAGATTTTTTACAGACTAATAAAGAAGTTGCAGCATTGAGCTCGGGTACTGCTGCGATACATCTGGCATTGGTAATGTTGGGGGTAAGCGCCGGAGATGAAGTTATTTGTCAGAGTATGACGTTTTCTGCCTCAGCAAATCCAATTCTATATCAGGGAGCTACCCCTGTATTTGTTGATAGTGAGCCCCAAACCTGGAATATATGTCCAGAAGAAACGCTCAGAGCTATTGAAGATGGAATAAAACGAAACAAAAAACCAAAGGCGATTATTGCTGTGCATTTGTATGGTGTTCCATTTCAGGTGGATAGGCTTCGAGAAATATCCAATCACTACAATATTCCGATTATTGAAGACAGCGCCGAAGCACTTGGGAGTACTTATAAAGGCTTGCAGTGTGGAACATTTGGCGACTTTGGCGTGCTGTCATTCAATGGAAATAAAATTATAACAACTTCTGGAGGCGGCGCATTGGTGTGCCCTTCGGTTGAAGCTAAAGAAAAGGTCGTTTTCTATGCAACACAATCTAGAGATCCTCAGCCGCATTATCAGCACTCGCATATTGGTTACAACTACCGGCTAAGTAACGTTAGTGCTGGAATAGGAAGAGGGCAGATGGAAGTTTTGGCAGATCGGGTTGCAGCCCGTCGTGCAATGCATGAGTTTTATGTAGACCTTTTTAAAGATATTCCTGGTGTAACTGTCTTTTCCGCAGACGAATCCGTTTCAGTACCAAACTATTGGCTCTCTTCAATTCTAATCGATGCTGATAAAACGGGTGGTAAAACACGCGAAGATCTTCGGTTGTTTCTAGATGCATTACAAATTGAGTCGCGTCCGCTTTGGAAACCCATGCATTTACAACCTATTTTTGCCTCTTATTCGTTTTTTGGTTCGGGTGTTTCAGAAAAATTGTTTGAAGATGGTCTTTGTCTACCATCAGGTTCAAACCTTAGTGATGAAGAGAAAGGACGTATTTCAGCCGCGATTACTACATTCTTTTCAAACTAAAATAGATAAGCAAGTTATATGAAAAAGCATTTTTTTGATAGGCTGTTGTCTATGCAACGATTACGAGATTTAAGCTATCTCCCACGTTGGATTGTTCTCTTGTTAGATATGCTTATCGTATTAGTGTCGGCAGCTTTTACCTACATTATGCTCATTAAAATGGAGCGTAATTATGTACACCAAGCCTTTCTTCCGGTGATTGTATTGGGGTTTTTACTGCTAAATTTGTTTTTCTTTTGGATCTTCAGAACATATTCCGGGATAATACGGCACTCTTCTTTTATTGATGCAGTAAAACTATTTATAGCTCTGTTTTTGACTTTAGTTACTCTAGTAGTTTTAAATATTTTTTGCGATATAGTTTTTGGACAAAAAATCTTCATGAATGCCGGATTGTTTATAAACTTTATATTCACTTTTTCGGGACTTTTACTTTATCGCATAATAGTAAAACAAACTTTCGAGTTGTACTTGTCGGAAACTAAAGAAGGCGACTTAACCAAGACTGTGATTTTCGGCGCCGACGCTAATGCACTAAGTGTTGCAGCAGCTTTGCGTTATGAAAAACCACAGCGGTTTCGAGTGGTTGCATTTATCGATAAAGAGGATAGCAATAGCTCTAAGCGTATCATGAACCTGCCCATTATTAGTTTGAATAGAAAAATCACTACAATCATGAGATCATTGGATGTAGAAGGGCTAATTCTTGCTGATAAAGGGCTTACCAAAGATGAAAAAATAGCTATCGTTGATGAATGTTTAGATTATAATTATAAAGTCTTTACAATGCCAGCTATTTCAGATTGGGAAGACAAAAAAGAGATTTCTAAAAAAATTAAAAGCCTTCAGATTCAAGATTTGCTTGAAAGAAAGCCAATAGTTCTCGATTCGGAGAAAATTGCAAACCAACTTGCAGGAAAATGTGTCTTGATTACGGGAGCAGCGGGGTCTATTGGAAGTGAAATTACGCGACAGGTACTAAAGTTTGCTCCCAAAAAAGTTATACTTCTCGATCAAGCTGAAACGCCTTTACATAATTTAAGCCTTGAATTACGAGGAATTGAAGGTTCCGATGATATATTTTGTGCTATTGCCGATGTTCGAGATCAAAAAGCGATGCTTCGGATTTTTCAAAGCCACCAACCCGATGTTGTTTACCATGCGGCAGCTTACAAGCACGTACCTCTGATGGAAGGAAATCCCTCGCAGGCAATTATGGTAAATGTGCTGGGAACCAAAAACGTTGCCGATTTATGTGTTGAGTTTAACATTGAATCTATGGTAATGGTTTCCACAGACAAAGCCGTAAATCCGAGTAATGTAATGGGTGCAAGTAAACGCATAGCCGAGATGTATGTTCAGTCGTTGTACAATTCGATTTATCAAAATAGTGATCGTAGAAAAGTACGTTTCATAACTACAAGATTTGGAAATGTTTTAGGAAGTAATGGTTCTGTTGTGCCATTATTTACTAGCCAAATTGAACAAGGTGGTCCGATAACAATTACCCACCCAGATATTATCCGTTATTTCATGACAATTCCAGAAGCTTGCCAACTCGTTTTGGAAGCTGGAGCTATGGGGAACGGTGGTGAGATTTTCATCTTCGATATGGGGAAACCCGTCAAAATTATTGATTTAGCACGAAAAATGATAAGACTAGCAGGCTACGTGCCTGACGAAGATATAAAGATTAAAATAGTTGGACTTCGTCCGGGAGAAAAGCTGTACGAAGAACTTCTAAATGATGGATCAAAAACGCTGCCTACACATCATGAGAAAATAATGGTAGCTTCCGAAACAACGTCTGATTTTGAGAAATTAGAAAGCCACATAAGTGAATTGGTTAATCTTTCTATATTTTCCGAAAGAAATGAAATTGTGAAAAAAATGAAGTTAATTGTGCCTGAATTTAAGAGTATGAATTCGGAATACAAGGCGCTTGATTAACTATTCAATTTAAAACTTCTTAAATAATTAAGCTTATATTTGTCCCAAGTTTACTGACTATGAAGAGATTTTTTGTTCTAATTTGCGGTCTTTTAATTGCAACATCGTGCGCTCCCAAAAAAAACCTGATATATATGCAGAATATAGATCAGACCTTGTCACAACAACAGAACTCAGATTTCCAGCCAGTTATACAGCCTGACGACCTGCTTTTAATAATTATTTCTGGTGATAATCCTGAAACGTCAGCTCCTTTCAACTTAACGACTTATGCAGGTATCGATAACTCTTCCGAAACTGCGCAGGGAGGTATTCGATTTCAATCCTACTTAGTAAATGCAGAAGGGGCAATAGATATGCCGATATTAGGGCGAGTTGTTTTAGGAGGCCTAAATAAGTTACAAGCAATCGAAAAAATCAAATCCTTACTCAAGGAATATATTACAAATCCCATTATTAATTTCAGAATAATAAATTATAAAGTCTCTGTTTTGGGTGAAGTGGCCAGTCCTGGAACTTATCAATTACAAACTGAACGGATTACACTACCAGAAGCTATAAGTCGTGCGGGTGACTTAACTATTTACGGAGATCGTAAAAACGTGCTCGTTATTCGAGAAGAAAATGGTAAGAAAGTTTACAAGTACATAGATTTAACAAACGCAGACTTCATAAACTCACCCTATTACTACTTAGATCAGAACGATGTGGTTTACGTTAATCCAAATAAGACAAAAATTAATTCATCGGTAATCGGGCCTAATGTAACTGTCGGAATTTCCGCTGTGTCCTTGTTAATCACTATAATAGCGCTTCTATCTAGATAAATTGTATGCAAATCAGCAAAGAAAACTTAAATAATCAAGCTCAACAAAAACTGAAAGAGCAAATCTTCAGGTACGTTTTCCATTGGAAATGGTTTGTACTAACCGCAATAATTGGTTTTTTTATTGCATACGCTATTTTGCGTTATTCAGTCCCAGTATATAAAGTAGAAGCAACCTTGTTAATTAAAGACGATAAGAAAGGCGGCGTATTATCAGAAGCATTATCTTTTAGTGACTTAGGGCTAGGAATCGCTAAAAGCAATGTGGATAATGAGATTGAAGTTCTGAAATCTAGAACGATAATCGGAAGTGTTATCGATAAACTTTCTTTCAATGTTCGGTATTTTAACGAAGGAAATTTAAAAACGGCTGAAGTTTATGAAAATCCAGCATTTTCAATCACATTTTTGGATAAATCAGCAGCATTTCAAGAAATTGATTCCGTTTTTACAATTAACGAAGTATCTAACGGAAAGTTTGAATTGTTTGATTCAGAAGAGATAAAGAAAGGAAAATATAGCTTTGGACAAATTGTAAATTCAAATTTTGGAAAATTCGTAGTTACAAGAAATTTAGCAAATAGAGAGAGCTCTATTAAGCGAGTAATTGTAAAGTTAACTTCAAGAGAAAAGTGCATTGATATTTATCAAAGTAAGTTAAAGGTTGAACTAGCAAATGATATGGCAAGTTCGGTTTTAAAACTTTCTACGAGTGAATCGATAAAGAAAAAAGGAATCGACTTTCTAAATGAAATTATAAAACAATATCAGCTCGATGCTATCGAAGATAAGAACTTGGTGAGCAGAAGAACACAAGCTTTCATAAACGAAAGATTGAAGAATATCTCGAAAGAACTTGATACTGTAGAAACCGATTTTGAGAGTTTTAAGAGTTCAAATAAAATTCTAGACATGACTTCAGAGGCTCTAGTATTCGCGCAAAAAGCTTCTGAATATGAAAAGCAACTCGTCGAAAACGCTACACAAATCAACATCGTTGATTACCTACTTTCGTACGTAAACAAAATCTCTCCTTCGGATGTAATCCCAACAAATTTACTTCTCGATCAATCTGCATCCGTTTTAATACTTACTTACAATGAAAAACAAAATACTTTAAGTAAACTCAAAAACGGAAGTACAGAGAAAAACATCGCGATCACCAATCGCGAAAAGGAATTAGAGAATTTGAGATTAAGTATTGTAAAGACATTAAAAAATCTAAAAAGCACACTTCAGATACAACAAAAAAATATCGAAGCTCAAACTTCTTTAATCGACAACAGAATTAGTAAGTATCCGAAGCAAGAGAAGGAGTCGAGGAGTATATCTAGAAAGCAACAAATAAAAGAAACACTCTATCTTTATTTATTGCAGAAAAGAGAAGAGAATGCAATTTCATTGGCGGTTACTGCTTCAAATTCAAAGATTATAGATAATGCATTTGCAAATCCAATTCCAATTTCTCCAAAGCGACAAATGGTATATTTTATTGGAATTGCAATAGGTCTTATCATTCCATTTTTAGTTCTTTACATCAAAGATTTCTTGTACGATAAAGTGCGAGATAGACGAGATATCGAATCTGCTGTCGCCGCACCATTCATCGGTGATGTGCCAAATACAGAAAGCAACCAAGAGATTTTAACTCTAGAAAGTCGTTCAAGTACCGCCGAAGCATTTAGGATTGTCCGAACTAATTTAGATTTTATTCTAGCGACGGTTGAAGGCGAAAATAAAGCAAAGACAATTTTTGTTACCTCCACTTTTCCAAAAGAAGGTAAAACATTTATCTCGGTAAATTTAGCAAGCGCTTTTGCACTAGTCGGTAAACGTGTTTTGCTTATTGGTCTGGACATTCGAAATCCTAAGTTAGAAAATTATGTACCAGTTGTCTCTTCTAAGGGAATAACATCTTATTTGTCTGGGAAGACGAAGGATATTGATGAGCTGATCACGAAAATTCCGGGTTATACTTCTTTCGACATTCTACCTGCCGGGGCTGTTCCCCCAAATCCTGCGGAACTTTTGCTAGGCGATCGAACTGAGCAGCTATTTGCGCATCTCAAAGGAATGTATGATTATATAATCGTAGATACTGCCCCTGTTAGCTTAGTTACAGACACCCTACTAATTGCAAAGCATGCGGATACTTTTATATATGTTGTTAGAGCAAATTATCTAGACAAACGAATGCTTCGTATTGCTCAGCTAATGTATGAAGAAGATAAGCTTCCTAAAATGTCTATATTACTTAACGATACCGCCGCAGTTAAAGGGTATGGCTATGGCTACGGTTACGGCTATGGTTACGGCTATGGTTACGGCTATGGTTATGGATACGGATATGGAGTAGAAGAGGTGAAACCAACACTGTGGAAGCGTGTACTAGCTTTCTTTAGGCTTAGCTAGAAGCAAAGTAACAGCCGCCAATGTAATTTTTGATACTGTGAAATAAGCAACTTTAATTTACGCAGTAGTTTCTAAAAACTGAAAAAAGTGTTTGCTTGAATCAAAGGTTTTAAGATTTCACTCTTTTTAACGATGATTTTTCCTTTTAACGCACTTGTGTGTCGCACGTGATGCGCATCTGTGCCTACATAATCGTACAATTGCGCCGATAATAGTTCTTCTGAAGCCATTTTTGGTCCAAATCCATAATAGCCAGTTAGGGCAATTAGGTTTAATTGAAAGAGACAGCCGACTTGCTTTAGCTTTTTATATTCTTTCATGTTACCATGTAAAAAGTTGTAGCGTTCGGGATGTGCAAGGATGGGCGTATAGCCGTAGTTTTGAATATCAAAAATTAGTTCATACAAGTTTAAGGGAGCAGCGAAATAAGACATTTCAACAAGTAAGTAGCGTTCCTTGATGGGCACAACCTTTTTATTTTCGAGTAAGTCTGAAAGTCGTTTGTCAAGCATGTATTCTGACGATGCTTTGATGTCAGTTTCTATTAGGGGAAAATCCTTCTCATTCACTAAGTTTTGCAGGCTATTATTAACTTTCTCAGGATCATTCTCCCAGACGCCTTCAATGTTATGAGGAGTAGCGATAAATTTAGAAATATTTAGCTCCTTTAGTTGCGTTATGAGCTCTATCGAGTCTAATGAGCTAGCTGCGCCGTCATCAATTCCTGGCAAGATATGATTGTGTATATCAACAAAATCATCCGGTATAATATCGGCCAAAAAAATACCCTTATTTCGATTAAAGATCCACATAGTGCAAAAAAAAACACCAACAAAATTGCTGGTGTTTGTTATGTTTGAGTATATTTTTAAGCTTTTGCTGCTTTTGATCTTCTCATGTAGAAGAATGCAAAAGCTACAGCAACTAAAGCTAGGTAAATAATCTTGCTATTTATTGGTGCTGGTGGGTCTTCTCCTCCAGTTCCTGGCCCATCCGGATCTGGTAACTGAGCAAATGAAGCAAAACTTACCGCAAACAGCATTAAAGTAAGTATAAATTTATTGTAGTTGATTCTCATAACACGCTACTTTTAGATTTTAAATTTTTTGTAAATGTATAACTATTTTTTAAATATCAATCAGGTGCTGAAATATTTTTTTAACTTATTTTAAGTAAATAAAAGTCCTTTGATTGAAAACAACTATGGATTGTTTATTAAAACGGCTCTAAAATATCTAATTTATTGTTGTTTGTTTATTTTTTTAACATCTTTTTTTAGGGGATTAAAATTCCGATGTGAAATGTAACTTTACCTTGGGATACTTTTGTGCAGCCATTTGAATACTAAATTCAGAATCAGCAAGAAAGACCTCCTTGCCGCTTTTGTCTTTAGCCAGAAACTTCTGCTTTACACGTTTGAATTCTAAGTATTGCTCCTCTCGTGGGTCTGAGGTTTCAATCCAACAAGCTTTGTAAGCAGGAAAGTTCTCATAACTGCATTTTGCCCCGTATTCGTGCTCCAAGCGGTATTGTATAACTTCGTATTGTAAGGCTCCAACGGTTCCAATTACTTTTCTTCCGTTCAAGTCTAAAGTAAAAAGTTGCGCTACTCCTTCGTCCATTAGTTGGTCGATTCCTTTTTCCAACTGTTTACTTTTTAAAGGATCAGCGTTATTAACATATCTAAAGTGCTCTGGTGAAAAGCTCGGAATTCCTTTAAATTTTAAATGTTCGCCTTCGGTTAGGGTGTCGCCAATTTTAAAATTTCCGGTGTCGTGGAGGCCAACGATGTCACCTGCAAAAGAAACGTCAACAATCTCCTTCTTTTCTGCAAAGAAAGCATTGGGACTAGAAAATTTGAAGGTCTTCTGAAGTCGCGTGTGTAAGTAAGATTTGTTGCGTTCGAAAGTTCCGGAAACGATCTTTATAAAAGCTAATCTGTCTCGATGTTTCGGATCCATATTGGCATGGATTTTAAAAACGAAGCCAGTCATTTTTGGTTCCTCAGGTAAGACAACGCGTTGTTCGGTTTCTTTTGGAGTAGGTGGTGGCGCAATATCTAAAAAGCAATCTAGTAGTTCGCGAACGCCAAAATTGTTTAGGGCCGAACCAAATAAAACCGGCTGCTGTTCGCTTAATAAATAGGCTTCACGATCAAACGCTGGGTAAACTTCTCGAATCAACTCCAACTCTTCCCGTAGTTTATTCGACGCACTTTTTCCTACCAACTGATCCAATTCAGCACTATTCAAATCATCGATAGCAATAGTATCTTCTATATTTTTTTTACTGTCTGAAGTAAATAAATTAACATTTTTCTCCCAGATATTGTAAATTCCTTTAAAGTCGTATCCCATTCCAATAGGAAAACTAAGAGGAGTTACTTTAAGCCCCAGTTTTTGCTCAACTTCGTCCATCAAGTCAAAGGCGTCTTTTCCTTCGCGATCGAGCTTATTGATGAAAACAATCATCGGGATTTTGCGCAATCGACAAACAGCAACTAATTTTTCCGTTTGTTCTTCGACCCCTTTCGCAACATCGATGACTACTATTACACTATCCACTGCGGTTAACGTTCGAAATGTGTCTTCCGCAAAATCTTTGTGACCTGGTGTATCTAGAATATTTATTTTTTTTGATTTGTAATTGAACGCTAATACCGATGTTGAAACCGAGATTCCGCGCTGTCGTTCAATTTCCATAAAATCGGATGTGGCACCTTTCTTAATTTTATTGCTTTTTACGGCACCGGCCTCTTGAATGGCGCCTCCGAAAAGAAGAAGCTTTTCTGTTAAGGTTGTTTTTCCAGCATCAGGGTGACTGATAATTCCAAATGTGCGTCGTCTGGCTATTTCTAATTGCGTATCCATATCTTATTTAATGGCTGCAAAAATAACCAAAGAAAGGGGATACTTACTATGGGATTTTTCTGATTAAATTCATTTGTTGCACAATTATCATTTTTTCTATCTTTACAAGGCTACTTACTCGAATATTTATGACTAAAGATTATAAAATATTAATTGCAGACGACCATAGTGTTATAAGGCAAGGAATATCATTAATCCTCAAACAAATTGGTTTCGATTCTCAGGTTGATCACGTTAATTCTTTTCCTTCGATGATTAACCAAATTAAATCGAATTCATATGAACTTATCGTTTTAGATATCTCCATACCCGAGGGTAGGGGAGTTCAGATGATTGAATTGATCAGACAATACATTCCTGAGGTTAAGATTTTGATATTTTCAGCACATCCTGAAGAACTCTATGCAGTTAAGTATTTGCGGGCTGGCGCCGACGGTTATCTCAATAAAATGACTTCCGAAGAAGAATTGCAATTTGCTTTTCGCGAAATGATTCAGACCGGAAGATTCATTTCTCAAACCACCCAATTTCAATTAGATAAAGCAGATTTAAATCCGACCTCTACTAATCCGTTCTTTTCACTTTCTGCTCGAGAACTCGAAATCGCAAAACTTTTAGTCAAAGGCGAGGGGAATCTGGAGATTGCTAATAAATTAGATTTGCAAAATAGTACGGTAAGTACCTATAAAAACAGAATTTTTGAAAAGCTATCTATAAAGAGTACGGTAGCATTAGCTAATATGTTCGAAACTTACGGAGCTATTTAAAATTCCTAAGACTACTTTTCAAATACAAGTGAAACGACTGTTCGGTTGGATGAACTGTTGAATTCAATTTTTGCTCCAAGGACCACCATTAGTTCAATTACAATCTTTAGCCCGAGACCTGTTCCTACATTATCGGTTCGGTTGTTAAAATCCCTGCTAAGCGACTTATAATATTCCAACGTTTCGGTGTTCATACCAACTCCAGTGTCAATAACGGCAATAACTTTATGGGTTTCATGTTCGCTAGCAGAGAAAATGATTGTTTTTCCAGCCGAGTATTTCAATGCATTATCTAGCAAATTATGAACGATAATTCGTAAAAGCACTGGATTACCATTTATGGTAAAGTCGCTCGGAATCTGATTGAATATCTTTGTCTTTTGATTCATCGCGATGGGTTTAAACAGATTGATCTTTGATATAACAATATCATACACCCACGTTCGTTCTCTTTTTTCTAACTGAGATAAATTCAATTTACTGTAGTCAAGTAAATTTTCGACAAAGCCATACATCTGATTCGAAGATTGATAAATCGCCAGAAAACTCTCGCTAAGCTGTTCTTGGTTTTTGTCCGGGTCTTCAATTAAATCGCGCGAGAGCATTGCCATAAATCTTAAAGGAGATTTTAAATCGTGCGTGATGTACTGAATAATTTTTCGGTTTCCAGTAGTTTGCGCATTGAGCCTGTTTGTAGTTTCGCGCAACGTGGTAATGATGTCTTGTAATTTAGAAGTTTTTTCGGCAATTTTAAGTTCCAAAAGTTCGTTCCTTTTATTCACGTAGAATATCCGAACGACATAGATTCCAAAAAGTAAACTAAGTACTACTAAAACCATTAAAGCCTTGAATAGAGTGGTGTCGTAGTAGGCTTGCTTTACGCAGAAATCAAGAGTGAGGTATTTGTAGTCGTTTTCAGAAGCTATACGTTTTCTGACTACTAGTTTGTGCTTGCCGGGCGCTAATTTCGTATAGGCAATTTTGCCTGATTCGTGTACTCGTGTCCAACTACTGTTTTCGCCATCGAATAATTTTGCTTCCAATATCAGATTCTCCCTAATGCCATAATAGGGAGCGACGATTTTTATTACAACTCGCTCGAAATTTCTTGGCAGCATTGAATTATTCCGGATGTCTATTGTTTGATCGTCAACTATAGCTTCCTCTACATAGACGTTCTCAGCAGATGTTTTTGGTTGTAGCTGTTCAGGATTGAAGCATACAATTCCATTTAGAGATGGTAACCAGATATTTCCGTCTTGTGTAATTAGGCTATTTGGATATCCGCCGCCGTTAAATTCATTACTGTAAAATCCAGAGTCTTTTTTAAAAAGGAAGTAATTTACTTTTTTGGTATGCCCGTTGGCATAATTTAGAAGGTCATTTCGCTTCACGCGAAAAAGCCCTTTGTTTGTAGGAATCCAAAAGTTGCCGAGCTTGTCGGGAACTACTGTATGAGCCGTTAGTAAACTTTGATTGTCGTCAAGTGGAAATTTGAAAATCTTATTATCTTTCAATAAACGAAAACCTTTGCCATAACTAAAGAACCAAATTTCGTTTTCATTAAGTATTACAGCGTTTCTAACAGCCAGATTTTTAGTGGCCTCAAATTTCACAATTTTTTTTGTTGCCTTAAAATACTTGAATAAGCCAACAGCAGTGCATAAGAGAAGTGATTCAGAATTTAGGCTACGTATTTGATTAACTTTTGCTGGAATCTTCGCAATTTCTTCGAATTTGAATCCATTTTCTTTAGTCTTTATAAATAATGAGGACGTATTGCTATATCGGTCGTTTACAGCTGCAAAAAACGCGTCGTTGTTGTCATAAAAGAGAGCGGAGCAGTCATCATCTGTGTGAAGCACTTTGATTTTTTCGGTGTAATTACTTTTAGAAGTAAAACAAAAAATGGAGGTGTAGCCTGTGACCCACACGTTTTTTTCTTTGTCTATAATCAGCTTGGAACGGTCGCGAGTAAAATTGTACTTCTTTTCCATCTTGCCGTTCTTTATTACGTAACCAGCTGCAGTTAAAACTACGTTTGGCTCTAGTTCATTCACAGAGTAAAAAACTTGACTACGGGTAGATAGTAGTACATCGGGTTTGTAAGTCTTAAAGCGCTTTACTTCAAATTTTCCTAATCCGTCTGTAGCACTCCCGGCAAATAATATGGAGTTAGCTTCATCATAGTAAAAAGAAGACAAATTAGACGGGTCTAGTTTACTGCCGTGGTAAAGTTTTTTTAAATTTAGAGACCCGGATTTAATTTTCTTGAGTTGATAAATTTCGACATTGCTGATGATGAAAACTTGATCGTTTGAAGCGTTCCAGAAGTAACTACGTTCTTTTGGTAATTTTCCAATGAGTTCGTTTGATTGTGAAATTCCTTTCTCTGTACATTCCCAGTAAACACCCTTAGGATCAATGTAGCCTAAAGTGCTTCCGAGCATAAAAACACTGTTGGTATCTGTGTATTCAAAATGCTTTTCCCAGAGTTTTTTTCCGTACTTAGTATGAAATGAAATTCGTTTGTTTAAAAGCAGGAAGTATTTTCCATCACTCCTAAAATAGCGTACCGGACGTGTGCCATAGTCGAGATAAACATTGGGAATACATTGTGCGTAGAACTCTCCGAATAACCCATCGACATAAATCGGAGTTTTGTACGCATGTTTTTTATTAAATCGTTTCGGCTGTCCTTTATGAATAAGAATAATGTCGTTCTGTCCGTCGGTATTGGTGAAAAGTGAGTCGATCTCTTTTTTTCCAGCGATATACAGAAACCGATTGTTTGAGAAATTTTGATTTTCAGAGTTAAAAGTCTTAAACTCTTGCCCGTCATAACGAACCAGTCCGTTTTCTGTCGTTAACCATAAAAATCCGTATTTGTCTGGAACAATACTCTTAATACTATTTTGAGGGAGTCCTGCTTCATCATCAAGCCAGGTAAACGAATCGAGTTGCGCAGATACATTTGCCGACAAAAGCAAGATAGCGAGCTGTATTATCCTAATGTTATGTTTCACTTTCAAATGTACTGTGTAGATAAAAAACTACAAATTCAAAATTGTTAAAAAAATTAAGAAAAGTAATTTTGTTAACTGAAACTAAGGTAATCAACTTTTTTGTAATACACTAGCTTGTTTCGTTTATTTTATATTGTATTGACGCGGTTTTCCGAGAGGTTGTCATAAGGTCTTCGGAAGCTAAATCTGAGCTAGAGTAGGAGAAAAGTTAAAATTGTTAAGAACTGTTTGATGTGAGTTTTAAACGGTCTTGAAACATGATTTAAAACTTGGTTATTTTGTTTTGATAAGCTGATCTTTACAAGGTGGTTTATTGAATATTAATAATTGGATGTCAGGTTTTTACAGCTTGGTGTCCACACTTTTTATCTTTATGATAAAGAGTTTTTTACGAACTGAAGGACAATATTATTTGATACATATGTACAAATTTTTACAATCTACAAAGGCGTTAATTTTTATTTCGGTAATTGCATCTGGCTTGCAGTCGCAAACTACCTATTCTCAAGTTGTTGCTAACGACGACAGCGGAACAACACCACAAGGTAGACCACTTGCTTTAAATGTGCTTGCTAATGATACAGGTAACATTAATCCGGCATCAATCGTTATTACCTCATTCCCAGTAGGTGGTATCTTGCAGATATCTCCTTCTGGTATTATCACGTATTTGCCTAACGGTAATTACACGGGTAATGACTCGTTCAGCTATCAAGTTTGTGATTTTACAACACCTGTGCCTCTTTGCGATGAAGCAGACGTTTCTGTTGTAGTAAATGCGTCATTTATTGACCCTTGTTTTGAAGCCAACAGAGCTAAAACCTTCTATATGCCATTCCCTGAAAGAGATTTGTGGGATGCATTAAGAAGATCTGCTAGTGACACAGGCGACAATCTTTTAACTAATACCGTAAGAAACGTAACAAGTATTAAGAGTCCATACCCTAATGTAATAATTACTTACGATCACTGGGAAGATGGATATGAGTCAAATATTTCACTCCCAACACAAGCATCGACTTTGGTTTGGGGGGATGGAAATTTAAACAACGGCGTTGCTCCCGGGCATCCAACGGATATACTACCAGCAGGTGCAAGTGTTGTATTGGATAATGCTTTCGCTTATGATGCTTCGCGAGGAACAGTTGCGCCAATTGCTGATATACACTTCGACGGACGCGATAAGTTATATTCTTCAAACGATATTGCAGTTTCTAAAGTAACAGGTGACAACACAAATTTTGGATTTCAATCAGCTAAGACTGATGTTTACGATACAACGCGATTTGGAAATTTATTTGTGATTGGCTTCGGTGAAGATCTCGCTTCACCAACGCCTACAAGTCTCGCTTTTCGTTATACAGCCGCATTTATTCGCGCGCAATTTAACAATACAACAGTCTCACTTGATTATGACGGAAATGGTACAGTAGATGTAACTCGAGTTTTAAACGAAGGTGAAGTTTGGTTCTATGA
>NZ_JBMLTK010000074.1:16022-22797 GCF_049240005.1 Flavobacterium sp. | reverse complement strand
ATGGTACAGTAGATGTAACTCGAGTTTTAAACGAAGGTGAAGTTTGGTTCTATGACGGATCTGGAGGGAACTCAGTAGGGGATACACAACCTACTAAAGAGGGTAATGTCAATCTTGCGAACGATTTGAAGACCGGAGCTGTAATCACATCAACACAGCCTGTAGGTGTCGATGTGTTATTTGGAGGTCTCGATAGCTTTGGAACGCGAAACATTAATATTTTCCAATCATTGTTTTTTGGAGATACTTATTATACGCCGGTTTCCGATCAAAATTTTGCTACTGGAACTGCTCAAGCTCCTACACGAGTTTATTTTTATAATCCATTGGCAGCTCCGATAACAATTAATTGGACTAGTAGTACTGCTAGCGGTAACGTTGTTGTACCAGCGAGCTCATCTGCCTTCTTAGCTTTGACAGGAACAAGCGGTTACAGATTTCAAAGCGCCGGGGGAGAATCTTATACGGCTATTCAAGTAATTGATGACGACACTGCTGGGTCAGGTTTCGATTGGGCATTTACACTTATTGCAGCAGAGCGACTAACAAATTTCTCAAGTATTGCTTGGGCACCGGGCTCTACTACTAATGCCGTTGCGAATAACGCGAACCCTATTTGGGTAACAAATGCAGGAAATGTTGCTGCGGATGTTTTTGTTAAGTTTGATGGTAATTTAAGTGCTCCAGGATCATTAGGTATTAATGCTTGCGGTCTACCGTTCGACTTTGTTGTCAATCTAGATCCGCTCGAGCAGGTAAAAATATTCGATACTACAGACGGTGACCAAGGAGGTATAGCGGTTTTTTCATGCGGCACACCTCTCGCAACAATTTACGGACAAGATGCTATTACCGCTAATACAGTAAATGGAGGTGGAGGTCCTGTTGGTTTGGATGTAGGTACGGTAATGCAACCAAAATGTCTTGACTTTTTGGTCATTGCGAATGATGATGTTGAAGTTACCGAACCAAACACCCCAATTATCGTAGACATACTTGTAAACGATGCAGGATTTCTTTGTACTATAAATAGGTCAAGTGTACAAATATTAACACCACCAACAAACGGAACCGTTCAAGTTAATACAGACGGTACTATTACCTATACACCAAATCCTGGTTTTAATGGTTTGGAGACGTTTACTTACTTAGTCTGTTCTAACGAATTCATTACAGGTTGCGATGAAGCACAAGTTAACATTAGAGTAACAACTTGTCCAGCAACTGCTAGTGAAGCTGTGGTAAGTGGTCGCGTATTTGTTGAACAATTACCGGATGATGGTACTTATAATGTTGGAGAACGATTACAAGGGGGGGTTCCTGTGTTGTTATTTACCGACTTAAACTGCAACAATACTATAGATGGTGCTGACACGGCAATTCAATCAACAACGAGTGATTTATCTGGTAATTACAGCTTTTCGGTAGTTCCCGGCTTCTTTTTTGCAGATGATTTCGAACCCTCGGGAATAGCAGGTAACGATGGCTCGCTAAATTTTAGTTCGTCTTGGATTGAATCAGGCGGTACAAATGATTTTGCTGCAGTACCGACAACCATCGGAATTGAATCGGGAACAAATAATAGTTTGATTTTAAACGGTCCAAACCGCACAGCTGCTAGATCATTTAATGTGGTAAATGCGGTTTCAGCGTCTTTAAGTTTCAGATATAGAAGAGCTGCTTGGGACAATGCAGCCGATTTTGTTACAGTAACAATTACAAATGGCGCTACAAGTGCAGTTACAGTACTACAAGTAATCAATTTTAGCCAATTGGCAGCAGATACCGGTTTCGCAACAATCACATTAAACGTTCCTACAGGGGCTCTAAATAATAATGGTTCTAATACCATTTCATTTACTACTAGTGGAGGAATTAGCAATACTAATAGTTTGTTTATCGATAATGTTCGCTTTACTTATGGCGTTAACAACGCATGTTATATTGCACGGCCTGATGTTTCAGGACTGGCAGGTCGATTTACAGTTTCAACGCTAAATCAAGCAAATGTTGGCCAATCGCCTCCATTGGTTGCTTTAGGTAATTGCGTTTCAGGACGCTTTTTAGGAGTACTTGCTAATTATACCGCAGTTGCGGATAACTTTAATATTGTAACCGATGTTCCTAGAGTTTTAAATATTCTAGCGAATGACACTCCAGGTGTTCCAAATCCTGCTTCAGTAACAATAATTTCAGGTCCAACTAATGGGCAAGTGGTTGTTAATCCTGATGGTACAGTAACTTATACACCTAATTTAGGTTATAATGGCCCGGATTCTTTTCAATATAATGCATGTAGTATCGATGATCCTACAGTTTGTTCAACTACTACGGTTACATTAAACGTTGCTTGTACTAGTGTGGCCAACAGAAATACGATTACGGGTACAGTTTTTAACGACTTAAATAACAATGCAACTCAAAATGCAGGAGAATTAGGTGTTGCGAATGCTTCTATTCAACTTTATCGAGATGTTAATACAAACGGTCTTTTTGATTCAGGAACCGATACACTTGAAACCACAGTTCAAAGTAGTGCAACAGATTACCAAATCCAAGTGGTTCCACCGACTGTGTCTAATACCTTACTTGACCAATTTAACACTGCAGGCAGCGGTACTGGAACAAACGGAACTGTAAACTGGACTAATCCATGGGTGCAGTTAGGAGAAGTTGACGGTTTTGGAACTGGTAGTGTTCAAGTAACGGGCGGTGCACTTTCATTACAAAATACAGCTCGTGGTGCCAGAAGGTCTTTTAACCTAGCAGCTGCTGGTGCAATCAGTGCTTCACTTACTTATACATTTACTAAGACTGGTTTAGATGTCAATACTGACGGTGTTATTGTTGATGTTTCAAATGCGAGTGGCGGTACTTACACCACATTAAGCACACTGACAATTCCTAATGCGGGGGCACAAAGTTCTGGTGCGATTGATATAACTAGCTTTATTTCAACCGATACTACTGTTCGCTTCCAAACAACTGCTACAAATGCAACTGGTGATATTGTTACGATTGATAACGTTCTTATTACATATACTACCTACACTGGTGCGTCATATATTGTGAGATTAGGTTCACTACCTTCAGGCTTTGTGCAAACAGCTCCAGTATCGCCAAATTTTTATGCCGTTTCATTTACAGGCTCTGGCGCAGCATCTTGTTCTCGTAATTTCGGAGCTGTAGTCCAAACAGATTTGTCAATAACTAAAACAGTAAATAATAGTACGCCAACCGTTCCATCTAGCGTAACCTTTACTTTAACTGCTTCCAATAATGGTCCGGGTAATGCTACAAGCGTTACTGTTAACGATTTGTTGCCATCTGGATATACATTTGTTTCAGCAACTCCTTCTTTAGGTTCATACAATTCTACCACTGGAGTGTGGAATATAGGTAACCTTAACAATGCAGCATCTGCAACTCTGACAATTACAGCGACTGTAAGAGGTACAGGTTCATACGCAAATACTGCAACTATTTCAGGAGGACAAATTGATCCTTCTACAGGAAACAATACTGCCGTTAATACGCCAACACCAGTTCTTAGAAGTGATATTGCACTCACAAAATCAGTTGATGTTATTAATCCTCAAGTAGGAACTGATGTTGTCTTTACCATAACAGCAACCAATGATGCATCTTTCTCAGACGCAACGGGATTGATTATTTCTGATCTTTTACCTACGGGGTATCTCTTTGTAAGTGCTACACCTTCATCAGGTACGT
The DNA here is from genome assembly GCF_049240005.1 of Flavobacterium sp. Taxonomy (GTDB): domain Bacteria; phylum Bacteroidota; class Bacteroidia; order Flavobacteriales; family Flavobacteriaceae; genus Flavobacterium. The sequence continues at coordinate 19,065 of NZ_JBMLTK010000074.1, read as the reverse complement.
ATAACAATTTATCTGGATTATGGAATATAGGTAACTTAAATGCAGGAGCAAGTGCGACCCTTCAAATTACAGCAACTGTTCGCGGTACAGGAATTTATCAGAATGTTGCGACTTTGAACAATGTTAACCCGACAGACGCGGTTGCAGGGAATAATAGCGCAAACGTAACTACATCGCCTATTCCTCAAACAGACATAGCTGTTACTAAAGTGGCTAATAATAACACGCCTTCTGTAGGTAGCACTATTCAATTTACAATACAGGCTAGTAATAATTCAAACTTTAGTCCTGCCACAGGTTTAACTATTTCTGATGTCCTTCCTTCTGGTTACAATTTTGTTAGTGCTAATGCAACCCTAGGAACCTACTCCCAGGCAACAGGAATTTGGTCTATTGGAAATTTAGCCCCTGGCGCTTCAGAAACACTAACCATAAATGCAGTTGTATTAGGAAGTGGAACTTATGCAAATACCGCTTCTTTGAGTACAGTTACACCTTCGGACATAAATTTGTCCAATAATTCTGGTAGTTCAACTCCAGTTCCTACTGCTGCTTCAGAACTTTCGGTTATTAAAACTTCAAGTAATAATACGCCTAGTGTAGGTGACACGATATTTTTTACTCTTTCAGCAACAAATGCTGCTGGTTATAGCAACGCATCTGGAGTTCAAGTATCTGATGTTTTGCCTTCGGGTTATCAATTTGTAAATAGCGTAGCGTCTGTAGGAAGCTATAATCCGATCACTGGAGTTTGGACAATTGGTAGTCTAAATGCAGGTAGTTCGGCTAGTTTGCAATTAGAAGTTTTAGTTGTAGGAAACGGTAACTATCAAAATATTGCGACCATTTCAGGTACTGAGCCAGATTTTAATCCAGGTAATAATTCATCTTCAAATACTCCTACAGTATCACCCACAGCCGATTTAAGTAGTACAAAATCGGTAAGTAATTCCGCTCCGCAGGTAGGAAGTAACGTAGTTTTTACGATTGTTGTAGCAAATAGTTCAATCTCAAGTAATGCTACTGGAGTTACGGTCACTGATCAATTGCCATCTGGTTATAGTTTTGTCAGCGCTGTAACATCAGTAGGTACCTATAATTCAATCACAGGTATTTGGAATGTTGGTAGTTTGAATGCTGGTAGCAACCAAACACTTCAAATTACTGCGACAGTTTTGGGTTCAGGCGTTTATGCGAACACTGCTAGTTCTACTAGTACTTTACCGGATCCAAACCCTGGTAATAATAATTCTTCAAGTACTCCGACACCATCACCAGCGGCTGAATTAAGCGTGACTAAAATTGCATCAACTAACACTCCAAATGTTGGATCAAACGTCACTTTTACTATTACAGCTACTAATAATGTTAATTTCTCTAACGCAAGTGGAGTAGTTGTAACTGATGTCCTACAAAGTGGATATAATTTTGTTAGTGCTGTACCTTCAGTAGGTACTTATAATCAATTAACAGGAGTTTGGACAATTGGAAATTTAAACGCAGGTTCTACCGAAACTCTGACTATAACAGCCACAGTTTTAGGTTCTGGCGATTATTCTAATTCAGCGAATGTAAATTCTGTTACAGTTGATCCTGTTCCAGGTAACAATACTTCTTCTATTACTCCTACACCAGTGCCGCAGGCAGATTTGGAGTTAAGTAAGACGGTAAATAATGCAACTCCGAATGTTGCTTCCAATATTACTTTTAGCTTAAACGTACTTAACAATGGATTAAGTGCTGCAACTAATGTTTTGGTAACGGATTTATTGCCTAGTGGGTATTCTTTTGTTTCGGCAGTTCCTTCAGTGGGAACTTATAATCCTGTTAATGGTCAGTGGAGTGTTGGAAATATTGCTGCAGGAGCAAATGCTTCATTAGACATAACGGTTAGCGTTAATGCATCAGGTTTATACAATAATTCAGCCACTTCAACTGCGGATCAGAACGACCCGAACCCTGCGAATAATGATGATACAGTAATTGTTAATCCTGTTCCGGTAGCCGATGTAAGTGTTGTTAAATCTGTAAATAATAACTCGCCAGCGGTTGGTGACACTATTATTTTCACTCTTTCAGCATCAAATGCAGGGCCAAGTAACGCAACTGCGGTTGCAGTTACAGATCTATTACCGTCTGGTTATTCATTTGTTTCTTCTAATCCTTCTGTAGGTACTTATAATAATGTTTCAGGAGTATGGAATATTGGAACTTTATTGAATGGAAGTAGTGCGACTCTTGATATAACAGTAATTGTAGCTCCTTTAGGTTCCAAATTGAATACCGCAACTATATCTGCTAATGAATCGGATTTAGTTCCAGGAAATAATACCTCTTCGGTAACACCCTCTGTTGTTAATACTCCTCCAGTCGCTAATGATGATTCAAATTCAGTTTTAGAAGATGGAACTCTTATTGTAGCTAATGGTGCTCCGGGGGATTTGATTTTGAATGATTTGGATAGCGATTTAGATCCATTAACCATTATTCAATTCGTTATTAACGGCACTACATATAATGCGGGAGATACTGCTGTCCTTTCGGAGGGGAATGTAACTGTAAATGCGAATGGTAGTTACACGTACATACCAGCTGTTAACTTTAATGGAGTAGTTCCACCTATAACTTATACTTTGTCAGATGGCATAGCTACTGATACAGCAATTTTGTCTATTACCGTTACTCCAGACGGGGCATCGGTAGATACTCCGACGGCGGTTAACGATACGGCTACTACGGCAGAGGACACGCCAACGACGATCACCGTACTGGCGAACGACAACTTTGGCGGAGACGGACCAAACACCGGTACGATCCAAGTTACTCAAGGAGCTAACGGTACAGTAACAATCAACGACGGCGGTACACCAAACGATCCGACCGACGATACGGTTACCTATACTCCAAACGCGAACTTCAACGGCTCGGACAGCTTCACTTACACGATCACCGACAGCAACGGAGACAGCTCTACCGCTACGGTAAGTGTTACCGTTACTCCAGACGGGGCATCGGTAGATACTCCGACGGCGGTTAACGATAC
>NZ_JBMLTK010000074.1:14676-15922 GCF_049240005.1 Flavobacterium sp. | reverse complement strand
ACACGCCAACGACGATCACCGTACTGGCGAACGACAACTTTGGCGGAGACGGACCTTCTACAACAGTAGATGTGGTTATCGCTACTCAAGGAGCTAATGGTGTAGCTACAGTAAATACGCAAGGTACTGCTGATTCATCAGACGATACCATTACCTATACTCCGGTTAATTTTAACGGAATTGATACATTTACATATACAATAACAGATAGTAATGGTGATGTTTCTACAGCAATAGTAACCGTTACAGTAAATTGTAATACAGTTTCTACTCCTACGGTAAGTGCAGTGGTTCAACCAAATTGTTCGGTTCCAACAGGTAGTGTGAACTTGACAGGTCTTCCTTCAGGCAATTGGGTAATAAATCCTGGAAATATATCTGGATCTACTACTTCAGCTGTGATCTCAAATTTGGCGCCAGGTAATTATAGTTTCAATGTTACAAATAACAATGGATGCGTATCTTTATCGACAGGATTAATCACAATTAATTCACCGCAGACCGTTCCAGCGGCGCCAACTGTTGTAGTTACATTACAACCAACATGCACAGATCCAACAGGAACGATTGTTGTCACATCTCCTCCTGGAAATACTGGTTTTGAGTACAGTGTTAACGGCGGTACTTATCAGGCATCAACTACTTTCTCAGGATTTTTAACTTCCGGAGTTCACATTGTGACAGTTCGACGTTTAAGTGATCCAACATGCGTATCACCAGGAACTAGTGTCACGCTTAATGCGCAGCCAACTGCTCCAGCCGCACCAACTGTAAGTGTAGTTAGTCAACCAACTTGTGCTAATTCCACAGGAACAGTTGTTGTAACTAATCCTCCTGTAGGAACTGGATTTGAATACTCTGCAGATGGAGTAAATTATCAAGTGTCGAATGTGTTTTCAGGAACATTAACAACTGGAACTTATTTAATAACGACTAGAAGAATTTCAGATGCTACATGTATCTCAGCGGGTACTTCAGTTACGATTAACGCTCAGCCTACAGCTCCAACAGCACCGACTGCTTCAGCTACCTTACAGCCAACTTGTGCAGTTGCTACAGGAACGATCGAGGTAAGCTCACCAGCTTCGGGTACTGGCTTTGAATACAGCATCGATGGTACTACTTACCAATTGTCACCCATCTTTGCCAATGTTGCTTCAGGCACATACAGTGTAACAGTTCGTTCTTTAGCAGATGCTACATGTATCTCAGCGGGTACTTCAGTTACGATTAACGCTCAGCCTAC
>NZ_JBMLTK010000074.1:13634-14576 GCF_049240005.1 Flavobacterium sp. | reverse complement strand
TAGCAGATGCTACATGTATCTCAGCGGGTACTTCAGTTACGATTAACGCTCAGCCAGTAGCGCCAGTTATGTCATTCAATAAAACAGCTACGATATTAGGGCCGGTAGTAGCTGGAACTATTATTCAGTATAATTTTGAAATTCAGAATTTAGGAACCACTACAGTATCTGATTTAGTTATTAGCGATCCTACTATCCAAGTTCCAAGCTTGTTGGTAGCAGATGTACCAGCAGGAGGCGTTTCTAATGTTTCACACAATTATATCATAACACAGGCAGACATTGATTCAGGATTAATTACTAATTCAGCGACATTATCTGGAGTAGGGGTATGCGGTTCATTTAGTTTAGTATCAAATGATCCATCAACTCCAATAACTGATGATCCTACAATTACGATCTTAACGCCTGCGCCTACTATGACTTTGGTTAAGACCTCAGTATTGAATACCACTGTTGTTGGAGATCCAGCAGTTGCGAACGTTGGGGATACCATCCAGTACTCGTTTGTTGTTACCAATACAGGTAATGTTACTTTGAGCAACGTTGTTATCAACGACGACACTCTATCTGCAACACCATTCACAGTGGGTACACTTGCAGTAGGTGCTTCTGTAACGATTACTACACCAGATGTTCCATTGTACATCTTGACTCAATCAGATTTAGATGCAGGTCAGGCTACAAACACAGCTACTGCTACAGGAACTACTCCTGGCGGAGGTACTACAACCGATGTTTCAGATGATGGTATTACAGAAAATGGAAATGATAACCCAACGGTTACTCCATTAACACCAGCTCCGTCGATGACATTAGTTAAGACTTCAGTATTGAATACAACAGTTGTTGGAGATCCAGCAGTTGCGAACGTTGGAGATACAATTCAGTACTCGTTTGTTGTTACCAATACAGGTAATGTTACTTTGAGCAACGTTGTTA
>NZ_JBMLTK010000074.1:0-13534 GCF_049240005.1 Flavobacterium sp. | reverse complement strand
CTGGCGGAGGTACTACAACCGATGTTTCAGATGATGGTATTACAGAAAATGGAAACGATAACCCAACGGTTACTCCATTAACGCAAGTTCCATCTCTTACAATGTTGAAGACAGGATTGTTTAATGATAACAATTCCGATGGTGTTCCACAAGTAGGAGAGACTATTACTTATACATTCACAGTCACAAATACAGGAAATGTTACAGTAACTAACGTATTAGTAAATGACGCTTTGACTGGCACAGTTCTGGTTCCTGTTACGCCAACAGATCTATTGCCTGGTCAAATAGGAACATTGACTGTTAATTATCCAATCACTCAGGCTAATATTGATGCAGGTCAGGTTCTGAACTCAGCAAGTACTACAGGATCTATACCTGGAGGTGGAAACACTACAGATGTATCAGATGAAGGAAATCCAGATAATGGTAATGATAATCCAACAATTACTCCGCTAACAACTTCAAGATTATCGCTGATTAAAACAGCTGTTGTTGGAGGTGATGGAGTTGTGGGTGACGTTATTACGTACACGTTCACGGTTACAAATGTGGGAACTGCAACAATATCTAACATTGTGATTAACGACGCTCTAACAAATACAGTTAATCAAGCGTTAGTTCCAGCAACGTTGAATCCAGGAGAAGTAGGTACTTTAACTGCTACTTATGTAATTACTCAAACTGACGTTAATAACTGTCAAGTTGTGAATACAGCTACAGTAGTTGGTCAGAATCCAGCAGGTGTATTAATTACCGACGTATCCGATGACGGTGATAATACAAATGGTGATGACAACACTACAGTATCGACGCTTTGTACTATTAATAACGACATAGCTGTAGTTAAAACGGGAGTATTCAACGATTTGAATAACGACGGATTTGCCCAAGTAAACGAAACAATTACGTACACGTTTACAGTAACAAATACTGGAAATTCAATTCTTTATAATGCAGTTATAACTGATGACTTCTTGCCAGGACTTGTTTGGAACCTACCAACCCCTGTTACCATTCCTGAGCTACTTCCGGGCGAGTCATTCACTGGAATTCAAGCGGTTTACTATTTAACGCAAGAGGATTTGGATAGAGGTCAAGTAACTAACCAAGCTTCTGTTCGAGCTGTTGCTGCAAATGGTGAGATAGTAGAAGATATTTCAGATGATGACAGCAACAACTTCGATGATCCAACTGTAATAGTTCTCGATGGTTGTACAGTTAAAGTTTATAACTTAGTTTCACAGACAATTGCAGGTTACGAACATTTACATATTCAAGGTATAGAATGTTATCCAAATAATTCAGTGATGATATACAACCGTTGGGGAGTTTTAGTCTACGAAACAACAGGTTATAACAATGAAGACAAAGCCTTTAGAGGTATATCAGAAGGTCGAGTGACAGTTGATAAATCGACTGGATTGCCAGAGGGTACTTACTATTACATCTTGAAATATGTAAAAGAAGGTCAGCCAATCGAGAAAGCAGGATTCTTACATTTAACACGATAAACTATTTTCCGGGATCTCTCTCAGGGATCCCGGCCAAATACACAACAAATGAGAGCAAAAATTTGGATATTGTTAATGTTTAGCGCTTGTGCAACTTACGCGCAACAAGATGCTCAATACACGCAGTACATGTATAACACAGTGAATGTTAACCCAGCTTATGCGGGTTCGCGTGGTGTTTTAAGTATATTTGGATTACATAGAACGCAGTGGGTAGGTCTAGATGGGGCACCAACAACCAACAACGTTTCTGTTCATTCGCCTATCGCCAATTCTAAATTTGGAATTGGTCTGAGCGTTGTTAATGATAGAATTGGTATCTCCGATGAAAATACGGCATCTGTTGATGTTTCGTATTGGATTAAAACTTCTGAAGATTATAAATTATCTTTCGGTCTTAAAGCTTCTGCACACTTACTCAGCGTCGATTTTACAAGATTGACAGTTCTTCCAGGAGACAGCCCAAGCATTGGTCAAAACAATATTGATAACCGATTTACGCCAAATATTGGTGCTGGTATCTATCTACACAGTGACAAAACCTATGTAGGTTTATCTATACCGTTCATGCTTGAAACATTGCATTACGACGATAATTCCGCAAGTACAGCAAGCGAAAAAATGCATCTTTACTTTATAGCCGGACGCGTCTTTGATTTAAATCCAAATCTTAAATTTAAACCTGCTCTTCTTACTAAAGTGGTTAATGGAGCTCCTTTGCAAGTCGATTTGTCAGGTAACTTCCTTATTAATGAAAAATTTACTTTGGGTGTAGCTTATCGCTGGTCGGCGGCAATGAGTGCAATGGCAGGATTTCAAGTTAACGATTCATGGTTTGTTGGTTATGGGTATGATATGGAAACTACCAGGTTAGCAAATTACAATTCCGGCTCTCATGAAATCTTTTTACGTTTCGAGTTGTTTAAAAATTACGACAAAATTGTCTCGCCAAGATTCTTCTAATATGATGTCAAATAAAATTAAAGTCGTTCTAATCTTGTTGTTGTCTTGCCTAACAACAGGTGCTTCTTTTGCTCAAAAGAAAAGTCTTGAAAAGGCAGACAAGAAATATAACAGGTTTGCCTATGTGGATGCAATTGAAATTTTAGAAAAAGTAGCAAAAAAAGGTTATAAGGATGAAAAGATGTTTCTTAAACTTGGAAATGCCTATTTCTTTAACGCCGAATACGATAAGGCAGAAGCAGTATATCGGGAACTATTTGCCCTAAATTCAGAACAGAATGAACAAGTCATTTATAGATATGCACTTTCATTAAAGTCTGTTGGAAAATATGAAGAAGCCGATAAGTATCTTGAAAAATTCAATGCTATCGCTAGTGCTGATAAAAGAGCGTCTTTGTTTAACGATAATCGCGATTATCTAGAAGTTATTAAAATGAATTCTAAACGTTATTACGTAGAAGACGCAGGTATAAATTCGGTTTATTCTGATTACGGTTCTTCTATGAATGGCGACAAGTTAGTTTTTGCAACTGCTAGAGATACAGGAGGACTTTCCAAAAAGAAATTTAAGTGGAACAACAAGTATTTTACAAATCTGTTTTCTTCTGATGTTAAGGAAGACTTCGATGCGCCACTGGGAAATCCAAAACGTTATGGAAAGAAGTTAAATTCAAAATTCCATGAAGCTTCTGCTGTTTTTACCAAAGATGGCACAACAATGTATTTCACTAGAAATAACTACTTAAACGGCCAAATACGTAGGAATGATAACAAAGATGTCCTACTTAAAATTTACCGCGCTACATGGGTTAATGGTACTTGGTCTAATGTTATTGAACTGCCATTTGATAGTGATGAGTATTCATGTGCTCACCCCGCTTTATCTCCCGATGAAAAAACAATGTATTTTGCATCTGATATGCCAGGTAGTTTTGGAGCTTCAGACTTATATAAAGTTGCAATAAACCCAGATGGTAGCTTCGGAACCCCAGTCAATTTAGGTTCAAAAATCAATACTCCTGGAAGAGAAACCTTCCCGTTTGTTAGTACTGAGGGCGAATTATACTTCGCTTCAGATGGCCATCCTGGATTGGGCGGACTCGATATATTTGTTACCAAATTTAAAACCGATGGAACTTTTGGTAGCGTGCAAAATTTAGGAACGCCACTAAATAGCAGAAAAGACGATTTCGGATTTTATATGAATCCAGTGGGTAGAACCGGTTTTTTCACTAGTAACCGAGAAAGTGGTAAAGGATTCGACGATATATACAAATTTACAGAACTTAAAAAGTTAAATTGTGAGCAAGTGCTTGAAGGCATTCTTCGTGATGTAGATACAAACGAGCCTGTAGTGGATGCCCAGTTAACCCTGTTCTCAGCTGATATGGATAAAATCGCAACGATCACAACAAATAAAGAAGGATTTTATTCTTTTGGAACAGTTGATTGCGATACAAAACTCTTTGTCAGAGCTGACAAAGTAGATTACGAAACCACTGAGATTCCTATCAACACGCCGAAACTTACAGGTAATACATATATTCCCTTAACACTTAAAAAGCGTCTTGTTAAAATAGAACAAGGAACCGACTTAGCAGAACGCGATGTTTTAGATATTCCGACTATTTACTTCGATCTTGATAAATCATTCATACGAAAAGACGCGGCATTTGAGCTTGAAAAAGTACTCGCTGTCATGAATCAATATCCAAAAATGAAAATTGATGTGCGGTCACATACAGACAGCCGTCAAACGAAAGAATACAATCAAAGACTTTCTGAACGACGAGCAAAATCTACAATAGCATGGTTGGTTAGAAACGGAATTTCTCCTGATCGAATTACTGGTCGAGGATATGGAGAAACGCAACTAGTTAACAGATGTGCCGACGGCGTCAAATGTTCCGAAGCTGAACATCAAATGAACAGAAGATCACAATTTATTGTTGTTGAATTCTAAATTAAGCGACCGGAATAATGAAGCTCAAGGTAGTCATAAGTTTCCTTTTTTTATCCTGCTTCTGTCTAGCGCAGGAAAAAGAAGTTGCTCAAGCTACTCAGCAGTTCAATGATTTTGCTTATTTCGATGCAATAAAAATCTACGAACGCGTCGCAGCAAGTGGATATAAATCGAAAGAACTTTTCCAAAAGTTAGGTAATGCTTATTATTTCAGCGCCGATTACGAAAATGCAGCTAAAGCTTACAAAGAACTTTTTGCATTAACCGATGATCAGCATCCTGAATATTTCTATCGTTATGCACAAGCACTTAAATCCATTGAAGACTACGACTTATCAAAAGTCTATATGGATAAGTTTGCAGCATTCAATATCGGAGATAAAAGAGCAAATGTCTATCTAAAAAAAAACGATTACCTAAAAGCAATAAAACAGAATTCCGGAAGATATAACATCAAAATCTCCGAGTTTAATTCGCCTTATTCAGATTATGGTGGGGCTTTTCTTGGAAATAAACTAGTTTTTACCACTACAAGAGACACCGGCGGTGCCTTTAAATCTAAAATGAAGTGGACAAACGGAGCCTTTTCTAATTTTTATCAGGTGTCGTTCGACAATGATGGATCTGCAAATAAAGCCGAACGATTTAATTCAAAAGTGAATTCGGTTTTAAACGAATCGAGCGCAGTTTTTACCGCCGATGGAAAAACGATGTATTTTACCCGAAACAATTATTTGAACGGCAAAAGACACAAAAATAATCGAGAGCAGGTTTTATTGAAAATATACAAAGCAACTCTTGATGATGGAAAGTGGGGAGATGTTGAAGAACTTCCTTTTAATAGCGATGAATTCTCTACTGCTCACCCAGCTTTAAGTCTCGACGAGAAATACTTATACTTCGCCTCAGATCGTCCCGGTGGAGCAGGAAAGTCGGACCTGTATGTAGTCGAAATAAAAAAAGATGGTACTTTCGGAGAAGTTCAAACACTTGGTCCAGAAATAAATACGGAATCCCGAGAAACATTTCCATTTGTTACTGGCGATAATACACTATATTTTGCTAGTGACGGTCATCCCGGTCTCGGTGGAACAGATGTATTTGCCACAAAATTAAAAAGTCCGACAACTACAGAGGAAATTCAAAATGTTGGCGAACCTGTCAATTCTCCTTTCGATGATTTTGCTTTTATTATTGACGATAAATACAAGAATGGTTTTTTTACATCGAATCGTCCCTCAGAATTTGGAGATGACGATATATATCAATTAACGGAAATTAAGCCTCTAGAGTGTAAGCAAAAAGTGGTAGGTGTTGTAGTAGATGAAAAAACACAGCAACCGCTTCCAAACGCACAGGTTATTTTATTGGACAAGAATTTGCAACGCATAGACGAAATGTACGCAAATGATAAGGGAGGATTTAGTTTTGAGCTTAATTGTAAAAGCGTGTACACGTTGCGAGCTAATAAACAATCCTACGAAACCAATGAAGTTCTTGTCAAAACACCTGATTTCTCTGGAGATGTTTCAGCTAAAATCGCGCTCTCACAAAAAACACCTCGTTTCCAAAAAGGAGAAGATATCGCTCCAAAAGTAGGTATCAAAATGATTTATTTCGATCTGGATAAATCATTTATACGTCCCGATGCTGCAGTAGAGCTTGAAAAAATTAGACAAGTTTTGATAGAATATCCTAATATGAAAATAGATATTCGAAGCCATACCGATTGCCGAGCCACAGCTGCTTACAATGAAAAATTGTCTGATCGACGTGCACAATCAACTCGACAGTGGCTAATAGATAATGGTATCGATGCAAGCCGACTTTCAGCGAGAGGATACGGTGAATCTCAACCAATTAACAAGTGTGTCGATGGTGTTAAATGTTCGGAAGAAGAGCATCAGGCTAACCGACGATCACAGTTTATTATTCTCTCCCTATAATTTTCCCTTAAAAAATTTGTTAATACTGAGCTTTAGGCATCGGTAGCACAATCGAATTGTTAAATTTGCGTGCTTCACTAAACATATTTTCGAAATATTGTATCTATGAAAATTAAATGGCTTTTATTCTGCCTGTTTTTATTGCGTATCCCTGCAGGTTTTGCACAAAACATTACAAAAGAAGTTTTGTTTACTGTGGATGGTGAACCTTTTTACACCGATGAGTTTGCACGCGTTTACAAAAAGAATATTGATCTAGTTAAAGATGAGAGTCAGAAAGACCTAAACCAGTATTTAGATTTATATATCGGCTACAAACTAAAAATCATAAAAGCTAATAAGTTAGGTTTGCAAAACGGGACTGCCTACCAAAACGAATTGAAGTCTTACAGATCGCAATTGGCGAAAAATTACCTTACAGATACTAAGGTTACCGAAGAACTTGTCGCCGAAGCCTATGAGCGTTCGAAGTTTGAAATTAAAGCCGCCCATATCTTAATATCATGCGATGAAAATGCGTCGCCGGCAGACACGCTCAAAGCATTTAACAAAATTTCAGAAATCCGTAATCGCATAACTAAAGGTGAAGATTTCGGAAAAATAGCGAAAGAGTTTTCGGAAGATCCCTCAGCAAAAGAAAACTCCGGAGATTTGGGCTTCTTTTCTGTTTTTAGAATGGTATATCCCTTCGAATCTGGAGCATATAAAACTGCTGTCGGTAAAATTTCGAATCCTGTTAGAACCCGTTTTGGATATCATATCATTAAAGTTTTAGAAAAACGAGCTAATCGTGGCGAGGTTAACGTAGCACATATCATGATCGCTAAGCCAGGAAATACTGATGGCGATGCAAAAGCCAAGGATAAAATAGGCGAAATCTATCAAAAATTGCAGCAAGGGGAGAAGTTTGAAACTCTAGCAGAAATGTATTCTGAAGATCAATCAACCGCGAAAAAAGGTGGAGTCTTAAACAAGTTTGCTTCTGGCGATTTAACTTCTGAAGAATTCGAAGATGTTGCCTTTAGCTTGTCTGCAGAAAAAGCAATTAGCGAACCTTTTGAAACTGAATTCGGTTGGCACATAGTGAAGTTTTTGCAAAGATTCCCGATGAAACCTTTTCAGGAGGTAAAAAGCGACTTGGAGTCACGAATCAAAAAGGACGAAAGATCTCGAAAAATTACAAATAGCCTGGTTGAAAAACTAACTGCAAAATATAGTCCTAAAACGGATCAAAAGACCTACAAAGCCGTAGAAAAAATCTTTGACGACTCTTTTTATAAAGGCGAATGGAAGCTGTCGGCAGATACGAAGGCTTTCGAAAAAACGATCTATACTGTAGACAAGCAGCAATATAAAGCAATAGATTTTATTCAATACGTAGAAAAACGACAAAAGGCAGCTCCCGATGTTAAGCCTATTGCGAAGCTCGTAGAAAATCTATACCAGTCATTTACCGCAGAAAAGCTCCAAGAGTATTACAATAATAACTTGGAAAACGAGTTTTCTGAATTCGCAGATATTATGACAGAATATAGAGATGGCTTACTTCTTTTTGATTTAATGGAGAAAGAAATCTGGCAGAAAGCAAAAACCGACACCATTGGTTTGCAGAATTTTTATAACAGCAACAAATCCGCTTACCGTTGGAAAAAAAGATTTGAAGGTATTATAGCATCAAGTGTAACTAAAGATTTAGTAACGAAAACCAAGAAAGCACTTAAGAATAAAACTGCAATTGCAGACATCAAAAAGGAACTAAACAAAGACGGAAAATCAGTCATGATTACAGAAGGTACTTTTGATGAAAACAGCGATGCATACCCAGCAACACTTGCCTGGAAAGAAGGTCTTAGTGAGGTGCTTCAGAAAGGAGATTACTTCTACGTGATTGAAATAAAGAAAATACTACCCGCTGCCGACAAAACTTTCGAGGAGGCAAAAGGAAAAATCATCAACGATTATCAGCAATATCTCGAAAGTAACTGGGTAACAAACCTTAAAAAAGATTTTAAAATCGACGTAAATCAGGCCGCTTTCGAACGAGTGAAAGCCGCTTTGAAATAGTAAACATTCACTTATGGAAAAACGCTTTTATGCGCTCTTGTTGGTATTTCTTTCCACAACCTTATTTGCACAGGAAATTATAAAGGATACCGTTAAACCGATTCAGATCCCGAAATCTAAACAGAAAATCGACGGAATTGTCGCTACAGTTGGGGATTACTTAGTTCTAGATTCCGATATCGATAAAAGCTTCTTGGAACTCACAAGTACCCGAAACTCAATCGATGGGATTACACGTTGCCAGATGATCGGCAAGCTCCTCGAAGAACGCCTTTACGCGCACCAAGCCGTTCAAGACAGTATTGTTGTAAGCGATGCGGAAATTAATGGTACATTAGAAGAAAAGTTGTCTGTAATGATCGAGCAAATCGGCAGCATGGACAAATTGGTAAAATTCTTCAAGAAAAACTCCGAAGAAGAACTTCGATCTACATTTTTTGACGTTTTAAAGATGAGCCGACTCGCTTCTGAAATGCAGAAAAAAATTGTTGAAAAAGTTGAAATTACACCGGAAGAGGTTCGAAATTACTTTAAATCAATACCGAAAGCTGATTTACCCGTTTTCGGCGATGAAGTCGAAGTAGCACAAATAGTCATCAAGCCAAAAATCTCCGATGAAGAAAAGCAAAAGGTAATCGATAAACTCAAAGAACTCAAGCGAGACGTAATTAACGGAAGTAGTTTCTTTTCGAAAGCCGTTTTATATTCACAAGATCCCGGTTCCAAATCGAACGGTGGATACTACAAAATGAATCGGAAAACGCCTTTTGTTAAGGAATTTAAAGACGTAGCTTTTAGTTTGAACGAGGGCGAAATTTCCGAACCTTTTGAAACCGAATTTGGTTATCACATTATTCTTGTCGAAAAAATCAGAGGCCAAGAAGTCGATTTGCGTCACATCCTACTTATCCCTAAAGTTTCCGATGAAGCCCTCAAAGAAGCCAAGGACGAGATTACTGAAATTCGAAAACGCATTTTGGCGGGAGATATAGCATTTGGCGATGCTGCAAGAGCCTCTTCCGATGAAAAAGAAACCAAGAATAACGGCGGACAACTTGTAAACCCTAGAACACTCGATACCCGTTTCGATCTTACAAAAATGGATCCGTCATTGTACTCGCAAGTGTCAAATCTTAAGCAAGGCGAAATTTCAGTACCGTTTCTAGATACCGATCAAACGCAAAAGAAAATGTACAAAATCATTACGGTTACCAATCGAATTCCTTCGCATACCGCCGATTATGCACAAGATTTCCTCAAAATCAAAGATTTAGCTTTGAAAGAAAAACAATTTAAAGCCATCGCTAAATGGACCAATGAGAAAATCAAAGAAACATTCATAAAAATTAATGGAGAATACCGCGATTGTCTTTTTGAAAGCAATTGGTTAAAAAAATAATTCAAAATGTCAGACGTAGCAGCAGTTCAAAGCCTTGTTCAAAAACGACTTGCATTGAAGTCCGAGATCGCAAAAGTGATTGTAGGACAAGACGAAGTAGTCGATCAGATTTTACTCAGTATCTTTTCCGGTGGCCATGCTTTATTGGTTGGCGTTCCGGGTTTGGCGAAAACGCTCATGGTAAATACCATCGCACAAAGTTTGGGATTGCAGTTTAAGCGTATTCAATTTACGCCGGATTTAATGCCTTCCGATATTTTAGGAAGCGAAATTCTAGACGAAAATCGAACGTTTAAATTTATTAAAGGGCCTGTTTTTTCTAATATCATTCTTGCCGACGAGATTAACCGTACTCCTCCTAAAACACAAGCCGCCTTGCTAGAAGCTATGCAAGAGCGCGCGGTTACCATTGCCGGTCACAACTACAAACTCGATTTGCCGTATTTTGTTTTAGCAACACAAAACCCAATAGAGCAGGAAGGAACTTATCCTTTGCCAGAAGCACAGCTCGATCGTTTTATGTTTTCAATTAAGCTTGATTATCCAAGTTTTGAAGAAGAAGTTGCTGTCGTAAAAAATACCACTTCGGATTACAAGCCACAAATTCAAGCGTTATTTACTGCAGAAGAAATAATTTCTTACCAAGAACTTATTCGCCGTGTTCCGGTTGCAGATAATGTTATTGAATACGCGGTGCGTTTAGTTTCAAAAACACGACCAAATTCGATAAACGCATCAGATTTTATCAAAAACTACATCGATTGGGGAGCTGGACCTCGTGCTTCACAGAACCTCATTCTAGCAGCTAAAGCCCATGCGTTATTTAACGGAAAATTTTCGCCAGATGCAGAAGATGTTAAAGCCGTTGCAGTAGGAATCTTGCGTCATCGTGTTGTTAAAAATTATAAAGCAGATGCTGAAAATATTACTATTGAAGCGATAATCGAAAAGCTATTTTAAGACCGATTATTGCTAATTTCGGATTTTAAACGCTCGTTTTTAATAATTTTAGAGACGAGCGTTTTTTATTTGATAAATCCTCAAAAGTTGTTTAGAATCAAACGGTATTAGCTTTCGCCGAACAACAACTACCAACGTTTTCGTAAATTTGCACCGCAAACAAATAAGTAAAATCATGGCTTTTGATATTGAAATGATTAAAAAGGTTTACGCAACCATGCCAGAGCGCGTAAACAAGGCGCGCGAATTGGTGGGAAGACCTTTAACGCTAACCGAAAAAATATTATACAACCACCTTTGGGAAGGTAATCCGACGCAGGTTTTTTCTCGTGGAAAAGACTACGTAGATTTTGCTCCAGACCGCGTAGCTTGTCAGGATGCAACAGCCCAAATGGCGCTACTTCAGTTTATGCATGCCGGTAAATCAAAAGTTGCCGTACCAACAACGGTACATTGCGACCACTTGATCCAAGCGAAAGTTGATGCAGCAACCGATTTAGCTCGCGCGAAACAACAGTCGAGCGAAGTTTTCGATTTCCTTTCATCGGTATCAAATAAATACGGAATTGGATTTTGGAAACCAGGTGCAGGAATTATTCACCAAGTAGTATTAGAAAACTATGCATTTCCAGGAGGTATGATGATCGGAACCGATTCACACACAGTAAATGCTGGCGGATTGGGAATGATTGCCATTGGAGTAGGAGGTGCCGATGCCGTAGACGTTATGTCGGGAATGGCTTGGGAATTGAAGTTCCCAAAACTTATCGGTGTAAAACTTACAGGTAAATTATCGGGTTGGACAGCACCAAAAGACGTAATTCTGAAAGTGGCTGGAATCCTTACTGTAAAAGGAGGAACTGGCGCTGTAGTTGAATATTTCGGCGAAGGTGCTACCGCAATGTCTTGTACCGGTAAAGGAACCATTTGTAACATGGGTGCTGAAATCGGCGCTACAACGTCAACTTTTGGATATGATGAGTCGATGGCGCGCTACTTGCGTTCGACAAATCGTGCCGATGTTGCCGATGCTGCCGACGCGATTGCACCTTATTTAACGGGTGATCCAGAAGTATACGCAAATCCAGAACAGTATTTCGATCAAGTAATCGAAATCAATTTATCGGAATTGGAGCCCCATTTGAACGGTCCGTTTACACCAGATTTAGCTACACCTATTTCAAAAATGCGTGAAGAAGCTATCAAAAATAACTGGCCACTTCGCGTAGAAATAGGATTGATAGGATCTTGTACCAACTCGTCGTACGAAGATATTTCTCGTGCAGCGTCGCTTGCTAAGCAAGTTGCCGATAAAAAATTGAAGACCAAAGCTGCTTTTACCATTACTCCAGGTTCGGAAGTTGTTCGTTCGACTATTGAAAGAGATGGTTTCATTGACACCTTCAACCAAATTGGTGCTACTGTGTTTGCAAATGCTTGCGGTCCGTGTATCGGAATGTGGGATCGTGAAGGTGCAGAAAAAGAAGAGCGCAACACGATTGTACACTCGTTCAACAGAAACTTTTCGAAACGTGCCGACGGTAATCCAAACACCTTAGCTTTCGTTGGTTCTCCAGAGCTTGTTACCGCTTTAGCGATTGCGGGAGACCTCGGATTTAACCCAATCACCGATACATTAATTAATGAAGATGGCGAAGAGGTTAAATTAGATGAACCAACTGGAAATGAGTTGCCAGCAAAAGGTTTTTATGCTGAAGATCCAGGATACCAAGCGCCGGCCGAAGACGGAAGTGGCGTTACAGTAGCTGTGAGTCCGACGAGCGAGCGTTTACAGCTTTTAGCTCCGTTTGAACCTTGGGACGGAAACAATATTACTGGTGCTAAATTGCTGATTAAAGCTTTCGGAAAGTGTACTACTGATCACATATCGATGGCAGGTCCGTGGTTGCGATTCCGTGGTCACCTTGACAACATTTCAAACAATATGCTTATTGGCGCGATTAACGCCTTCAACCAAAAAGCTAATGCGGTTAAGAATCAGCTTACAGGAGCGTACGATGCGGTACCGGCCGTACAACGCGCTTATAAAGCTGCTGGAATACCGTCGATTGTAGTTGGCGATCACAACTACGGCGAAGGATCGTCTCGTGAGCATGCTGCCATGGAGCCGCGTTTCTTAGGTGTAAAAGCCGTTTTGGTGAAGTCGTTTGCACGTATTCACGAAACTAACTTGAAAAAGCAAGGTATGTTAGCACTTACGTTTGCCAATGAAGCAGATTACGATAAAATTCGTGAAAACGACACGATTAATTTCAAAGATTTAACGTCGTTTGCACCGGGTGTACCACTTACGTTAGAATTTATTCACGATGATGGTACTACGGATATCATTCTGGCAAATCATACGTACAATGAAGGTCAAATTGCTTGGTTTAAAGCAGGTTCAGCATTGAATTTGATTGCTGCTGCCGGAGCTGCATAAATCCTTTTGTACATTTTTATAAAGTCTGCCCAGCTCAAAAAGTTGGGCAGATTTTTTTTGGCTGAATGTTTGAAAAGGAAGGGAGAAATTGATTTTAGACAATCGTTTTTTTGGTAACGATTTTCCGCGTAAGCGACGGCAGCGAAAAGCTTGCGCGAAACGGGCTTAGCAATTGCGGTTTGGTGCGGCGACCAACGGAAGCCCGTGCCAAAGCTTGCAATTGCTTGGCTCGTTTGGTGCCACTTGCAGCGAACGGCGCGACCCCGCCCAGCGATACATTTT
>NZ_JBMLTK010000073.1:3135-7737 GCF_049240005.1 Flavobacterium sp. | reverse complement strand
GAACAAATTTTACATGCTATGAATACAACAACTGTAGCGGCTTTCGGGACTCATGCGCCCGATCAAGCGCTCGAAAACATTCAAATTCAGCGTCGGGAGGTACAAGCCGACGATGTTGCCATCGAAATTTTATACTGCGGTGTTTGTCATTCCGACCTGCACTTTGCAAAAAACGATTGGGGATTTACCACCTATCCTGTGGTGCCCGGACACGAAATTGTAGGTAAAGTAACCGCCGTTGGCAATGCCGTTACCAAATACCACGTTGGCGATACCGTTGCCGTTGGCTGCTTGGTTGACAGTTGCCGAAGCTGCAGCAGCTGCGCTCAAGATCTAGAACAATATTGTTTGAACGGATTTACCGGAACTTACGGTGGCGTCGATAAATTTCTGGGCGGAACCACACACGGCGGCTATTCGCAATCGATTGTCGTAGATCAGCACTTTGTTTTACGTGTGCCAAACGGTTTGGATTTGGCTGGCGTTGCTCCTCTGTTGTGTGCAGGAATCACCACTTGGTCGCCTTTACGCCATTGGAACGTTGGGCCGAACAGTAAAGTTGCCGTGGTTGGTTTGGGCGGACTCGGCCACATGGCTATTAAACTCGCGAAAGGCCTGGGAGCTGATGTTACGCTCTTTTCACGATCGGCCGACAAGGAAGCCGATGCAAAACAATTAGGCGCAGATCGGATTATTATCTCAACCGATCCTGAAGCCATGGCCGCCGCCGCTGGTACCTTCGATTTTATTTTAGACACCGTTCCGTATGCGCACGACTTAAATCCTTACGTTCAGGCACTTGCGGTTAGCGGAAGTTTAGTCGTAGTTGGATACTTGGGCGCGTTGGAAGATCAATTAAATACGATGCCGATGGTTTTTTCCCGTAAAACAGTAGCCGGATCGCTAATTGGTGGCATTGCCGAAACGCAAGAATTACTCGATTTCTGCGGCGAACACAACATTGTTTCCGACGTTGAAGTCATAAAAATGCAAGAAATCAATCAGGCTTACGAACGCATGCTAAAAAGCGACGTCCGCTATCGTTTTGTGATTGATATGTCGTCTTTGACGTAAACCGTTTTTTACTGAAAAAGTCAATAAAACAGCTCATTTTTTAGACATCAAGTTATGTGCGAAGAATGAGCTGTTTTTTTATACCGCTACTTTTCGCCGAAACTCAAAACAAGAAAGGCTACCCATTGGCAGCCTTTACTTTTAGGTTTTACTTTTATTGTTAAGATACGTCGACTGTTTTCTCGGCAGCAATTTTCAAATACGTACCGTTTACCAGCTTTTCGCGAACGGCTTCGAAAGCATCTAAAGTTTGGTTGATGTCTTCCATAGTGTGCGAAGCTGTTGGAATCATACGCAGTAAAATGATGCCTTTTGGAATCACCGGATACACTACAATCGATAAGAAAATATTGTAATTCTCACGTAAATCGTTTACCAACATCATGGCCTCTGGAATACTACCGTTTAGGTACACCGGAGTCACGCAGGTATTGGTATCGCCGATATCAAAACCACGAGCTTTTAAGCCGTTTTGCAAGGCGTTTACGTTTTCCCAAAGCTTGTCTTTCAGCTCGGGCATGTTGCGCAGCATTTCCAATCGCTTTAATGCTCCTTTGGTTTGAATCATCGGTAGCGATTTCGCAAACATCTGCGAACGCAAGTTATATTTTAAATAATCGATAACGTCTTGATCGGCAGCAATAAAAGCACCGATACTTGCCATAGATTTTGCAAACGTCGAGAAATACACATCGATGCCGTCTTGAACACCTTGCTCCTCGCCTGCTCCTGCTCCCGTTGCACCTAAAGTACCAAAACCGTGCGCATCATCTACCAACAAACGGAAGTTGTACTTCTCTTTCATCGCTACGATTTCGCGCAATTTTCCTTGCTGACCGCGCATTCCGAAAACCCCTTCCGTGATAAACAAAATTCCGCCGCCTGTTTCCTGCGCAAGTTTTGTGGCACGTTGCAAGTTTTTCTCCATGCTCTCCACGTCGTTGTGCTTATAGGTAAAACGTTTACCCATGTGCAAACGCACACCGTCGATGATACATGCGTGTGCATCAACGTCGTAAACAATTACGTCGTTTTTGGTAACCAGAGCGTCGATTGTCGACATAATCCCTTGGTAACCGAAGTTCAGCAAATACGCAGCTTCTTTCTTTACGAAAGCGGCTAATTCGCGTTCCAACTGTTCGTGATAATCGGTTTGTCCGCTCATCATACGTGCACCCATTGGGTATGCAGCACCGTATTCTGCAGCGGCTTCCGTATCGGCTTTTCTAACCTCAGGATGGTTCGCCAAACCAAGGTAATCGTTAATACTCCAGTTTAAAATTTCTTTTCCGTGAAACATCATTCGCGGACCTAATTCGCCTTCCAATTTTGGAAAAACGTAGTAGCCTTCGGCTTGCGAGGCCCACTTTCCTAGAGGACCCTTATTATTTTGGATTCGTTCAAACAAATCTTTAACAGCGCTCATACGTGTTTGTTTTAGAAGTTGCAAAAGTAGTTGATTTTAAGCGGTAAAAAAAGTTGTTTTAACAGTGAAATGGGAAGTTTGTTGCATAAAATGCCTACCTCAACTGAAAAATAGGAACACAGAGAAAGTGCACAGGGAAAACCACATTCAATTCCCTGTGATTGAAACTGCTTTTGTTAAAATTATCATTCTAATTTACAAGCACTTACGTAATTGTTAGCGTCTAGTATTTAGAATTAATTTTTGAATAGCGCTTCTAAGACTTCGGCGTTGGTCGCATTTGGTAAAGACAGTTGAAGCAATTGTGCGAGTGTAGGCGCAATTTCGGTAATGACACACTTTTCGTGCGATTTACCGGCGGTTATTCCTTTTCCAAAAAAGATAATCGGCACATGCGTATCGTACGAAAAAACAGATCCGTGTGTCGTGCCTGTTGTGTGATCTTCCAAGGTTCCGGGCGATTCTAAAATAACCAACTCACCGTTTTGCTTGGTATCATAACCGTTCGCTATAAGCTGCAAATACGGATCACTGCCCGACGATGCTAAAATTTCTTCTTCTGTGTAAACGCGCAGCACCCAGGATTCTTTCATCACAAAATCCCGAACTTTATTTTTGGCATCGGTCAATGAAATACCCGTTCCTGCCAGCGCATCTTTGTCGAAAAAGATGTTTTGGTTACTGCAATTTGCAATAACATCTTCACCAAAAGTTGCTAATCCAAAAGCCTCTAATTTATTGACGAAATCTTTCGAACTTACGTTTTCAACTTCGTAATTGTGATCTTTCAAAAAAACCGGATTTTCCGCTCCAGCATGATCGGCAGTTAAAAACACCAAATACTGACCCTTACCTACTTTCTCATCCAGATATTTCAGTAATTTTTCCAGCGAAGCATCTAACCGCACGTACGTATCTTGCAGTTCAATGGAACGCGGGCCGGTGATGTGCCCCACGTAATCGGTTGCCGAATAACTGATTGCCAGAAAATCGGTGTGATTGTCTTTTCCCAATTGCTCGGCATCGATGGCAGCAACCGCAAAATCGGTAAGCAAGTCGTTTCCAAAAGGCAGTGCGCGCAAAATTTGTGCACCACTTTTTTCGTACATGCTTTTCAAATCGTACGGAAATGTTGCCGCATTAGCCTTAAAAATTTTCCCTTCGTACGGGTTTTCATCGGCTAAACTCTCGTCGTATTGCGCCAAGGGTTTCAACGGATTCCAAGCGTTTTGCACATATTTTAAGAAATTCTTTTCGTCGTTAAATTTCGTTGCCCAAGCAGGTAATTCATTTCGGTAAAAAGTACTGCTAATAAAAGCTCCGGTTTTGCTGTACCAAAATGCACAGTCGGCAAAATGTCCGGCCGGCAAAATAGCTCCGCGATCTTTCATGCTCATACCGATTACTTTCCCTCTGAAATTGGTCGACAATTTTAATTCGTCGGTAATAGTTGTGGCTTTTAGATTTTTGGGCGACATTTTTCCTTCCGCTTCATCGCCGGCACCTAGCGTGCGTACGCTGACATCATCGGTACAATACATGTTCTTTTTAATCGATTTATTGTACCAATCGTTTCCAACAATTCCGTGAAAACGCGGTGTAGTTCCCGTGTAAACCGATGCGTGCCCCGGACCTGTGTACGTAGGCATGTAGTTGAAGTGCGCGTTATAAAATGTGAATCCGTTTGAGGTTAATCGTTTAAATCCTCCTGAACCGAAATCGTTCGCAAATCGGTATAAATACTCGGTTTTCATTTGGTCGACTACAATGCCAACTACTAATTTGGGTCGGTCTTGCGCTTTCGCGGAAAAGAAAGTCGTTACCAGCAATAGTGCCCAAACGAATGGCTTAGAATGAAATATGTGCGACACGTTTTTGTTCATGATGAAATTCTGCTAAAATTTGAGTAAATACTTCGGAAACGTGTAAAATTTGATCGATTAACGCACTTACCTGTCCGATTTCGAGTTCGCCATCGTGTAAATCGCCTTCAAACATACCGCGTTTGGCACGTGCGCGCCCCAGATGTGCTTTAAGTTGTTCGACCTGAGCTCCTTGTGCGTACAACTCTTGTATTTCGTGATAAAATTTATTTTTAATTA
>NZ_JBMLTK010000073.1:0-3035 GCF_049240005.1 Flavobacterium sp. | reverse complement strand
ATTATTTGAATGATTTCCTCGACATTCGGATAAAGCATAGGAACATTAACACCGAAAGGTTTTGAAGTGAGTTGCTTGGCTTTATCGATATGCTCTTTTAAGACATCGGGATACATTGATCCGGCGCCAATCAGACCTAAACCACCGGCATTAGAAACGGCGGCAGCTAGCTTGGCTCCGCTATTCCAAATCATGCCGCCTTGAACAATCGGATATTGAATTCCGAATAGCTGACAAATAGGATTCATTTAATTTTTGATAAGTTTTTTGATGGTAGTGCTTCCGTTTTGATGAAACACGAACAGATAAATTCCCTTAGACCAGTTTGCGGTATCCAAGCTGGTATTTTCGGTTACTAGAGCTTGATAAATACGTTTTCCTTCGACAGTAAACACCTCTAAATGAGTCGTTTCTTCAATCTGACTCATCGAAAGTTGGTTTGAAAACGGATTTGGGAAGACTTGTACGGTATTTTTAGTAAAATCGGTTGTGGTTAAACCGTTTTGCAAGGCGTTTCCAAAATTCGGAATGCCATAACCAATAGTATTTTGCGGATTTGTAGCAGAAGAAGCTGTATTTCGGATCAAATCCATGATTTGTTGATTGGTGAAGTTAGGAAGCGCTTGCCACAAAGAAGCAATCATTCCTGAAACGATAGGTGCTGAAAACGAGGTTCCGTTCGCACCAGAAACGCTGCCTGTTGGTCCGATAACAGCGGAGGTAACGCCACGAGCTACCACATCGGGTTTTATCCGATTGTCGGCTGTAGGACCCACGCTTGAAAACGACGCCAGATTTCCTTGATTATCGACTGCACCGATGGTAAATGCATGCTGCGCGTCGGCTGGTGCGGAGATGTTTGGCGTGCTTGATCCGCCGCTATTTCCGGCAGAAACGACAACAATCATACCGCGAGAAAAAGCGATATCGGCTCCTCGAGAAATGAACGCAGTTTCACCGTTCATATCGGCAAAAGTGTAGGAATAGCTGGCGTTGTCGTATTGAAAATAACCTAAAGAAGTGTTGATCACGTCGACACCCAAACGATCGGCTTCTTCGGCGGCTTCAACCCAAAGCGATTCTTCGACAGGATTTTCGGAGGCCACATCTTCGGTAACAAACAGGTAGTATTCGGCATCGGGCGCGGTTCCTGCGTATTGGTTTTCGATGAATCCGCCCATAGTCGACAAAACGGCGGTACCGTGACTGCTGTTGTTGGCAACGTCGGTGTTGCGAGTAACGTAGTTGTACGTGCCCAAAATACGATTGTTGTTTACTAAACGTTCGAAAGGCGCGGCAGTAAACACACCGGGAAACCCAGAATCGAGTACGGCAATGATTTTTCCGGTTCCGGTGAAATCGGACTGATGTACAACTTGGCCGTTGATTTGCTGAATTTGTGCGTTGGCAAAGCCGTAGGAAAAATCGGTTAAAGCCTCGGCATTGTGTTTGTTTACCAAGTTTTGTTGAAAACGACCTGAGGCGTTTAAGTTGCTGTTGGCAAAATCGATTTCAGAAACAAACGTTAAGTTTTGAAGTGCATTGATATCATCGACGCTACCGCGAACATGCACGGCGTTAAACCAGCGTGATTTAGCGAGTACGATAATACCCGAACTGTTGTCTACGGTAGTGATGTAACTTTCGGAAATCGGCACGTCTTTGCTGTCGAGCGCGATATTTTGTTGTGCTCGGCGGTTTAGTGCACGTTCGGTGAAAAAACTCAACGGATTTGCGAAGAAGCTTTCTGTGTCTGGTTTATCGGCAAAGTACACCCAAGCATCTTCTTGGGCAAAGGCGTTGCTGACTGAGAATACCAAAAATGCGAGAATTGCTTTTTTCATCACTTCATAGCGGCACGTTTCGGTTACCGTTGTTGTAACACCAAAATTAGTCAAATACTATTTACGATGCGGTTTGATTTAGGGTGTAGCGAAAAACTTAACAACTGTATTTAGTTTTATGACTGGAAAGACGACCTAGATTTATGTAAGTTCGGCTAGCACTATGCATTTGAGGTAATAGCTTAATAGACGCGATGTTTAGTGATTGAAGTTGTAAAGTGCTGGATTATTCTGGCGTATTTCGCTTTTTAGCTTTTTCAATTCATTCGTACATCACCATATAAGTTTAGTGGACCACATAGGCACAGAGGTTTAATAGGTGGATTACGACCATAATGCACGAAATTAGCTTACCACATAGGCACAGAGATTTAATAAATGGGTTGCGCTATAGAAGTGCATTAGCTTTTGATTGAATTAAGCACTTTTTTAATATTCCATCTTTTCACTTTTTTAGCTTTTTTAGCTTTTCACATTTCCGCACGCAAAACCACAATAATTTGGCTGACCGCATAGGCACAGAGGTTTTATAGATGGATTACGACCATGACGTACGAAATTAGCTGACCACATAGGCACAGAGGTTTAATAGATGGATAACGACCATGATGCACAAAATTAGCTGACCACATAGGCACAGAGGCTTGATAGATGGATAGGAATGATGGGGCAGGTTCTTGCAAGGGGATTGTGCAAAGAATAACTTAGAGTAAGCCGTTTATCTAATCATTGGCAGTGTTTTTGTGCCTCTTACAGTCGAAGAGTAAGCAACCGCAATACTCAACTAGAATCATTGTGCGTAGGTCTTCTTGTGACTTTTTTGGTCCGTCGATTAAGATTTCATGTCTTTTCTTTATATCGGCTTTTAATTCGTTAAGTCGTTCATTTTTTTCTTCATCAGTAAATTCGCTCCAATCTTTGTGGTTGCTTTCAATCTCATTGCACAGGTTCTGGCATTCAACGATACTATCGTTTATGATTTCAATCCATAATTTCTTGTTCGTTTTGAACAGTGAATAGGACAAATCTGTCCAGTCCAGTAGGTCAACGCCTTTGACTCCTTGTTTCGTTAGACATTCAGAAGCTCGCTTAAAATTGTCGAGCAAGAAATATAAAAATCCTAACCCGTTGGGTGAAATTAAAAGTGTTGGTTTTTGATGTTGTTGATTGGTCTGTTAAAGATGAATTTAT
>NZ_JBMLTK010000072.1:0-6518 GCF_049240005.1 Flavobacterium sp. | reverse complement strand
CGGTTTCCCACAGGTGTTTGAGACCAGCGCGTCTACCAATTCCGCCATCCGGGCAAAACTGCGCACAAAAGGACCGTTCCTTTCAAACACGCGGCAAAGGTAAAAATTATTTTTATTCAGCAATGCAAATAAGTGGCAATTTTTAGCTGTCGCTTCATTTAAATTTATAATTTTGCACCTCGCTTACAACAACAACTACTAACATACTACTAAACAAGACAATAACATGTCACATCAAGAACCGGAAGCTAAAATTTTCGCCTGTTCCCAAAGTGTCTATCTCGCCGAACAGATCGCTAAACACTATGGCGTTCAACTAGGTAAGGTAACGTTCTCAAAATATTCTGACGGAGAATTTCAGCCTTCTTACGAAGAGTCGATTCGAGGAATTCGCGTATTTATCGTGTGTTCTACCTTTCCAAGTGCCGATAACCTCATGGAGTTATTGCTCATGATCGATGCCGCAAAACGCGCATCGGCACGACATATCACTCCCGTGATTCCGTACTTCGGATGGGCCAGACAAGATCGCAAAGATAAACCTCGTGTGCCAATTGGAGCTAAGCTAGTAGCCAAACTACTCGAAGCAGCAGGTGCAACGCGTATCATGACCATGGATTTACACGCAGATCAAATCCAAGGGTTTTTCGAAAAGCCAGTAGATCACCTGTTTGCATCTACCATCTTCTTGCCCTACGTAAAATCGCTAAACCTCGACAATCTCACCATCGCATCACCCGATATGGGAGGCTCTAAAAGAGCATACGCCTATTCAAAATTCCTAGAATCCGACGTGGTAATTTGTTACAAACAACGAAAAGTCGCCAACGTAATCGATACCATGGAACTTATCGGAGAAGTGAAAGGACGAAACGTGATTTTAGTCGATGATATGATTGATACCGGTGGTACGCTCGCGAAAGCAGCCGATTTGATGATCGAAAAAGGAGCATTAAGCGTTCGAGCCATTTGTACGCACGCTATTTTATCGGGCGACGCTTACGAGAAGATTGAAAACTCCAAACTCAGCGAATTAATCACAACCGATTCTATTCCGCTGAAAAAGCAAACGCCAAAAATCAAAGTAGTGAGCTGCGCACCCCTATTTGCAGAAGTAATGCAAATGGTGCAGCACAACAACTCGATTAGCGGCAAATTTTTAATGTAATTTAATTGTTTAACTATATTTTTTAAAATGAAATCGATTACTATCAAAGGATCTGAAAGAGAAAGCGTGGGCAAATCGGCAACGAAAGCCTTGCGTAATGCTGGAATGATTCCTTGCGTTTTATACGGAGGAAATCAGACGGTGCATTTCGCAGCTGAAGAAGGCGCTTTTAAAAACTTGATTTACACTCCAAACGCACACACAGTTGTGATCGATTTGGGAAGCAAAAAGTTCGAAGCTGTTTTGCAAGACATTCAACAACACCCAGTAACTGACAAAATTCTTCACATCGACTTCTATCAATTGTTCGATGACAAAGAAGTAACCATGGAAGTTCCTGTAAAAGTTGTAGGTACTTCTAAAGGTGTATTGGCAGGTGGTGTTCTTCGTTTGAACCAACGCAAATTGAAGGTAAAAGCTTTACCAAAAGATTTACCTGATTTCGTTGAGGCTGATATCACGCCGCTTGAAATGGGTAACAAATTGTATGTAACTAAGTTAGAAACTAAGAATTTCAAACTGTTACACCCAGATAATACTGTAGTAGCGCAAGTGAAGATTTCACGTGCTGCAATGAAAGCCGCTCAAGAAGCAGCAAAAGCAGCAAAAGCACCTGCAAAAGGAAAGAAAAAGTAATTCGAATTACTTTTCAACAAAAAGCATCGGTTTTTCCGATGCTTTTTTTATTGAACAATATTGAAGTCGCTTAAATTTGAACACTTAAGTAAAAAGTAATGTTACTGAGAATTAAGCGCCTTTTTGGTGTAGAACGCAAGGACGAATTCATGAAAAAGTTTTTAATTGTAGGTCTGGGAAACATCGGCGAAGAATATCGAGAAACCAGACACAACATCGGCTTTAAAGTGGTAGAAGCTTTAGCCAGCAGCGAATCGGCTTCTTTTAAATCGGTTCGTTTCGGAGAAATGGCCGAAGTCAAAGTGAAAGGAAGAACAGCATTACTTCTTAAACCTAATACGTATATGAACCTCAGTGGAAAAGCAGTGAAGTATTGGATGGATAGCGAGAAAATTCCGTTAGAAAATATTCTTGTTATTACCGACGACCTCAATTTGAGTTTCGGCACCATTCGCATCAAAGCAAAAGGAAGCGACGGCGGACACAACGGACTCAAAAGTTTGCAGGCCGAATTACAATCGCAAGCCTATCCGCGTTTTCGTTTCGGTATTAGCGATGCGTTCAATAAAGGTCAGCAAGTCGATTATGTGTTGGGAAAATGGACCGCAGAGGAAAACAAACTTCTTCCCGAACGTTTAGATCTCGCGTCGCAGGCGGTAAAATCATTCGTATTTTCGGGACTACAAAACACAATGAATCAATTCAATGGCAAATAAAACAATTCTCGCGTTTACCGCCGTTTGCTTACTTTTTGCATGTAAGTCGGCACCCTCGTATTCTAAAGTAAATCCGCTAACTACTTGTGCAGTCGATTTTAAATGCAGTGAAACCTTACACAAAAATGCTTCGTTGGAATTTAAAATGGCAGAATATGGGAACGCTACGGCAACAATAGTCGAGCAGCAAGAAAGTTTAGTGGTAGAATTAACTAAAGATAGAATCGTAGAAAAAGGAATTCAAGATGCCAATTACCGCGAACACTTTTTGATACAGCTTGCCGATCCAAAGAAAACCGTGGGCGTTAGTGCGGTTCAAAAATTTGTGTTTGGAAAATTCTGCTATTGCAAAGGCGAGGCGGGCTATTTCGAAGTCACCGATTTTGAAGTAAGCTATACCTCAAACGGAAAGGTGGGTCGATATGTGATTACTTACAGCGTTCCAAACAGCAAAATTCAGAAACAAAAAATTGAATTTGAATTGCGTTAAATGCTAATAAATTTTAGAATTTGCGATCATAAAAAAACGGCGATTCATATTTGAATCGCCGTTTTCCATTTGTGTTAGTTTTGGTTATTATTCCACAACAATTCGCTTTACTTCTTTGAAGTTTGCGCCAGAGATTGAAACTAAGTACACTCCCGCTTGTGCGTTTTGCAATGAAATGATTTCGTTCAGCGGACCAGCACCTGCTGTATTTGATTGGTGCAACACACGTCCGCGCATGTCGTAAACAGTAATTTCCGATTTCGCATCCAGTGCTTTCGCAGAACTGATAGTAAAGTTCCCGTTACTTGGGTTTGGATAGATGGCAATGCCAAAGTCGGAAGTAGTATCTTCTACAGAAAGAGGCGCTGCAGCTCCGCATAGTCGTAGGCTCCATGCTACAAGTGCACCTCCGTCGCCATTCGTCGAATCTGTAACTCGCAACGTCCATGTTCCTTGAGAGTTCTGACCAATGATGTTTGTAAATCCGTCTAGAGGAATATTTCTACCCGAAATTCTTGGATTTTGTGGCTGACAAATAATTGCACTACCTGATGCGGTGAACGTGGCATCTACGTTTTCGTTACCTTCCGTATTGGTACACACCGCCTGGAATAAACGAATATTTGTTCCCGTAGGCGAAATCAATCTGCAGGTTAAATCTCTAACCCAAGTGTGATTAATTTTCACGTACACTTCAAGTTCGTTTATGGTAATATTTTCAGCTGCAGGAACCGATAAAGTAGAGTTTATTGTAGGTTGACCAGTAGCTGAAATTGTTAAAGGAACATTTACAGAAACGTAGTTGTCGCAGTACTTGGTGGTGAACTTAAATGCGGTCGACCAGTTTCCAATGCAGCCGCTATTACGTGGGCGAATTCTCCAGAATAATTCCGTTAAGGAAGGTAAATCCGATGCCGCGAACGTATTTGTTGTTACGTTACCAGTTGCAACTATTGTGGAAAAATTCGAATCTTGTGCAATTTGAATGTCGTAATTTGTAGCTCCGGGATCTGCTAACCAAGTTAAAGTAGTTGCTGTATTTACACCAGTAGCATTGTTTGCAGGAGTTGAAAGCGTAGATGTTGCAAAGTTTGCCGTACTAACTTCAACATAAAAGGTAGCTGTTTTGCTGATGTTTCCTGACGTAGCAGTAACCGTAATTGCGTACACTCCAGCAGTCATGTTGGCACCACTAGATACCGTCATTGTAACGGTGCCTGTTGCGTTTATTGTATTTTGAGAGAAAGAAACGTTTATACCGGCTGGTAAATTTGTAGCGCTTAATGTAGTTTGAGCATTGAAACCTCCGAATGCCACATAAGAAATCGGGAAAGTAGTCTGACTACCCGCGCAAATGGGTTTGTTTTGTTCACCCGCAACGCCATTCATTCCTATCGAAAACGAACTTCCTCCAGTGGTTATTGCAAAATTCGCGTTCGATATATCGTAAAAAATATTGTTGTGCCCAATAATAAGAACTCTATTTGTTGAGCCAGTCGTAGAAGGCAGACTAATTGTTTCTGAACCGTCATTTGGAACTTTACTTGCAACTAAAGTACCGAACGGATTTGAACTTGTTGTCAGCAACCAAATATCAACAAATGGGGTATCAACGCCATTACCTGTTGTACCAGCTACATCCCAAGTTACTACTTGGTTTGATCCAGCAACAAGCGACGTGTTTGTGTTGGGCGAAGTAACTGTAAATGGACCCGTATTGGCTACGTTAACCGTAATATTTTCTCTGGCGGTTTGACCTCCGTTTACTAAGTCGTTATCACGTACTGTAAGTGCAAAATTGTAGCTTCTTTCTACACTTGCAACAACTTCGTATGTAGGAGTAATATTGTTTCCGAATACACTCGTAAATTGAGGAAAAAATCTTGTACCGACATTAACGGGAATTCTAGATCTAAAGTTCGGACCGACTTCGCTTGTAGCAGCAGGTGGTTGGATAGAGGTATCTGTATCAATTTGTTCCCAACAATAAGTTAAGCCTGCATCATCTACGTCTGTTGCAAAACCGCGCAATAAAAACGGAGTGCTAAATGGTATTGTATAATCCGATACCGGCTGAATAACAGGAGCGGCATTGCTCATCGCCGTATTAACGGAACAACTAGCGCTAGACGATACCAGAGCATCTATCTGCGCAAGGCTAACTGCATGAAAAGCAGCGTCTGAATTATTCTGAACGTTTTGAGGAGCGCAAATACCAGCATAAGACATAATAGTAGTTCCACTTCCTGGCTCAACCGAAGTTGAAGGACTCATATTCCCGTTACAAGAACCCGTCTGACTACTGAAAGTATGCGTTGCACCAAATTGGTGTCCCATTTCATGAGCTACATAATCAATGTCAAATGGATCTCCAACAGGCGCATCCGAGCCAGTAACTCCGCGTGCTTTCTGTCCAGCTAAACAAACCGAACCCAAGCTCGCAATTCCACCGCCGCCGGTTGAGAAAACATGTCCTATATCGTAATTTGCACTACCAATATTATTATCGATAAATGTCTGATTTTGTTGCAATAGTTGCCCTCCATTCGTGTTGTTAAAATTGTCCGAAGCGATATTGATAAGTGTGTCGTTGTTGCCAATTAACTCCATGGTTATGGCTGCATCTCTTTCGTATAAGCCATTTACACGAGTCATCGTAACGTTCATCGCAGCCAATACAGCTGCCACTTTTTGTGCATTGGTTCCATTGTTGAGACCAGCCGCAGCAACATGATACGCAGCGTATTCGATCGTACATGAAATGGCCAATCTATAGGTTCGCAGTATTCCAGAGTCCGAGTTGGTAGCTTGTGTGCTAAACGCCTCTGCTTCCACAGCACTAACTTCATCCATAACTTCGCAGTTAAATCCAGAAAGGTTTTCTAATGATGTGCGATTATACACTAAATAGGTACCCAAATCGGCTGATAATGGTTGGATGTAGTACGTGCCAACTTCAGTATCAAAATTTATAGAGTGTAAACCAAAAAGCGTTACTGAAAAACGGATACTAGAATTCTTATTCTTAGTACTTCTACCCACATACGACTTAATATCAGGATATTTTGCCGCTAAACTGGGATGCATTACGGAAGCTTCGTACACTTCATATTCTACCAATTCACCATTCGGAGAAGGAAATGAAATCAATTTCCCCGCTTGAGATCCCGCAGTTTTACGGTCAGGCGCACCAACTAATACTGCTTTTAATGCAGCCGTGTTTAGATCGAAAGTCTCATAATTCGACGGGAAATTTTTAAACTCTAAACGAGGCTTACTTGCCACATCAGCCTTAGAAATACGTGTCCAAATCTGACTACTTGCTTCATTAGGCAACAAAATACTCAGCAAAAGTACTATGAGTAGTATTCTTTTCATCTTTAAAATAATATTTAAGCAGCCAAAGTTACAGATTTCGATAATATACGCAGCATTTAGATGGTTAAATTGCAAATCTTTCATGTAAATTCTACAAATTGTATGGATTATAGCAATACGAGCAAAGAAC
>NZ_JBMLTK010000071.1:0-1458 GCF_049240005.1 Flavobacterium sp. | reverse complement strand
GTCTGTGTGAATCTGTGCATACTGCGAGCAAACACTGCGCACAGAAAACACCGAAACTCACGAAATTTTACTTGCCTGTCTGTGTGAATCTGCGAATTCTGTGAGCAAATATCGCTTTGCAGACCTAACTTCCGTGAGAGAATGACGCACGAAAACCTAGTTTTGCACGTACCCGCGCGAGCACTCCTTGAGCCGTAGCGCGCGCTTTCTCAGCACCTTTTAACAATTCTTGCTCTACCGAGTCTGGATTGGCCATAAGTTCGTTGTAGCGCGTTCGAATCGGACCGAATACGTCGAGCATGAGCTCGTATAACGCCTGTTTTGCATGTCCGTACCCATAAGTGCCGCTGGCGTTTTCATAATTTATACGCATCGTTTCAATTTGTTCCGGGCTTGCCAGTAGCTTGTAAATCGCGAATATTTTACACGTATCTGGGTTTTTAGGCGCTTCCAAAGGCGTACTATCGGTTTCAATTTGCATAATTTGCTTGCGCAGCGCTTTGTCGTCGGTAAAAATATTTATGACGTTATTGGCCGATTTACTCATTTTTCCGCCATTTGTTCCTGGAACGTAGTTCGCTTCTTGCTGCATCGTGGCGGTAGGCAGCACAAAAGTTTCGCCCATTTGATGGTTAAATCGGGAGGCTACATCTCGGGCAATTTCGATGTGTTGCAACTGATCTTTACCAACCGGAATGTGTGTAGCGTCGTACAACAAAATGTCGGCAGCCATTAAAATCGGGTAGTCAAAAAGTCCGGCGTTTACATCTTCCAAACGATCCGATTTATCTTTAAACGAATGCGCTAAGGTAAGTCGCTGAAAAGGGAAAAAGCAGTTCAGGTACCACGTAAGTTCGGTTACCATAGGCACGTCCGATTGGCGGTAAAACACTACTTTATCCGTGTTTAAGCCACAGGCTAACCAAACGGCAGCGGTTGATAACGTATTTGCGCCCAAGGTTTCGGCGTCTTTAATTTGCGTGATCGAGTGTAAATCGGCTATAAAAAGGTACGATGGCGCCGAATTTTCTTCAGACATTTTTATGGCGGGCAAAATGGCGCCCAATAAATTACCTAAATGCGGCGTTCCCGTACTTTGAATTCCGGTGAGTATGCGTTTCTGCTGATTTTCCATAGCGCAAAGATGCCATTTTTTTGAGAGTTCAAAAACTACTTTTTAATGATTTGCTTTGCTTATTTTTGACCAATGAGGTATTTCAAAAATTTTCTGATACTGCTTTGGCGCATCTATTTTTATATTCTAATAGCCGTGCCCATTTTGCTTATGCTACCGTTTTTGCTGCTGTCGATATGTAAAGAAAGCTGGTATCCCTACTTTTTTGTGATGGCGCGCATCTGGGCAAAAGTCATTTTGTTTGGCATGGGTTTTTATCCGAAGGTCGTTTTTCACGAAGCGCCGGAGCCAGGCAAAAGTTATATGTTTATTGCCAACCATAC
>NZ_JBMLTK010000070.1:0-59648 GCF_049240005.1 Flavobacterium sp. | reverse complement strand
AGGACCCCATCATTAAAAGTGATGTGCTCTACCGACTGAGCTATCGAGTCTTTTTAACTTTGCTGAATGCGGGTGCAAATATACAGCCTTATTCTGTATATTTCAACACATAATTCCTATAAATTTACCTTTTTTCTGACGTGTTTGATAACTTATTTATATGCAGCAATTTAGCTTAAAATCATCGGTTGTTTTAATGGGTTACGCCGGTTCTGGTAAGTCGACCGTAGGAAGATTGCTTGCACAGAAGTTAGCAATAAGACACCAAGATCTCGATACTTTCATTGAAGAAAAACAACAGCAATCGATTGCCGACCTATTTAAAAATCGCGGTGAAATTTATTTCCGGAAGATTGAAAATCAAATGCTTGCAGAAGTATTAAGTTACGATACACCTTGCGTACTTAGTTTAGGAGGAGGAACACCTTGTTACGGAAACAACGCCCAGCTCATAGCTAACAGCCAACACCTCTCTTTTTATCTGCAAACCAATGTGCCTACTCTAGTCGCACGATTGAGCAAGGAAATACAACAACGCCCGCTATTAGCTGCTGTAGAGGATTTACCCACTTATATAGGTCAGCATTTATTTGAGCGCGAGCACTATTACCGAACTGCAAAGCACATCGTTTCAACGACAGGAAAAACTCCCGAAGAGGTTGCTGATGAGATTTATCGATTTTTAACGTAAATAAGCTACGCGTTCAGGGCCGTCTAAAACCACTTCAACGTGTTCTTGTAGTGAAGTCGACAGCGAAATACCTTTGAAATCGGCTTTTACGGGAAACATTTTGTGATTGCGATCAACCAGAACGGCTGTTTTGAATTTTCGAAGCGGAATATCCAAAAAGTAACGTACAGCATATATCAAGGTTGTTCCAGAATGCAAAACATCGTCAACAAGCACCAAGCCAGTATCGGCAAGTTGTTCGCGTGCAGGTGTGCTGCTAATGTTTCCACGCGGATTGCTTTTGTCGAGTTGTACTTCGCAAAGTATCGTTTCTAATGGCGAGACTCGGCGGACTTCCTCGGCAAGTAGTTGCGCCAGGCGATAGCCATTTCCTTGAATACCGGCAATAACGACGCGATCTTCATCGATAAATGTTTCGTAAATCTGGTAGGCCATTCGGGTTACCTTGTGGCTAATTTCGTTGTGGTTGAGTATAATGTGTTGGCTCATGGTTCAAAGGAAACAGATTCTTCGTTGAGGTAATCTTCAAAATCGCGACGGTCTTTCTTTGTTGGTCGGCCTTCTCCAAAACGGCGCGTATGATCTTTACCGAGTTGCAGCAATTCGTATTGCTGATAAACTTCGTCGGGCGTAATGTCTTTGCGATAAATATCAACCAATTTAGCTGCCATTCGGCTGGAAGGCAAGTCTAAAACTTTAATGGTGCGCGTTAACTGCTCGCGGCGAAACGCAATTTCGTCGCCAGGAAAAACTTCTTTAGCAGGCTTTGCCAAATGGCCGTTTACCCAAACCTGGTTTTTCTTACAAGCTTCTGTTACCATATTCCGAGTCTTGTAATATCGAACACACCACAAAAACTTGTCTATTCGCATTTTAAAATAAGGCGTTAAAGTTCGAATTCAAAAAAATCTAAATTGTATCTTGCGCGCTCAATAAGCAACGATTTACATGAACAAAGTTAAGATATTCTCGACGCTCTTTTTAGCACTTGTCGTATTAATTTCTTGTAACAAAGAAGACGATCCTGCCAGCGTACCGCTTAGAGATTTTGCAGAGCAATATGCTACGGATATTGCGGCTATCGAAACATATTTGAAAACGCACTCGATGGTAGTTACTACCGTCGATGGACTCCGCGACGTATCCATCACTAAAATACCGGATGGAAATCCGAATAATTTGGTCTCCATTTGGGATAACACCGAGTACCCCCTGCAAAGCAAAATTGTTAAATCAGATGTGCGAAGCTCGCTGTCTGTTACTGGCGAGCTACTCGATGATACCGAGTACAAGTTGTACTATCTTAACTTGGCTACGGGTGCCGGAACAACTGCTACTACAACCGACTCAACCTATGTGAGTTACCGTGGTTGGCGCTTAGACAATACTGAGTTTGACCGCAATACAACCGGACTTTGGTTTACCAATCCAGCCTTAAGTTCTCTGGAATCTTCGGCAGTTTCCATCAGTGGATTCCGTCAGTCTATTGCAGGAATGAACGCTGCAACCGCAATCATCAACAATCCCGACGGTACCTTTTCGTTTCAAGATTCTGGGATAATTGTTGCTTTTATTCCGAGCGGATTGGGATATTTCGCAACTACCAGAACTAATTTACCCGCATATTCGCCTTTGGTTTTTACGATTCGACTACACCGTGTTCGTGAACGCGATCACGACCGCGACGGTATTTTGTCAAAGTACGAGGACATAAATAACGACGGTAATTTAAGTAATGATGATACGGATGGTGATAACACACCAAACTATATTGATTTCGATGATGATAACGACCGGACAAGAACTTCGGATGAAATTTTAGACGACAATGGCAACCGCTTTCCGTTCGACCTGATTCCAACCTGTCCGGGTGGAACTTTAAAAAGGCATCTCGATCCAAACTGCAACTAAACGAAATAAACAAGTACAAAGAATCCCGATTTTTCGGGATTTTTTTATGGAGTTTCCTGCGCCTAAAAGCTATTTGAAAAGACAAATCAACTTCGGCGCAGGCCACGCCATTCGCTCCCCCGATAGCTATCGGAGTACCACTCGGCAACCGCCGCTCGGGGCAGAATTTCCGCTGCTGTCGTTAACACAAAATCGTGCACACACGTGTCGTCAACCCGAAACGCAGTGCTGTTTCTCGTGCGCGAATTTTCTAGCCCGGATGGCAGCGGCAGCCCGTAAAAAAAATACGGTATCGTGAAGGGGTAGGTACGGGCGACCCAAGAAGCCCGCTACGTGCCCGCTGAACGAACCGTGTTTTTTGCGGACTACAGCGAACAGCCGGATTAGCTTCTGAAAAAAAGAGTTATTTTTTACCGATAAGCGGGCGGTCCGTCGAATATCCATTCGCCAAATCGTAGGTAGAAGTTGTATTGCGATTTAAATCCTCCAGCTTTTACTGAAATTGTGTAGCAGCGCTCGTTGGGAGTTTGGTAGTATCCTGTTGTAAATGCCTCTAACAAAAAGGTTCCAAAGTCCTTTTTATTCAAACGTTTTATTTCTTCATAACCTCTACGTGTGCAGCTGTGTTTTAAGGCAAGCTCGTCGTTATTGCTGATAGCTTTCTCTAGGAAACGTATCGCTTTTTCTATGGAGGAAAGATCACATTCTAAGAGCGGAGCCACACTTGCATTAACCGAACATGAACTATTTATATGGAATGTCGGATTGTAGAAAACCTTCTTTGTATTGTTCAGGAAAATGGGGTCAACACAGAGAGAATTTAGTGCTTCGGACGGATGGAATTCTTGTAGATAAACGTTGCGCATGGTTAGTGATTTTAGTGCCGCGTTGTTTCTGCAATCGAGATAGTACAGCTGCTCTAAATCAATAAGTTCTAATGCTTCCAACAAGTTTGATTTACACGTTAATTGTTGTAATTGTTTGCAGTTGCCAAGTTCTAAAGTTCGTATTTTGTTTTCGCTGCAGTCCAATGAAGTTAAATGGACTGCGTTTTTCAAGTTTAACTCGGTCAAATTATTTGCGCTACAGTCTAAATTGTAGAGGCCATCCAAGACTTTATTTGAAATGCGCGTTAGCTTATTTGATGGACAGGATAAATTATTGATTTTTATTTCTGGTAAATCGCTGATATTGTTAAAACCACAGTAGAGGAAATTTAATGCTGTTAGTTCGGTAAGCTGCAAAGTTTCAAGACCAATTCTTGGACAGGAAACCGCTTTCAGTGCAGGTACATTTTCAAAAGTCAAGTGCGCTATTCGTACCTCTGGGTTGCTGTTTGCTATTTCACTATTTTCTGCTGTAAACGATTGTAATTTAGTGAAGCCTGAAACTTTCACAGACTCCCGACTAGCATAGAGTTGCAACGTCTCAATTTGGGATTTTGTGCGTGTGTTTAGATTGTTAAATACTTGAAAATGACAAACGAGTTCAAGCAGGTTATCGGAATTTAAATTGCGTAATGCAACATCGGCATACAAGCTAATCTGCCTAAGCGATTTCAAACCGCATACGTCTAGCTCTTTCAACTGATTGTTCTCGTTTTCAATCTTCAAAACCGCTAAATTGTTAGCATCTTTTAACGAAACACGGTGCAGTTTTTCGTTTGCAGGACCAACTTGTAGTTCGGTTAATTGTACTAAGCCATCTAAATACACATTTGTAAACCGGCAATTTTCGAAAAAGAGGTAGCGTATTTTTTTTAAAGCTCTTAAGTCGAGCGTTTCGGCATTAACGTCCCTTATAACAAGTGTTTCCACGTTGTTGAAGTTCTCGATTCCGCGCAACGAAATTGGATTTTCATTGAGATTTTTTAGCTGTAAATTACTTATTTGTTCAACTTCTGATCTTTGGAGAATTCCGTCGCGATTCAAATCGATGTACTTCATCTCATTAGAATTCGAATCGATTGACATGGGTTGATTAATTAAGTAATCGTAGAAGCGTTCGTCGAAGTCGGTCGCTTTTAATTCACCTTGACAAAATCCTACATGGGGAAAAAGGCAAAGTGCGAGAATTATTTTTATAAAGAGTCGCATCAAAACAAAATTAGTTCGTAAAACAACGTACTAAAAGTAAGCGTTTTTGCTGACGTGTCTTTGCTTTAAGGCGGCACAATTACCTAAAACTTATCGAAAAATTCTGAATCGAGAATTAATTCTTACTTACTGGGACGCCGTATAAATCGAAATCGGCAGCATCGATGATTTCAATGTCGGCAAATTCGCCGATTTTCAAATAATGTGCGCTGGCGTCGATCAAAACCTCATTATCTACATCCGGACTGTCGAATTCCGTGCGTCCAACAAAATAGCCGCCTTCCTTTCGATCAATCACGCAACGAAACGTTTTACCTACTTTTTGCTGATTCAATTCCCAGGAAATCTCCGATTGAATATCCATTATTTCTGCGGCACGTGCTTTTTTAACTTCGTCTGGAACGTCATCTTCGTATTTAAAGGCGTGCGTATCTTCTTCGTGAGAATAGGTGAAACAGCCTAAACGATCGAAACGCATGTTGCGTACAAAGTTCTTCAAGCATTCAAAATCGGCTTCCGTTTCGCCTGGATAACCTACGATGAGTGTGGTTCGTATGGCCATTTCAGGAACTCGCGCGCGAAATTCCTTCAACAAAGCTGTGGTTTTAGCTTCGGTAGTGCCGCGACGCATCGATTTTAAAATCGGATCAGAAATGTGTTGCAACGGAATATCGATATAATTACAAATTTTTGGTTCGACTTTCATCAAATCGAGAACTTCCATCGGAAAACCGGTAGGGAAGGCGTAGTGTAGTCGAATCCATTCAATGCCTTCTACTTCGACCAATGCCTGTAAAAGCTCGGCTAAGGTGCGTTTTCCGTATAAATCTAAACCGTAGTACGTTAAATCTTGAGCGATTAAAATGAGTTCTTTAACGCCGTTTTTAGCGAGCGATTTTGCTTCGGCAACAAGTTTTTCAATGGGTTGCGATTTGTGTTTTCCGCGCATCAGCGGAATGGCACAAAAGCTACACGGACGATCGCAGCCTTCGGCAATTTTCAAATATGCGTAGTTTTTAGGTGTTGTAGTAAGTCGCTCACCCAAAAGTTCGTGTTTATAATCGGCACCCAAAGCTTTTAGCAGCAACGGCAAGTCGGTTGTACCAAAGAAAGCATCGATATTGGGTATTTCTTTTTCCAAATCGGGTCGGTAACGTTCCGACAAACAACCTGTTACAAATACTTTATCTACTTCGCCACGATCTTTCTTTTCGGCGTACTCTAATATCGTATTGACCGATTCTGCTTTCGCATTATCGATAAAACCGCAGGTGTTAATTACGATAATATTTCCCTCTCGATCTCGTGGTGCTTCGTGTTCAACGTCTTTACCCGACGCTTTCAATTGCGTCATCAAAACTTCGCTATCGTACACATTTTTAGAGCACCCAAGCGTAATCACGTTGATTTTATTCTTCTTTAAACTTTTTGTTCTCAAGGTTTCGAAATTGGACTGCAAAAGTACTTCATTTGTTAGAATCTGCCATTTAATTGCCGGAATTTGTAGTAGTCTCTTTTGGTAATATGTAGTTGGTATGCCATAGGAACGGCGGTTGATGAAGAAGGTGAGTGGTCTTAGAGGTAATCGCTGTTCCTTCACAGAACAGTCTGTCAGGGTTTTTCTGTAAAATAACGTAGTTGAGGGGGAATTGATTGGGAAGGGTTGAAATTATTGGGGTGTAATTTTTTATTATAATGTTGTTTTTCAGTTCTTTACAAGAAGTAATATTGCAATATTACAAATGAAAAAAGGTAAAGCCATGGACTTGATTTTACAGCTTTGTCTCAGACCTTAGATTTTAGTACAACTAGAACGGTCTCGGTATCAGAGTAAAAGGCATAAAAAAAAGCCACACAGAGGTGCGGCTTGTAGTATTTTATAGTTTGTGTTTTTACAGTGCAAATACGCAGCTGACCGACACATTGTTGTTTTTTAAACGGTATTGTGCCGGATTTGTAAGTCCTTGTTCGAAAAATCCTGTAGCTGCTTCTCGGCGCATAAGCGTGTAGGCTAAATCGATTCGAAAATGTCTGAAGTTGTAGCCCAAACCACCCGAATACATAGTTACGTCGCCCAGAGTTCGGCTGTCTTTGTACGGACTTTCTTCCAATCTGTAACCTGCACGAATCGACCATTGTTTTACATTAAATTCGCCACCAGCGCGGTATTCATTTGCAGCAGTTAAAAGCTGCTCGATATTCTGGTTTTGTTGATCAAAAAATAGAGAAGAGGTTGTAAAAGTTGAATTTCCGTAATCTTTTCTACCGTAATCAAAACTGAGCGAACCGTGTTTTCCAAAAACATAGGCAGCACTCAAGCCGAGTCGTGAAGGTGTTCGAAGTCGATACACGGGATAAATGATAGTAACGTTTGGATCGGCAAAAAATCCTCCTTGCTCGTCTGTGGTTACTCGCAACGTCTGACGGTTTTCGTCGGTCAGACGCAACCAGGTAGGAGATTGATAACTGGCGCCAAGTCTGAAGTTTTTAGTAACTTTTCCGATAGCGCCGACCTGAAATGAAAATCCGTTGCCGTAGGTGTACAACTCATTGATAAAGTTCACATTTTGTAAGCCATTACTGTTATCGTGGCCTGGTGAGTTGCGGTAATCTTCATAAAACGAAGACGTACGTGTGTAGTCGGTAAAATGCGAATTTAGATTCAAACCAATATAGATTCGATCTTTGTACGAGCTTGCTATATTAAAGGATAACTTGCCATTCAAGCCGTTTGCTAATACTGTGTTTCTTTGAAAAAAGTTACTTTGAGCTGTTAGATTACTGCTATAAGAGGTGTTATCGGTATTTGGGTTTATGATAAAACCTTCGTAACCTAACCAAGCTTGTTGTTCTTGATATGTGAGATCTAAGAAGTTGTTGTTAGCAATAATTCCGAACGGAATACCTTGAGCAAAGTCTAAGAAATAGCTATCGATAGACGTTGTTGGATTCGTACCAACGGCGGTTTGTGCGTTTAAAAAATTGTTTTGGTTTTCGTAATTGATGGCCAGAGAAAACGATTTCCAGTCGCTTTTTCCACTCTTATCCGTAAATACCCAAACAGCTCCTGCTTGATTTAAATCTATGGTGCTGTCAGAATTTTTAGCATTGGTTCCGAAATACACACTTTTCGCGGAAGAGTTCACGCTACTCAATGTTGCTGCACCTTGATTGTACGTTAACAATGCTGAACCTGCAGGATTCAACGACAGAGCCGACATATCAGCACCCAGAGCACCGAAGGCTCCTCCCATGGCACGAAAGCGTGCAGTTCCATTGGTATTGTCTAAGCCATATAGTAAAGCATCAGTAACTGATTGTGCTTGAATGGAGCACGTTAATAGAAGTCCACTCGCGCAAAGCAGAATTTTTTTCATGATTGATGATTTAAGCGTTTTTATTGAAAATTCTTTTAACGGGTGTTATCTTCGACCTCCGCCACCG
The DNA here is from genome assembly GCF_049240005.1 of Flavobacterium sp. Taxonomy (GTDB): domain Bacteria; phylum Bacteroidota; class Bacteroidia; order Flavobacteriales; family Flavobacteriaceae; genus Flavobacterium. The sequence goes on along the minus strand of NZ_JBMLTK010000070.1, from coordinate 51,506 downwards.
CCGCGACTTCCACCGCCACCGCCTCCCATGCGTCCGCCGCCACCTGCGGGAGAATAGCTTCTACTGGGCGAATAGCTTCGGGTAGAGCTACTATTTCTGGTGCTCGAGCTTGATGAACGCGTTGGTGTGTATGAATTATTTCGACCGCCCGTATTGTAGCTGGCGTTATTTCGCGTGCTACCGTTTCGGCCTGAGTAGTTGTAGTCAGAATTTCGTCCGCTGTTTCGTCTGCTAAAGCTATTTCTAGTCGTTCCTCTATCTGAGTAGAGAGAATTTCTGCCATTTCCGCGGGAAGACGATTCGAAGCGACCGCGATTTCCGTAATCATTTCGTCCGCCAATTCCATTTGAATAATACGATCCGCGACGTCCGTAACCTACAGCGTAGTTACCCCAGTTGTTCCAGCCCCAGCCGCCGCCCCAGCCTGGACCATACCAAGAGTTCCAACCCCAGCCCCAGCCCCAACCTGGTCCGTACCAAGAGTTCCAACCCCAGCCAAGTCCCCAGCCCCAACCAGGTCCCCAAGCCCAGCTGTTCCATCCCGGTCCCCAGCCCCAGCCGGCGTTCCAACCAAGGCCCCAGCCCCAGTTATCCCAGCCATCGTCGTAAATATTGATTACTGTAGTGCCCGAATTTTCGCCCCAGCCCGCATTTCCCGACGGGCGCTCTTGCACTTGGGTAGAATCTTGATTCATCTGGGCGATAGCCGTTTCTGTCTCTTCCCGACGTGCACCAAAATAACTTTTATACGGACTTTCACTCGTAGAACTAGTTGCTGTATTTGCATTGTTCGCATACTCTTTCTCGTAATACGAGGTACTCTGGTAACTGCCACAACTGTTTAGTGCTACTAAACTGATGAGCGACATGATGCTAAAGGTTAAAGACGACCGAAATATTTTATTCGTTTTCATATCCAATGGATTTATTGTCTGACTATACAAATTTACTTAGTTTTGCCCGACCTTTTAGTTAAAGAAAATCAAACAATTTTTATGCCAAATTACAGGCTATGAGCAAGAACCTTACAAGTAGAACGCAAGATTATTCAAAATGGTACAATGAGCTAGTCGTAAAAGCCGATTTAGCAGAAAATTCGGGAGTTCGCGGATGTATGGTTATCAAGCCGTATGGCTACGCTATTTGGGAAAAAATGCAGCAGGAGCTCGACCGTTTGTTTAAAGAAACCGGTCACTCTAATGCCTATTTTCCGCTGTTTGTTCCTAAAAGTATGTTTGAGGCCGAGGAAACCAATGCCGAAGGTTTTGCAAAAGAGTGTGCCATCGTCACGCATTATCGTTTGAAAAACGATCCCGATCAAAAAGGAAAACTCATCGTTGATCCCAATGCTAAGCTTGAAGAAGAACTCATCGTTCGTCCAACCAGCGAGGCAATTATTTGGTCGACCTATAAAAACTGGATTCAATCGTACCGCGATTTGCCACTCCTTATTAATCAATGGGCAAATGTGGTTCGTTGGGAAATGCGTACGCGACTTTTTCTTAGAACTGCCGAGTTTCTCTGGCAGGAAGGACATACCGCACATGCTACACGAGAGGAAGCAATTGAAGAATCAGAAAAAATGATGCACGTGTACGCCGATTTTGCCGAACGCTTTATGGCGATTCCCGTTATAAAAGGACTAAAATCGCCGAGTGAACGATTTGCTGGTGCCGAAGAAACTTATTGTATCGAAGCACTGATGCAAGACGGCAAAGCTTTACAAGCAGGGACATCGCACTTTTTGGGTCAGAATTTCGCTAAAGCTTTCGATGTGAAGTTTGCAGGACAAGACGGAAAGTTAGATTACGTTTGGGGAACATCTTGGGGTGTGAGTACGCGTTTAATGGGTGCTTTAGTGATGACGCATTCCGACGATAACGGTCTGGTGCTACCACCAAATTTGGCGCCAATCCAAGTGGTCATCGTTCCTATTTATAAGTCGGATGAAGAATATGCTGCCGTTTCTGCGAAAGCAAATGAAATTTCAGATCAACTAAAGAGGTTCGGGATACGCGTGAAATTCGACAACCGAACTACGCACAAACCCGGATTTAAATTCAACGAGTACGAGCTCAAAGGAGTTCCGTTGCGTATTGCGATCGGACCTAAGGATCTCGAGAATGGAACCGTGGAATTGGCTAGACGCGATACGCTAACAAAGGAGGTTGCTGCCGTAGATGGTATCGCCAATTTAGTAGTTGATTTACTGGAGCAGATTCAGCAAGCACTTTTTCAAAAAGCAGAGTCGTTCCGAAACGAGCACATAACGGCTGTCGATTCGTACGATGAATTTAAAGAATTGTTAGAAACCAAAGGTGGTTTTTTTGCCGCACATTGGGATGGAACCGCCGAAACCGAAGAGCGTATTAAAGACGAAACAAAAGCAACTATTCGTTGCATTCCGCTCGATCGTACTCTAGAAGCAGGAAGCTGTATGTATAGCGGAAAACCATCAATCGGACGTGTTTTGTTTGCAAAAGCATACTAAAAGGCGTTTTTAAATACGTGTTCGTTGCTTTATGGTTGGTTTTTTAAGTGTTTTATTTAGGCTTTGATAGCAAATTAAGTTGTTTTTTTGTTGTGGAATAGTGATTTGTCAGATTTTCAAGCCTTTGCAATTAATACGTAATCAAGGTGTTAACGAATATCGGTATGTTTTTTAAAATTTAACCAACAGTTCTGCGAAAAAAATATAGCTCACTATTGCGCGAATAAAAATTAGTTGTATTTTTGCAACCGCATTCAGCGAAATGGCCCGTTCGTCTATCGGTTAGGACGCCAGGTTTTCATCCTGGTAAGGGGGGTTCGATTCCCCCACGGGCTACCAAATTTTGAAAAAACAATTGGTCCGTTCGTCTAGGGGTTAGGACGCCAGGTTTTCATCCTGGTAACAGGGGTTCGATTCCCCTACGGACTACAAATTAAGAATTAAAGAACAAGTATAGCGATGGCAAATCATAAATCGGCCTTAAAGAGAATCAGAAGCAACGAGAAAAAACGCGTGCTTAACAGATATCAACACAAAACAACTCGTAACGCAATCAAAGCTTTACGCCTAACAACTGTGAAGTCAGAAGCTGCAGCAAAATTGTCTGCTGTGATTTCGATGATCGACAAGTTGGCGAAGAAAAATGTTATCCACGATAATAAAGCTTCTAACCTAAAAAGTAAATTAACTAAGCACGTAGCTAAATTAGCATAACGACTTACTCTATATATAGTGAAAGCCGCTCTTGTAGCGGCTTTTTTACTGTATTAATTTTTCAACAGCATCTTTAGAAAGAGGTTTTTCTAGAAATGCAATGACCTGAGAATAAAGTTTTGCTCGTTGCTGGTCTTCGGGGTCGACACTTGAACTCAACAAAACAATCTTTACCGATTGCAAGATTTCATCTGCACCCATTTGCTGAACTATTTCCCAGCCGTCATACAATGGCATATTCAAATCAAGAAAAACAAATTGATTTTTCTTGTCGGATGTCAATGACGATCTCAAGACTTGCAAGGCTTCAATGCCATCTGTGAAGGTTTGGACCTTAATATTTGGAATTTTCTTAAGAACCAAGCCTGCTACCATAAGCGCAATAGGATCGTCATCAATAACAGTAACGTACTTTTCCATCACAGTTTTCTTTGAAAATCAATCATAAATGTAGTGCCGCAGCCCACAGCTGAGGCAATTTCAATGCGCCCACCCATGCTTTCTACCTGCGATTTTACCAAATACAAGCCGAGCCCTTTACTGTCGGGTAAATTATGGAAACGCTGATACAAGCCAAAGACTTTAGAGCCGTGTTTTTCTAAATCGATTCCCAAACCGTTGTCGGCAAAACTCAGACGGTCGAATTGCTCTTCCCGACGCAGGGAAACTACAATTTTCAACGGCCGTTTCTTGTTTCGATATTTCACTGCATTGGTTAACAAGTTGAGTAAGATGCTCTCAAAATACGCACGATTTACATACAGCTCGACTTCCGGTTCGAAGTTAAGCTCCATATTCACTTCTGAGATATTGATCAGGTTGTCAATTTGCATTTTAACCCGATTTAATGACTCGAGTGGATCGATAAGTTGTTTTTCAATCGACGGATTGTCGCGAATAATTACCACTTTCCCTAAATCATTAACGGTTTCTTGCAATAAATGCGTTGATTTCGAAAAGCCTTCAACGATCAATTTTACCGTTTCATTATCAATTTGCTCTTCCTCAAGAAGTTGAAGTAAGCCGATTAAATTTGAAATTGGCGCGCGTAAATTGTGTGAAGTAATGTATGAGAACTGTCGTAAATCTTTGTTGTTTTGAGAAAGTTCACGAATAAGTTGCTCGCGTTCTTTTTCCTGTTCCTTTTGCTTGCTAACGTCGCGCTGTATGGAAATCCAGTGTGTGTGCTCTCCTTCATTATCAAAGACAGGTACGAAAGAAAACCGAACCCAAAACCGCGCACCATCCTTACGCGCACTTTTAAGCTCCATTTCAGCAGTTTTCTTTTGTGCGATGGCTAAGACCAACTCGTCAAGTAAGGTTCGGTTCTCTTCCAAATCGTACAATTGATACGGACTCATTTGCAGCAACTCCAACTCGTCGAAACCGGTCATGTTTGCAAAGGCCTTGTTAACGAAAACAATCTGTGGAATCGGAAATCTCGAATTGTCGGCATCGGTAATTAAAACCGAATCTAAAGTATTGGTAATTACGGTTTCCAGTAATTTCAGTCGGCGTTCTTCTTTCTTTAATCGAGTCACGTCTTGCATGGCACCGATCATACGCACCGGTCGTGCATCCGGACCAAATACCAAAAAACCTCGGTCGAGCACGTACCTGTAACTACCATCTTTGCACAGAAAACGATATTCTGCTTGCCAATTCTGACTCTTTTGTGCTAGAAAAGCATATAAATTCACAGAAATACGCATCGAATCTTGCGGATGAATTTTACTGAACCACCACGACGAGTTGTTTTCAATATCATCGGCTCCATAGCCAAATATTTCGAAAATTCCCTTGTTCCACTCGAAGTGATCGGTCGGTATATTCCAGTCCCAAATCGTGTCTGAGGTTGCTTTTGCTACAATGTCGTAGCGCTCATTTGCTTGCTTTATCGCTTTGGTGCGCTCTTCAAGACTGCGTAATGTATCTCTGTTTCGCTGATCGTTTTTGATAATAAAATACCGTAAAACGAAAGCGGTTAGTATTATGAAAACTAAATCTCGAGCAATGTGAAGGTACAGATGGTCAAAAGTATCCGACGAAAAAGCAGCATCCATAGTAACCACAGAAACTATCGCTACAAAGGCTGCAACCAAAACAAATACTACAGTAATTTTATTAGCATTGCTTTTCATTACTCAAATATATCGAATTAACCTACATTCTTGTAGAATAATTCTCATTAATTTAAAACATTCTTTAAAGAATTCGTTATGAAATTCGCTTTTCAAACTAAGTTTTAGACAATTATATTTATCGCTAAATAAAGTGTACCTTTGCGCCGTCAAAATCAGACCACATGAGCGCTATTAGAAACATTGCAATTATTGCACACGTTGACCACGGTAAAACAACCTTAGTCGACAAAATTATGTTCCATTGTCAACTGTTCCGTGAAAACGAGAATACCGGAGATTTAATTCTCGATAACAACGACTTGGAACGCGAGCGCGGAATTACCATTACCTCCAAAAACGTTTCGGTAAATTATAAAGGAACTAAAATTAACATCATCGATACGCCAGGTCACGCCGATTTCGGTGGCGAAGTAGAGCGTGTCTTGAATATGGCCGACGGTGTTTGTTTACTCGTCGATGCTTTCGAAGGTCCGATGCCACAAACGCGTTTCGTACTTCAAAAAGCAATCGATCTAGGTTTGAAACCTTGTGTGGTTATCAATAAAGTTGATAAAGAAAATTGTACACCAGAGGAAGTACACGAAAAAGTATTCGACCTCATGTTCGAACTCGGTGCTACCGAAGAACAGCTCGATTTCCCAACGGTTTACGGTTCGGCGAAAAACAATTGGATGTCGACCGATTGGCAAAATCAAACTCAAAACATCGAGCCTTTACTTGATATGGTGATTGAGCACGTTCCAGCGCCAAAAGTAAGCGAAGGAACACCGCAAATGCTCATCACTTCACTCGATTTCTCTTCATTTACCGGTCGTATTGCTATCGGACGTTTAGAGCGTGGCGTTTTAAAAGAAGGAATGCCAATCTCGTTGGTAAAGCGCGACGGTAGTGTGTTGAAATCGCGTATCAAAGAACTTCATACGTTCGAAGGTCTTGGTCGTAAGAAAGTTAGCGAAGTTAACGCGGGCGATATTTGCGCCGTTGTAGGTATTGAAGGATTTGAAATTGGCGATACCATTGCCGATTTTGAAAATCCGGAAGCACTTGAAACGATTGCTATCGACGAGCCTACCATGAGTATGTTATTCACCATTAACGACTCACCGTTCTTCGGAAAAGAAGGCAAATTTGTGACATCACGCCACATCAAGGAGCGTTTAAGCAAAGAGTTAGAGAAAAACTTGGCACTTCGTGTGAATGAAACCGACTCGGCAGATAAATTCATGGTTTTCGGACGTGGTGTATTGCACCTTTCGGTTTTGATTGAAACCATGCGTCGTGAAGGATATGAGTTGCAAATTGGTCAGCCTCAAGTTATTATAAAAGAAATTAATGGTGTGAAATGTGAGCCAATCGAAGAGTTAACGATCGACTTACCGGAGCACGTATCGGGTCGCGCGGTCGAATTTGTAACCATCCGTAAAGGTGAAATGCTAAGTATGGAAGGTCGTGGCGATCGAATGATCATCAAATTCAATATTCCATCGCGGGGAATCATCGGTTTGCGTAACCAATTACTTACGGCAACTGCCGGAGAAGCAATTATGGCACACCGTTTTGTAAGCTACGAACCTTACCGCGGAGAAATTGCCGGACGTATCAACGGATCGTTGATTTCTATGGAAAACGGTAAAGCAATTCCTTATTCAATTAATAAACTTCAGGATCGTGGAAAATTCTTCGTAGATCCAAACGAAGATGTGTATGAAGGTCAGGTGATTGGCGAGAATTCTCGCGGCGACGATATGGTGGTAAACATCACCAAAACGAAACAGCTTACCAACTTCCGTTCTGCTGGTGCCGACGATAAGACACGTATCACACCTGCAATTAAGTTCTCATTAGAAGAAGCTCTCGAATACATTCAAAAAGACGAGTACGTGGAGGTAACCCCAAAATCGATTCGCTTGCGTAAAATTTACTTGAACGAAAACGATCGAAAGCGTTATAAAATCTAAATCCCAAAAGCTGTTTCTCCGGAAGCAGCTTTTTTTTTGATACAAGCTCTTGTTCTGGGTTTTAGCTGCAACGGCTTTTAAACGAATGCGCTGCGAGGGCTTTTTTTTGATTTTTTTGGTGTTTCCTTCGCCTAAAATTTACTGTAACCAACGTTTCGTTGCAGGCACTGGGCGTGCCATTCGCTGCCACTTATAGCGAAAGGGTTACTGCTCGTCAGCTGCCGTTCGCAGCAGGATATTCGCTGCTGTCGTTAACACAAAATAGTGCGCTCGGTTATGTCTTTTTACCTTAGTGTCCTTTAAAAAGCGAAAGCAAAGAATAGTGAAAAGTTCTGTTCCAAAGTGTATTTCGTGTAGCAATGTTTGTACTCAGGAATTGAATCAATAGATGCAAGTTTATGTTTAACTAGGGTGAAAATGGGCGTATAAAAGTCAATCTTTTCCAAGCTATGAGTTTCGCTTGTGGCGATTTTTCAAATGTTCATTGAGAGCATGTACGTTTCATTCTTTTTTTAGCAGTAAGCTTTCCAGTCGCTCCAATCTTTTTAAAAGTTCTAGGTTGTTTTCTTTCAGTTTATCGTTTTCCGATTTTAATTCTTGAATAGCCTTTACCATGGGTGCGAGAAGGTCGTTGTAACGCACGCTGAGCATGCCGTTGTTGTCTTTATTTATAATTCCCGAATTAGTTATCCGATAATCGGTTAAAGTTTTCTGTAGCTCTTGAGCAATAAATCCGAATTCTGTTTTTTGGCTTGCATCATTTTTTCGGATGTACGAAACAGGTCGTAAATCATTGATGAATTCTAATCCAAGTGTCGTGGGTTTTATGTTGTCTTTCCACCTTTGGTCGGATGTAATGGTCCACGCTACTTGTATCCCAGCGTACGTAATGGCTGTATTTCCGATGCGCACTTGGTTGTTGCCCGCTGGATTTGGTACTTGAGCATTAAAACCAATGGTAATGTTATTACTGCCGGTAGTTAGGTTATCGCCCGATCCATATCCAAGAGTTGTATTGCTACTGCCTGTAGATATTGAGCTTCCCGACTCATATCCGTAAGCTACGTTATTATTTCCTGTAGTATTTGCACGAAGCGAATTTAAGCCAGTAGCAGTATTTCTAGCTCCTGTTGTATTTGAGAAAAGTGCTTGATATCCGGTGGCTGTACTTCCCGCGCCAGTGGTATTCGCACGAAGTGCTTCGAAACCATTTGCTGTATTGTCTGTTCCTGTGGTGTTGGAACGAAGCGCACGTGCACCCGAAGCCGTATTTTCGCTTCCACTCGTATTCGAGTAAAGTGCATCCAAACCAGTGGCTGTGTTTAAATTTCCAATGGTATTAAAGCGAAGGGCGTCGAGGCCATTAGCAGTGTTATTTGCACCAGTGGTATTGTCGTAAAGTGCACTGCGCCCGTACGCAGTATTTTGGCTCCCCGTTGTATTTGATCGAAGAGCGTCGACACCCGTTGCTGTATTGTTCGCGCCCGTTGTGTTACTTAGCATTGCAGAGGCTCCAAACGCTGAGTTAAAGTTACCCGAAGTATTCGCAAAAAGAGCCTGATAGCCCGTAGCGGTATTGTTAGCACCTGAAGTATTAGCTCGCAGCGACTCGAATCCATTGGCTGTATTGTTTGAACCGCCAATGTTCGAATACAGCGCTTCGGCACCATTTGCTGTATTACTTGCACCTGTAGTATTTGAAAAAAGTGCCTCAAATCCGTTAGCTGTATTGTTTGATCCTGAGGTGTTTGTGCGAAGCGTTCCTGCACCAGTCGCTGTATTTTGATTTCCATTTGTATTCGAGTAAAGCGCATCTAAACCAATGGCTGTATTTAAAAATCCAGTGGTATTAAACCGAAGGGCATCGACGCCATTAGCTGTATTATTAAAACCAGTAGTATTATCATAGAGTGCGCTTCGACCGTATGCCGTATTTTGGCTTCCCGTTGTATTTAATCGAAGGGCATCGACACCTGTTGCAGTATTGTTTGCGCCCGTTGTGTTACTTAGCAGTGCAGAGGTTCCAAAGGCTGTATTGAAGTTACCTGAGGTATTCGCAAAAAGTGCCTGATAACCCGTAGCCGTATTGTTCGCACCAGAAGTATTAGCACGGAGCGACTCGAAGCCATTGGCTGTATTGTTTGATCCGCCTATGTTCGAATACAGCGCTTCGGTGCCGTGTGCTGTATTGCTTGTACCTATTGTATTTGAAAAAAGTGCCTGATAGCCCGTAGCCGTATTGTTAGCACCAGAAGTATTAGCACGGAGCGACTCGAAGCCATTGGCTGTATTGTTTGATCCGCCTATGTTCGAATACAGCGCTTCGGTACCGTGTGCTGTATTGCTTGTGCCTGTTGTATTTGAAAAAAGCGCCTGATAGCCCGTAGCCGTATTGTTATCACCAGTAGTATTAGCACGAAGCGACTCGAAGCCATTGGCTGTATTGTTTGATCCGCCTATGTTTGAATACAGCGCTTCGGTACCGTGTGCTGTATTGCTTGTGCCTGTTGTATTTGAAAAAAGCGCCTGAAATCCACTTGCAGTGTTGTTTGATCCGCCAATGTTCGAATACAGCGCTTCGGCGCCATTGGCCGTATTTTGTGTGCCAATTGTGTTAGAACGAAGTGCGTTTGAACCATTGGCCGTATTGCTACTCCCTGTAGTGTTCGAATAAAGTGCGGCATAACCAGTTGCGCTATTCTCATTTCCAGTAGTATTACCGTAAAGCGAGTTACTTCCAGCGGCCGTATTATTAGATCCTGAAGTGTTACTGTTAAGAGCTAGAAAACCCGAGGCTGTATTGCTTTCTCCAATGGTATTAGCACGGAGTGCATTGTATCCAGAGGCGGTATTAAAACTTCCAGTTGTATTAAAACGAAGTGCATTGAGGCCTAATGCTGTATTCTCGTCCCCCGTTGTATTATCGTAAAGTGCGCTTCTGCCGTGAGCGGTATTGTTTGAACCTGTTGTGTTAGCGCGAAGGGCATCAACGCCCGTTGCGGTATTGTTTGTTCCAGTTGTGTTATTAAAAAGTGCGTTTGCGCCGGAAGCGGAGTTATAATTGCCTGTTTCATTTAAACGAAGCGCATTTACTCCTACTGCAGTATTTTGAGTTCCTGTTGTGTTTTCAATTAGAGTATAGGCTCCATGAGCCGTATTTAATGATCCTGAAATATTAGAGTAAAGCGCATAGTATCCTGTTGCGGTGTTTAAAGAACCTGTTGAATTTGTTAAAAGCGTATAAGATCCAGTCGCAGTGTTAGCATCGCCAGTAGTATTACCAAAAAGTGCAGCAACACCAGTAGCTGTATTGTTGTTACCATCAATATTAAAGTAGAGCGCACGATCTCCAGAGCCCGTATTACCCAGTCCTGTGGTATTGCTAGTAAGTACAAAAGATCCATTTGCCGTATTATCTCGTCCTGTTGTATTGGAACGAAGCGCATTACTACCTGTAGCAGTGTTATAAGTTCCCGTTGTGTTTGACTGCAATGCTTCTGCGCCTACCGCAGTATTTTGAGCCCCGTTAGTATTGGCAAAAAGTGCACTTCTTCCCATTGCTGTATTGTTTGTGCCTGTGGTATTCGCACGAAGCGCTTCGGCACCTACGGCAGTATTAGAACTTCCCGTAGTATTAGAACGCAGCGCACTAATTCCGAAAGCCGTATTTGCAGAACCAGTTGTATTCGAAAGGAGCGCCTCTACACCAAAGCTACTGTTGCTCGTTGTTAGTTGCCCTGCTAGCAGGTTATTTCTTCTAAAAGTTAAATTCACATTATCAATGGTTCCAATAAAATGGGTAGTTGGCGCTGTACCGGAATTTCCCGATATTTTCCAATCATCAGAACTACCGTTTGCAACAGAAATCCATCCAGAACCATTCCAATAATAATAGCCCGGAACTACATTATTAGGAGCAACTCCCGCCGTTGCAGTATTGTACACCAGTTCCGAAACTAAAGGTGCCGTTAAGGGCAGGGCCGAGTTTCTATCAGTTAGAGCTACTCTGGGAATAAGTAAACCATCGTTAGTCGAACTAATATCTAATGCAGCTTCTGGCGAGGTAGTGTTAATGCCTACTTGAGCAGAAGCCAAACCAGCGTACAAAACAATAAACAGCAAGAGGCGAGCAGTTTTCATATTAGTATTTTTTTAACAAAAATACCTTTTGACATACCGCTCAACAATACGTATAAAATGCAAATATTAAGTACCGTACGTACTCACCTCGAACTAGAGTTGTTCCAACAAAGCCTTATTTTCTTCTACCCAAACAGAAAGGGTGTCTATTTGCGAATTCAATTCCAACTTCTCTATGATATTGGCGCGATGCTTTTGAACCGTTCGGATCGAAATTGTTAATCGCTCACTAATTTCCCTTGAACTTAATCTCTGAGATATGAGCCGCAAAATAGTGCGCTCCGACGGCGTGAGGTAACTGATTTTCTTTAAATCCATCTTTAAGTCATGCTCCTTAATGGCTGTGATTTTCGGACTAAAATACGTTCCTCCCTTTAATATCAATTGAATCGCTTGGTTGATAACCTCCGCTTTTTCATCCTTAAGTAAATACCCAGAGATGTTAAATTGTTGCGCCATCAAAACGTACGACTTCTCCGCATGGTACGACAAAAGCAAAAACTTGGTTTGTAATTGCGGAATTTGCCCAGCTTTATTAATTATTTCAAAAGCATTTAAAAAAGGCATTTCGATATCCAGTATCGCAATCATCGGATTCTTCTCAACTAAAAGCGTAAAAGCATCGGTGCCGTTCAAAGCAGTTCCTAGAACAGTATGACCAAATTCTTCCAAAGCAGTCTTGAGACCGTTTAACAACACCGGATGGTCGTCGGCTAAAATCACTGAGGTTTTTACATTCATCTCAAATTTAATTAAGTGGTACGTTTGCTTTTAATAGGGTATATTCATTCGGAACACTTCGAATAGTAAATATTCCACTTAAAATTTTAATCCGTTCTTCCATTGTTTTTAAACCAAGGTGTTGCGTGTTATTTATTTTTTCTTTCACCACAAATCCAACTCCATTATCTTCAATACTTATACTGATATTTTTATCTTGTTTGCTCACCAAAATATCTACTTCCGTAGCTCTTGAGTGTTTCAAAATATTATTCAAACTTTCCTGAAAAAAGCGGTATAAATTCAGTTCTTCTTCATAAGTCAGCAAACCATCAATGGCTTCAATTTTATGGGTGAAGAAAATCTGAGATTGCTCGTCGATCCGATTAATCAAATCTTCCAACGTAGCTTTTAACCCCAGTTGTTTTAACAATACCGGATGCAATTGCCGTGTAATCGAGCGCATTTCTGTGAGTGCATTTTCAATTTGTACCGTCATGGCTTCTTGCGCTTCTTTTTGCGATGTTTGTTTTAACAAAATGAGTTGCTGACCCAAACTATCGTGTAAATCGCGCGAAATCTTGGTGCGCTCCTCTTCTTGGGTTTGCAATAAGTGTCGCGAGAACTGTTCTTGTAATTTTTGTTCTTTTCGTGCCTGCCGCTGTTTAATTAACAAAAGCGTTATTCCAATTACAGAAATTGCGGCAATTACAGCAATATAGAGCAGTCTTTCCGATGCTTTTCGTTTCGCATCCAGCAAGTCTAAATCGGCCTGTTGTTTAGAAATAATTTTATCTCTTTTTTCGGTTTCGTATAGCGTCTGATAATAACTCAAACCATTTGCCTTTTGTACGTCCATTATCGAATCTTTTAGATGCGTGTAGGCCAGATGCGTTGTTAAGGCATTTCTATAATCGCCCAGTTTTTCTAAAACTTGCACATATTTTTTTTGAGCCGACATCAGATTCTCCCAATCGTTATTCGACTTGTTGTTTTTGATTTGCTCTTGCAGCAACCGTTTCGCCTTGGTCCAATCTGCTGCGTAAATCGACTGTGCAGTCAAGGCACCTAAATATGAATTTTTGTGGTAGTCGTTTTGCCCAGGAAACTCTTTATGAAAAGTGGCGAAGTACGCAGCGGCTTCTTCCGGTCGATCGAGCTCGTAAAGCTTCGTGGTTAACTCCAGCAATGCTATCGGAACCAAAATATTGGCATTGGGCGTTTTCTTTGCCTCGGCCATTGCTGTTTTATAATTTTCAACTTGTTGTTTCAAATTACCCGTTTTTCCCTCGTCGGTGCCTTGGTTAAAATAGAGTATGGCCTTCGTAAACGTGTCAATGCTTTTGTCTTTAAATAAAAATGCGCGCTCTTTCTTGGCTTCTTTTATGAAATTATTTTTGCTGTATAATGTCGCCAATTCTGAACGTGCCGAATAAATTGCTTTATTGTCTTGGAGTTCTTCAAACACGCGAAGCGATTTTTGTAATTCAATCGAAGCTTTTGCAAATTCACCTAAACTTCCTAGAGGCCAGGACAAGTACAAACGAGCAAAGCCTTCAGACCTTTTGTCTTTCGAATCAACAAATATTTTTAGCGCTTTCTCAATGTACGGAATCGCCTCTTTGCTCTTGCCGGTGTAGTACAACGATTCGCCGTAATACATATATACGTTGCCTAAATCTTTGGCATAAACGCCTTTTTTGTCCATTTTAAAAACCTGTTGCGCATAGGGTTCGGTGGCTTCGGGCGTGCCTTTAGAAGTATTGTAATAGCTCATTAAAAACGTGGTTTTATGAGCCAACGAAACATTGTCTTTAAGTTTTTTGGATAAAGCGATTCCTGCTAAAGCGTACGCTTCAAAATCTTTCGGATAGCCTAGTTTTTCACCATACTTTATAATAGAATCGTAAACCAGTAACTTTTCTTTTGAATTCGATTTAGTAAGGAGTTGTTTTTTAAAAGTAGCATAACGTGTCGAATCCGTTTGTCCCCAAGCGATAACCGTAAACAGCAGCAAGAAATAGGTAATTATCTTCATCTATTTTTTAACATTTAACAGGCTAATTTATCGAAATAATTAGGAAATAAATCTACGTAGCATACGTAAAAAGTAGTAAATCAGACACTCAGCATCGATTTTAGCTCAAACTACTAAGTGCCTAAGAACTTTCGACGGCAGTTTTCAGATTTTTATATTGGTGTTTTCTGCGCCAAAAATTCGTTGTAAAGTACGTTTCGTTGCCAGCGCTGGGCACGCCATTCGCTGCCTCTGATAGCTATCGCGGTAACGCTCGTCAACTGCCGTTCGCAGCAGGATTTTCGCTGCTGTCGTTTATCTGATTAGCATAGACGTTGTTCCTTTACATTGCAATTTGATTTTACAATTAATTGATTTTAAGCGGTCTGACAAAAAATTTTAATCAAATAAAGGTGTTTAGTAGCTAATCCCGCTATTCGTTACAAGTCCGCGGCGCCGCAGGGGTTTGCACAGCTGTTTGGCTTGGCTTCCGGTGGTCGCCAGCAAAACCGCGTGCGCACACCTTGCTGCACCTGTGGGCTTTTCACTGCTATCGGGGCTAGGTAATACGTTACTAAAAATTCGTAGAAAAATACCTATAAGTAGGTAGTTTTTTAATGAATTAAATCTTTACTTTCGAGATTTATGAAAAGATTAAATTTTGCTTTTAGTTGGTTTGCCAAAAGCATAGGAAACTTAGCCAGTTCCCCCGTATTTACAAACGGGGGGCTATTTTAAATTGGAGTGTATTCAATTGGTTTTACGAAATATGCAGGAGGTGGAGATTTTTAATTTTTATAAGTTTGTAATAGTTTAAAAGTTTCTCGGATTACTCCAAAGTAAAGTACTTAATATTAAAATTACGTTATAAAAGGCTATTCATTAACAAAAGAATGTAAGTTTGTATAATTTGATGAAAAATCACAATGATAGATATTAATTTAAGATTTCAATTAGCCTTGTTTGGTAATTATGAGGATATATCGCCAAAACCAGATACTTTAAAGTATTTAATAGATGCTTTCGCAGATAGGGAGCTGATACCTACAACGGTGCAAGAGCTTGATTTGGTCAATCCATTAAACCCAATTAATAGATTGAGCTTAAAATCAACTGACGAAGTTTGGAGTATAGATTTTGGAGCAGATAGAATTGATATTCAGAAAAATAACAAAGACATCGGTGTAGTTACGATGGGGGATTTCAAAGAGTTTTTAGAAGAAGCAAAAATAATTGTTGAATTAATTGATAAAAGATTTCCAAAAAAGCATAACCGGCTCGCTGTTGTATCTAGATACTTGTTAAAAAAAATGACAAGTAAAGAAATGTCGGAGTTGTTTTACAAAAATGTTAATACCATAGAAATTTTTAAAGTTAACGAGCCGATAGAATGGAATAATAGAGTTGTGACAAGAGTGAAGAAAAAAATATCGGAAAACGAAGAAATTATAAATATTGTAGCTGATTTTAATAGAATAAAAGGTAACTTATTTATTAATTCAAATAATGAAATCATCGACAGGGCTGAGTTACGGTTTGACATAAATACGTATCAAGGGACAACTGACTTCAGATTTGAGTTCAAAGATCTTATTTCGTTTGTCGATCAAGCTGCTAGCATAGAAGATAAATTACAACAAGATTACATCAATTTGTTAAGATAATTATGACAAATTCAAACATATTATTCGAGGAAAAAACAAAAGACGCCTTACAATGGATTCTTGCCGACTCAGATCCCTTTCAAGAACTTAAAAAGAGAAAAAGCTTGAAAAGAAATCAATTTGATTTTTTCATCAATGAGAGCAATGTTACTGACCATAATTTCATTTATGAACTTTTAACTCCAACGATTGACAGTGCCAGTTCTTCGGAGAATAAAATTAATGGTAACAGAGAAGAGCATTTAAGAAAAATATTTACTCCTAAATTCCTAACCTTAATTAAGGAGGAAGATTTTGAATTTGGTTTCACATCAAGAAGCGAAGAATTAATTAGAAGTCAATTGAAAATAAATGCGCTGGCAACTAGAAATTGGCTGAATGAAATATTTATTAATTATTTTGACAACGAAGTTGTTTTAATTGGATTACTTAGAGTTATTAGTCGTTTTGAAGAAAATATTATCTTTCCGCAGGGTCAAACTATTGCTCTAGCTGCTTTATCACATTCTAATGATGA
This sequence comes from Flavobacterium sp., assembly GCF_049240005.1. GTDB lineage: Bacteria > Bacteroidota > Bacteroidia > Flavobacteriales > Flavobacteriaceae > Flavobacterium. Next base: position 35,141 of record NZ_JBMLTK010000070.1, on the reverse strand, counting down.
AATTAAGGAATTAGGAATTAGATCTTTTGAAAAATGGTGTTCAGTGGACAGTTTGAATATTTTGAGAAAATTAAATCTAAACAGCTCCTGGTTACAAGAGTATGTTAATGAAGTTATAACTGACCTTGAGGAGCAACTATGTCTTTCTTAGTGCGAAAAATAAATAAAGCTAAATGGTATCAGATTGATATTATGCAATCTGATGAAGTTTCTGCTGACGCTATAACAAATTGTTTAAAGACAACAAAAAACACATTATCTGTTTGGCATATTGAAACAGAAGAAGATCTTGAAAAAGCTGTTTTAGCCATCGTAGCTAATCAGGACCATCTTGATACAATAGATGTCGTTATTTTAGATGAGCCGTCTCTAACGAATTATCATTTAAACATCGTCGCATCTCCAGGGGAAACACCCGTTGCAAGTTTAATTCAAGCACATAGAGACATCGCCGAATTAAGTTTTTCCAAGCTTGGTTATGTAAAAGAGCATATTGTTCAAAGAATTCGCAGCCATAAATTAAAGCGATATACTGTAAGTTCACTAAAAAAGATTTTGACGAGCGCAATTAATGAGGGGCTTTTAAAAAAAGAGGATCTTACTGAATCAATACGTCAAAAAATATAAAGCTAGGCTTCAAGGAGTCTATTTAATAGTGGCTATTCAGTATTTAATTCAAGTCCCGATTTTTTGTTCCTCCTTTCGCAAATTCTCTGTTTGAAAGTTGTTTTAAAAGCCCCGCCAAGAGTAATTTCAAAAATCAGTACAATGAGAATTAAAAAACTATTTACGAGCTTTTTCCTTATCATAACATTAGCCATTTGTTATGGACAAAAAAGTAAAACTAACTCTGAAACACGACGATTTATAGACGATGCAGATTTCACGCAAATAAATAAAAATTGGAACTTAACTGCCGACTTTAAATCCGGACTCGGTGAAATTGTTTCCTTTTTTCCTGTTGAAGCAATTGATCTAAAAACAGGTCAAAAAGTAAAGTCACTACAAATGGATATGACCGTTTTATATCAGGTTGCTGGTCGAAGTTATAATTATTTTAAATCATCGTGGATTGATTTGGGTGAAGTAGAGGAATTTATTATTTTCCTTGAGCAATATGTAATTCCTAATCTAAGAGATAAGGCAGAAAAAAAACAATCTACAACGTACATTTTCAATTCTAAGGAAATAACATTTAGTTTTCACATTCAACAGAATTCAAGAAGAATTTCTATATATCTCAAGGATAATGGATATACAGATTACGAGCACTACTTTTGGACAGAAACACAAGTTAGTAAAATTCCTGATTTATTGAACGTTTTAAAACAATTAAAGTAGCAAGTATTAAATGTGATAACTGCGATTCAGTTTTTTTACACGGTATTATAATCAAAGGATTTCACAGAAAAATACGTTAATTTTTTAAAAGAATTTCGAGCACTAATTTTCGCGGTAAGGACAGCAGCGTCATCCTTTTGCCGAAGGTACGAAGGCAAAAGATACAGCGAATGGCCTGACGGCGGTTAGGTTTTTCCAGCGAACGTGTACCGCCGGACCGCCCAAATCAATGTAATAATTTTGCTTTTAAATCGGCGTAAGTGCTAATGCGCTCGAATTTTTTCTCCAAATTCAAAAGTTTTTGAACCGCAACTGGGTAGCTGAGCGTGATTTGCAAAGTATCTTCGACCACCTCGGGGAATTTAATCGGGTGTGCCGTTTCTAAAAATATTCCGTAATAATCGGGATGTGTTTTTTGGAAAGCCTGTAAACCCAAATAGCCTACAGCGCCGTGCGGATCGGCCACATAGCCAAACGTATCGTATAAATCCCGCATGGCCACTTTCGTTTCGGCATCGGTAAACGCAACCGCCGAAAACAACTGCGCGAGCGCGTCGCCCGGAAACAACTCCAAAACACGAACAAAATTGCTCGGTATGCTTACGTCCATGGCGTTCGAAATTGTGGGAATGGTCGGTTTCGGATCGAGTTCGTTTGTTTGCATGTACCGCGGAACGGTATCGTTAACATTCGTTGCCGCTACAAAATGCGCAATAGGCAATCCCATTTTCTTGGCAATCATGCCCGCGCAAATGTTTCCAAAGTTCCCGCTCGGAACACTTACGGCAAGCGACTTCTTTTTGTCAGCTGCGGCGTAGGCTAAAAAGTAGTACATCATTTGAGGCAACCAGCGCGCTACGTTAATCGAATTCGCCGAGGTGAGTCCCAAATCTTTAAAATCCGAATCTAAAAATGCGCGTTTAACCATTGCCTGACAGTCGTCGAAACTACCGGCAACGGCGAAAGCTTTTACGTTTCTTCCCAGAGTTGTCAATTGCCGTTCTTGAATGTCGCTCACTTTTCCTTCCGGATATAAAATAGCCACTTCAATTCCCGAAACGCCTAGAAACCCGTCGGCAACCGCGCCACCGGTGTCGCCAGACGTAGCCACCAAAACTGTGTTGTGCACTGAGGTTTGCTTTTTGTTGAAGTAGGCGAGGCAGCGCGACATAAACCGAGCGCCAACGTCTTTGAACGCCAGTGTTGGTCCGTGAAAAAGTTCGAGAACTGCGGTCTTTTCGTCTAGTGACACCAACGGAAAATCAAAGCACAAAGTTTCGGTAACGATTTGCAGCAGCGAGGCATCATCGATTTCAGGTGCTACAAACGGACGAATTACTTCAAAACCAATTTCTTCTTTGGAAAGCTTTGCTATGTTTTCGAAAAAAGAAGCGGGCAATTGCGGAATATCCGTAGGGAAATAGAGTCCGTTATCCGGTGCTAATCCGCGTCTAACGGCGGTTTCAAACGATACGGCTTCACCGCCTTGTAAGCTGCGATAGTTCATTTTATATTAGTTCAGTGCCTTTGGCGTTAACTTGTGAAATAAATACGTCGGCTTCGACATTGTTGAGCATGTAGCTTAATTTCCAGGCGCGACTTACCTCTTGTGCGCTAGCTTTGCCTTCGCAGAGTGCATAAATCGACGGTCCGGAACCGGAAATACCAACGCCGAGGGCACCCGATTTCAGGGCCTCGCTTTTGGCTAACGAAAACAATGGGATTAGTTTTTCGCGGTGTGGTTCGGCGATGACGTCTTGCGTAGCGCGTCCGAGCAGCAAATAATCTTTTGTATGCAATGCGTGTACAAATGCTGCGAGGTTTCCGGATTGTTGTACCGCGGTTTTCAGAGGGAGTTGCGCGGGTAAAACGGCACGCGAATCGGCTGTGCGCAGTTCGATTTTTGGGTGTACCAGCGTAACATATAAATCTTCGGGCGCATCAATTCGCAATACTTCCAGCGGATGATATCCTTTTACAATGGTGAATCCACCGAGTAGGGCAGGAGCCACGTTGTCGGCGTGAAAAGCTTTGCTGGCCAATACTTCGCCTTGCATCGCAAACGGAATTAAATCGCGCCGGTGCAAAGGTGTTCCCAGCAGTTTATTAATGCCGTAAACCGCTCCCGCGGCACTTGCGGCCGAGCTTCCAATACCGCTGCCGGGTTTAATTTTCTTGTCGATTTCAATTTCAAAGCCAACTTTGGGTTTTAAGAAATTAAGAAGCGAAACCGCCGCAACACCCGCAACGTTTTGTTCGACTTCCAAAGATAAATCGGCACCAGAAATGCGTTTGATGTGCACGCCGGGCTCGTCGGAAATGCGAATGGTCATTTCATCGCCAACGCCTTTTAAGCATAATCCCAAAACATCGAAGCCGCAGGATAAATTGGCAACGGTAGCCGGACAAAAAACTTGTACTTCTTCAAATTTAGACATTGGCAATACGAATTACATCGGCAAAGATACCCGAAGCAGTTACAGCTGCACCAGCTCCGGCACCTTTTATGATTAAGGGTTGATCTACATAACGATCTGTGTAAAACAAAACAATGTTGTCTTTGCCTTGCAAATTATAGAAGTCGTGCGTGGCCGGAATTTCCTGTAAACCAACTTTTGCTTTTCCGTTTTCAAATTCGGCTACGTATTTCAAGCGACAACCCTTTTCAGCAGCTTTTCGGTACAAATCGGCAAAATGGGAGTCGTGTTTTTTAAGCGATTCAAAAAATGCAGGAACGCTGGTTGTCTTCAAACATTCGTCGGGCAAAAACGAAACGTTATCAATGTCTTCAATTTCCATCGCATAGCCGCTTTCGCGAATGAGGATGAGAATTTTTCGCGCTACGTCGATGCCGCTGAGGTCTATTTTGGGATCGGGTTCGGTAAAACCTTGTACGCCTGCTTCCACCACAATATCGTGGAAATTATTGGTTTCGTTGAAGTTGTTGAAAATGAAATTCAAACTTCCGCTCAAAACGGCTTGTATTTTATTGACTTTATCGCCGCTGGTAATCAAATGCTTTAAGGTGTCGATGATCGGTAAGCCCGCGCCCACGTTGGTTTCAAACAGAAATGGTGCGCTGTATTTCCGTGCAAGCGCCTTTAAACGACTGTAATTTCCGTACTCGGAAGCACACGCAATTTTGTTGCACGTAACTACGGCGATGTTCTTTTCAAGATAGTTGGCGTATGTTGCTGCAACCAGTTCGCTTGCGGTGTTGTCAACAAAAATGGCGTTTCGCAGGTTGGCATCGATGGCTTTAGCGATGAACTGCTCCAAATCGGCAGTTTTTCCTTCTTCCAATTTGTTTTTCCAGTCTTTAAGCGGAATTCCATCTAAATCGAAGTACATTTTTCGCGAATTCGAAATGCCTACCAATCGCAAGTTTATTTTCAATTGCTCGCGCAGGTATTTGCGTTGTTGCGTGAGCTGTTCCATGAACTTCTCGCCGACATTGCCCACGCCCATAACAAATAAGTTTAGTTGTTTGGTATTGTCTTCAAAGAAACGTTCGTGTAAGGTGTTGAGTGCTTTATTGACGTCTTTGTCGCCAATAACCACCGAAATGTTCCGCTCTGACGCGCCTTGAGCAATAGCGCGAATGTTTACGTTGTTTTTCCCCAAAGTAGAGAACATTTTCCCGCTAATTCCTTGGTGATTTTTCATTTTCTCGCCTACAAGCGCTACGATACTCAAGTGCGTCTCTACGATTGTAGGATCGATTAACGACTGCGCAATTTCGATTTGAAACGCTTTATCGATGGCTTGCTTGGCAATTTTGGCTTCGACTTCGGTAATTCCTACACAAATCGAGTGTTCTGAGGACGCTTGTGTAATAAAAATAGCGCTAATGTTTTCCTGCGATAACGCTTCGAACAGTCGTTTTGAAAAACCAGAAACGCCCACAATTCCGCTGCCTTCCACGGTTAGTAAAGCAATGTTTTGAATGTGCGTGATTCCTTTAATCGGATTGGCATTTCCTTGAATTTGGTCGGAAATACGCGTTCCCGGATGTTCAGGTTCGAAAGTGTTTTTGATTAGAATCGGTATCGATTTATTCAACACCGGTTGTATGGTTGGCGGATACAGAACTTTCGCGCCAAAATGCGATAATTCCATCGCTTCGTGGTACAATATTTCGCTAATCGGAAGTGCTTGTTTTACAATTTTCGGATTCGCGGTGTACATGCCGTTAACATCGGTCCAGATTTCCAAGACTTCTGCCTCGAGCGCGGCTGCGACAATGGCTGCGGTGTAATCAGAACCGCCTCTGCCTAAAGTAGTTGTATGTTTTTCGTGAGAGGAAGCTACAAAACCGGGCAGCAAATAAATTCCGTCGGATTTTAGTGCTTTTTGAATTTGGTAATTGGTGATTTCGAAATCCACTTTTGCCTTACCAAATTTACTGTCGGTTGTAATAATATTCCGACTATCGACGTACACCACGCGATCGAGCTGTTGCTGCAAAGCTTTCGCGATAATTGTCGACGACATGAGTTCTCCCATGCCCGAAATGGCATCTGAAGTACGATCGGATAACTCGCCTAGTAAAAACACGCCTTTGAGTAGGGTTTCTAGTTGGTCGAAATGTTGGTGTAAAGCAGCTTCGGCTTCCGATTTTAAGGGTTGTTGTAACAGGGCATCTACAGCTTCGAGATGCTTACTCTCTATTTTGCGAATCTCCGTTTCGTACAGTTTCAAGCCTTGTGCCGCCAATTGTGCCGCATTGAGCAATAAATCGGTAACACCTCCCAGTGCCGAGACCACCACGGCCAATTTCTTTGTTTCTTGCTTCTTAACAATGTCGATTACCAATTGAATATTTTGCGCATTGGCAACCGATGTTCCTCCGAATTTTAGCACTTTCATAAGCGTTGTCCTAAGTTTGTAACTTTTCAAAAATAAAATAATAGTTGTATGCCTAAAATCCTTTTAAAACTTTTACGAATTTGTTAAATTTAAGTAGAAAATAAGATCTGTTTGTTATAATAATAAATTTTTAATAGCCGGAAATTACCAGATTACGAACGGCTTGAAAAATTTTCGGTGCGTAATAGCATAAAAACTCCTTAAAAAATTTGCAGCATGCATATTAATACAGACTTTTGGAATAGAGAATTTACTATGGAATCTATACATTACATCAGTTCGAAAACCCTTACTATTGCTCAGGTTGTTCATATTATTGAGAACGATTTAACCATCGATCTGTCTGAAGAAGCAAAGGGGAATATCAATAGAAGTAGAAATTATTTAGATGAGAAGCTCCGCAACAGCGAACAACCGATTTATGGAATAAATACCGGATTTGGTTCGCTTTGTAATGTGAAAATATCCGATGCCGACTTATCGACTTTACAAGAAAATCTAGTAAAAAGTCATGCTTGTGGCTTGGGGAAACACGTTCCGTTGGAAGTTATTCAACTGATGTTGTTGTTTAAAATTCAGTCGCTTAGTTATGGAAATTCAGGCGTGGCGATTGAAACGGTTGAGCGTTTGGTGCAGTTTTACAATGCGAAAGTCTATCCCGTTGTTTACGATTTAGGATCATTGGGCGCATCGGGCGATTTAGCTCCGCTGGCGCATCTGGTTTTGCCGTTGTTTGGCGAAGGTTCGGTGTGGTTTGAAAACGAAATTTACGCTTCCGCAGAAATTAATGCGCGTATGGGTTGGGAACCTATTCGATTGCAAAGTAAAGAAGGTTTAGCGCTGTTAAACGGCACGCAATTTATGGTGGCGTACGGCGTATATGCCATTATAAAATCGTCTCGATTGAATTATCTCGCCGATTTGATTGGCGCTATGTCGCTAGATGCATTTAACGGCCGTATAGAACCGTTTCACGAACTCATTCATTTAGCCCGACCACATAAAGGGCAAATCGAAACGGCGGCACGTGTACGTTCGTTTCTGAGCGATAGTATTCAGATGCAAAATTCGCCTAAACAGGTTCAGGATCCGTATTCTTTTCGCTGTATTCCGCAGGTGCACGGTGCATCAAAAGATGTCTTAGACTATGTGAAAAAAGTGTTTAAGACGGAATTGAATTCGGTTACCGACAACCCAAACATCTTTGTGGATGAAGATTTGATTCTGTCGGGTGGAAATTTTCACGGACAACCCTTGGCGATGGCGCTCGATTTTCTTGCGATTTCGGTTTCCGAACTGGGAAGTATTAGCGAGCGACGTATTTTTCAGCTCATTTCCGGATTGCGCGAATTGCCTGCGTTTTTAGTGGAAAATCCGGGTTTAAATAGCGGATTTATGATTCCGCAATATACCGCGGCAGCCATCGCAAGTAAAAACAAGCAATTGGCAACTCCGGCCAGTGTCGATAGTATTGTTTCCAGCAACGGCCAAGAAGATCACGTATCTATGGGTGCGAACGCTGCGGTAAAAACGCTCGAAATTATTGAAAATGTAGAGCGCATTCTCGCTATTGAATTGTTTAATGCGAGTCAGGCGCTTTTGCTTCGTAAACATCAAACCGGAACTGCTTTAGAAGCCGTGTTGCGCGATTTCAGAACCTTAGTTCCGAAAGTAGAGAACGATATCTACATGCATGAAGCTATGGTAAGCAGTGTTCGTTTTATTCGAAATCTCAAAATCGACGAATCGCTATATAATTAACTATGAAAATTTTATTGTCTCCGTCAAAGAGTTTGTTAGAAGCGGGTGAATATCCGAATTTTGAATACAGCAGTCCCCAGTTTTTAACGAAGTCAAAAAAAGTTAACCAAGCGCTTAAAAAGTTAAAGCCAACGGATTTAGTGGCGCTTCAAGATATTTCCGACAAGTTGGCCGAACTCAATTACCATCGAAATAAGTCGTTTAAACCGCCTTTTTCTTCCGAAAATGCACGTCCGGCTATTTTTAGTTTTAGTGGCGATGTGTACGACGGTTTACAAGCACACACGCTATCTACTGAAGTGCTTTCTCGACTTAACGAGCGCATTATGATTTTGTCTGGTTTGTATGGAATTCTAAAACCATTCGATTTCATGCAGCCGTATCGGTTGGAAATGGGAACTTCACTCGGGGTAGGGGAAGCCAAAAATTTGTATGAGTTTTGGAAGAAGGATGTAACCGCTTACGTAAAAAAGCAGCTTTTGAAAGAAGAGTTATTGGTTAATTTGGCGAGTAAAGAATATGCCTCGGCGGTCGATTTAAAAGCCTTTAAAACGCAAGTAGTGGAAGTTGATTTTAAAGATTTTCACAACGGGCAACTTAAAATGATTTCTTTTTTTGCGAAGAAAGCTCGTGGCATGATGGCGCGTTTTTTAGTTGAAAGCGAAGCGGAAACTTTAGACGACATCAAACTTTTCAATTCGGAAGGTTACGCCTTGGATGAAGCTTTATCAAACGGAAATAAGCTCGTTTTTACCCGATAGATTTTTTCTATATCACCAATTTAAAATAATGCTTTTCAGAATCTTAAACAAGATTACTTGAATAAAAACTATAATCTAATCCAATTTTTGAGAATTTGCATTCCGTGTTCGCTTAAAATGCTTTCAGGATGAAATTGAACGCCAAAGACAGGTAAATTTTTGTGCTCGAAAGCCATGATGGTTCCGTCGGAAGTTTGAGCAGTGATTTGCAGTATTTCGGGAAAATTGGTTGGTGAAGCCGCCCAAGAATGATAGCGCGCTACGTTGAATGTTTTTGGAAGCTCGCGAAAAAGCTTGTTTTCCTGCGTTTGCGCCATTAAATCAGCATAGCCGTGGTGTACCTGAGGTAAGTTGATTAAACAGCCTCCAAAATGCGTCACAAGCGCCTGTAGTCCCAAGCAAACACCTAGAACTTTTTTGGTGGTAACGATCTCCGAAATAATCGGAAGTAAATTCCCGGCATTTTCCGGAAGTCCTGGTCCGGGCGAAAGCACTACACAGTCGTGTGTATTTAGTAGATGGCGGTATGGTTCGTCGTTTTTCAGAACCGTAACTTGGCAATCGAGCGCTTCAAAGTAGTGAACAAGATTGTACGTGAAGCTGTCGTAAGAATCAATGAGTAATACTTTAGTCAAAGTGATTTAAAAATCTGGTATTGAATTCGTTTACTCTTTTATAGAATTTAGATTTTTGATGATTTCGTCCAAGCTTTTTTCGATTTCTTTATCGCTGTATTGCGAACGAATCAGTTTTTCGGTTTTTCCGCTGGCGAGGTAAGCCGCCTCGGCAATTCTTAGCTTTTCTTTATTTTCCGCGAAAGCGATCGAAGCACTTTCATACAGGCGGTGTACGTCGGCACGTAAGGCAACAGCTGTAGCTAGCGCTGCATTTCGGTCGTTCTTTTTTAATTCAGTTTGTATTTTTTCTTTTTGTTTTTCGATGTCCTTAATCACCGCTGCTGTCACAGGACTTTTTTGTGCAAACGAAACAACACTCAACAATAAGGCTAGAACTGCAATAAACTTTTTCATGACGGAATTTTTCATGTCAAAAATAAGAAAGGAATCGACTTAAAAACCACAATAGCTTAATTATCTGTTCGCCGTTTTAAGGATTTGATACGCAAAATTTATGAAACAGCGGTAAGCGTCTTTTTATTAAGTGGAATATAACAGTTTCTTAGATTAAGATTAACAATAGTCTAAGCAACTGTCAAGTTTGGAATTACTCTCATGTCTAGCAAAGGAAGTTGAGTTAGAATTGCGAACAAAGTAAGGTTTACTATTCTGCGCAAAATGGTGAGTCAAAATGAATTCGTTTCCTTTTTCAATTCTCTTGCTAAAACCATCAATAACAACAAAAAAAAGTACTATGAAAAAATTTACAAGTTTTACATTCTTGGTTTTTCTTTTTTCTGTGTTCGAGAGCTATGCTCAAACGGCTCGTTTACAAGTTATCCACAACTCACCAGATGCCGCTGCTGCAGAAGTTGATGTGTACATCAATGGCGAATTAGAGTTGGACAATTTTGCCTTTAGAACCGCTACTCCGTTTATCGACGTTGCAGCTGGTGTGCCAATTAGCATCGATGTAGCGCCTGCTTCAAGCACGTCGGCTGCACAATCGCTCTACAACTTAACAACTACGCTAGCTAACGGCGAAACCTACATTGCCATCGCAAATGGTATTGTGAGCGAAACCGGTTACACCAATCCAGATTCGTTCTTGTTGAGCGTTTTTGCCCTAGGTAGTGAAGAAGCTAGTTCAGCTACAAACACCGATGTTTTGGTTAACCACGGATCGCCAGATGCGCCAGCTGTTGATGTGGTAGAAACTTCTGCACCAGCAGGAACAATCGTAGGAAACATTGCTTTCCCAAATTTTGCTGGTTATTTAGAATTACCAACGGCCGATTACACACTTGATGTTCGTCCGGCGGGAAGCAGCACAACCGTGGCTTCGTATTCAGCACCGTTGCAATCTTTGGAATTGAATGGAACAGCAATAACCGTTTTAGCTTCGGGCTTTTTGGATCCGGCTGCAAACAGCAACGGACCTGCATTTGGATTATGGGTTGCGACAGCTGCTGGTGGAGAATTAATTCCGTTACCCGCATCATCTGCACGTTTACAAGTAATCCACAACTCACCAGATGCCGCTGCTGCAGAAGTTGATGTGTACATCAATGGCGAATTAGAGTTGGACAATTTTGCCTTTAGAACCGCTACTCCGTTTATCGACGTTGCAGCTGGTGTGCCAATTAGCATCGATGTAGCGCCTGCTTCAAGCACGTCGGCTGCACAATCGCTCTACAACTTAACAACTACGCTAGCTAACGGCGAAACCTACATTGCCATCGCAAATGGTATTGTGAGCGAAACCGGTTACACCAATCCAGATTCGTTCTTGTTGAGCGTTTTTGCCCTAGGTAGTGAAGAAGCTAGTTCAGCTACAAACACCGATGTTTTGGTTAACCACGGATCGCCAGATGCGCCAGCTGTTGATGTGGTAGAAACTTCTGCACCAGCAGGAACAATCGTAGGAAACATTGCTTTCCCAAATTTTGCTGGTTATTTAGAATTACCAACGGCCGATTACACACTTGATGTTCGTCCGGCGGGAAGCAGCACAACCGTGGCTTCGTATTCAGCACCGTTGCAATCTTTGGAATTGAATGGAACAGCAATAACCGTTTTAGCTTCGGGCTTTTTGGATCCGGCGGCAAACAGCAACGGACCTGCATTTGGATTATGGGTTGCCACAGCTGCTGGAGGAGAATTACTGGAATTGCCAATAATTCCATTGAGCACTAATGAGTTAGAGTTGGATAGCATTTCGGTTTATCCAAATCCTACAAATTCACAACTAAATATCAATATTCCTTTTTCGTTTGGTTCATCGAAAGCTACACTTTACGATGTAAACGGAAGAGCTATTTTGAAAGATGTACCGACTTTAAATCCGATTGATGTGTCGAGAATTTCTAGCGGTATTTACATGTTGTCTGTAAATATTGATGATAAAATTGCAGTTAGAAAAGTGGTTATTGGCAATTAAACGCTGATTTTCATTAGTAAATATTTTAGCGTGGATTCGATTTGAATTAGTTCAATCGAATTCACGCTTTTTTTATTTATTTTACTTTTTGTTTTCAGACAGCAGTATTTTAATTGAGGGCATACTCAAAAAATACATTTCATACCTGTATTTCAACAATTCAGTTGATTTATTTTTCAGGTTTTAGGGAGCTGTTTCATCTTTGAATCAAATTCAACGATCATGAAAGGCTTCTACATTATTTTTTTCTTCATTTTTACCAACGCTTGGTCGCAGCAAACGATTTCCGGAAAGGTGGTCGATTCTAAAAACAAGCCGATTGACAAAGCCAATGTTTTTATTGACGGTACATACGACGGAGCTACCACAGCCGCCGACGGTACTTTTTCATTTGAAACGAGCGAAAGCGGCACACAAGTTTTAAAAATTACTGCCTTACTGTACGATACTGCTTCAATAAACATCGATGTTTTGAATTACAAAAATCAGACAATTGTACTGAAAGACGCCGAGGGAACTTTAGATACGGTGGTTATCAATGCCGGAACATTTGAAGCGGGCGATAAATCGAAATCGGCAGTTTTGAAACCGCTCGATATTGTAACCACAGCAGGTTCGGCGGGCGATATTGTTGGGGCACTACTGACGCTTCCTGGAACGCAAACGGTGGGTGAAAGCGGTCGACTCTTTATTCGTGGTGGTGAAGCCAACGAAACACAGACTTTTGTAGACGGCATTCGAGTAGCACAACCCTATGGCGCTGCCGCGAATAATTTACCGGCACGCGGCCGTTTTTCGCCTTTCTTGTTCAAAGGTATTTCGTTCTCAACGGGCGGTTATTCGGCGGAATATGGCGAAGCGCTTTCGAGTGTTTTGCTGTTGAATACAACCGACATGCCCACCGAAGAGCAGACCGATATTTCGATAATGACTGTAGGATTGGGTTTGAGCAATACCCAAAAATGGAAAAAAAGTGCATTTACCTTTAACACCTCGTACATCAACTTACAGCCGTATCAATGGATTGCGCCTCAGGACGTTGATTGGAACAAGCCGTATCAGTCGCTTTCCGGCGAAGCTGTTTACCGACGCGAGTTTGAAAACGGATTGCTAAAAGTGTATGGTGCATTCGATGCGGCACAACTCGATTTGAATCAGTTTGATATTAATACTAGCGGCTTGAGTCGGTTTGCCTTAAAAAACGATAACTTTTACGGAAACGCCTCGTACGACGGAGCGTTGAACAACGGCTGGCGCATTTTTTCGGGTTTGAGTTTTGGCTACAATACCAACAAAATTGATTTGAATTTTGGAAATGTCACCAACATCGAGCGTGCGTATCATGCGAAACTTCGCTTTAAAAAACGATTTTCGAGTACACATAAATTAACTTTTGGAGCTGAGGCATTTCGCACGAATTTTAGCGAGTTGTTTGAAGATTTAGCGTCGGGCGATTTTCCGCTGCAGTACGAGCTTGACATTTTATCTGCTTTCGCAGAATACGACTACACCGTTACAAAAGATTTGGCTTTTAAGTTTGGTGTTCGCGGCAGTAGAAATGCGTTGTTGAATTCGAATTTTGTCGATCCGCGTGTGTCTTTGGCGTATAAGATTTCGAAAAACGGCACGCTTTCGGCGGCTTATGGAATTTTTCGTCAAGCTGCGCCGGCTGATTTATTGAAGTTTGAAAATAAGTTAGGTAACGAAAAGAGTACGCATTATTTGTTGAATTACGAGTACCGCAAAAACAATCAGTTGTTTCGAGCAGAGGTTTACAACAAAGAATACGATCAGTTGGTTACGTTTTCTGGAAATCAGGCGCAATTTGGAGAAACGTTTAGCAATTCGGGTTTTGGTATGGCGCGTGGTGTTGATTTGCTATGGCGCGATAACCACAATATTAAAAATCTGGAGTATTGGGTTTCGTATTCGTACATTGATACCGAGCGTTTGTACCGCGGTTTTCCGAGCGAGGTTACGCCCTCGTTTGTTGCGAAACATACCGCGAGTATCGTTACAAAATATTGGGTACAGTCGCTTAAATCGCAAATCGGACTTACGCATACGTTTAATTCTGGGCGTCCGTACAACGATCCGAATGAAACGGCTTTTATGAACCAAAAAACGAAATATTTCCAGAATTTGAGTTTGGGTTGGGCGTATTTGATGAATCCGCAGATGATCATTTATTTTTCGGCACAGAATTTACTAGGAGCACAAAACGTTTTTGGTTATCAGTTTGCGAGTAATCCGGATGAAAACGGACAGTTTGCCCGACGCGCGATTCGCCCAGCGGCAGATAAGTTTTTCTTTGTTGGTTTTTTCTGGACGATAAGTTCGGATAAGTCGAAGAATCAGTTGGATAATTTATAACCTGAGTTCGAGTAAAAATCTATGTCAGAACGCTGAAAATGAAAAAATTGTAAAATTTAATATCGCTAGAAATGAAGGTCTTAGACGCTAAACAGATAAACGGTCGCCTACTTCGTTAGAATTTTTTGCGATACTGTAGTATCCCAAAACAATTCTGCCTTGTAGTCAACCATTTATCTGTTTTCTGACCGCAATTTTTAAATCGAACTCAGGTTTATAAGATCAGATCGTTTGTGCACGATTTTGCGCAACCGATTGAGCGGATTAGCCCGCAGCAAGGCCCGATGCAAGAGGGCAACGCAGCGAGGACTATGAGCGAAAGCGGGACGCGGCGGCGCACGGAATTTCCACTAAATACCGCCGGGATGCGCCCTAAACACCTGAGTTCGATTAAAAATCTTTGTCAGATTGCAAATTTTGATTCAGTTAAATGATAATACGATTCAATATGCTTCGCTAAACATATAAATGGCTGCCTACGTCGTTGGATTTTTTTGCGATACCTCGGTATCCCAAAGAAAATCCGCCTAGTAATCAACCATTTCTATGTTTTCTGACTTCAATTTTTAAATCAAACTCAGGTAAAAAACGAAAAATTACAATTCAGTACACAAATTTTACAGTTCGGTAGAACTTATTTTAAATAGCAGAATCACTAAAATACTTTTACATCATCAAACTTAAACATCTAGAAAAATGAGAACTAAAGCATTAATTTTCAGTTTACTTTTATCGACAGTAGTATTCGCTCAATCGAAATTTGAAACCGGCATGAAGAAAGGAATGGAATTGTGGAATTCGGGAAAAACCACCGAAGCATCCGCTTTATTTGAACGTATTGCTGCCGCAGAACCAAACCAGTGGCTACCGAATTATTACGTAGCGTTGGTTAATACAACATCGGCGTTTTACTTGAAAGACAAGACGCAAATTACCGCTTTACTAACCCAGGCACAGAGCGCATTGGACATTGAAATGGCGAAGAATGCCGAAAACGCCGAACTTTTGGTAGTACAAGCTTTGATTTACACGGCTTACATTGTACAAGATCCGATGACGAATGGCCAAAAATACAGTCCGATTATCATGGGATTATACGCTAAAGCAGAAAAATTAGCGCCGGAGAATCCGCGTGTGGTTTTCAGTAAAGCCGACTTTGAAATTGGAGGAGCAAAATTTTGGGGAAAAGATACCAAGCCAATGTGTGAACAAGTAGCGCGCTCGATTAAGTTATTTGAGAACGAAAAACCCGCGACGCCTTTTGCACCAACTTGGGGAAAAGAACGCGCGCAACAAGTTTTGGCTTCGTGTGGTAAATAATTTTAAATTCAATAAATCATGTTAGTTATTCAAAATACAATTCGCAGCTTTTTCAAAATCATTATGTTTATCTTGATCGTTTTCATCGCAACAACTGTAGTTAAATTCGTATTTTAATTTTTTTAAAACGCCGCCGTATGTCGATTATTCAAAAAACCATCCAAATCATTTTCAAGGCTGTTATCACGGGTATTGTTGTGAGCTTTGGCATTACTGCAACGGCATTTTTTATTGAAATGTTATTGGGGCGCGATTTTGAATTGAACAACGAGCTTTTTAGAGAAATCGGAATTTACTTTTTATACGGTACCGTTCTAACGCTCATTAACAGCACTTTTTTTAATTACATCAACTTCCGTCCGTGGAAAAAGTATAAGCAATTTCGCTTTGTGGTTGGTGTTGTTGGAAGTGTTGTTCTCACCACGATTGGTATTTTTATCATTCGCTATGTTACCGATGTTCTGTTAAACCAAATGCCTCTACCTGTTTTTTTAGCCCAGCAAACGGTGCGCAGTTACCTTTTTTCGATCTTGCTAACGTTGGTTATTTCTTTATTGTTTCACGCTATTTACTTCTACAAGCAAATGCAGGAAGTGAAGGTGAAGGAACAGAAGATAATTGCAGGAAATGCATCGGCGCGTTTTGAAACGTTGAAGAATCAGATCGATCCACATTTTTTGTTCAACAGTTTAAATGTGTTGAGTTCGTTGATTGAGGAAAATCCGGATAATGCGCAGAAGTTTACCACTTCATTGTCGAAGATTTACCGCTACGTTTTGGAGCAAAAAGACAAGGAATTGGTTCCTTTGGAAGAAGAGTTAAAATTCGCCAAAACCTATTTGAATTTGTTGCAAATGCGTTTTGAAGGGAGTTTGCAGTATGAGCTTCCTGAAATTCAGGGGAACGACGAATCGAAAGTAGTACCGTTGAGTTTACAATTACTTTTAGAAAATACGATTAAGCATAATGTGGTGAGTCCGCAGAAACCTTTAAAAGTGCGGATTTACATAAAAGACAATAATTTGGTTGTGGAAAACGACCTACAACGCAAGGAAGTTCTTAAAGATCGCGAAGGCGTTGGCTTACAGAATATCGTAAGCAGATACAGCATATTAACCAAACGATCGGTGCAAATACTTGAAAGTGAAACCACTTTTGCCGTTGCTATTCCGATCCTAACAGAAATTATAGAAATCATGGAACAAACTGATACACAATCGCAACAAGCGTATATCGATGCTCGCAAGCGCGTCGAAGACATCAAAGGATTTTACGGCAATTTAATGTCGTATGTTTTAGTGAATTTGGGTTTAATTACACTTAATTTACTTACTACTCCCGATAAACTGTGGTTTTTCTGGCCGCTTTTAGGTTGGGGAATCGGCGTATTATTTCACGCGATGTCGGTTTTCAATTTTATGCCGTTTTTTGGTGCCGATTGGGAGAAGAGAAAAGTACAAGAGTTATTAGACAAAGAGAAACAAAACAAGTATCGTTAATATGGAACCGCAGCAACACATTCCGGAAAACGTGCAAAAGCAGTTGAAAAACATTAAAGGTTTTTACGGACATCTTACCGCATTTTGTATTGTGATTCCTACGTTAATTGCCGTAAATTTATGGTTGATGCCCGAGTTTCAGTGGTTTTGGTTTTCATTGATCGGGTGGGGAATAGGCTTGTTTTTTCACTATCTGGAAGCATTTCAGAAAATGCCTCGCTTGATGCACTCTTTGGAAGAATCGCAAATACAGAAATACACCAAAGGCTTGAATACAGCAGAACTTACCGCAGTACAGCAAGCCGAAATTAAATACGAAGTTGAAAAGAAAATCAAGAAATTACGCGGCTTTTACGGACACTTTATTTCCTACATCATCGTAAATGCTATTGTGGTGATTTCTGAACTTGCCGATGGGTCGCCGCTTTCCTTGGGGCTGTTTAATTTGGCCATTTGGTGGGGTTTGGGTTTACTCGCCCACGCAATAAGTATTTTTGGAGCCAATTTATTTTTCGACGAAGCGTGGGAGAAACGTAAAATCGAAGCGTTTATGAAAAATTCAGATCGCAAGTAATGGATCCGCTTTTTATTACTTTTTTGGTTATTCATATCGTTAGCGGCGGAATTGCCTTGTTAATTGGAAGTTACATTATGATAGCAGCCAAAGGAGATCGCAAGCACGTGCTGAGCGGAAAAATCTTTGCCGTAAGTATGTATGTTTGTGCTGTAGCTGGCTTTGTAATGTCGGTTTTACACGATTCGGTGTTTTTATTGTGCATATCGGTTTTCACTATTTTTATGCTCACCACGGGCTTGCAAGGCATGGCGTTAGTGAAAGGTAGGATAAGAAAGTCGGCACTGATTTTAATTATCTCGGCTACCATGGTTTTGTTTTCCTTGGGATTAATTTACTTTGGTGTTGTTAACGAGTTTAATGTGGTGATCTTGGCCTTTGGAGCAGGTAGTTTGGTGATGTGTGTACAAGATTTTATGATGTTCTTCGGCAGAACTAAGCTTGCAAATCCGTACTATTTACTGCACATTCAACGAATGACGGGTGCTTATATCGCCGCATTCACCGCTTTTTTAGTGGTAAACAATACATTTTTACCAGCGGTTGTTGCCTGGTTGGCGCCGTCGGTTGTGGGAAGTATTTTAATTACAGTTTGGTCGCGAAAACACGCAAAATTAAAGCATGAAAATTAGAGCTATTATTGTTGAAGACGAAAAGCCTGCGGCGCGATTGCTGTCGCGGAAGTTAGAAAAGTTATCGATTGAAGTGGTGCAAATGCTGCATTCGGTTGAAGAAGCCGTATCGTACTTTCGCAGTAATGCAGCACCGGATTTATTGTTTTTGGATATTCAATTAAGCGACGGTTTGTCGTTCGAGATTTTTTCGCAAGTAGAAATCAGCAGCGCTGTAATCTTCACAACGGCTTACGACGAGTATGCCTTGAAAGCTTTCAAATTGAATAGCATAGACTATTTGCTAAAGCCAATCGATGAAGACGATTTGGAAGCGGCAGTATTGAAATTCCGAAAGCGATTCGAGAAAGACGACCAGCCCGATTTCAATCTCGAACAATTAAAACAATTGTTTGCGCCTTCTTCTGCGAAAGCATATAAATCGCGCTTTACCGTGAAAATTGGTGCGCAACTTCGCATCATCGAACTGAAAGATATCGAACTTATTTTCAGTGAAAATCGCGGAACGTACATTCACACAATTGACAATCGCGATTATCTGATCGATCAAACCATGGACGAAGTCGAGCAAGAACTCGATCCGGCGCAGTTCTTCCGCGTAAGCAGAAAATTTATTGTTCCACTCACTTCCGTGAAGGAAATTACGGCATACAGCAACTCGCGCTTAAAAATTATTCCTGCAACTTATAAAGCAGATGAAGTAATTGTGAGTCGCGAGAAAGTAGCCGACTTTAAGAAATGGTTGGAGTAACTACTTTAGCACGCAAGGTTATCAGGTAATAGCAGCCAAAAAGCAGGGCAGCAAACACCAAATGTAAGGTCTGACTTCCGAAAGGGAAATCGACATAATACATTAAAATTCCTGTGAAAACTTCGGCACCAACAATAAATAATTGCCAAATAGCCAGATTTTTTAGGCCTGTATTTTTGAGCTTTACAAACAGGTAAATTGCTAACGCAAATACCAGAATGGAAAAGGAACGGTGAATTAAAACGATGCTCGGACCGTCGTGTAAAAGCTGACTTACCGGCTCGATACCCAATCCTTTAACTTGTTCATCGACGAACTGACGAACTTGCGTACCCATCGCAATTTGCAGGAGCGTTAGTGCCAGAGCCAAGCCGGTAATCCATTTTGGAACGGAAACCGAAAAAGTTCGTTGTTCTTGAGCACGGTGGTATAAGGTAAACAACAGGCCAACAATGAGTAGCGCCACCAACATGTGGATGGTAATTTTAATCGGATTCAAGACCGAATACACTACTGTTGCGCCAATCCACGCTTGAAAACCCATTAAAAAAAGTGTGACCACGGTAAGTAGCTTCTCTTTTACTTGTCGGCGACTTAAAAAGCTAAAAACCGTCATTAGTAAAACCGCCAAGCCCGAAAGTGCGCCAAGTAAGCGATTTAAATATTCGATCCACGTATGCACCGGATTAAAAATGGCGTAATCGTGTTTAGTATATGGTTTCCAATCGCTTTCGCGGAAGGAAGCTGATGAGGTGAAATCTTTTGCAGCTACAAATAGTTTTTCATCGACGATAATAACTTGTCCGCTTTCATAGTGTCGATTTTCTTGAAATTGCAATTCGCTAATTTCTGTGGGCGGAATGTAGTATCCAAAACACTTTGGCCAATCCGGACAGCCCATGCCGCTGCCAGTCATACGCACCAAGGCGCCGGCTACAATAACCAAATACACCAAAACCAAAGAAGCACCGATCGACTTTCTGTAATAGTTATCCATTTGTATGTTGTTTGAGTCCTAATTCTTCCGCCTTTTTGAAGAGAAGTTCTTTTGCTTGTTCGAAATCGTTGGCAATTTTTCCTTCCAAAATGGCTTCTTTAATGTATTCTTTAATCACACCAATTTCGCGCGACGGTCCAATACCAAAGGTTTCCATGATGAATTCGCCGGTAATGGGCGGCTGAAAATTTCGAACTTGGTCGCGTTCTTCCACTTCAACAATCTTCTGGCGCACCAATTCGAAATTCTGATGGTATCTTTTGAATTTAATTTTGTTTTTTGTGGTGATGTCGGCTTCGCATAACGTCATAAGTGATTCCACATCTTCTCCTGCCTCGAAAATCAGTCGTCGCACTGCCGAATCTGTCACGATGTCTTGTGCCAAAACAATGGGTCGAGAACTCATGAGCACCATTTTCTGGACAAATTTCATTTTTTGATTCAATGGCATGTTTAGCCGAATGAAAATCTTTTTGACCATTTTACTGCCCACATATTCATGCCCGTGAAACGTCCAACCTTGCTTTTTCTGAAATTTTTTGGTTGGTGCTTTCCCGATATCGTGCAACAAGGCAGCCCACCGCAGCCAAACGTCGTCGGTGTTTCGCGAAATATTGTCGACAACTTCCAACGTATGGTAAAAGTTGTTTTTATGCGTTTGTCCTTCTATTTCTTCAACTTGATTTAAAGCTGTGAGTTCGGGTAAAATGAGTTCGAGCAGCTTCGCATCGTACAGAAGCGATAAGCCTATGGATGGTTTTTCGGTTTCGAGAATTTTGTTCAGTTCGCCGATGATGCGTTCTCCCGAAATGATTTCAATTCGGTGCGCGTTTCGTTTTATGGAATCAAAACAGCTTGAATCAATTTGAAATTGCAGTTGAGCGGCAAATCGAATGGCGCGGAGCATGCGCAACGGATCGTCGGAAAACGTAATATCCGGATCGGTTGGTGTTCGAATGATCTTCGAGGATAAATCGGCAATACCGTCAAACGGGTCGACCAACGCGCCGAAATCGGCTTCGTTGAGTGAGATGGCTAGTGCATTTATGGTGAAATCGCGTCGCAATTGATCGTCTTGCAGCGTACCGGATTCTACGATAGGTTTTCGGCTATCTCTGGCGTATGATTCGCGACGAGCACCCACAAATTCGATGTCGGTTTCTGCAAATTGCAACATGGCCGTTCCAAAATTCTTGAAAAACTGTACTTTGGGTCGGGTTGGTAAGTGGGTTGCTACGGCTTCTGCGAAAGCAATTCCGTTTCCAACAACAACAAAATCGATGTCTGGTTTTCCGCTGCGAGTTAGTAAATAATCGCGAACAAAGCCGCCCACAACATAGGCTTGCACGCCCGTCTGCGCAGCAGTTTTGGCTACGTATGTAAAAATAGGATGCTGAAGGGCAGCTGCGTGATTTTGCGTTGACACCGTGTAGAAGAAATTAAGCAGCGAAAGCCGTGTGATTATTCTGAATTCACGCCGACATTCGCGATTTTTTATTGCGTTGCAAATTTACAACATACCTGACGGATGATGTGCGAACAATTCAAAAATCATTCTAAGTTTTTCTTAAAATCGGTTCGAAAATCAATTTCGCATGGGAAACGAGTTTACCTTACTAGGTGAATTGACCTAGCTGTTCTGCGAAATGCAATACGTTTTTTTGCTATTTGCTTAACTGCGAATAATTTTTACCTGAGCATCGCGCGTAAGTTTGATGATTGCCGACGATTTCGTAGTTTTTTTATCGCGATCTAGGTTCACTACGTAATCAACTTGTTGGATTAACTCGGGCGCTATTTCGGTGAAACTTGTTGGCGTGGGCGCGCCGGAGAAATTTGCGGAAGTAGAAACCAGCGGATTTTTTAGTCGCTCGATCAATTTATAGCAAAACGGATCTTTAACGATTCGGATTCCGAGTGAATTATCGTTGGCAATAAGTTGCGGCGCTACGTTTTTCGGATCGTCGAGCACTAAAGTTGTGGGTTTTTCAGACAGTTCGAGAATTTGCCAAGCGGCTTCCGGCACTTCTTTGAATATACGGTGAATGAGTCGATCGCTGTTTACCAGTACAATCATACTGTGGTCGGCAGCTCTTTTCTTCAATTCAAAAAGTCGCTTTACAGCAGTTTCGTTTGTTGCATCGCAACCTAAACCCCAAACAGTGTCGGTCGGATATAAAATGATGCCTCCGTTTTTTAAGACATCAAAGGAATTAGCAATTTCACTGTGTAACGTATCTGTCATTGTTTGTATTTCATTGATTCTGTGATCGGTGCGCCTTTAAGTAACAAAGCGAGAATCGGACGATTTTTTGATTTAAAAATACTGCTGAAAAAGTACTTTTGGATGAGAAACAGTAAAACAATTTGTCGAGAAAACTTCCCATAATGTTTATTGATGACGTAGAGCAAGGAGAT
This sequence comes from Flavobacterium sp., assembly GCF_049240005.1. GTDB lineage: Bacteria > Bacteroidota > Bacteroidia > Flavobacteriales > Flavobacteriaceae > Flavobacterium. The sequence goes on along the minus strand of NZ_JBMLTK010000070.1, from coordinate 12,788 downwards.
TTTCAATTCTTTTTTTATTGCCAAAGATCGTTCAGTACTACCGCCGTGAAAGTGCATAAATTTTGCGTCAGGAACTAGATATGCGGGCTTCCCGATTTTTAACAAGCGAATACATAAGTCGGTTTCTTCGTAATACAGAAAGATGTTGGTATCAAAACCTCCCGACTGCAAAAAGTCCTCCGTTTTTAAGAATAGTAAGCTTCCTGGTACAAAGTTCACCTGCAGCGGCTTCGAGTATAATTTTTTTCTCTTTGGGTATTTTTTTGAATTACTGAGTTCTAAGAACTTTCGCCCCAATATTTCTCGGGTTGGCGAGGCAAAGTGATCTAATGAGATTAAAAATGAACCATCGGCAGTATAGGCTTGTGCTCCTGCTATGCCTACTTGAGGATGTTCATCCAAGTAGTTTTTCAAAATAGACAGGCAGTCGTTTAGCAGTATAGTGTCGTTATTTAAAAAGCAGATGTATTTGGCATTACTTTTCTCGAAGCCAGTCATATTTCCTCCACCAAATCCTGTATTTGTTGTGTTGCGTATTAGGGTGAGGTTGGGAAAGTTGTGTAAGCGCAGCTGTTTTTCTAAATTTTGAAAATCGGCAATTTCCGAATTGTTATCGGTGATTATAACTTCGAAGGAAATCGCGTCGGAGGTTTTTTCGTAAATGGATTTCAAGCAATTAATGCTGTGATTGCTTGAATTATAATTGATTAAAATTACTGCTACGTCTTTCAAAATTACAGATATTGGTTTACTCCTTTGTCTATAAAAGTAATTTTTTCTCGTACGGTTCGATCTTCAATTTCTTGATTAATGTGAATGTGGTTTTTAGGTTGTTCTTTGTGATAAATATGAAAAACCAGTCCGCAAAATTTTAATCGTCTGCCGTGGAGACCAATGTTGTGAAATCGTTGAATTAGTTCAGAATCGTCGATGCCCCATCCTACAAGACTTTCATTAAAGCCATTGACTTTTATAAAATCGGATTTCCAAAACGACATGTTGCAGCCGCGCAGCTTTGACGAGCGTTTTTCTACCGATTTCATGAAATTCATGTAAAACGGAAAATGAATTGTTCGCGCCCTTTTTGTGATGCCTTTTGAAAAGAAATGAAACGATGTGGTTTTATTTTTGAAAATATCGTTTAAGATACTTTTTTGAATGCTGGAGCGTGAACCGAAGAGGTAGTGGCCCTTTTTGGCGAATTTTAAGTGGTCTTCGACAAAATTCTTGTGCATGATAATATCGCCATCGATTTCGATAATATAGTCGCCTTTTGCTTTCGCGATGGCTTTATTCATGATCATGGGTTTTCTGTTGCCGATATCCTCGTGTCGGACATGATGTAACGGAACAGGAAAGTTTTTTTGGAACTCCTCAATCAACTTCGTTGTTTCTTCTGTAGAACCATCATCAGCTACAATAACTTCGTCGGGCAAAACGGTTTGCTTTGTAATGCTCAGCAGTAAAAGTTCGAGTGCTTGCGGCCAGTTATACGTTGGCGTTACCAAGGTTGAAGTTGGGAGTCCTTTCATTTCAATGTTATTCATAACGATGTTGCAAGCTAATTCAAATATTCAAATATGAAAAAATAAATGTGGTGTTATTCTAAGCAATCATTTTTAGATTCGTTTTAGTTTGCGAAGGATATTAAAACCTCAAAAATTACGATCCAACGAAAGTTGCCCATTTGTTTACTATATTTGGCAGCTTTGATTTAACATAAATTTTTGAAAAGTTACCGTTTAGCTAATGAAATACTACCGAGATAAGCCTCTAGGATACTACGAAAATGCTAGAGTAGAAATGCTTAAATACCTACCTGCAACTGCTAAGAAAGTAATAGATATCGGGTGTGGTGGCGGTGCTTTAGCAAAAATAATTAAGGAACGTAACAAGGCTGAAGTTTGGGGCATTGAATATGTTGAAGAAGAAGCCAAAATGGCGGAGCAGCACTTAGATCGCGTATTTTCGGGTCCGTGCGAAAATTATATAAAAGATTTACCGGATAATTACTTTGATGTTGTTTATCTGAATGATGTTTTAGAGCATCTGGTAGATCCTTATTCCGTTCTTCAAGACTTAAAAGTAAAGTTGTCAGCAAACGGTGTCATTATTAGCTCAATTCCGAATGTGCGCTATTTTAAAACTTTTTCTAGAATAGTGTTTAAGAAAGATTGGCAATACGAAGAGTTTGGCACTATGGATAAAACCCATTTGCGCTTTTTTACTGGGAAGAGCATTAGGAGAATGTATGAAGATTTAGGTTATCAAATAATTACCCACGAAGCCATCAATAAAACAAAGTCGATTAAACCGATCTTGTTCAACGTATTTGTTTTGTTTACTCAGTGGGATATTCGAAACCTGCAATACGCAACCGTGGTAAAAGCTAAATAGTAATGTTTCGTTTCAATGACAAGCAGACCTTTATAGATGAACAGCAATGTTTTTCTCTGATTCAGAATTTCTCGACTTTAGGAAGAAATTTTGACGATCGAAAGCGCAATCAAATAAAATTGTTCGATTGGGAGCAGTCGGTTCTCAATATAAAATCATTCAAGAAGCCGCATTTATTTAATCGATTCATTTATCGGTTTTTTAGAAAATCCAAAGCGCGAAGATCTTTTGAATACGCAGTTTATTTACTCGAACGCGGCATAGGAACTCCGCAACCTATTGCCTATTACGAAGAACTGTCTGCGTTTTTGTTTGGCAAAAGCTATTATGTAAGCGAACATCTCAAATACCAGTATTTGTATAGCGATCTAGTTCAAAACGAAAATTTGCCAAATCGCGAGAAGATCCTTCGTGAATTCGTTCACTTTTGTTACAAAATTCATGAGGCAGGTATCGAATTCAAAGATCATACTCCCGGAAATACGTTGATCACCGTGGATGATTCAGGAAATTATCATTTTTATTTGGTGGATCTGAACCGAATGAGTTTCCGAAAGCAAATGTCGATTAAAGCGCGCATGAAGAATTTATCGCGACTCACGCCTCAACGGGAAATGGTTCGTGTGATGGCCGAAGAATACGCCTTAATCTCAAACCGTGATCCGGAAGAATTGTTTCGAATATTGTGGAAGTATACAGAAGATTTTCAGCGAGGCTTTCGGCGTAAGCGAAAGTTTAAAACGACGCTAAAAAGCTTGGTGGGTAAGTCAAAATAGGATTTGACGCCTTATCACATTTAATTTTTCTTTTTTCGCGGTATGTAGTTCTGAAGGAAATCGCCTTTGGGTGTTCCGAGATCGAAAGAACTCCATTTCACAAAATCGCGCGTTGCGAGTCGCGCGTCGTTTGGTGTCCAATTTTCGTATTCGATTCGATATAATGCCGAGTATAGCTCAGCTCTTCCCACGCCGTGATAGCAATGGATTAGGATGGGATAATTTTTTGGATCGTCGAGAATGGCAAAGAAAGTGTCGAGGTTTTTCTGATTCGGAACTTGCTCCGATCCGTTGTTAACGTAGGTTACGTGTTTAACTTTTGCCACCGCCTCCTGTTCCGATTTCAGTTGTGCAGCCACCTCAGGATTGTTAAGCTCGTCGGTCGATTCTGGAAATCGCAAATCTATAACCGTTTTTATGTTGTACTCTTGAAGCACTTCTGGTAGTTCCTCGGGAGGAATAACACCACTTTTGTAAAATTTACCTTCCGATATGACTTCAAAATTGTGTTTAATGTTAACTTGATAGATGTACTTTCCCGCAATTGCCAGTGCTAATACAAGAAAACATGCTCCGAAGATTTTAAAGTACTTATTTTTCAATTGGCTATTTTTTAGCGGTCATTTCTTTCAAGAATTGGTATCTAACATAAACGCTATATGCATTTAAGTAGCAAATAACAATGCCTCTTCCACCGTCGAGTATGCCTAAACGGATCAAGTATTGGTAAACGAATTTATATAAAGGCTTGATTACGAAATGGAAAAAATTAGGAACAATACCCCGATTTTTAGCTTCTATTGCTTTTAAGCGTCCGTACGCAACCATTTTAGCTTTATACGATTGATAATCGGAATAGCTGTAGTGTATTAACTTCGATTTTAACTTACCGATTTCCCCAATTACATCTAGTTTCTCGTGAACCAATCGCTCGTTTGTGTACCTTGCTTTACCGCGATGAAACAATCGAAAAATCTTGTCGGTTTGCCAACCACTAAAGCGCAATTTCGAATTTTTAAACATAAAAGTGCGATAGAGAAGATAAGCGCTCTTCGGATGCTCACTCACTATAGTCTCTAGGACCTCTTTTTTCAATTCGGGCGTTAATCGCTCGTCTGCATCGATGAATAGTATCCAGTCGTTTTGCGCTTGATCTATAGCGAAGTTTCTTTGCGAGGTGTAATTTTCAAATTTATTTTCAAGAAACTTCACATAGGGAAAAGACATGCAAATTTCTTTGGTACGGTCGGTACTGTATGAATCAACTACTATAACCTCATCAGCAAACGCTAATTCGGTTAACAGCTCTTTCATATTGCGCTCCTCATTTAGAGTAATTATTAATACCGAAAGTTTCCCTTTATGAGGATGTAACATGCAAACAAATTATTTTACAAATATAAATTAGTAAGTACTTTTGCTGTAAATAAAAGTAAAAAAATTACATACATGACTGTTTCCGTCATTTTGAGTACCTATAATGCTGTAGAATGGCTAGAAAAAGTTCTGTATGGCTTTAGTTGTCAGACGTATACCGATTTCGAAATCGTTATCGCAGATGATGGCTCACGAGACGAAACCGCCCGTCTCATTCAAAAATTCCGACAAGAAACCAATTTAAAGCTCGTTCATGTATGGCATTCGGACGACGGATTTCGAAAAACTAAAATTTTAAATGCGGCAATTCTTAACGCAAAAGCAGATTATTTGATTTTTACTGATGGCGATTGTATTCCAAGAGCCGATTTTATTCAAGTACATCTCGACAATCGAAAACCCAATACCTTTCTCTCGGGCGGATACCATAAATTGTCGATGGATTTATCGCACAAAATAAGCCCCGACGACATCATTTCACAACGTGCTTTCAGCAAAAAATGGCTGATCGAAAACGGACATCGCAAACCCGTAAACATGAAAATTGGTGCTCCGCGATTCTTGCGCCCGATTTTAAATGCAGTAACGCCAACAAAACCAACGTGGAACGGACACAATGCTTCAGGTTGGAAAGCCGATTTACTCCGCGCTAACGGATTTGACGAACGGATGAAATACGGCGGCGAAGATCGTGAATTAGGCGAGCGACTTACCTTTGCAGGTGTTGTGGGAAAACAAATCAGATACAGTGCTATTTGTATTCATCTCGATCATGCTCGAGGTTATGTTTCCGATGAAGTATGGAAAGTTAATGACGCCATCCGACTCGAAACTGAAAAACAAAAGTTGCAGCGCACCGAGTTTGGAATCGATTCTGCCACGCGCGATGAAATCTTGAAATGATTTTTGATTTAGCTTTTTAATCGATTTAAAAACGCCTCTAAAGCAGGAAGCATTAAATCGGGCGTAAATGCTTGGTAGAGCGGCAAGGCATTCTTTTTCATTTGTTTTGCGGTCTTGTCGCCGTAAAGTTCTGGCTTGTAATCTTGCAAATGCACAGAGACATGATTGCTGCCGTCTTCAAACGAATTCCACGCTTCCTTGATAATCCATGTCGAGAAAATCGTAAAGGTTTTAATGCCTAAAGCTTTGGCCATATTTACAGCGCCGCCTTCATTTCCGATCAAGGCTTGTGAAAAATGGGTGAGTGCTAAAAACGCACGGATATTTGATGGAACTAGTTCCGATATTATTCGACTTCGCGTTTCTGGAGCGCACAGCGCACAAATCGTTTGCACTTCATTGGCTTGCTTCGGCATGTAGTTTAAAACTAATTTACTCGACGTGTTTGCCGCTATAAAATCGAGTACTTGTGCCATGTACGGCGCCGGATACGACTTACTTTCATCGCTTCCTAAGATGCCAATTACGAGAAACGGATCCGATTCCAGAATTCCATGTTTCTGCAACGTATTTTGTGCTTCTTCCTTTTCGGAAGTTGTTAACCAAATTTTCGGACGCAAGTCAAATTTAAAATTTGGCGCAACGCAGCTCAATAAGTTAATCCGATTTTCGAGTGCTGTCCCTGCGTTGGTTAGCGGTTTGTCGATCGGCGCGATATTAAAATGATACAGCTTTTGCGAGTATTTTTTGAAGAAACCTATTTTCACGTCAGCACCCGAAGCCATGGTTACCAAAAAGCTTTCGGGTTTGTTGTACGCATCGATCACCATGTTGTAGCGCTCTTTTCGAATCCGATATAAAAACTGTAGGCGCTTTAAACTGCTCTTTTTGTAACTGTCTTCGTACAAAACAAAGGAATCGATATTCGGATTGTTTTCAACAACGGGTTTTGTGAACGGATAAATCAAGTAGTGTATTTGCGCCTTGGGATAAATTTGTCTCAAGTTATTGCACAAGATGCTACTTGCCAGCACATCGCCGATCATCTTTTGTTGAATCACCAAGATTTTTTTCATACGTATTTTCGGTAACGATTGCCCTAGCCCTGATTGAACGGAAAGCGCGCATTTTACCGCGTTTGCTTTTTGAGCTTTTAGGCAGCGACCAGCGGAAGCTAGACTATAGGCGTAAAAAAGGAGCGCGGTAAAAGCGTACTTGCAGTGAAAGCAGGATTAGCTACTAAACAGCTACTTCATATTCGCGCAAGGCGTCGTTTAAACTTGTTTTTAAATCGGTCGATGGTTTGCGTTTTCCAATGATGAGCGCGCACGGAACTTGATAGCTGCCGGCGGCGAATTGTTTGGTATAACTGCCGGGAATCACGACCGATTGCGCCGGAACCACGCCCTTGTATTCAATCGGATTTTCACCCGTAACATCTATAATTTTTGTCGATGCCGTTAAGCATACATTAGCTCCCAAAACCGCCTCTTTTTCAACGCGAACACCTTCGACAACAATGCAGCGCGAACCAATAAACGCGCCGTCTTCGATAATTACCGGAGCCGCTTGCAACGGTTCGAGAACACCGCCTATACCTACACCGCCCGATAAGTGTACATTTTTTCCAATTTGCGCACAGCTTCCTACGGTTGCCCACGTGTCGACCATAGTACCTTCGTCGACGTACGCGCCAATATTTACGTACGACGGCATTAAAATAACGCCTTTCGAGATGTACGCGCCGTGTCGGGCCACCGCATTAGGCACCACGCGAATGCCTTTTTCGGCATAATTGCGTTTTAGCGGCATTTTATCGTGATACTCGAAAATTCCGGCTTCGAGCGTTTCCATTTTTTGAATCGGGAAGTACAGCACGACCGCTTTTTTTACCCATTCGTTTACCTGCCAGCCGTTTTCGGTAGGTTGCGCCACGCGAAGCGAGCCGTTGTCGAGTTGTTCAATAACGTTTCGAATGGCCGAGGTTACGCGATCTTCGGTGAGTAGCGCGCGGTTTTCCCAAGCCTCTTCGATGATTGATTGTAGAGCATTCATGCAAAAAATTTTGTTTGTAAAGATAGTTTTTGGATTTGAAAGTTACCGATTTTTTTGGGCGTTCCGGCCTTGAGTTTTGTTACTGAGTAAACGAGCGTTCTAAAGCAAGGCCGTCGGTTGCTTGCTGCAATGGCCGCCAACCGTTTGCGGTTCTGCGTCAATCAAAACGGGCTTCTGTTAGTCGCCGTTTCGCTAAGCGCATCACGCGCAACGGTTTGTTGGCCATTTTCGCGCCGCCACCTAACGCGGGGAAAGTGCACGGGAAGTAGATGCACAGGGAAGGTTGTTTAAAATATCGGTTAAAGAACTGTTTTAATTTTAGTTGTAATATTGCAATATTACAACTACTTAAAATACTTAAAATAAATAGGATACACATAATTATATCTAAGTGAAAAATACCAGATAAATCGTATTTATATAAAGTATTTAATATTTGGAGAGTCTTTCTTTTGTAAGACGTAACTGCCGACAGCTGCAAATGAGTTTACCGGTAAAATGAGTGAAACTAATACTAAACGTACTAAAATAAAATACAGCTCACCGAATTTAAAAATACGGCTCAAAAAACCGGATTTTGAGCTGTATTTTTGTTATTTTTGAGCCGTAAATGTGGTTTATGTCGATTTCTAAACAAATTATCACACTTCTTCAAGAACGCGGTTCCATGTCTTCCAGTGAGATAGCTGCTACAACTGCGCATGTAAGCAGTTTAGCGACTGTAAAACGAGTTCTGAATGAGTTGGTTGAAAAACGCTATGTCGAAAAGGCTGGTGTGGGCAAAGCAACCAAGTATTTCTTATCTGCGGGATATGCACTTCTTCACACCATAGACATTGATAAGTACTTTTTATCGGAAGTCGATGAACGTCGGATTAACGCTAACTTTAGTTTTGATTTGATAACTCAAACTTTATCGGAAGTACCAATTTTCAGTGAATTTGAACTGGCAAACCTTTTTCAGTTTCAAAAGCGTTTTACAGATTTTCGAAGTTCCGCAACCTCTTTCGAGTTTTTAAAAGAACTGGAACGCTTGGCTATTGATTTAAGCTGGAAATCTTCGCAAATTGAAGGTAATACATACACTTTGCTTGAAACCGAGTTGTTACTGAAAGAGCAACAAGAAGCAAAAGGTAAAACCAAAGAGGAAGCAACAATGCTTCTCAATCACAAATTAGCTATCGATTTTCTGGTAGATAATCTGGACTATTTTGAGTCGCTTTCCGTAGCTAAGATTGAGAACATACACTCATTACTCATTCAAAATTTAGCTATTCCACGAAACATCAGAAATAAACCGGTAGGTATTACTGGAACTAATTACAAACCGTTAGACAATCAGTTTCAAATCCGCGACGCACTCGAACAGACGTGCGAACTAGTTAATGCAAAATCGAATGTTTTCGAAAAAACACTTCTTACTTTATGCTTGCTGTCTTACATACAACCTTTTGTCGACGGAAATAAGCGTACTGCTCGTATCGTTAGTAACGGGATTTTAATGGCAAATAATTGTGTTCCCATTTCCTTTAGAACTGTCGATTCGCTTGATTACAAAAAAGCCATGCTCGTTTTCTATGAGCAAAATAATATTTCGCCGATGAAGCAAATTTTTATTGATCAAGTGGCATTTGCAGGAAGTAATTATTTTTAAAAACGCTCGAGGCTATTAAAACTAATCGCTTATCGTTTCACCACTTTACGTACCAAAGGCTGTCCGCTAGTTGTCATAGCTTTTAAAATATACATTCCCGGCGCCAGATTTTCGGTGTTTATCGGAAACGTTTTTGCGCGAATCACGGTTTTTCCGGTTACGTCAATCAATTCAATTTCTTGCCAATTGGTGCTTGGGTTTACGTTTAAAACGGCATCAACCGGATTTGGGTACAAAACCATTTTTTCAACATCAACCTGATCGACGTCTAACGCGGTATTCACAAAAGTAGTTGTCGCGGTATTGGTAATAATCGGCGGATTGAAATCGAAATAAATTGCCGCTGTTGCGTTTACTGCTGTGCCAACAACAACCGTATTTTTCGGCTTAATTTTAAACAAAACGTAGCCTTGAGCGGCAGCTAAATTTTGCGAGGCGGCCGGTAAGTAAATGGCATTAAATGTAAATGTCACTTCATTACCGTTTCGAATTGTAGTAAAGTAGTTATGGCTTGCACCTTCGGGTTGTAACGAGCTCCAATCTAAATTCGAATCTAAAGTTGTTTTTATTACAACGCGATCGGCGTAGGTGTTTCCGGTGTTCTCAAATCGAATGCGGTAATGCAAATAATTGCTAGCGTTTTCAATAGGTACGGTTGCGCCTTCAAATACGGTTACGTCGTTCGGATCGTACGAAGCAATCACCGACTGATTTACCGACGCACCGTTGTTCTCAGGCGTTGCGTCGCCTTCACTATCTTCAATTTCCACACCGATATTGACAATTTCATCCAAATTCACAATCGGAATAACCGCCACAGTGAAATTCACCGTGAGTAAACGCTCGGTTAGCGGTTGTAAATTACTGATCGTAAACTCTAAAACGCCCGCTGTACTAGCGTTTGCTTGGGGTTCAGCCGATTGAAACAACAATTTGTTTGCAGGATGATACAGTTTTATCGTGGCATTTTTTTCGACACTTCCTACGTTTTTGACAATCATTTTAACCTGATGATCAAAACCAGCACGAACGCTGTTGGTCGGGTAGAGGCTAATCTCCAAATCTTCTGTGGCAATGGCCGGAGTGATGCAGAAATTATTCTCGATAACCGGTAACGCATCGTTTAGTTGCACGGTAGCTTCAAGAGGCGAGACGCCAAAATGTGTAGCGGTGTTTGGCAAATTCAGCGTGTAGTTTCCGTCGCTTAAGTTAAGTTGGTAGTTTCCGGTTGCCGATGTAAATGCCGCTAACGAGAAATTGCCATCGGTTGCCTGCACGAGTTTGGTTGCCACGCCGTAATCTTGGGTGGTACAGCCGTTCGAATCGGCGTCGTATTTCACTTTTCCGTTGATTTGTCGTGTGGCAAGTCCGCGATTTTCGAGCCAAACAATACTGTCGTCGTTGTAAGAAGCTATGGCAAAATCCGGCAAACCGTCGCCGGTAAAGTCGGTTGTAGTAATATCGCGTGTCGCAGCGGGTTCGTTACTGATGGTAATTTCGCTGCCAAAGTTGCCGTTGCCATCGTTTAAGTAGGCTACGATTATCGAATTTTCACTTCCACAAACCAAATCTAAATCGCCGTCTAGCTCTAAATCAACTGCGTTTAGTCCGCGTGGTCGAAAAATAGAATTGTCAATCACTACCGGAGCTGCATAAACGCCTAGACCTTGATTTTTGAAAACGCCAATCCGATTCGGACTGTAATTTTCGTAAATCAAATCTTGATCACCGTCGTTATCAATGTCGGCAGCTTTAACGCTGTAGTTTAAATTATTTGGCGCTAGTACGACATTCTTTTGCGTAAAGTTCCCACCTTCATTCACAAACCACGACACTTCGCCATCGCTCCGTCCGGTTGCAATGTCGGTATCGCCATCGTTGTCGAAATCAGCAACTGCAAATAATCCAGGTGCGCGGTTGAATAAGAACTCCGAGAACTGCGTTGGCGTTGCAAAGGTTCCGTTTCCGTTGTTTTTAAAGAGATACATTAAATTGCCGTTGTTTCCTACAACAAGGTCCTGGTCGCCGTCGTTATCTGCATCGAGCAATTCGTAAGTCGATATTTCTTCGTTAACTGCGTAAACAATCGATTTGGTAAACGTACTTCCGTTGTTGCTGTTCTTTAACAATACCAATTCGCTGGCATTCGACAAATTAGGTTCCCAGGTCGAGAAATACAAGATATCTTTATCTCCGTCGTTGTCGATATCGGTTACACGTAAGTTGTACGGCGCGTAGGTTTCAAACTCTTGAATAATGTTCTGGTTGCTACTAAAAGCGCCATTTTCGTTTTTAAACCAGCTTATTTTTCGTTCTATTAACGAGGCTTGCACGATGTCGCGATCGCCGTCGTTATCCAAATCACCAGCCTCGACACTAAAAGCACCAAAAGTGGCATTGTTCAAACGAACTTCGGTAAAAGTCGGATTTACAGCGCCGTTTGTTTTCAGATAACTCAACTTCGAGTCGTAGTACGAGGTAAAGAAAATATCGTTAAAAGTATCGCCATCCGCGTCGGCAATGAGTACTTGTCGTACCAAATCGGCGGCCGTTGTAATGGTTTGTTCGGCGGCAAAGGAGCCATTTCCGTTCGAACGTACCCACGAAATTTTATCTGGATCGTTGTAGGTGAGCACTATATCGGCAGCGCCGTTCGAGTTTACATTTCCTACATAAACGCCCGACGGATCGGTTGTTAAATTTGCAATGACCGTTTTAGTACCAAAAAGCCCGGTGGTGCTGTTGTACTGGTACCACACCAATTGTCGTGCGGTTCCGTTTAAATATGCGTAGGCAAGATCATTGTCGCCATCGCCGTCTAAATCGCCGAGTGCCGGATAACCACCTACAGCAAAACCGTCAATTGTTTCAATAAAGTTGTACGAATTAGTAGCTGTGGCATCGTACACGGTAAAGCGCAAATTGTATTCGCCGTCGGAGGCTTTCGAGATAAAGTCGGCTGCGTTATCGCCATTTACGTCTTGTACTAAAATATCGAAAACGCTGCTGCCAAAATAGCTGGAGAAGATAAAGCTTGTGGCGTTGCTGTTGTTTATCAACCAGCCCGAGTTAAAGGTGTCGTAGAAAAAAATATCCTTGTCGCCATCGGCATCGCGATCAATAATTTGTACGCTGTTCGGCACATTGTTGGTCGAAATAACGTTAATTACGGTAAAATTGGTAAATGAGCCGGTGTTTGGCATCCAAATAATGGAGTTTGAAGTAATAATTACCAAGTCGGGCAGGTTATCGCCGTTAAGGTCGCCCATTTTCGCAGTAAACGAGGTTTGAAAGGGCGTGTTAATTGGTAAGGGTTTGCTAAACTGACCGTTGGCAAGGCGTTCAAATACAACCAAGCTGCTGCCTTTGTAGGCAAAAATATCTTTGTCGCCGTCGTTATCTACGTCGATGAGTTCAAAGCCATCGGCGCCTTGAAAGCCCGAATTTTGGTCGGTTAAAACGTTGGTAGTATATTGTATTTGAGCGATGGAAAGTAGCGGAGCGAGCAGTAAAAACAGGTAAATCTTTTTCACAGTCAGTAAATTAGTTGGTAAAGATAAAACTAATATTGTAGTGTTGTTGTTTTTGGGCGCATCCTGCCGTATACGTTGGTGGAAGTACGTGCA
>NZ_JBMLTK010000069.1:78302-97510 GCF_049240005.1 Flavobacterium sp. | reverse complement strand
AGGCGAAGTTTTGAAAAAAAATCGACATACGATTACGGGTTTTCCGCATATTTTTTGGGAAGTACTAAGATTGGAGTATTAAGTATTAAGATTGGAGTATCAAGATTGTAGTATTAAGTATTAAGACTTCGATGAATTAACCACTTAACGTATCGTTTTGCCCAATCCAAACCACAATTCGTGGGAGCCTGAGCCTGTCGAAGGCGGATTTTTTTTAGAAGTTAGTCCCGATAGCTATCGGGATAGACTTCGTGATGTTCACCCTTGTACGTATCATCTTCCCAACCTAACCCACGTATGGTCGGAGCGTAAGCCTGTCGAAGGCTTTTTTAGAAGCTAGAAGCTAGATATGAGAAGCTAGTTCCGATAGCTATCGGAATCGATGAATTCACCACTTAACGTTTCATGTTTCCACCCCGACCCAAAATTCGTTGGTTGCAGATCGATTAGGAGAATTAATCGAAAACGTGTTTTTTCGCTTTTTTCCATTTTTTCGCTTATGAATCTTTCCCGCGCGAACGGGTGCAGCGATATCCTTTTTTGCGATTCGATACTTCCACTACTGTTTTGGCAAAAAAGATACAGCGGAACACGTGACGGCGTGAACCTCTTCTGCGCAGCGACGACTCGTTTGCCGGCGCGCCCAAAAACTTCGAAAATTAAATCAACGGATTGTTACTTGCCTTTAAATTGCGACGATTGTCTTTCAACCACACTTGTTGTTAGTGATATGGTTTTTAAATCGTACGGTTTGTTTGCTTTTCGTGCCTCGACTTCTTCCAAAAGACAATTAAAGGCCAAGGCGCCCATTTCTTCGCCCGGCTGATCGATGGAACTGAGTTGCGGGGTAATTACTTGCGACATAAACCAGTTGCTGAAACCAATGAGTGCCACGTTGTCGGGAACTTTAATGCCGTTTTCGTTAAAGTACGAAATAACGCCAACCGCCACTAAATCGGTTATGGCGAAGATGCCTTCAACGTCGGGATGGTCGGTCAGAATTTGTTTCGCAAATTCACGTCCTTCCTCAAAAGTAACGTGCGTGCAGGTGTAAACCAGTTTCGGATTATAGGCAATGCCGTGTTTTTCTAACGCCAGTTTGTATCCCATCCAACGATCTATGGCACCTTGCGGATTTACGGGTCCGCGTATGTGCGCAATTTTTTTGCATCCTTTTAAAATCAAATGTTCGGTAGCTTCGAAAGCCGCTTGCCGATCGTTGATTACTACTTTAGTACTGGGAATGAGTTTTGAAATTTTATCGAATTGAACCAACGGAATATTCCGACGTATGATTTCTTTAAGATGCGCCTCGTCGTTGCTGTCGTTGGATAGTGAAATCAGAATGCCGTCGACCCGTTTGTTGATGAGTAGGTCGACTTGTTTTCGTTCTAATTCTACCGATTCTCCGGATTGCAGTACGATGGCGAGGTAGCCGTGTTTTGCGGCTTCGTCGAGTATGCCGTTGAGTACTTTTGAAAAGAAGTGGTGCACAATTTCGGGTATAATAACACCAATGGTTTTCGACTCTTGTTTGCGGAGGTTTACCGCGAAGGCATTGGGAGTAAAATGTAGTTCTTCGGCTAGTTTTAATACGGCTTCTCGTGTTTTTGGGCTCACGTCGGCGTAGCCTTTTAGTGCTTTGGAAACGGTAGTAACCGAAATGCCTAAAGTTTCGGCAAGTTCTTTTAAAGTAGTGTCTTTCATACCTGGTTTCAGAATCCGAAAACGTTTTCGGTCATTTCGAAAACGTTTTCGGCTATAAATCATCAAAAATATAAGATTGTAATTTTAATTTCGTCAATTATCAAACAAAAAATTTCTTAATAAACCAAAACTTTTCCGAAAATGACAAAAATTACACAATTTCTCAAACAGAGCAGCCTGCTGTTTTTTCTGCTGGCTTCTGTTGCCGTATTTGGGCAAAGTGTCGCTGTAAAAGGTACTGTTAAAGATGCTCAGGGATTACCCGTTCCGCGAGCAAGCGTAACAGCCGGTACTGCTGGAACTTCAACCGATGTCGACGGTAATTTTTCCCTATCCTTACAAAACGGACAAAGCTATACCGTATCGGTATCGTTCGTTGGCTACAAAACAGCTTCGCAAGCTATAACTGCAACAAGCAAAACAGAACTTAGTTTTGTTTTAGAAGAAGAATCTACAACGCTTGAAGATGTCGTGGTAACCGGTGTGGTTAATCCGCGTTCTAAAATTAAATCAAGCGTTTCCATTACTTCTATCGATGCAAAGCAAGTAGAACAAGCGGCACCGAGAACAACGGCGGAGATCTTTAGAACTATTCCAGGTATTCGAAGCGAATCGTCGGGAGGTGAAGGTAACGCGAACATTGCCGTTCGCGGTGTGCCGATTTCTTCAGGCGGTTCTAAATATTTGCAACTTCAGGAAGATGGCTTACCTGTATTGATGTACGGCGATATTGCTTTCGCAACAGCAGATATCTTCACGCGATTCGACGCCAACATCGGTCGTATTGAAGCTATTCGTGGTGGTTCGGCATCTACGTTAGCTTCTAACTCTCCGGGTGGTATCATCAACTTCATCAGCAAAACGGGTAAAACAGAAGGTGGATCGATGACTACTAGCTTTGGTATGGATTACGATAATTTTAGAACAGATATTGAATACGGTGGAAAAATAGCCGACGGTTTGTATTTCCACGCAGGTGGTTTTTACAGAACCGGTGAGGGCGTTCGATCACCCAACTTTAATGCTAACAACGGTGGTCAATTTAAATTCAACATTACAAAAGAATTTGAGCGCGGATCGGTTACTGTATATACCAAATTCTTGAACGACCGTGCGGCGGCTTACATGCCGATGCCTATTCAAGTTTCAGGAACAAACGCCAATCCAAACTGGAGCGATGCTCCAAACTTTGATGCTACTACAGGAGCTTTGCAAAGCATTTACTTGAAGCACAATGTTAGTTTGGACAGAAACGGTAATATTCAAAGAAGAGATGTTGCCGATGGTATGAATCCTGTTTCTAAATCAATCGGAGTTAACGCTACTTTTGAAGTAGGTGATGGCTGGAAAATTACCGAAAACGGACGTTTCTCTAAAAACTCAGGAGGCTTTATCGCGCCATTCCCAGCGCAGGTTGCTTCTGGAGCGGACATCGCAGCAACATTCGGCGCTGGTTCAACGTTAGCGTACGCCGATAATAACCAAGCTGTATCGGCTTCACAACTCGTTTCACGTATTCATATGTTTGATACACAGTTAAATAACTTCGATAATTTTATGAACGACTTACGTATCAGCAAGAAAATTGAAGGAACGGGTCTTTCGCTAACAGCGGGTTACTTTAAGTCGATTCAAAACATCTCAATGTCTTGGACATGGAACAGCTATTTGATGGAAGTGAACGACAACAACGCACGATTAATCAATGTTTTAGACGCAGGCGGGAATGCACTATCTGAAAATGGTTTATACGCCTACGGAACACCTTTTTGGGGTAACTTGGCTCGTAATTATGATACACAGTACAATGTATCGGCACCTTACATGAATGTATCTTTCGATGTAACAGAGAAGTTAAACCTAGAAGGTGGTGTGCGCTACGACAAAGGTGTAGTTACTGGAAACTTTGCTGGTGGTGTGTCAACACAGCGCGATATGAATAACGACGGTGTAATTTCGGCACCAGAACAAAATGTGTTTGCGATCGACACTGCAAACCCTACTACCGTAAATTACGATTACGACTACGTATCGTTCACACTTGGAGGTAATTACTTAATTACAGACAAGCAATCGGTATTTGCTCGTTACAGCCGTGGAGGTTCTGCAAAAGCGGATCGTATCTTGTTCTCTGGTTTAAACTACTTGAATGGAGATGCAATTAATGCAAAAGACATGCTTGATCAGGCTGAAATCGGATACAAGCAAAAATTCAGCAACGGCTACGTTTTCGGAACTTTATTTTACAGTAAGACTACCGAAGAAGGCGGATTTGAAGCTACATCCAATACCATTATTGAAAACGACTACCGTTCGATGGGTCTAGAAATTGAGGCGGGTTACAATCCAACTGAAAAGTTAAATCTTCGTTTCAACGGAACTTACACTAAAGCAGAAGTTGTTTCAGGCGATAATGATGGTAACGATCCGCGTCGTCAACCGCGTTTCATGTACAGCGTTTTACCAACGTTTAATTTCTCTGATAAGAAATCAGATATCATTGGATTGAGCTTCATCGGACAAACTAAGGCGTATGCTCAAGACAACAACCAACTGGTTATGGACGGTTTCTTAATTGTAAACGGATTTGTTGAGTTCGGATTAACAAAAGGATTGTCGTTGAATTTAGCTGCAAACAACATCTTCGACACATTAGCAATCACAGAGGCAGAAGAAGGTAGCATTACCGAGAACACCACAAACATAGTTCGTGCGCGTCCGTTACCGGGCCGTTCAGTAAGTGCAGCTGTTACTTACAGATTTTAATTTTTTTTCATATTTTGTTTAGTTAATGGTTCCCGTTTCTTTCCCAAGTTACGGGAACCTTTATTAAAAAGAGCGTGTTATGAGTAACAAACCTAAAATGTCTTTCTGGCAAATTTGGAATATGAATTTCGGCTTTTTCGGAATTCAATTCAGCTTCGGATTGCAGCAAAGCAATATGAGCGCCATTTATAAGTATCTGGGAGCCGACGAAGCCTCGTTGCCCATGCTCTGGTTAGCAGGTCCGGTTACTGGTTTGATTATTCAACCCATTATTGGTGCGATGAGCGACAATACCTGGTCGCCAAAATTTGGAAGAAGAAAACCGTATTTTCTTATCGGTGCTGTAGTTTCGAGTATAGCGCTTATAGCTATGCCGTTTTCTTCTGCTTTATGGATGGCTGCAGGTTTATTGTGGATTTTAGATGCCGCCAACAATATTGCCATGGAACCCTATCGTGCATTTGTAGCCGATAAACTTCCTAAAGATCAGCACGCTATTGGGTTTCTCATGCAAAGCTTTTTCGCAGGTTTAGGAATCACGCTTGCCAATTTTACGCCTGCTATTTTAGTAATGTTAGGAATACTTTCTATTAGCGACAAAGCCGAGAATGGTATTCCGATTTACACCTACTATGCGTTCTTTATCGGTGCGGTTGCCGCCATCGTTTCAGTGCTGCTTTCGGTTTCAACGACCAAGGAGTATCCGCCAACCGAAGAAGAATGGCAAGAAATTCAGGCACAAAAAGCTAAGCACAATCTTATCTCCAGCGTTTGGCACGAAATTGTGGAAGCAATGAAAACCATGCCTTTAACAATGAAGCAGCTTATTCCAGTGAAATTTTTTACCTGGTATGCCATGTTTTGTTATTGGGAGTTTATCACCTCGGCGCTGGCACAGAATGTCTTTAAAACCACCGATCATAATGCGGTCGGTTTTTCGCAAGCACAATTACTTACCGGAAATCTAAACGGCACATACAACATCATTTGTTTTGTAGCGGCGTTTGCTTTAATTCCGCTTGCGCTGAAGATTGGTGCCAAAGGCGTTCATTTCATCGCATTGTTGCTCGGAGGTTTGAGTTTGATTGCGATGCCGTATCTCGACAATACCACAGTGCTGCTCACCATACCGAATCCGGTTGGTTCAGATATTGTCATCAGTACAATTTATCTGTATGCATTAGGTTTGGGTATCGCTTGGGCCTCCATGCTCGCCATGCCGTACCAATTACTCGCAGGTTCTATTCCTGCCAAAAAACGGGGCGTTTACATGGGCATTTTTAATATGTTCATTGTAATACCGATGATTATTCAAATTTTTTCCATGCAGTATTTCGTGTACGATTTACTCGGAACCAATCCGTCTAATGTGATTACTCTCGCGGGAGTTTTCTTAGTGCTGGGAGCTGTTTTCACCTTATTAATTACTGTAAAGAATAAAAATGAAGTGGTTGATTAACGACGAGCAATTGCAAAAAGGCTATCACAACGCGATTGCGGTACTTCACCGCTGCAGCAGCGATATTGGTTTTTTAGCCAGTAGCGAAAACAAAGATAACTACAGACGCGTTTGGGCACGTGATGGCGTGGTGTGTGGTTTAGCAGCGCTGGCATCAAAAGATCAAACTTTAATTGCCACTTTTAAAAAAACCTTGCAAACGCTGGGAGATTTTCAACACGATTTGGGAATCATTCCTTCTAACGTTTATTTCTCCGACGGCCAACCAAAGATTAGTTACGGCGGCTTAGTGGGGAGAACCGACACCACTTGCTGGTACTTGCTCGGTCTGGCTTTGTATGTTCAGGAGACGAACGATTGGGCATTTTTAGAAGAAACCCAACCAATCATTCAAAAGGCATTGCGACTTCTAGATATTTGGGAATACAATACGGGAGGTTTGTTGTATGTACCCCTTTCGGGGAATTGGGCCGACGAGTACATCGTGGAAGGTTATGTGCTGTTCGATCAAGTATTGCGTTTGTGGGGCCTGAGCGCCTTACAGCAGCTGCAGCCCGCCGCTGATCTGAAATCGAAAATAGCGCAAATTCGAACTAAAATTTACGATAATTTCATTCAGCTCGATGAAGCAAAATCTTTGCATCCGCGCACCTTTTCAATGGTAACTACACAAGAATACGTGCCGGCATGTTTTAGCCCGGCCGGTTATAAAAATTATTTTGATGCCTTCGGAACGGCCATATTGCTATTTACCGATTTAGTACCTACCAATAGAGCCGAGAAAATGGCCGATTTCGTGAGTAGTTTAACGCAAGAAACCAAAACGAAACTAGTTCCGGCGTTCTGGCCACCCGTTTTTGAAACGGATGCCGAGTATCGACTTTTGTCGGAAAACCACAAGTACGAATTTCGGAATGCCGCTTACGAGTATCACAATGCGGGAAGCTGGTGTATGGTAAACGGTTTTGCAGGCGTTGCTTTGGCACAAAACGGTAAAGTGGCAGAGGCTACAACTCTCTTGAAGGCCGTTAACGAAGCGAATTCGTTAGGTGAAAATGGTTTTTACGAACACCATCATTCTCTTACAGCCGAACCTAAAGGAACTCGCTACTGCGCGTGGAGTGCAGCCGGACAAGTGCTCTTAACCCAATCTTTAAATCATGAACTTTCATGGAAGTTTTAAAAGCTGATATCATTTGCGCGGGCGAAATTTTGGTCGACTTTATCGGACACGAATTGCAACCCATAGCACATACGAAAGATTACCACCGCTATTTGGGCGGTTCGCCAACTAATGTGGCCGTAAACCTACAACGCCTGGGGAAATCGGTTGCTTTAGTGGCAACTTGCGGGCAAGACGGTTTGGGCACCTACATTATCGATAAATTAAAAAGTAATCAGGTTGATTGCCGGTACATTCGTCAAACGATTGAGCATCCTACTTCGGTTATCTTTATCTCGAGATCTACCGAAACGCCCGAGTTTATTCCGTTCCGCGAAGCCGATTGCCAGATTCTAACCTCACAATTTCCCGACGAGTTGGTGCAAAATTGCCAAGTTTTTCACACCACCTGCTTTGCCCTGAGTAAAAATCCGGCTCGCGAGGCTATCCTCAATCGAGCGGCAGCCGCTAAAGCTGCGGGAGCACTTTTGAGTATCGATTTAAATTACGCTTCGAAAATATGGCCCGACCTGCTCGAAGCACATCAAATTATTCGCAGTTATTTGTCGCACGGTGCTTTGCTAAAAATCAGTAACGACGATTGTTATCGCTTTTTCGGAACACATAAATCGGAAAGTGAGATCTTTTCTTTTTTCCACAATTCGGGAGCTAAAATTATCTGCTTGACAAAAGGAGCCGATGGTGTGAGCGTCTCGGCAGCGAATGGAGAAACGTTTTCAAGACCTGCCTTACCGATTGAATCAGTAAAAGACACTACGGGAGCGGGCGATGCGTTTTGGTCTGGATTTATTTTCGCGTATCTATCCGGATACTCATTACCCGACTGTACAAAAGCCGCACAAAAACTAGCGCATATCAAATTGCAAAACGTGGGTCGTATTCCAGATAATATTCCGCTGCGTGAAGCGGTTTTTCACGGGATTTGAGCAATAAACACCAATTATCTGAAATCTAAAAATGTAGATCAAGCTTGCCGTTGCATCAGATTGAGCGCAAAGGCACGAAGAACGTTTTGGTTATCTTCAGAAATGCCTAATTGTTCAATCGTTTTTAAAGCATTAGTGGTATACTTTTCAATCGCTTGTTGTGTCAGTGTAGCCGCATTTGTTTCTTGAAAAATGTGTTTCACACGGGCTATTTTTTTTGTTGGATCTTGAGGTTGCCCGCTAAACCATTGTTCGAGTTCTTCAACTAGCGTTTTGTTATCACTTTGTTTTGTGAGAAGGTAGAGATAGGTTTTTTTGTTTTCGATAATGTCGCCGCCAACTTGCTTGCCGAAGGTTTCCGGATTTCCGAAAGCGTCGAGATAATCGTCTTGAATTTGAAATGCGATGCCCAAATTCAATCCGAAATCATACAGCAATTGCGCTTGTTCTGCCGAAGCGCCACCAATTAAAGCACCCATTTTAAACGCACAAGCCACTAAAACAGCTGTTTTGTAAGTAATCATCTGCAAATATTCGGGAATCGTTACATCCGAACGCAATTCGAATTCGACATCCCATTGCTGTCCTTCGCAAACTTCTAATGCTGTTTTTGAAAACAGTCGAAATAACGCAACTTGTAATTGAGCTTCGTATTCTTCGAGTTGCTGATACGCCAAAATGAGCATGGCATCGCCAGAAAGTATGGCGGTATTGGTATCCCACTTTTCGTGAACGGTTTGTCGGCCACGTCGCAAAGGTGCCGCATCCATAATATCGTCGTGGAGCAAGGTGAAATTGTGAAAGATTTCCACAGCTTTTGCTGCCGATAAAGCTCTTTTATAATCGCCTGAGTAAAACTGAGATCCCATCAAAACCAAAATAGGTCTCAGGCGCTTTCCGCCGTCTTGTAAAATGTAATCAATCGGCTCGTATAATCCTTTTGGCTCGCGCGCTGCGTATTGGTTCAATAAGGCTTCTTCAAAAGAAATTTTGTATTCAGACAGCATGTATCTTTTTTCGCTAAAGTAGGGCATTCCCACTAAATTTAAGCAAATTGTTTCTTGTAAACCTTTCGTTATGGCAACGATTTTTCCCTTCCGCGAAAGCGAAAAATTAATTTAAACCATTGAAAAACATGTTTTTAGCATCTACGTTTTAATTCAGTGTTAAAAAATTGTAAAAACTAAGGAAACTATTTTAGTATTAAAAGTTTCCAAGATACCTTTGTCGAAATTTTTGACGATGAAGGACAAAATAGTAGAACGTGCCACCGAGCTTTTCTTTAAGATGGGCTTTAAGAGTGTGACGATGGACGATATTGCCGCCGACATGTCGATTTCTAAAAAAACGATTTACAAGTATTTTTCGAATAAAGAGGATTTGGTTTCCGACAGTGTAACCCTGATACACAGTAAAATCATGTCGATGATGCACGACGTTATCGCCAAAGATTACAATCCAATTAAAGAAAACTTTGAAATTAGAAACATGTTTAAAGAGATGTTTCACATTGCTGAAGCATCGCCCGTGTACCAATTGCGGAAGTTTTACCCAGAGATTTATCAGCACATTTTACAAGTGCAGTTTACCCAGTGTAAACACTTTGTGCAGCACAATCTTGAAAAAGGTATCGAACGCGGGTATTATCGTGCCGACATCAACGTAACCGAATGCATTGATTTTTATTACACCCTGATGTTCCACATCAACGAGACTTCTCCCTTGGAAAAAGAAGCTTGGCAGCGCGAATTGTACATGCTGGAATATCATACCCGTGCTATTGGTACGCCCAAAGGCATCTCAGAACTCGAATCATATCTATCAATTCCAAATATTTAACCAAAATGAAGTACCTAATACCCGTAGTGACGCTGTTGTATGCTTCTGGAATTTTCGCTCAAGGCGGAACCGAAAGTCAACCGAAGAGCTACAATTTTAACCTGACAGAGGCCATTGCGCATGCGCTGGAGCACAACGCAAAAGTCATTAATGCAGGACGAGATATCGAAATTTCCCGAAAGAAAAAATGGGAAACAACCGCAGCTGGTTTACCGCAAATTAACGCGGGAATCGACTATCAATACAACATCGAGATTCAGAAATCGGTGGTTCCAGCAGAATTTTTTGGAGGTCAGCCCGGCGAATTCACCGAGATTGCCTTCGGAACCAAACAATCGGCAATTGCCCGTTCAACCTTGTCGCAACTCTTATTCGACGGTTCGTACATCGTAGCACTTCAAGCCTCTAAAACGTATTTGAAATACTACCAAAATGCCAAGCAAAAAACCGATGCCGATGTACGCGAAACCATTATTAACGCATACGGTTCGGCAGTGTTAACCGATGAGAGTATCAAGATTTTGCAACGCAACAAGCAATTAGTCGAAAAGCTGCTTTCAGACACGCAAGAAACTTTTAAAAACGGCCTAATTGAAGAAGAAAACGTAGAGCAATTGCAACTTACTCTGGCTACCATTCAAAGCAATTTAAACAACGTAACTCGTTTGCGAAACATCAGTTACAACATGCTTAAATACGAATTAGGCTTAGAAATTCAAGATCAGCTTACGCTAACGCAAACGCTCGATCAGTTGGCAACCGAAAGTGTAGCTACGTCTTTGAATGCAACCAATTTTGATGTAAAACAAAACATCGATTACAAAATATTGGAAAACCTCAACGAGCAACGTCAGTTGGAATACAAATTAGAGCGCAGTAAAGCACTTCCGAGCCTAGCAGCCAATTTGAACTTTGGATACAATGCGTTTAGCGATAGGTTTACGTTTTTAGACCGGCAACAACGTTGGTTGAACTACTCTTTTGTAGGTGCCAGCTTAAATATTCCGATTTTCTCTTCGTTTGCACGTTCGTCGAGAACACAACAAGCTAAAATTGCCATCGAGCAAGCAAAAACGCAATTAATTGCCACTGAACAAGCGCTACAAGTTCAGTTTGCAAAAGCAAAAAGCGATTTTGATTTGGCTGTGGAAGAATTTCAAACAGCTAAAAAATCGCTTGATTTAGCCGAACGCATCGAACGCAAACAACAAGTAAAATTCGTGGAAGGCTTGTCGACTTCTTTCGATTACAACGACGCTCAAAAGCAGTTGTATTCGGCGCAGCAAGCGTTTTTGCAAACCATGTCCGATATCATCAACAAGCGTTCTGCCTTAGAGCGCGTAATCTCATCAAACTAAACCCATCACATCCGTACCGTTATGAAAAAACAAATAATCCTTTGGTCACTAACCGTATTACTAGTCGCCTGTGGCGGTGGTAATTCAAATTCTACAGAAGAGATCATCGCATCTAAAAATGTCGATGCCATTAAAAATAAGCGCGCAGCCTTACAAGCTGAAATCACAAAACTCGATGCGGCATTGAGTTCTTTGGAGAAGAAAGTTTCGGAGTCGCTCGTAGAAGTTTCGGCTGTTCAAGACACCATTTTCAAGCACTACATCGAATTGCAAGGAAACGTAACTACTCAAGAGAACGTACTAGTACAGCCTGAAGTTCCGGGTGTTTTGGTTTCTTTGAACGTGAAAGCCGGGCAACGCGTTTCTAAAGGTCAGATTTTAGGCCGCGTAGACGATGGCGGCGCAAGCGAAGGAATCGCAGCTTTGGAGAGTCAGTACGCCCTAGCTAAAACAACTTTCGAGCGTCAGAAAAATTTATGGGACAAGCGTATTGGTTCTGAAATCCAATTCTTAAACGCACAAACGCAAATGGTAAGTGCGCAAAAGAGTTTAAATCAAGCTCGTGCACAACTCGCAAAAACGGTAATTAGAGCACCATTCAGCGGAACTATCGATGAGGTTTTTGTAGAAAAAGGCGAAGTTGTTTCGGCCAGCCCACAAGGTTTAATGCGTATCGTAAACTTGGGTAAAATGTACGTAAACACTACAGTTCCTGAAATTTATGTAGGAAAAATCAAAGTGGGAACGCCTGTCGATATCACCATCGAAGGAACTGGAAAAACCTATTCAGGAAAAGTACGTCAGATTGCAAACAGCGTAAATCCAGAAAACAGAAGTTTTGGTGTAGAGATCGCGCTTCCGAACGACAATATGTTGCGTCCGAATCAAGTAGCGAAACTGCGTATTATCGATTACACCAATAAATCGGCGATTGTAGTTCCATCAAACGTAGTTCTTGACGATGCGGATGGTAAAAAATACGTGTTCATTGCCGATAAGATTTCAGGAAATTCCGGAATTGCTAAGCGCGTATTTGTGGAAGTAGGCCAATCGGCTGGAAACCTAACTGAAATCATTTCCGGTTTAACCGCCGATCAAAAAGTAGTCACTGAAGGCGCCTCGAACATTTCCGAAGGCATGAAACTAACATTTTAATAAGCTCCTCTAACAACTTAGACGTATGAGTCACCAGAAAAAAGAATTTGGCATATCGAGTTGGGCTGTCGATAATCGTGTAACCGTTTACATCATCACATTCATTATCGTATTGGCGGGAACCATAGCCTACATCACGATGCCTCGGGAAGATTTTCCTGAAATCATCGAAAACAAAATATACATCTCTTCGGTGTTCCCTGGAAACAGCGCTGAAGACGTAGAGAAACTCGTTGTAAAACCTTTGGAAGACGAGATTAAGAACATCAGCGGCGTTACTAAAGTTACATCTAGTTCGTACCAAGATTACGGCATGATCATCGCCGAGTTTAACGAGAAAGTTCCGAACGAAGAAGCAAAAACACGCGTTAAAGATAAGGTCGACCTCGCCAAAGCAGACAGCGATTGGCCAAACCTCGATAACGGCAGTAAAGTGGAGCCGAGTGTATTCGACTTGAATATTTCTGAAGAAGTTCCGATTTTAAACATCAATCTTAAAGGAAATTACACCACCCAACAATTAAAGAAGTTTGGGGAGTATCTGGAAGATGAAATTGAAGACATCCCAGAAGTAAAACAGGTCGACATTCTAGGCGTCGACGACCGTGAGGTTGAAATTGCCGTAGACGTGTATAAAATGACGGCTGCCAAAGTTAGCTTCGACGATATTCAACGCGCTGTACAGTCGGAAAACATGACAATTTCAGGCGGAAACCTTACCACACAAGGGGTTCGAAACAACATTCGCGTAGTTGGCGAAATCAAGCAACCGGTTGAATTAGAAAATATTATCGTTAAATCGTTTAACGGAACGGTATATCTAAAAGACATCGCTAAAATTGCTTTCAAAGAAAAAGAGAAAACTACCTATGCCCGTGAATCGGGTGAAGAAGTGGTGATGCTTAACGTGAAAAAACGTTCGGCACAAAACATGATCTCTGCCATCGATCAAGTAAAAGAAATCTTGAAAGACGCTCAAGAAAACGTACTTCCGAAAGATTTAGAGATTACGACCACAAACGACCAATCGTCGCGCGTGGAACACCAAGTAGACGAGCTTTCCAACCACATTATTTTCGGGATTATTCTGGTAATGATTGTATTGATGTTTACCATGGGATTGCGAAACTCGTTGTTCGTAGGAGCTGCTATTCCGCTGTCGATGCTTATGGCCTTTGCTATTCTCGATGCGTTTGGAGTTACCTTGAATACAATGGTGCTTTTCGCCTTGGTTATGGGTCTGGGTATGTTGGTCGACGACGGTATTGTGGTAGTCGACAACGTTTTTGCCAATATGAAAAAAGGTATGGCACGTATTCCGGCATCAAAGATTGGTATCGGTGAAATTGCTTGGCCGGTTATCTCATCTACAGCAACAACCTTGGCAGCTTTTTTCCCGCTAGGTTTGTGGCCTGGAACGCTAGGTAAGTTTATGTTCTATTTCCCGATGACCTTGTCGGTAGTACTTGGCGCTTCGCTTTTCGTGGCGATGGTTATCAATGCTGCGATGACGGGCGGTTCTATGGATATCGAAGACCGCAACATCAGCAAACGATCATTGAAAATTTATACCATTGGTTTCGGAATCGCAGCACTTTTATTCCTAATTCCGGGCCATGTGTATGATGTTAAAGCTTTGCGTGCTTTTGGTCACTTATCGGTAATTGCTGTTGGTTTAATTTGGGCATATCACTTCTTCATCTTCAAATGGACGCAAGATTTCCAACATTCGTTCTTCCCAAAATTAGAAGTGAGATATCAAAAATTCCTGCACAAAATTCTACACAAGAAAGCAGCATTAGTTTCTTTCTTCGGGATCATCGCCTTACTTATCTTATCGTTTATTCTTGTAGGAGTTTTTCCACGTGAAGTGCTCTTCTTTCCAAACAACATTCCAAACCAAGTAATCGTGTATTTGGAATATCCACAGGGAACCGACATTGAAAAAACCGATAAAGCCACGCGTTTTGTTGAAAAGCAAATCATTAACATTATGAAGAAATACCAAGATCCGGGCGCAAGCGAAAACTGGTTGGCCGAGTCGGTAGTTTCTCAAGTGGGTATGGGCGCGAGCAATCCGAATGTCGATGCAGGTTCGCAGGCCGAGACACCTTATAAAGGAAAAGTAACCATCAACTTCCGAGAGTTCAAATTGCGTCGCGGCGTGAATACGTCCGATGTTATGGAAGAAATTCGTTCGAAAGTAAAAATGGTGCCAGGCGCATCGGTTACCGTAGAAAAAGACGCTGCCGGTCCGCCGTCGGGTTATCAAATCTCCGTTCAATTAACTGGATCCGATTACGACGAAATGTTGAAGGAAGCCGATAAAATGATTGCATTCATCAACACTAAAAATATTCCAGGTATCGAGAAACTAAAAGTAGATGTTAACAAAGAATCTCCCGAATTACGCGTAAACATCGATCGCGTAAACGCAGGAAGCTTAGGTACATCTACCGGAAGTGTTGGTTTTACCATGCGTCGTGCCGTTTACGGTCAGGAAATTTCAACATATAAAGAAGGCGACGACGACTACGACATTACCGTACGTTTACAAGAAGATCAGCGTAAAAACGAAAGCGTGTTGTTCAATCAGCCCGTTACATTCACCAATCAAAAAACCGGACAAGTAGTTCAAGTGCCCGTTTCTGCCATTGCGCAAACCGAGAAAATCAAAACGTTTAATCAAATCAAACGCCGCAATTACAAACGCGTTATGACGATTTACTCAAACGTACTTACCGGATACAACGCCGATGGTATTACTCGTACCATCCAAGCCGAGTTATCGGAATACAAAATGGGTAACGGAATTACTTATTCATTCTCGGGCGAGCAAGAGGAACAAGCTAAAAACCAAGCCTTCCTTATTAAAGCGCTGTTGCTGGCACTTTTCGGAATTGCAACCATTATTGTCTTACAGTTTAATTCGATTTCCAAAACAGGCATCATCATGTTTACCGTGTTGCTCAGTTTTTCCGGAGTGTTCTACGGCTACGTTTTTGCAGGAATGGACTTCGTGATCTTAATGACCATGATGGGAATCATCTCGCTCGCGGGAGTGGTCGTGAAAAACGGTATCGTGTTAATGGACTTCTTCGTTCTGCTGCTCGATGAAAAAGTAGCCGAGTACGGTGTCGAATCTCACGACGATTTACCTTTAAACGTAATTACAGAGGTAATCATCGAGTCCGGAAAGTCGCGTTTACGCCCGGTTTTACTTACCGCACTTACCGCCGTTTTAGGTTTAATTCCGTTAGCTATCGGCTTGAATTTCGATTTCTTCTCGCTCATAACCGACCTAAACCCGCACATATTCATAGGTGGAGATAACGTAATCTTTTGGGGACCATTAGCTTGGACTATCATCTTCGGTTTAACCTACGCCACCGTGCTTACGCTGGTCATGGTGCCGGTGATGTTCTACTTAGTTAAAGCCACAAAATTCTGGTTACGCCGCCGTCGAACCGCTAAAACAGCTTAGTTCACTATTTTTAGATTTGTTTTGTTGAAAAGGTCTCTCCATTTGGGGAGGCCTTTTTTTTGGGGCGGCAGTTCCGGCTATTCGCTGCAAGCTTGCCCACTCAGGTCGGCAAAAGCTAAAAACCGCAAGAGCTTCCTCTGGTCGCTTTGCAGTTTTTGCTTTTGTACGCCCCGATTTAGGTAAGGCTTTTCGCTGCTATCCGGGCCGCAACGAGCGTGCACAAACGTTTAGTGAAAGTGATGAAAAGTTATTTTTTAGAGGATGATTTTTTTAACGTAAAAATTTAGTAATGAGTTTCTTAATCGAGGTAATATTGCAATATTACGTTTGTTAATTTGCAGCTTATCTTTCCAAGCTTTATCTCAAAACTTCAATTCTTCAAAAATCACGAAGCCATTTTTGCCGAATACGCACACTTTGTTCATTTTTCCACCCAAATTAAAACGGAGGCATGCCAATAAACAATTATTAGAAAGCAAAATTTAAATTTCATTTACAAATAGTTTTGATTCAGCACTTTAATTGTTAAAAAATTAAAATATTGAAAATCAAACGTCTAACAGTAATTAATCGATAATTTGCCTATTTATTGTTAACGATTTTCAAATGGTACAGTTCTTGAAAACTTTCTATACGATTTGCAAATCAAAAAAAAACTAAAATCAAAAAATGAAAACCGATTTTTCAAGTATGTTATAGAAGGAAAACAATCGAATAAATGGCAGGATTTATCTGATCTTCCAAATTTAAAAGACAGTCCGCTACCTTTTGTTTGAAAATCATAACTTTGAAAACTTATTTGTAGAGTCGTTTTTAAAAGAGAAATGAAATCAAAGTAATTATTGACACCAAAAATTATGAAAAAAAAGTACTTACTAATAACCGCAATGCTATTTTGTGTCCTGTTTTCCACTGTAGATTCAGCGTACAGCCAGACTAAAAAGCCAGTTAAAAAAGAGCGAAAAACAAGAAAGGCACGAGTGGCAAATAAAACAGCACTCTCTCCTCCAGTACCAACAATTTCTCAGCCAACGCCAACGCCTGCGCCAACTCCAAATCCAAAACCTGTCGAAGTTAAACAAACGCAAACAACAGTTAACGCACCTGTTAAAACAACCGACATCATCAAAGGTGCTTCCGATTTAGTAATTACCAAACCGAACGGAAACATCAACTGGACACAGCAGTACATCGAGGCAACAGGTCAGGCAGTTCTCGATAACGAACGATTCAAAAACGCAGCTCAAGCCAAATTAATGGCAACGCGAGGTGCTGTGGTGGTTGCACAACGAAATCTGCTTGAAATTGTGAAAGGCGTTCAAATTATTGGCGAAACCACAGTTCAAGACATGATTACCACAAGCGACTACATTTATTCAAGAGTCGAAGGTGTCGTAAAAGGGGCACAGCAAATTGGCGAAGCCAAAGAAAAAGACGGATATATCGAAGTGCGTTTGCGCATGCCAATCTACGGCTCAGAAAGTTTAGCCAATACCCTCGACGATCAAGCACTGGAGTTAGCTAGACAGAAAAACGGCTACGAAAAATCGCCGCTATTGGCAAAAGAAGCAACCACCGGTGAGGGTGTTGATGGCTCAAAACCAATCGTTTTCAATGTTGAAAATCCAGGAGAATTCGATCCTTCCATGTATCCAATGGTCGTAGATGATAACGGAAAAGTGCTGTTTGATTTTTCACAATATTTCAGATTAAAAGACGGGAAGTTTCCACAATATTTACAGCTCGGAAAAGAAATTTTGCAAGCTTACGGAAACCAAAAAGGCGCAGATATCATCAACATGATACAAACCGGAAAAGGAACTTTTAAAATTCCTCAAAGTTCATCTAAAAGCGTGTTTTGGAATAAAGTTGCCCGGGTGGCACAAGACGTAGGATCGGTCTTGTTTAAACTAATTTTCTAAGTAAATAATCTGAAATCTAAAACAAAAGAGATGAATAATTCTATACTAGCGAAAATCAAGTTTCTTCTATTTATATTCATAAGTACTGCCGTATTTTCTCAACAAGCTGTCGAAGCAAAAGGCAGCGGATTAAACAAAGCAGACGCCTTACAAGACGCTCTTAGAAACGCCGTTTCTCAAGCAGTTGGTGTGAGCTTGCGCTCGGAAACACGAGTTGAGAACTTTATGGTAATTTCCGATGCTATTGCATCAAATACATCGGGCTATATTAAAAAGTACACCGTTACTAAAGAAGTTCCGTTTCCCGACCGTTTTGAAGTTACCGTTCAAGCCGAAGTAACTACAAATAGTTTGGAAGCCGATTTTAAACTCTTAAGTAAAACAATTGGTGGCGTGCGCTTTCTCGTAATGGTAGATCCCAGCGTACAAAACGAAACCGAAAAGAAAGACTTGCAAATTGCCGTGGATCGCATCAACAGCTTCTTAGCCGAACGATCGTACCGTTATGTAGATCAATCGCGTTTAAAAACCTTGCAAACAGAAAGAAGTAACTTGTTGCAAGAGAGCAATGCGCAGTTAAGCTACGCCCAACAGTTGGCAGTTTTATCTAATGCACAGTTCATTATTCTTGTGAGTCAGTTAACTACCTCAGAAGTTAAAGGCGCGTTCGATATCTCACAAGGTAAAAAAGTTTCGTTTCAAGCACGCGCATTCGATAACTGTACCGGCGAAGGTTTGGGCTCTATTAGTTTGGAAAGCCTACCTAAGGCAGGAAATAGCGCCAACTCCATCCAAGCTTTAAATCAAGCGGTCGATTTAAACTTTTCTAAACTAATCGCTATGGTAACTGGTTATATCGGAAGTTGGGTAAATTCAGGAACGCCTTACGAAATTCGATTCTATAATTCGGGAACTTTCAGAGACCTAAGAACGCTCCGTACAAAACTAAAAGCCGATAAAAATTTTGGTGGCGATTTAGAAATCGTTTCGGCAAATAATTACACCAAATTGGTATGTACCTATAAAAATCGCGCCGATGATTTAGCAGACAAAATCCTAGATTATGCCGACGAAATTCCGGCATTGCAAAAACAACTAATCGACGTAAAAATGATTTACGGACGCCAAATAAACTTTGCACCACAATCGTACATAATTCCTAATTTGCTTAAACCGGCACAACAATAAACTATAAAATATGAAAACAAAATTAGTACTATTATTCGCGTTTTTTTCGCAATTGTATTTTGCGCAAACCAGCACAATTACCACATTTTCACAAGAAGGCGAACGCTTTTACGTAATCCTAGATGGCGTTAGACAAAACGATTCGCCATCCACAAACGTGCAAATTACCGATTTAAAAAAGCCAAACTACTTGCTAAAAATCATTTTTGAAGACAGCAGTA
>NZ_JBMLTK010000069.1:66548-78202 GCF_049240005.1 Flavobacterium sp. | reverse complement strand
ACCGATTTAAAAAAGCCAAACTACTTGCTAAAAATCATTTTTGAAGACAGCAGTATTCCAACAATCAACGAAAATGTTTCTTTAATCGATTACGATGAGAAACGAATGAACGTTACGTATAATATCAAAAAAGATAAAAAAGGAAAGTACAAATTGCGCGTAAGTAGCTTTGATAACGATACCGAGCAACCAACCGCAACCGCCGAAGTAGTGAAATTCCACGAAACCGAAAATCCGCTACCTCAAACTGTGAAAAGTACACCTAAGAAAAACACGGAAACTACTACTCAAACGGTCGATGTAAATACAGTAGGTGTAGGTATTACAACAACTATTGAGGAGTCTGACGATCGCGTTAATGTTAACATGAACGTCGGTGGTTTAAATACAACGACAACAATCAATGATTCCGACGAAAATGTTAATATAAACATGAACGTTGGCGGGGTGAAAACCACTACTACAGTAACAACAAAAACCACAACGCCAATCAAACCGTCGCGTACCATCGGTTCTGAAGAAGATATCGATATCACCGATAAACCTAAAGTAGTTAAGTCGACACCAAAAACGACACCAAAAACAACCCAAACGGCTACGCCAAAAGCAGCAAAAACCTGTACCGTGCAAATGTCGGCTACGGAATTTCAAAAAGCGAAACAGTCTGTCCAAAAACAATCGTTTGCCGATTCACAAATGAAGGTAGCTAAACAAATTGCAGCGGCTCAGTGCTTGTCAACGGCACAAATTATCGAACTCATCAACATCTTTTCGTTTGAGCAAAACAAGTTAGATTTCGCTAAAGCTGCATACGCGAGCTGCGTGGATAAAGACAATTACTACCAAGTAAACGATGTGTTTAGCTTTTCATCATCAACCGATGAGCTAACCGAATACATCGAAAACATCGCCAAATACAAAGAGTAATTCGATACTACTCGAACCAACAAAGTTTACTTCGAGTTACGCAACTAGCGAAAATTCGAGCACAACTAAACCACAGCCGCAATTTTGTAGCTGTGGTTTTTTATTTGGGCGGCATTTCCGGCTGTTCGCTACAAGCTTTTTCAAATAAGGCACAAAAGTAAACGTTGTTCGCGGCTTCTTAGGTCGCCACGCCCAACGCACTTTTGTATGCCCCATTTATCAAAAGGCTTTCCGCTGCCATCCGGGCCGCAAAGTCGTTACCGAAAAATTCGTCTGTTTTTATGTGGTTTTTTAACATACGTAATATTGCAATATTACCTCCAGTAAAAAATTGAAAATCAATTAGATGATATCTTAGTTTTCCTATTAAATAAACTAACTTTTAGAAAAAGTACATTTTTAGGTAACGTTCGCCCGCGGCCGTGATGGCAGTGAAAATAAAAGCGCAACGAAAGCGTATGAGAGCGGTTTTGAATGGGCAACCAGCGGAAGCCCCAGACAAAGCCAGCACGAACCGCTTTTGTGCGCTTTTATTGCAACGAACAGCGCGAAATGCCGCCCAAATTACAATACCGAAAGTCCTTTTACGGTTTGGTATAAGCGCACGGCATTGCTGTCGGTGAGCAGCGAAACAAAGTGGCAAACCGATAGTAAGCGGCGATACAAGGGGGCTGAAGTATCTTGAAAACGTTCGGGCAGCAAACGTAAAATTAAAGTGTCGATGTTGCGCTCGGTGCCAGCTGCTTGGCGCTCTAAAGCCGTGATAAACGCATCGAGCAAGGTTTGAATAATTTCATAGCCGTTGATTTCCTTTTCGGTAACCTCGCGCGAACGATAAATCTTGTCGATACTCAACTTAATAATATCGTCGATTTGCGCTTTGTACTTACTTTTTTCCATCAACGATCGGTGGAAAGTACCGGCCAAAATCTCGCTTTCGTGTTGTAAAAATAACTGAACCGCATCTTGAATTAAACTGCCAATAGCCACAGCGCGCAAGTAACTGATGCGATCTTCTTTGGATTGCAACTGCGCGAATTTGCGTCGATCGAGCTTGTCTTCGACCAGTCGAATGAGGTACTCCAAAGCAAAATCTTCCGAGATCAAGCCCAGGTTTATGCCGTCTTCAAAATCGATGATGGTGTAGCAAATATCGTCGGCGGCTTCCACCAAAAAAGTAAGCGGATGTCTGTGAAATGCCACTTCTTCGCGGTCTTTACGGAGTAGTCCTAATGCGGTAGCTACTTCTTCAAAAAAGGCTTGGTCGGCTTGAAAAAAACCGTATTTCTTATCGGAGATTTCTTTGGTAGGTTTGTGTGGCAGCGATGCTTTCGGATATTTCATAAACGCACCGAGCGTAGCGTACGTTAGACGAATACCGCCTTCAACGCCGGCACGATCGCCACACAATACGTGAAAACCATTGGCATTTCCTTCAAAGCAAATTAAATCCTGCCACTCAGCAGCTGTCATTTCGGATTGGTACTGCGCGCCTTTTCCAAATTCAAAATACGCCCCAATTGCTTTTTCGCCCGAATGCCCAAAAGGCGGATTACCAATGTCGTGCGCCAAACAAGCAGCAGCTACGATTGCGCCAAAATCTTGCGCCTGATAGCCGTGTTCTTGCGCCAAATACGGATATTTTTTAAGGATAGCTGCACCGGCGGCACGTCCTAAACTGCGTCCAACCACCGAAACTTCTAACGAATGGGTGAGGCGTGTGTGCACAAAATCGGTTTTCGAAAGCGGGATGACCTGAGTTTTGTCTTGTAAACTTCGAAACGGCCGCGAGAAAATGATGCGGTCGTAATCAACGTCGAAGCCAATGCGGGTTTCGTCTTCGTCGCGGCGCAATCGGTTTTTGGTATCGCCTTGCTTTTGTAGCGAAAGAAGTTGTTCGTAGGTCATCATAGCGGTCAAGTTTACAAGTTTCGCAAAAGTAGGTTGCTTTATCGGATTTTAAAGGCCAGAGCAATGTCGCAATTTAAAGTATTAAAACCTGCGTTCGAGCTTTGCAATCCTGCGTTTGAGGTGTGTCTGAAGTTGGGTCGAATATCGAATCGTAGATTTTTTACGTGATAGGAGAGTCCGACGGCAAAAACATCTGCGAAGGCGAATCCGCGCGACAGTCGTTCGGTTTGGGTATCGGTGTACATAGGTCCAACGGATAGATAGCCGTAAACATCGAGTTTTTTCGACAAATGTCGGCGGGCGATAAATCCGATTCCGAGTGCGTATTCTCGAATATCTTTCAATTTGGTGTAGCGGTCGCGCAGTTCCTCAAAGTTGGGTTCGTCGGGCGTTACAAAATATAAGTTGAGTAGTTGGTGTTTGGCGAAGTTTAATTCGGGTTGAATTAACACTTCATAACTCCATTTTTCGGTGTGGTGAACTTGAAAAAATGCCTCAAGTTTTAGCGTTCGATTGCTGTATGAATAATCGGTATTACTTATTTCACTTCCAGCACCGGCGGCAATTCCGATGTATTTAGGTTTGTAAATTTGAGACTGAAGTGTTGTTGTAAATAAGCTACAAAACAACAGTAAGTATAATGCTGAAGCTCTCATAAGTTGTAAAACTACTAAAATGAAAGTAAAAGCGGGTGTTAATGTGTAAATTTGCGAGCTTCATGAAACAATTGTTTACATATCCAAAGGCCGACAAGCTCAAAAATACCAAGCAAATCGACGCCTTATTTCAATCGGGAAAAAGTCAGGCTATTTTTCCGGTTCGCGCCGTTTATCGTGTCGAGAATAGTGAAAATCCGGGTGTTCAAGTTGCCGTTACCGTTGGAAAAAAGCATTTCAAACGCGCCGTGCTTCGAAATAGAGTAAAGCGCTTATTGCGAGAGTGTTATCGTTTGGAACAGCATCGCTTACGCGGAAGTGAAAACCGTCGCCTGCAAGTCATGTTGCTGTATCAATCAAACGAAATACTTGAATTTGAAAAATTGCGTTTAGTTATCTGCAAGCTTTTCGATAAATTGGCACAGGATATGCAACAAAAGTCTTCGGAAGTGGTTACTGAAAATCCCGAAAACAAAGCTTAAATAAAATTATAGATGAACCGTTTTACAACTTGGGTCAGCTCTTATAAAAAACGATTATTGGTGGGTATTGCCGCCGCAGGATTGTTTTATACAACAACATCGTTTAAAGACGATTTTTTTGAAATCGCCAAGCAATTGGAGATTTTCACTGAATTGTACAAAACGGTGAACATGAATTATGTGGACGAGCTAAGTCCAGCTGATTTGATGGACAAAGCCGTTAAAAGCATGTTGGCCGATTTAGATCCGTACACCACGTACTTTAATGAAGGTGACGTGGTTCGGTATAAAATCAACAATACCGGCGAGTATACCGGTATGGGCGCCGCTATTTTGCGCAAGGACGGTATTGTTTTTGTGCGCGAACCGTACAAAGGTTACGCTGCCGACAAAGCCGGTTTGAAAGCGGGCGATGAGATTGTGAAAGTGGGCGATGTATTGCTCAGCGAGTATGAAGAAGACGCCAGCCAGTTGTTCCGCGGTTCGAAAGGAACTAAAATTGCGATTCAGTACCGCCGTCAAGGGAAAATTTACGATGCACAACTCACGCTAGACGAAGTTGAAGTAAAAGCAGTGCCGTTTTACGATATGGTCGATGCTACGACAGGTTATATAGTACTTAGTCAGTTCAACCAAAAAGCATCTGCTGAAACCAAACAGGCATTAGAAGAGTTAAAAGAAAAAGGTGCTAAGAAAATCATCTTGGATTTGCGCGGAAATCCGGGAGGTTTGCTTAACGAAGCCGTAAACGTTTGCAATTTATTTGTTCCGAAAGGCGAAGTTATCGTAACGACGAAATCGAAAGTAGAGAAGCACAACAATACGTATCGTACCGCTAAAGAGCCAGTGGATACTGAAATTCCGTTGGTGGTTTTGGTCGATGGAAAAAGTGCTTCGGCTTCGGAAATTGTGAGCGGTGGCTTGCAAGATTTAGATCGTGCCGTAGTGGTTGGAACGCGCAGTTTCGGGAAAGGTTTGGTGCAACGCCCCATCGATTTAACTTACGGAACTCAGGTTAAGGTCACAATTTCGCGCTATTATACGCCTTCAGGCAGATGTATCCAAGCATTGGACTATTCGCGAAAAGATAAAGATGGAAAAGCCATTCGTACAGATGCTTCGCAATACAATGCATTCAAAACTAAAAATGGCAGAACGGTTTACGACGGCGGCGGCATTCAACCCGATGTAGAACTGCCCGAAGCTAAGATGAGCTACATTACCACCGCACTTCAGAAAAACGACGGTATTTTTCGCTATGCTACCGATTACTACTACAAAAACCCGATTCCGGAGAATGGTATTCCTAATTTCACTTCTGCGAAATACGCCGAGTTTAAGCAGTTTTTGAAAACCAATAAAATTAGTTTTGATACGGAAACAGAAGTAGCCTTGCGAAAAACATTAGAATCGGCAAAAAAGGAAAAACTCGATCAAAGCATTGCCAAAGAATACGAGCAATTACTAGCAGCTATTCAGCGTAGTGAGGATGTAGAGCTCAATAAATATGAAGGTGAAATCAGCAAGTTGATTATCGACGAATTAATCAAACGCTACGCCTATAAAGAAGGTTTGTATAAGTATTATTTAACCAACGATACGCAAATTAAAAAAGCCACAGAATTACTTGCAAATACTGCTTCGTACAATAAAATCTTAAAAAAATAACTATGAGATTTTGGATGTTTTTATTCCTGTTACTAACTACTACTATACAAGCTCAGGAAGAAGTAGTACATTCCATTTATTTCGGTTTCGATAAGTTTTCGCTCGATGCCAAGCAAGAAACCGACGTGGTGAACTTCATTAAACAAACCGATTCTACACGAATTGAGTCTATTCAAATTTTTGGCTACACCGACGATGTCGGAAAAGAAGCGTACAACTTTAAGTTATCGACAAATCGCGCCAATACCATCAAACAAAAGCTCATCGACAACGGCATCAAGAATAAGATCATTGTTACCATTGAAGGAAAAGGACGCATTTTAATTGACGACGATGTGGTGGAGAACCTGCCTGAAGTTCGCTCCAAGAACAGAAGAGTAGATGTGGTAATCAATTTAAAACCTCTTCCTAAAATTGAACTGCCCGGATTCTACACGAGCATACAGAAAAAACACGTGGTTGGCGACCATATCTACCTCGAAAATCTATTATTCGAGCGCGGTAGTTCTAAATTAACCTTTAAGTCGAAAACCGATCTAGACAAAGTAGCGCGTTTGTTGCAGAAGTACAAGAATTTGCATTTTGAAATTCAAGGACATGTATGTTGCACGCCGCCGTTTCAAAAAGAGGCTATCGATAAAGAAACGCGTAAACGACAACTGAGTCATAACCGAGCCGAAAGCGTTTACAAATACTTGATTTTTAAGAAAATCGATAAAAAACGAATGACGTTTAAAGGCTACGGAAATACCGTTCCTTTGGGGAAAGGCGCCGAGTACGATCGTCGAGTTGAGTTGGTAATTACGAAGATTTAGGATCTAATCGCATACGCACATGCGGGATGTTGTCTTCCAAATACATCTCACTAATGGTGACAAATCCGTGTGAAGCGTAAAATTGCTCTAGATAACACTGGGCAGAAATTTCGATGCGTTGCACGCCGAAAAGGCGATACAATTCGCGAATCGCTTCGGTCATGAGCAGATGCCCCCATTTTTTGTTGCGATATTCAGGATCAATAACCACACGTCCGATACAAGCCGTTTCAAAGTAATTTCCCGCATCGAAAAGTCGGCAATAACAAACAATGCGATTGTCGGCAACGCCCATTAAATGCACGGATTTTTGATCGTAATAATCGACGTCTAAGTACGGACAGTCTTGTTCTACGACAAATACTTTAGCGCGCAGATGCAGAAGATCGTAAAGGTTTTGTGTACTTAATTCGTCGAAGGGCTTAACCAGCCATTGCGGTGTTTCCATCAATATAATTTTACCGATTTTATCATGGCTTCCAGTTCGTGCATCAAGTCGCGCTTCTCTGTCGACGGCGCATAACAAAAGCCTTCTACAATTACAAATTGGTTGCGTTTTTTATCGCGAATGGCAAAATTGATAAACGAACCGTTCATGAAATCGCCTTTTAGTTCCCAAGTTCCTTTGGTTTCGTAAATTCTCCTTCCGTTCAAACGTCCGACGGCAAAATACGGCGCATAAGATTCCTCGGTTTGCATTTTACTTCCACGTTCTTTTCCGCGAATGTATTTTCCGCTAATTGAATCGCGAACGCGAATGATATTCCCCGCTACATTTCCTCCTTTGAAGATGGCCGACGTTGGAACGCGATAAACGACTAAACTGGTGTTGCCCGATAAAATCTCGCTTTTAAACCAAATAAAGTTGCGTTTAGAAAGTGCCACTTTGTATTTGTCTGAAATCAATAAATCGATTTTAAAACGTTTTTTGAGCAGCTCGGTTTCCAATTTACTGGTATCGATTTTTCGCTGGGAATACGCTATTTCGTTTGCTTTAAACTGACTAACAATTCCGTTTACTTGTTTGTCGAGCAGGGTAATGATTTCAGGAATCGATTTGCCGGAAATGTGCGCCACGTGCTGCGGTTCGGCAAATTCATTTCGAACGATTTTATACGCATTCCGATCCTCTTTTTTGATGATCAAAACGTTTCGTGCGGTTAACCGTCCATCGAGTGCGCGAAGCGGATACTGATTTATCGTGAACTGTGGTTCTTCTTGGGGAAGTCCGTCTACTGGAGCAGCAAATTTCTTACGAATACTATCGCCAATTTCACCATCCCACAACTGATCGGGAATCACAACCGACAAAGAGTTTACGGCGCCCGTAGCTTGTGGCAATGCAGTTGAGTCGCGATCTGCGCAAGCAAAAAGCAATAATGCTAAAACACAAAATAGGGCTGATTGTCGCATACCAATAACTCTAAAAACCTATGTGATGGGTGCTCAGGTTTTAAGTATTTCAAAGCTACGAATTAGTTCGAAACATAACGACCGAACGGCGCAGGGAAAATGCCAGCAGCCTTATTATCGTGCGAAAAACAGATTATTTTCCGTTGATTTTTAAACGCATACCTGGTTTAAGATCGTCGCCGCTGATTTTATTCCACTTCTTGATGTCGGAAACCGTAACACCGGGATACTTTTTCGCGATGGCAGAAAGCGAATCGCCTTTGCGAACCAAATAGCTCTCAGAACGCGATTTTTGTTTGTTCGCAGCTACTTCTGATTTTACACCTAAGTCGGTTTTTTGGATGATCAGTTTGGCGCCAACGGCAATTTGTGTTCCGCTTAAATTATTCCACTTTTGAATATCGGCAACGCTAACTTGATGTTTACGAGCAATAGCAGCTAAATTGTCGCCAGCCACAACAACATAAGCAATCTCCTGCGTTGCAACTGCGTTTTCGCGTAATTCTTCAGCGGTTTTAGCGGTTAATATCTTAAGTTGCGTGTTCAGTTTCACGTTATTGTCGGCCATGTTGTTCCATTGCTTTAAATCGGCAACAGTAACATTAAATCGGCGGGCAATACTGCTTAAGTTATCTCCAGCTTGTACCGTGTATAGTTGCGGTTCGCTGTTTTCTGAAACCGCTGTGTCGTTAACTTTTTGCGAACCCGACACTTGCGTTTTCGCTTCTTTTTCGTTATTCGAAGCATCGGCTACTGCGGTATTTTCTTCTGCGGCAACCGTTTTGTAAATGCGCAGGTTTCGACCTAAAGGTGCGGTGTTGCTTCGCAGTTTATTCCATTTCTTTAATTGCGCAACGCTTACATCGTACCGATTGGCAATGCTACTTAAGTTTTCACCGCGACGTACTTTGTGGTATTTTGTTTTTGTTGAAACATCTTTAGGCATCGAATCGCGGGCGGCAACTCGGCTGCTGTCGCGTGCCGTTAGATATTGTTGGTATGGGCGTTCGCGACGTGCGTTTTCAAATTCTACGTAAGCATAAATTTTATCTTCGTTCGAAGTAAACAAAGCTACCTTCTCGGCAGGTAAACGCAAATAATGCATCTTATCGGTGTAGGTTGGAATCACGTTAACCTTATAAGACGGATTCAAAAGTTGCAATTGTGCGATCGGAATATCTAATAAATCCGACAATTGTTTGAAGCTAATTTGCTTGCGAATTCCCACTGTGTCTGTTTGGAAATGCTTGATAATTGCGCGGTTAGGAACAATGCCATGCTCTTTGTGGTATTCGTAAATGTACATAGTTGCCAAGAAAGCCGGTACGTAACCTTGAGTTTCTTTTGGTAAATTCCGACGAATATTCCAATAATTTTCTTGTCCACCGCTTCGGCGAATAGCTTTGGCAACATTTCCTGGCCCGCTGTTGTACGACGCCAAAACCAAATCCCAATCGCCAAAAATACGGTACATATTGCTCATGTACTGTGCTGCTGCGTCACTGGCTTTTAATGGGTCACTACGCTCATCTACGTACGAATCGATGTGCAAATTGTATTGCTTCCCGGTTTGGTACATAAACTGCCACAAACCTGTTGCACCCACGCGCGAAACAGCTTTTGGGTTTAATGCCGATTCAACCACGGCCAAATATTTTATTTCTAGCGGTACATTTTTCCGCGCAAGCGCCTCTTCAAATAAAGGGAAATAATATTCAGAAACGGCCATCAAGCGCTCAAAGGCACGCTTTCGGTTTTTCAACCACGACTTGATTAAATTCTCTAAACCAGGATTGTATTCAATATTAAAAGGCGATTTTGCATCGAGCTCTTTTAATCGTTTCTTTAACAATTCAGTCGATAAGTTGTATTCAACCTTTTCGTCTAAGTCGATGTTTTTAATATCTGCCGATAAATCTGCATACAAATCAAGACTCGTGAGTTCCTTCAACCAAAGGCTGTCTACGCACGAAGCCATTTTGTCGGTTACAAAAGTTTTTTTAATGCTATCTAAGAACTGAGCTGCTGTTTGTTTCGAGGGAGTTGAACCGCTAACCGCCACGTCCTGCGCCAAAACAACCGGCGCCGCAAACAAGCTGAATAAAGCAGTAACAACTATTTTTTGTATTCTCATAATGTTTGTTTCTGAGGTTACTTTGTCTTGCCAAAAACTGTACCAATCTCCGATCATGGGCTGCTGTGGCAAAAGAAAATAGCTAGCCACAAACGACAAAAAACTTCAATTTATGCAAAATTAGCAATTAGAATTTTATTTTACCTAGTCTATAAACCACTTTTAACCTTTTTTATTGTTAATTAAGCAAAAAAAGCGGCAGTTGCACGAAACAACTACCGCTAAAGTTTGCCGATTATTTAAAACTTATTCTAAAATAGCATCAATTCCCGGTAAGCTTTTTCCTTCCAACATCTCCAACATAGCACCACCGCCTGTCGATACATAACTCATCTTTTCTTCCAGTCCAAATTGCTTCACAGCCGCAACCGAATCGCCGCCGCCAACCAACGAAAATGTTCCGTTTGCTGTAGCTTGCGCAATGAAATTCCCTAAAGTAATGGTTCCGTTAGCAAAGTTCGAAAATTCAAAAACACCTAGTGGTCCGTTCCATAAAATGGTTTTCGATTTCAATACCAAAGCCCCAAATTGTTCCAAGGTTTTTGGTCCGGCATCTAAGCCTTGCCAGCCGTTCGGGATGCT
This sequence comes from Flavobacterium sp., assembly GCF_049240005.1. Taxonomy (GTDB): domain Bacteria; phylum Bacteroidota; class Bacteroidia; order Flavobacteriales; family Flavobacteriaceae; genus Flavobacterium. Next base: position 67,614 of record NZ_JBMLTK010000069.1, on the reverse strand, counting down.
GCGTACATCGCAAATTTGCGTTTGTGCCTCGTTCGAAAACGAGTTTGCAGCCACTACATCAACCGGAATGTGAATGTTCACACCTTTCGCTTTTGCCTTTTCCAAAATCTCAAGAGCTAAGTCCAGTTTGTCGTCTTCGCAAATCGAGTCGCCAATTTCGCCACCCAGAGCTTTTATAAATGTAAAGGTCATTCCGCCACCCAAAATCATGTCGTCAACCTTGTCGAGAATATTTTCGATTACCGTAATTTTCGACGAAACCTTACTTCCTCCTAAAATGGCCAAAACAGGTTTCTCGGCCGCCTTCAATACTTTATTTAAACTTTCAATTTCTTTTGCCAACAGGGTTCCGAAGCATTTTTTCTCGGGGAAAAATTGTGCAATAATGGTTGTCGATGCGTGTGCACGGTGCGCCGTTCCAAAAGCGTCGTTCACGTAAATGCTTCCCAATGCAGCTAATTCTTTCGAAAAGGCAACATCGCCGGCTTCCTCTTCTTTGTAGAAACGCAAATTTTCTAAGAGTAAAACTTCGCCTGCTTTTAAATTCGCAGCAGCTTGTTGCGCAACTTCACCGCGGCAATCGCTCGCAAAATGTACCGGAACTCCAAGAATCTCCGAAGTTTTAGCAACGATATGTCTCAATGAAAATTGATCGTCGATACCTTTTGGTCGGCCGAGATGCGACATTAAAATCACACTTCCACCGTCGGCTAAAATTTTATCTACTGTGGGTTTTGCCGCTTCAATGCGCGTGGCGTCGGTTACCTGGAAATTCGCGTCAAGCGGAACGTTAAAGTCCACACGAATTAGTGCCTTTTCGTTGGCGAAATTAAAATCAAAAATCGTTTTCATCTGTTTGCTGTTTGGTTTCAAAGATATAAACTCAGCGAATAAATACCGTATGAAGGCTCTTTTTTGATGTTATTTAATGCTGAATTTTATTTTTTGGCTGTGCCCCTCCGCCCGAGCTGTCCCCACTGTCGGGTCGCGTCGTCCGCTGTATCTCCCAAAAAACGCAAGCGATTTTTTGGCAGGATGCCGCTTCCACCGCTCACAGGGGCAATCG
>NZ_JBMLTK010000069.1:0-66448 GCF_049240005.1 Flavobacterium sp. | reverse complement strand
AAACGCAAGCGATTTTTTGGCAGGATGCCGCTTCCACCGCTCACAGGGGCAATCGGAACAAAAAAAGCCGTTCCACAAAATGCGAAACGGCTTTGGTCTTATGTGCAAAAAAAACTATTCTTTAATCAGTTTCTTCCAAGCTTTTCCGCTGGTTCCCGAAACTTCTAATAAGTAAATTCCTGTTGCTAAATCGTCGATTTGAATGCGCTCTTCAATGCTGCCGTTTTCAAAACGAAGTGTTTTTACCAATTTTCCAGTTTGTGAGTAAATGGTAATCGAATTAAACTCCGAACGCGCCGAAACATTAAAAAAGTTCTGCGCTGGGTTTGGGTATAATTCAACAGTGTTTAAGTTTATGTCGTCGGTATTCAAACTTTGGAACGCTGCAGTTGCATAACCTACATTGTTAGTTCCGCCGTGAGCGCCAACTGTAAAAGTTGCTCCTGCTGGTCGCACACCTGCGATACTAATAGAGTTCGTGCTCGCATAAGGCATTTGGAAATCATTCGCATCTGTTGTGGTTAGTGCTCTTGTTAGTGTAAGAGTACGAACAGTGCCGCTAACCGTGTTTGAAACTGTAGTCCAATTTTGTGCTGAATCATTCGGTGGTACACCAAGTCCAGCGAAATTTCGATCGCTTAAATTTGGGTTTGTTGAGGTGGTAAAAACCACAACATCGCCGTCGGCCATTCCAAATCCAGCTTCAACTCCAATTCCCAAACCAAACCAACGGTCGGATGGCCCAGTTAAAACCAATGTAACTTGCGAAGTGCTGTTATCTAATGTAAAGTTTGCTGTAATCGGAATTGGATTGTTTGAAAGGGTCATCACGCCAGTCGATTTCTGCTGCGCGAACCCGAGGCTGCCAAGCAGTGTAAGAAATAGTAAAGTAGTTTTTTGCATAGAGTTTTTATTTTAGAAGTTTAATTAAGTTCTCGTTTCCAGATTCGGTGGCGTATTCAAAAGCAGTTTTACCGGCTTTGTCTTTACTGTCTTTTTTTGCACCCGATTTGAGTAACAGCGCCACAGTTTCTGGCTGCTGAAATTGTACCGCAAGCATTAGCGGTGTTAGTCCTTTGTCGTCGGCAGCATTAATATCGGCTTTTGCGGCAACGAGTTTTTCTAAAACAGCAGTGTTTTTTTTCACTATTGCTGCCATTACTATGGTTCCAAAACCGGTTGCCAAGTTTATGTTTGCGCCGTTGTCAATTAAATAGTTCGCCACTTCGTTGTTTCCGCGATACGTAGCCAAAAGGAGCGGTGTGTAGCCCTGCGGACTCACAGCATTGATCAACGACTTGTCTTTTGCTAACAGTGTTTTAAGTGTTTCGACCGTGCCCGAACGAGCCACATCGAAAATGTCGGGCGTTGTCTGTGCTTGTAACAACTGCGACGATAAAAAGAAAAAACAGGCGAATAAAAGCGTTCTCATAGGATGACGATGTTCTAAAGCGAATAAGATTGCGTGCATTTATCGGAAATAACTATTTCTTAACCGAGTCGCGCTTTCTCAATTCAGTACGTATTATTTGTGTAGTTGGTTTTAAATTTTCTTTCGATTCCAAGCGATCGATCAACATTTTTGCTGCCGCTTCGCCAATTTCGGGTCCGTGTTGCGAGATTGTCGACAAACTCGGCGTTAATCGTCGCGACCAAATGCCGTCGGCAAAGCCAATGACTTGCAATTCGTCTGGAATGCGGTAGCCTTTTTTGATTGCCATTTTCATTACCGCTGTTGAGGTATGCTCGTCTAAGGCAAGAAAAGCATCGGGATTATGTTCGAAAACACCGGCTAGTTCGGCATCAAAACGCTGTTCGTTATCAGTAAGTAAAACCAACTCGTCTTTGGCTTCTAGTTTTGCATCGGTAAGTGCAGCGAAGTAGCCTTTTGCTCTAAGTTTACCAACGCTTAGATTGTCGATTGATGAAACTAAAGCGATGTTTTTGCAACCAGTATCAATCAGATATTGTACGGCATTTACTGCTGCTTCGAAATCATCTACAACAACCTTATCACAGGCAATGCTCTCAGCTGTGCGATCAAACATTACAATCGGCGTTCCGCTGCTGATGATTTCAGCAAAATGGCCATATTCTTCTTCCTTTTGCGCTTCTTCGCTCACTGAAAGGATAAATCCGTCGATGGTGCCGTTGCTCAAAACATCCAAGGCGTGAATCTCTTTTTGTATCGATTCGTTCGAAATACATGTAATTATGTTGTAGCCTTTCTCGTCGGCAACTTTTTCAATACCGGAGAAAACTTTGGCAAAAAACGGATTGAGAATATTTGGAATGATTACGCCAATAGTTCGGGTAGATCTGTTTTTCAGATTCAAACCAATAACATTAGGCTTGTAGTTTTTCAGTTTTGCAAACTCTTGAATTTTGATTTTCGTAGGTTCACTAATTTCCGGGCTGTTGTTTAAAGCCTTGGAAACAGTAGAAACGGAAACGCCTAAATCTTTGGCAATTTGTTTGAGTGTAGCTTTAGATTTCATCGGTAAAAGATTGACGACGAATATAATGAAATTTCTCGCTTTTAAGAAGTGTTTATATGTGCTGCAAATTCGACGTAAAGTGCTGAAGTCAATCTTTTAATCTAGCGCTGATTCCGTAAAGTCTTAGGGTTTATTTGAGTTTGTTGTTGTTGAAGAGATAGTCGGCGGTTTGATACCAAGCTATGGCTTCGCGTTCCAATCTCGGATTTTTCGCTGATTTGCTGAGCGTATTCTTGTCGTTATCCCATTTGTAGTGATTCACTGATTTTTGCTCACTTAAAATAACCACGGCGTCTTTTTTAATGAAGCCCAATTTGCGATACGTTGCCACTAAGGCCCGCTCATGGTAAAGCGGATTTAAAACATCTTCACCAAAAAAGTCGGATTCATAACTCCAATTAAGTGCTCCAAAAAGTGTCGGCATTACATCGATTTGCGAACACTGTTTGCTAATCTCCATCTGTCCGAGTTTTTCTACTCCTATAATAAGAGCGGGAATTTTATAATTTACAATATCTATTTCGTCTTTTCCGGCGCTAGACGCACAATGGTCGGCAACAATTACAAATACTGTGTTTTTAAACCACGGTTTCTTTTGTGCGGCTTCGAATAGTTTTCCGAGCGCATAGTCGGTATATTTTACCGCGCCGTTTCTTCCTGAGCCAGATGGAATGTCGATTTTTCCTTTCGGATACGTGTACGGACGGTGGTTTGAAGTTGTCATGACGAAATTAAAGAACGGTTTTCCGGACGCGTATTGCTTGTCGGCTTGTTCGAGCATTACGTTATAAATGTCTTCGTCGCATATTCCCCAAGCGTTTTCAAAAGTAACTTGACTATCGGAGATCAGTGTGCGTGTTGTTTTAATGTCGTCGGAAAGAATCGAACCACGTCCGCGGTCGAAAATATTAAAACCATTACTTCCGAAGTAAGCATCCATATTGTCGAAGTACCCATCGCCGCCATAAAAAAAGTTGCAGCTGTATCCTTTGGATTTGAAAACGTTCGATACGGTGTACAAGCCCGCATTTTTAGGTCGTTTAACGATACTTTGTCCGGGTGTGGGCGAAATACACAGCGTTACGGCTTCCATACCGCGAACAGTTCGTGTTCCGGTGGCAAACAGGTTGGTAAAGCGACAGGCTTTGGTGGCAAGTTTGTCGAGATTTGGCGTCAGGTTTTCGGTGTTTCCGTAGCTGCCCAGGAATTTTGCCGACAAACTTTCGACCAAGATGAAAACAACATTGGGTTTTTCGTTACTTGGATTTGGCGAACTAACCGTTCGATGAATACTCAAGCCATTGGATTGAAACCTGCTGTTGTTTTGTTGCAGTTCGTTTCGAACTAAATCGAAGGCTTCGTTTTCTGGGATGGTTTTGTAAAATTCGCTGTATTTCATTTGGTTGTTGCGGAAGGCAGCGAAAAAGGAATAGATGCCGTTTTTAGATAATTCGTTGTTGTAGCGGTTTGCCGACCACTCGGCGTCGGTGTTTTGTAAGCCGACGGTGGCTAAAACCACTACAGCAGTTACAGAAGCAAGTACAATGAATCGTGTTTTTAGACTTGCTTTTGAAGAAAACACAGTGGTAAATCCTTTTTGTTTATGAATGAAGTACATGCCGAGCAGTGTGGTAAGAAGTACAATAGCAAACAGCAGCGGCAGCGGGTAGGATTCGGCTATGTTGGCAATAACTTCGTAGGTGTAAATAAGGTAGTCGACCGCTATGAAATTAAAGCGCGATTTAAATTCTTCCCAAAAAGTAAACTCAGCCAAAGCGGTAAATGAGAGTAGAAACAGTGTCAGAAAAGTAAAAAAGTACGTAAGCGATTTGTCGAGTTTGCTTCCGATTAGTGGGTTGGGAAGAATAGTAAGGTACAAGATCGCCGGAAGGCTGATGCTGCAGGCACTAACCAAATCGAAAACGAGACCGAAGAAAAAGGTTTTGACAACGGCGCTGATAGAACTATCGGGTTCGGGCAAAGCCCAGAAATACAGCAGAATGCGGGTGACAAATGAACAACAAAGATAGGCGAGTGCCAACAGCCAGACGGCGCGGTAGCGGCACCCGAAACGGTTTATTTTTTTCATGTAAAGAACAAAAGGTTGGTTAATAGCAAGTTCAAATGTCGTAAATTCCTCATGGATTTATGAAAAAGGTAGCTCGTTTTAGTTTGATGCGGATTAATTTAGAACGTTTCTTTTGGTATGAATTTGGGTTTGGTTGGTTGTGTGAGCGACCGCAGTGTAAATGAGGTGCCGTTGAGGTGTGGCGTTTGCGCTGCCAAAAGGCGACCTTGGGAGCCCCTTTGGCGAGACAAAAAGCCCGCCGAGACCAGCCGAATTGCAGCGTAGGGCGCGACGCCGCAGTAGATTTTTTCTTCAAAGCACCACCGTTTGCGGCGGCACACCCAAAAATACGGCAACGAACAAAACTTTTGCATTTGTATGTCGGCAAATAATTTGTACTTTTGCACCCCAATCCCGAAAAACGGGTGCGGACGGAATGTTTAATTTAAATTAATTATTGTGAACACATTAAGTTACAGAACTGTGTCTGCAAACAAAGCCACTGTGAGCAAAGAGTGGGTTGTTGTGGATGCTGAGGGGCATAACTTGGGTCGTTTAGCGTCGAAGGTTGCTATGATTCTTCGCGGTAAATACAAGCCAAGTTTTACGCCACACGTTGACTGTGGGGATAACGTAATTGTTATCAACGCAGAGAAAATCAACCTTACTGGAACCAAGCTTGACGACAAAATTTACATGCGTCATACGGGTTACCCAGGAGGTCAAAGAACCCTTACTGCTAAAGTTTTACAGGCGAAAAATCCTGCTGCTTTAGTTGAAAAAGCTGTTAAAGGGATGTTGCCTAAAAACAAATTAGGAGCTGAACTTTTCAGAAACCTTACTGTAGTTGTTGGTAGCGAGCACAAACACACGGCTCAGCAACCTAAAACCGTTAACCTAAACGATCTTAAATAATGGCAGTTATCCACAAAATTGGCAGACGTAAAACTGCAGTTGCCCGTGTTTACGTTTCGGAAGGAAACGGAACCATTACTGTAAACAAAAAAGAATTTACAACGTATTTTCCAACAGCTACTTTGCAGTACAAAGTATTACAGCCGTTGACTATGACTGAAAATGCAGCTAGCTACGACGTTAAAGTAAACGTGTACGGCGGTGGTGTTACTGGTCAGGCAGAGGCAGTACGTATGGCTATTGCTCGTGCAATGTGCGAAGTAGGAGAAGGAAATCGTGCAATCTTGAAACCAGAAGGTTTACTTACTCGCGACCCAAGAATGGTAGAGCGTAAGAAATTCGGTCAGAAGAAAGCTCGTAAGAGATTCCAGTTCTCTAAACGTTAATATTATTCAATTTTTAAAAATCAAGTTGTTGTTGCACTTCTCTGAAAAGAGAGATTAGTTTAGCATCTAAATGAAGCCTAGGAGAGTAGAAGTTGGTTCCGATAGTTATCGGGATAAAAACAAAATCTCGAAATCTTGAAATCTCAAAATTTCGCAATCTCTAAAAGGACCATTGCTAATTCAACAGAACGTAAACTATTTCAAAAATGGCAAACAAAGTAGAAGTTAAAGAGTTACTGGAAGCCGGTGTTCACTTCGGACACATGACCAGAAAGTGGGATCCAAACATGGCTCCTTACATTTATATGGAGCGTAATGGTATCCACATTATCAATCTATATAAGACTGCTGCAAAAATCGAAGAAGCTAATGAAGCTTTGAAGAAAATCGCAGCATCAGGCCGCAAAATTTTATTTGTAGCTACTAAAAAGCAAGCGAAAGACATCGTTGCAGAAAAAGCATTGGCAGCAAACATGCCGTACATCACTGAAAGATGGCCTGGTGGTATGTTGACCAACTTTGTAACTATTCGCAAAGCAGTTAAGAAAATGTCGTCTATCGACAGAATGAAGAAAGACGGTACTTTTAACACGCTTTCGAAAAAAGAAAAATTGCAAATTGATCGTCTTAGAGCGAAGCTTGAGAAGAACTTAGGATCTATTGCCGACATGTCGCGCCTACCAGCAGCTTTGTTTGTAGTCGACATTAAGGCTGAGCATATCGCAATAAAAGAAGCACAAAAATTAAACATTCCGGTTTTCGCAATGGTAGATACGAATTCGGATCCGCGTGAAGTGGATTACGTAATTCCTGCCAACGACGATGCTTCTAAATCGATTGAAAAAATCCTTTCATTAGTTACCGCAGCTATCATCGACGGTTTATCAAACCGCAATACAGATGCTCCTGTAGACGATGCTGAGGGAATGGAAGCAGCTGTTGAGGCTGAAGTAGAAGTAGTAGAAGCTCCTGAGAGCGATGCAACTTCTGTGGAAGAACCAAGCAGCGAAGCATAAATTTCTAGAAATTCCGATTTTGTTCTGCGTTTCGCTCCAGGCTCAGATTTAACGATTTGATAAAGCCCACACGAACGAAAGCACCAAACAAGGTCGGAATTTTGCACATTTAATTCATAAACCTAAAACTTTAAAAATATCATGGCAACAATTACTGCTGCAGATGTAAATAAATTAAGAACCCTTACCGGTGCCGGTATGATGGATTGTAAAAAAGCGCTTGTTGAAGCAGATGGCGATTTCGACTTGGCTATCGAAAACCTTCGTAAGAAAGGTCAGAAAGTAGCTGCAAATCGTTCGGATCGCGAATCAACTGAAGGTGCTGCAATCGCTGCTGTGAACGCAGATAAGACAGAAGGTGTTGTTATTACCTTGAACTGTGAAACAGATTTCGTAGGTAAAAACGAAGGTTTCGTAAAATTAGCAACTGATTTAGCTGCTTTGGCACTTCAATTCGATTCAAAAGATGCTTTCTTGGCAGCCGATTTCAACGGAATTACTGTTTCTGAGAAATTAATCGAGCAAACAGGTGTTATCGGTGAGAAAATCGAAATCGGTACGTTTGAGAAATTAAGCGGTGCTTTCGTAGGAAGCTACATCCACGCAGGTAACAAAATTGCAACCATCGTTTCGCTTTCTGCAAACGTAGAAGGTGCTGAAGAAGCAGCTCGTAACGTGGCTATGCAGGCAGCTGCAATGAACCCAATTGCTTTAGATGAGGCGGGTGTAGACCAAGAAACCATCGATAAAGAAATTGAAATCGCTAAAGATTTGTTACGTCAGGAAGGTAAGCCAGAAGCAATGATCGAAAACATTGCAAAAGGTAAATTGGGACGTTTCTTCAAAGACAATACTTTGGTGAACCAGGATTACATTAAAGACGGTGAACTTAGCGTAGCTAAATACGTGAAAACAGTTAACCCAGATCTAGTAGTAACTGGATTTAAGCGTGCTGCTTTAGGTTAATTAGTTCCCGCTATAAAACAAAAAAGGCTTTCGAAAGAGAGCCTTTTTTTATGGGGTGAATTATCTTATGAAATCTAATTTTCGTTAATTTTTCAGCAACTTGCGTATTTCTATCTCGCTGTTCTCGAAAATAAGTTTTAGTAGGTGAATTCCCGGAGGTAATTCTGAAACCTGTATTGAATTACTTCCTTGATTTGCAGTTCCGTTTTTAATAATGGTTCCGTTTAGGGAAATAATTTGGTACTTAGCGGTTTGTGCGACTTGTAACACAAAAACATCTTTAACCGGATTCGGGTATAGTTGTACTTGCTCGAAAGGTAAATCGTTAGTATTAAGCGGTGAGCAGGCTTGTGCTGCGTATTTAGCGATGATAAAATCTGAAGATCCGCCCGATTGTGTTAGGGTTTGATTGTTGTCGAGATTTACACTTCCGGTAAACTGCCCTCCCAGAATTAAATCTCCTGAGGCGTCCTGTGTTATATCGTTAAAATAGTTGAACCCACCTTGTGTTGAAGGTATCCAAAACCCACCAGTACAAGCGCCCGTTTCTAAATTAAATTTAGCTGCAAAGTGACGGCTGTTGCTTGTAGTAGCTACTGTAAAAGATTGCCCCGACCAAGTCACTGTTGTAACACCATTACTAGCCCAATACAATTCATCATTTATGATTTTCGTTGTCCCAGTTAGCTGTCCGAATTTATTATTATGGTGCGCCCAGATTACTGTCTCTGCAGTTGGATTACACTTGAGAACAAAAGTTCTTTGAAATTGTTCGGGTGGTATCGCAAAACCGAGAAAACTATTGCTTCCGGTTAAATTTCCTAAAACACCCCCCAAATAAATGTTGTTATTGCTGTCGAAATCTAGCCCGTGCGGTATCATAGCACTTACTTCATTTGCCGAGGTTGTTTGTCGAACCCACAAGAAATTTCCGTTTTGGTCGTAGCTGGCAAGATATCCTGTACCTGTGATTGGTGTTCCGTTAAAGCTAACTACATTTTCAGGGTCGCGATAATTGGTAAAAAAGTAATGACCGTTGTTCGGATTTCGATAGAATTTCGGTAGAGGTAAAATGTCAATAGACATATTTAAAGATATACCTTGTACAAAATTACCATCAGTGTCATACTTTAATATATGATGTTTACTACCACCTTGAGGTACGGTATATTGACCATCGCAAAAAGTACCGCTACGCATACTCATAAACCAATGTAAAGTACCCGTTTCGTCTCTAAGTAAGTCTACGTTCACAGTTCCCTGTGCTTCCGATTGCGACAAAAACGGTTGAGGCCTCCGGATCCAGATAAAGTCTCCGTCACTATTAATTTTTGCAAGTATACTTCTGCTGCAAGCTTCGAGAGTGTTGTTGAAATCGAACTCCCCGAAGAAAGCGGCTGGCCCGTTTATATCTCCCACAGGTGCACAGCTTGAAACTGTTCCTGCAAAATAAATATTGTCGTTTTCATCTATAGCTAATTGTCCTACCCGTTCCTCACTTCGACCACCAAAGACCTTGTACCATCGTAGTTCACCCGTGCAGTTAAGCGAGAAAAGCACCACATCATTTTTGGTAATTGCATCTCCATTGGGTTGAATGAGTTGATTTCCAAGAAAAATACCCGCATAGCCCACTCGAGCTAATGCATAAATATTTTTTTGACTGTCGGTTTGTAGCGATAAAACCGTTTCGGGTGCGTTTGAAGTATCATCGACAGCCCCACCTCTAAATCCCCACGGCCACGATTGTCCGAATAAATTAAAAGAAATTAAAAATGCTATCAGCAGTTGTGATGGTTTCATGGGTTTAGTTTTTGATTAGCAATAATATACCAAAGAAATAAAGTCGAACGAGTATGAAATTAATGAACTACCGAGTTAGATATTTCAAAAAGACATTCTTTAAATTAGTGTAATACTTGCAGGAAAATAAACATCTAAAAAAACAACACTAAAAAAAATCTGTAATTACACTAATTACTTTAGCCTTTGTAAAAATATTTAAAAAACTAACGCAGTGTTTTCTTATTTTGTTAAATTTCTTTTCAGACTTTTTGAAATACAGCAAGGTAGAAATTGTTTCGCTATATAGCATCCGCTTTTTAAATTGAAAAAGAAAAAAATACATTGATTGGGCTACCTACGATGTTTTCACCAGTAAAAAAAAGTGTCGCAGAATGTATAAATAAGTGAGCGATTTCCCAGAGAACCATACTATTCACTTTTTTTAATGGAATTGCTGAGCTTTTTATAAGTGATTTTAAAAGCTTTTTTTGAATTTGTTTTTAAGGCATGAGTAAATAAGTCAACTTTAGATTTTCGATAAAGAAATAGAAATCGCTAAAGATTTGTTACGTCAGGAAGGTAAGCCAGAAGCAATGATCGAAAACATTGCAAAAGGTAAATTGGGACGTTTCTTCAAAGACAATACTTTGGTGAACCAGGATTACATTAAAGACGGTGAACTTAGCGTAGCTAAATACGTGAAAACAGTTAACCCAGATCTAGTAGTAACTGGATTTAAGCGTGCTGCTTTAGGTTAATTAGTTCCCGCTATAAAACAAAAAAGGCTTTCGAAAGAGAGCCTTTTTTTATGGAGTGAATTGAAAACTAATTTCGTAAAAGTGATTTTATGGGGCTTGGTATTATTTCATTTGTAATATTGCAATATTACCTTTTGTTAAAACCTTAAAATCAATACGTTATTTTAACTTTTCGAGCACCAAAACCATCCACTTCGCTCAAAAAAAAATATAACGTATGGTTTTTCCTTTAAAGAAATTTTGTTTTAAAATTCAGATTAAAATTTTGGAGGTTTACATAAGAAAGTAGTTTAATGCGCCTCCAACCAGTTCTTACCCACGCCCATTTCAACTTCTAACGGAACCGTTAAGCTGGCTGCACCTTCCATTTCCGACTTTACAATTTGCTTCACCACTTCCAATTCCGATTCCAATACATCAAACACCAATTCGTCGTGCACCTGTAGCAACATCTTCGATTGCAATTGCTGAGCTGCAAACGCTTTGTGAATGCGGATCATAGCAATTTTGATAATATCGGCAGCCGACCCTTGTATCGGAGCGTTTACCGCATTGCGTTCTGCCGCACCACGAACCACCGCATTTCCGGAGTTTATGTCTTTTAAGTACCGGCGACGCCCAAAAATAGTTTGTGCATAACCCAATTCGCGTGCGTGCTCAATCTGGTCGTTGATGTAGGTCTTTAATTTGGGATAGGTTCGGTAATAAGCGTTAATTAAATCGGCACTCTCCGATCGCGATAAGGTAGTTTGGTTGCTCAACCCAAAAGCCGATACGCCGTAGATAATTCCAAAATTTACCGTTTTTGCATGGCTGCGTTGTTCGCGTGTTACTTCCTCTACCGGTATGTCGAATACTTTCGAAGCCGTTGATCGGTGAATGTCTTCGCCGTTTCTAAACGCTTCAATCATCGTGTCTTCTCCACTTAGAGCTGCAATGATGCGCAATTCAATCTGACTGTAATCCGCAGACAACAATACATGCTTGTCGGAACCCGCCACAAAAGCTTTTCGGATTTGACGACCGCGTTCGGTACGAATCGGGATGTTTTGCAAATTCGGATTGTTCGAACTCAAACGTCCGGTTGCCGCCACAGCTTGCATGTAATCGGTGTGAATCCGACCCGTTTTTGGATTTACCTGCGTCGGTAGTGCCGTAACATACGTACTTTGTAGTTTTACCAATTGACGCCAATCGAGTATGTCATGTACAAACGGACTCGTAAGCGCCAAATACGACAATATTTCTTCGCCCGTGGCATACTGTCCGGTTTTCGTTTTCTTTTGCTTTGCACCGCCAATTTTCATTTTGTCGAACAAAATTTCGCCCAATTGTTTAGGCGACGCTAAATTGAAAGTCTCGCCGGCAGTCTCGTATATCTTGCGTTCCAACGAACTGATTTCCGTAGCAATTTCCGATTCCATTTCTTTCAAGAAAGCAATATCCAGTTTTACGCCCGTTAGTTCCATGTCGGCTAAAACGGGCATCAACGGCATTTCGATTTCTGTAAACAGTTTTGTTGTTTCCGATTCTTGCAATTTGGGTTCAAAAACGTTTTTCAATTGCAAAGTTACATCGGCATCTTCGGCGGCGTATTCTTTAATCACTTCTACATCGACCTCGCGCATCGATTTCTGATTTTTACCCTTTTTTCCAATTAGCGTTTCAATGGAAACCGGCGCGTAATTCAAATAGGTTTGCGACAATACATCCATGTTATGACGCATGTCTGGGTTAATCAGATAATGCGCTAACATCGTATCAAAACAGGGTTCGGCAATGCGAACACCGTATTGTGCCAAGATTTTTAAATCGTATTTAATATTCTGACCCACTTTTTCAATCTCCGTATTCTGCCAAAAGGCGTCGAAATAGCGTACTTCAGCTTCGGCTTGTTCGCGATTTTCAGAAATAGGCACGTAGTAACCTTTTCCTTTTTCGGTTGAAAACGAAATTCCTACTAATTCGGCTTGCTGCGCGTCGATTCCGGTGGTTTCCGTATCAAAACTTACGGTTTTATGCTTGAGCAAATGGTCGAGCAACAGTTTCTTGGCAAAGTCAGTATTTACTAATTGGTAGTGGTGTTCGGTGTTTTCAATGTTTTGGTACAAGCTGTAACCGGTGGCGCTTTCCATATCGGTATCGACGCCAAATAGGTCGATTTGTCCCGTGAGATTTGGTTTGGCTTTACGGTACAGTTGCGCTTCTTTCTGTTCGGTGGCGTTGGTTACGGCCGAGAAGTCGGTTCGAAAAATAGCATCGAATTGTTCGGCCATGCGGCGAAATTCGAGTTCATGAAACAGCGCCTGCGTTTTTTCGAAATCGGGTTTGCTCAGTTCGTAGTCGGTTTCGTTAAAGGTTACGGGGCAATCTACCAAAATGGTCGCGAGTTTTTTCGAAAGTATTCCCAGTTCGGCGTTGGCTTCAATGTTTTCTTTCATTTTGCCTTTCAGCTTGTCGGTGTTAGCCAACAAATTTTCCATAGAACCGAATTCGGCGAGCAGTTTTTTTGCAGTTACTTCGCCTACGCCGGGAAGTCCAGGAATGTTATCTACAGCATCGCCCATCATGCCTAGAAAGTCGATTACCTGTTCCGGACGTTCTACGCCAAAGCGTTCTTGTACTTCTTTAATGCCCCAGATTTCGATGCCGTTGCCCATGCGTGCGGGTTTGTAAATAAATACGTTTTCGGTTACGAGCTGCGCAAAATCTTTATCGGGCGTAACCATAAACACCTGATAATTTTGTTGTTCGGCTTGTTTGGCGATGGTTCCAATCAAATCGTCGGCTTCGCAACCGGCAAGTTCGATGATCGGAATGTGCATGGCGCGCAAAATGTCGTGAATGTACGGAATGGCAAGGCTTATAGCTTCGGGCGTTTCGTCGCGATTGGCTTTATATTGCGGAAACATTTCCGTACGCACTGTACTTCCTTCTTTATCAAACGCTACGGCCAAATGATCGGGTTTTTCGCGCTTGATGATGTCGAGTAACGAATTCATAAAACCTACAATTGCCGAGGTATTCATGCCCTTGGAATTGATGGTTGGGTTTTTGATAAAAGCGTAATATCCTCTGAAAATCAAGGCATAGGCGTCGAGTAAGTACAGGCGTTTTTTGGTTTCCATTTCAAAAATTAAAGAAAGTAAAGGTATTTAAATTTTGATACCCTTACTCGCAAGTTACCACCGACGATGCATTCTTTTTTTGTTTTTGGGCGCGCCGGCAAACGAGTCGTCGCTGCGCAAAAGAGGTTCACGCCGTCACGTGTTCCGTTCTATCTTTTTTGCAAACAAGTAGTGGAAAAACCGTAGCGCAAAAAAGGATGCCACTCCACCCGTTCGCGCGGAAAAGATTCACAAGCGAAAAAATAGAAAGAAGGAAAAAAGCAAAAAAAGCGAAAGAATAGAAAAAAGGAGGAAATCGAAAAGTGAAATAAACATTTGCGATTAACTCCCAGAATCGCTCTAGAATCACCAAATCGTGGGTCAAGGTGGGAATACGATACGTGAAGTGGTGAATTCAACAAAGTCTAGCTTCTCGTTTCTAGCTTCTAGCTTCTTAAAAATAATTTACGCCTTTAACACGCTCAGGCACCGGCAAAACGTGGGTTAGGGCTGCGGATGGCAATGAAAAGGTGTGGCGTGTTGTTAATGGTAACCTCAAATACGGGAGGCTGTGTAGAGCGGCGTTTTCCCGCTTCGTTATTTTTGAGAACTAAACGCTACTTTACAAACGAGCGCACTTGTAAACCTCTTATTTGAGCTCGCTTTGATTAGGAATTTCCATTTTTTTGGCGAAAGATGGTAGATGTGTAACGGTTACTGCTGTTAGCGGTTCGCCTTTCTTTTCTGTCGAGTTTGTTCATTGTCATTTCGTGTCTGTCTTGGTGCGTTGGCTTGGCGGCTCTTTTGCAAAACTTAGCTTTAGCGTGGGCTTGTGCGTTTTTGCAAATGTGCCACCAAATGTAGTGGAAATCATAGTGCAAGGCCATTGTCGAAATCAACAATATGAGCAGGAGGGATTGTCGCTCTAATTGCATTTGTGTTTTGAACACTTCCCATTGCAAATCCGTGATTTGTTACAATGTCCTGAACAAATTCGTTACAATTAATTCTATGAATAACATTTTTAGCTCTTCCCTTTGTAAATTTACGTGTCAAAGGTGGGGTAAATCTGTTTATGTTGAAATGACAATGAATTCGGCCTTCGCTACCCCAAGCACCTTGATTTTCATTATTTTCCCAAACTAAAGAAATTGAGCCATCTGATTTTGCCAAAAAACCTAATGTTTCATAATACTCTGTTTGAGTGTCAAATCGCATTTTGTTTCTTTTACCGAAAAATTGTCTATACATAATTTTAAGTTTTTACAGGTCGTTGTAAATTGTTGCTAATTCCGTTTTAATTTGTCTGAAAGTTAAATCAGCTTTCAAATCTTGTTCAAGTCCTGTGTTTATGCAATAAATGAAAGATTCCTTTCTGTAATAAAGTTCGTTTTTTTTCAATGATTTTTCAATGGTGTCTGATTTTGCAAGTAAGCAAACAAGTTGATAATCGGGATTTATCGCATCGGTCTTATTGTTCGGGTGTGCTTTTGTAAAATGTTGCGTTGCAGTTAGTTTAATTAAGTTTTCTAAGTAATGAGCAAGTTGTGGAAATTTGCTTTTCGGGAAAATGTGATGAACTTGTGTCGCATCACCATTAGCCCATTGGTCTTTGACTTCGCTTTCAGAATACATTTTCTTTATTTGGTTCATTGCTTTTTGAACCAAATAAGCATTAAACGCAGTATCAGGTAATACGTTTTGTTCGCTTTCTGCATTTGCTTCTTGTCGTGAAATGGTTTTGTCTTTTGATAAATCACGCCAATTTTTTCGATTATACATTAAGTCTGTATAGTAAAATTCATTTTCTGACATTCGCCCTTTGATTGAACCCGGCAAATTGTTTTCGCAAGCGTAGATGTTTAGCAATTTTGGATAAATACGCTTTACTTCAACTTCTCCGTTAATTGCAGTATTTCCGATAATGAATTTAATAAAACGCTTTTGCAAATCTTCAAAATCTGACTGTGTTAAATTACCTTTTTCATATTTGTTCTTGTAAACTTCAAAAAATTTGAGTAAACCACTATCTGATAAAACTTTTACAAAGTATTGGTAAAGAAAATTGTAAGCGTGTCGGTCTTTCAACGATATGTATTCTAATACAGATAAATTGGCAATTTTATAATAGTTTTTAGTTCCACGCTTATCAATGTCCAATACTCCCGCATATGCCAAAAGTCTTAAAGGTTGTTGAATAAATTTGTCGTATTCGCTTCGTGTTGTTGGATTGGTTGCAGATGGTTTATTGAATATTGCTTTTACGTTTTTGATAAAGTATTGAGAGTCCCAAATGTCCTGCACAATGAACTCTTTTTGGGGTTCATTTTCTCTTAAATTCAAAACACAGTCCGCAATTATACAAACAACATCTGGTGTGCATTTCTGATCCATAAATCTTGCATCATTGGTAAGTCTGATGTCATAGTTTTTGCTTTTAAGCAACTTTTCGATTTCTGTCATTTATTCAATATTTTTTAAGAGTCCGAAGAAAAAAACGGAATTATTATCAATGTTTAGTGAACGTGTGCCATAATTACGTGCAACACGATAGAACTTCTCAAATTCTTTTGTTCCATAATATTCTAAATCTTTTTCTGTCGGAAGTCGACTTCCGTTTTTCAATGTTAATAAAGCAACGGAGCCGTCAGTAATTGTATTCTTTGGTAAAAAACTCGCTCTTGGATAATATGTGAGGTTTGGAATCATAACAACATCATCACGATTGAGAAATTTGGCGACAGCCAAATTTTCTGTATCGTCAATATAACAGTCGTAGTTTTCTAATTCCCTAACTTCGTTATTACCAATATTACGAGATTTCAATACCCTATATTTTCCATTGTTTTTTGTGATTTGCTTGGTAATTTGCCTGTCTCTAAAACTCTGAAAAATATTAAATTTGAGTTTTTCTGAAATTTGGTCAAATTCTTCATTTCTGTAAATCAGCCAATACGGGAACTTGTCAGACATTATATAATCTTTTTGCTTTTCTTCTAATGTTTCCGTGATGTAACTTTCAATTAAAATATTTTCACTTTGTTTTTTTGATGAAGTCTCAAGTAAAAAACTAATTGTTTCAATCTTAACGCCCTTAAACCCCTTTTCGCCATAATCGCAAATTTTCAAAAGGTTTTGTCCGTTCAAAATTTCTCTTGTAATATTAAATTCGGGCGAATTGATTAGGCTTTTGGGAACAATTAGGGAAACGAAATTTCCCAATGTAATTGCTTTTTCAATAAAGAACGAGAACAGGTTATTTGATTCATCGTTTTTTGCATTGAATCTGTAAAGCGACAACAATTCTTGGTTGTTCGTTACCTTTTTATAAGGCGGATTTCCTACGACAATATCATAC
Source organism: Flavobacterium sp. (assembly GCF_049240005.1). GTDB lineage: Bacteria > Bacteroidota > Bacteroidia > Flavobacteriales > Flavobacteriaceae > Flavobacterium. The sequence goes on along the minus strand of NZ_JBMLTK010000069.1, from coordinate 49,591 downwards.
TTTACATTGAAACTGTGAGTAAGGAAGTCTGCATTGATGAAATTGAATTTAAATTTTTTAGGTAGCTTCAATTTGGCTAAAATATTTTTCAGCACAACAAATGAATTGTTGTCAATATCAACAAGGTCAAAAATTACTTCATCTTTGTCTCCGTATTTCTCAACCAACAGAGGAATGAAATTGCCAATACCAACCGAAGGTTCTAAAATTCTGATTTTCTTTTTTCCTTTAAGTTCGGGCAAATCCTTTACAACGGAAAACGCAATATCTTTCCGTGTGAAAAATGCTGAATTTTCTTGACGGCTTGAATTTGCATATTCCGCTATTTGATATATGTTTTCAAGACCTAACTTGGAAAAATCAGAATTGATGAACGAAAGCAAATTTTGTGTTTCGTTCAATTTTTCTTTTTTAATTACGTTGTTGATTTCGGTTGTTGAAAGAAATTTTTGACTTAAAACATCACTTATTCTTTTTGCAATGTTGCTAAAAACGCCTGTCGGAACTGCTTCGCCAATGCAATGTCTAATGTTTAATTCTTCTTTCTTCAAAAATACTTTCTTTTCAAGTAAACTCATTTTATTCAACTTGCCTGTTGATTGATGCGTCCATTGAAAAGTTGAAGGAATACTCATCATCAGCATTAGCTCTCTAATGCTGAAAACTCTATTTTCTGCTGGGTGAACGGTATTTTGGCTTGACAAAATATCGTTTCTCGTATGAACACACGGGCCTTCTTTGTCCCAATACCAACGTGCATATTTGTCGCCATTTTTACTTTCGTTGATTACAATTTTTCCGTCTTTAATTTGGTGTGGTATTCTGTCTTTTTCGGTATTCTGAAACGCAGATTGTCCTTCTTTTAAATTCTCAATCCAACGCAACATTTTTGCATCGTATTCACGAAACGAGTGAAAAATATCGGTTTCCGATATTTTTCCCATTTCCTTTATTTCTTCTAAACCTGCAAAAAGTTTTCGTAGCGTTTTTGGTTTTTGTTTTTCGGGAAAAATGTCAAACGGACTAATGTTCTGAATGTCTTTGCGAACGCCTATTACAAGAGTTCTTGTTCTGCTTGAATGCGAACCGTAATCTTTGAAGTTTACAATTTTGAAAAGTATGTTGTAATGTCCACCTAAATTTATTCTTATTGCTTCTTCAATCGTTTTTTCTATTCCGTCAATGTCCGTGCAAGTTGTATTTAAAAACGCCCTTACGTTTTCAAAAATGAAAAATTTTGGATTGACTTCTTTTGTAATTTTGATTGATTCTACAACTAAAGAATTTCTTGTCAATTCTTGATTTTTTTTGTGGTTTGCTACAGACATTCCTTGACAGGGTGGCGTAGCCACAATTACATCAGGTTCTGAAATTTTATATTCTATTTGCCATTTTTTGATTTCAGCAAACAGTTTTTTTTTGGTTTCTTTTGTAGAAATATCTCCATCTATATAGCCTGTGTCGTATTTACACTTGCTGTTGAACGCTTGAATCTTCAAGCGTTTTGTGAGTATTTCATTTGTAGCAATGCATTCAAAACCGTTTTGTTTGAAGCCGTAACAACCAACTCCCGCACTGCTGAATAAACTTATATATGTCAATGGTTTGTTCATAGTTTAGAATTTTATTTCGGCTTGTTTTACATTTATACTTTTTAGATAGTTCACTTTTTCTTCCGCAACAATCAATGTTTCGGGTGAACAGTTGTATTGATACATTTTCTTAGCGAATTGGTCGCCAAAATATTCTGTTTTCAGTTCGTCAATGTTAAGGTCAAAAGCTATCGCTAATTTTTCTAAACGCTTCTCGTCAAATTCACGTTTACCGTTCTCAATTTTGCTCAAATTCGCTGAGTCAAGGTCAAGTTGTGACGCAAGTTGTGTCAATGTCAAACCTTTGTCTGACCGTAACTGCCTGATATATTCACCAAAAGTTGCTTTCATTTGCTTGTAAAAATTAACTTGTCAATAGATGACAAATTTAGCTAAGTTTTTTAGTATGGCAAATTATTCTGTATTTTTTAGAAATAGTCAGGGTGGTAGGTGGGCTTGGGTGCGGTTGGGCAAAATAAAATGTGCTGTAATTTGTGTCGGCTTGTGCGGTTGGTTGAAGCTCTTTTTATTTTGCGAAGAGTTGGCATTTTGTCTGTCGTTTTACTGTTCGTTTTTGTTTGTTGTGTCTGTCTTTTAGGCTTGCAGGTAACTCAACAATTGGCGAAGTCCCACCTTTTTCCCAATTTTCAAAAACACCCTTAATTTATTTAATCACAGCGCATTGCAGCGATAAATTTATGCGCATTCTTGATCTATTAAATTGGACACTTGTTTCGCCTTTTGTGTTAGCAATTAAAAAATATTGCTCTTTTATTCCTCGCTAATTTAAAGGATTCCTTCCTCTCAAAACTACCTACGTATAGGTATTTTTTTACGAATTTTTGGTAACGTTTGCTCTAGCCCCGATGGCAGCGGCAGCCCGCAAGAAAAGACGGCTAGGTGAACCGCGAAGCAATCGGCGACCTCAGAAGCCGAATGCTGCGCGCGTGAACCTGCCGTATTTTACGAGGACTACAGCGAACAGCGGGAAGGAGCTGCGCAAATATTTCGAGATTGAAAGATTTCGAGATTGAAAGATTAACAAAAAGGGAATTCCGATAGCTATTGGAAGTGAAAAAATAGAAAGAATAGAAAGAATAGAAAAAAGTGAAAAAAGCGAAAAAAGCAAAAATGGAGCACGATGTTTCTCAAAGTTTTTCACAATGTACACAATGCTGCCTTCGACAAGCTCAGGCACCGTCGATACGTGGGTTAGGGTGGGAAAACGATACGTTAAGTAATGAACGTCATGAAGTCTCTCCCGATAGCTATCGGGACTAGCTTCCCCTAAAACGATACGCAAAATGGTGAACGTCGCGAAGTCTTAATACAAAAATCTCCATCAGCCTTCGACAAGCTCAGGCACCAGCCTTCGACAAGCTCAGGCACCAACAAATTGTGGGTTAGGGTGGGAACACGATACGTAAAATGGTGAATTCATCGAAGTCTAGCCTCTAGCTTCTAACTTCTAGCTTCCCCTAAAACGATACGTAAAAGGGTAAACGTCACGATCCCTCAAGCCTTCTTCAATATTGTTTTTTAGTTAAATATTTTGGAATGCTCGAATATCAAAGCGCGTTTAACCGTTACTTTGCCGAAAATTTTTACTGTGGTTCGTTGGATTATTCTTCTCCTGATCTTTGGTTTAATTGAACTGTATGCCTTTCAAGCATTCAAAACAGTCAATAAAGACAAAGGTTTTATCATTTCGTATCTCGTAATTTCTGTTGCTATAGTCGGAATTATCTTCTACGGTTTTACGCAGTTCGATCGCTCGGTAGGGCAAAATCGGATGTCGCTTTTTACCCTTGGATTAATGCTGGTCATTTACGTTCCTAAAATGCTTATTGGTTTAGTGCTTTTTGGCGAAGATTTATTCCGCGTCTTTTGCGCCATTTCGCGCTATTTCGTGGATTACGATTCAAACACACCAGCCTTGCCCGAACGCCGAAAGTTTATCAGCCAGATTGCTCTCGGCCTCGCCGCCATACCGTTTGCGAGTTTAATTTACGGCATTTTTGAAGGAAAGTACAACTATAAAGTAATCACTACAAAACTGTATTTCCCAGATTTGCCCGCGGCCTTCGACGGTTTAAAAATCACCCAGATTTCCGATGTACACAGCGGCAGTTTCGACAATCCCGAGAAAATTGAATACGCAATCGATTTGATCAATCAGCAAGAAACCGATTTAATTCTCTTTACAGGTGATATCGTAAATACACACGCTACCGAAATGCATCCGTGGATTGACACTTTCAAAAAAATTAAACCACATAAATTCGGAAAGTTTGCAGTATTGGGGAACCACGATTACGGTGAATACGTTTCTTGGCCGTCGCAGCAGGAAAAAGAGAAAAATTTTTCAGACATCAAAAAATTATATGGCGATATCGACTTTAAACTGTTGTTGAACGAACACACTTCGATTAACAAAGATGGTGAAGCTTTGCACATTGTTGGCGTTGAAAATTGGGGCAAAAACTTCAAACAAGCGGGCGATTTAGGTAAAGCCGTTTCCGGATTGGATCGCGACGCATTTAAGATTTTAATGTCGCACGATCCATCGCATTGGGAGTACGAAGTTAAAACGCATCCGTCGAATGTGCATTTAACTTTGTCTGGACACACGCACGGCTTGCAGTTTGGGATTGAAATTCCTGGATTTTTCAAATGGAGTCCGGTTCAATACGTGTATAAACAATGGGCAGGTTTGTATGAACACGAGAATCGTAAAATCTACGTAAATCGCGGTTTTGGCTTCCACGCGTATCCGGGTCGCGTTGGTATCTGGCCAGAAATCAGTGTTTTTGAACTAAAAAAGGGCGAAAAACCGGCGTAATACCGAAAAAACATATATTTGTACTATCAAGTTTAATTTTTTGCAGTAATGTCAAAATTTGGAGAACTGATTAGCGCGCCGATTCCGGTCTTAATCGATTTTTATACCGAGTGGAACGAACAGTCTACTTCTATGCACCCTGTGATCAGAGATGTGGCTGCTGCATTGGGCGATAAAGCCAAAGTCATCAAAATCGATGTCGATAAAAATCAAGAATTAGCCGAAGCCCTTCGCATCAAAAACGTTCCTACGTTAATGATTTACAAAAGCGGGCAAATGGTTTGGAGACAATCGGGCGAACTCGATGCAAACAGCATTATTGCCATCGTTCAAGAACAAGTCTGAGTTAACGCTACAGCTTTAAAACCTCTATGCTGAAGAAATTCTAAAGTTCTCGGCAACGCATACCGCAAGTTTTTTTCTGCTTTTAAACTGTCGTGAAAAATCACGATACTGCCGTCTTCAATATTGTTTAGCACGTTTTCTAAACAGTTCTCTGGACTAATTTGCGTGTCGAAATCGGCCGAAAGTACGTCCCACATAATAATTCGCGTTCCGAATTTTTCCAATTGTTTGCGTTGCGAACGCCGAATTTTCCCGTAAGGCGGTCGAAATAAAGTAGTTTTCGTGTCCAATTGCTTCTGGCAATCTTCAAATTCCTGAATATATAGACTTGAATCGGTTTTCCAGCCGTTGGCGTGTGTTTGCGTATGGTTGCCAATGCTGTGGCCCTGTGCTCGAATCTTGTCGTAAACGGCTCTGTGGCGATTTACATTTTCGCCTATGCAGAAGAACGTGGCTTTTGCCTGAAATTTTTCGAGCTGTTCCAGAACCCAATCGGTTACGCCCGGTATCGGTCCGTCGTCGAAAGTCAGGTACACCAATCGTTCGCCCGCCGGCATTTTCCAGACAAAGTGCGGAAAAAGCCAGCGTACAAACCGACTCGTTTTAACCCAGTACCACATTACTCATTGTCGCGCTGAAAACGACCAAATTTTCCGTTCCAGCTGTTAAATGTAGTCTTCGACTTTTCGTAATAGGCAGCTTCGTCGTATTTCTTAACCAACTGCAATACACTTCTGTACCGCTCGATGGCAGCTACCACTTCGTAGTATAAATCCATTTGTTCGGAAGCGGTAAGCGATTGGAAATACTGTAATTGATCTTGATACTTCGCCGCAAGTTGTTCGTATAATTTTCGTCCTTCAGCGCGCTTGCCCAGTTTATAGTAGGCTTCCACGTAAGTGTCGAGCAACGAATAATAGCCAAAATACTCAAAAGGCATATTTTTCATAGCAATTTCAACCACTTCGGCAGCTTGAGCATTTTTACCTTCTTCGATTAAAGCAAAAATCAAACGCGATAAATTAGTTCGGTACGTCAGCGAGTTTTTGCGCGTTTCCGGATCGTGGTAAATATCCGGACTTCCGCTATTGCCCCATTCCCAATTCTTGACAATCTTGTACATCTTGTCGGCATCAATTTTCCCCATATCCAACACGCTCGCGTCTTTTGCAACAGGTGTTTTCACAGGAACTAACTTAAATACAATACCGTCGAGTTGCAGATAATCTTTCATCCACAAATAATCGTCGTCGCCAAAACTGCCTCCAGTAAAGTAAATCGGACGCTTCCACTGATTGTTTGCCACAATGTCGAGCATCATCACCCGATTTTTATACAGCGCCTGTCCTTTGATATCGAAATCGATGAAATCGACAATGCTGTCGCGATCTTTTTCCGAAACCACCTTATTGGCAATAACCGCGTTCTTATCGATGTTGAAACGTACTTTATTGGTGGGATAGAAGTGTAATTTCTGACCGTTTTTAAGCTCAATCAACGTGCGTTCGTCGTCGGTTGCTAAGAATTTGATAAAGTTTTGTAAAGCCCAACGCGCATCGGTTCGGTCGGTGAAGACAGAATAATCCAATTTGTCACCCACGTATTGTTTGTGGGTAAAGCTAATAGGCAAAGGTTCCGATTCGTACGCTTTGGCTTTCATTTGATCGATGTACCAATCCATATGCAACAAACTGGTGTTTACAATACGAACATCGGTTCTAAATCCTTCCACTTCTTGTGCATACCACAGCGGGAACGTATCATTATCCCCAATGGTAAATAAAATGGCGTTTGGTTCGCAAGACGATAAATACGCTTTGGCCATCGCTACCGCAGTGTATTTGTTGCTGCGGTCGTGATCGTCCCAATTCTGACTCGCCATTAAAACCGGTGCACCCAAAAGTGTGGCAACAAAAACGGCAGGAACAGCAATTTTAGAAGATACCGCTTTGCGTGCGTAATCAATAAGTCCGTACACGCCGTAGCAAATCCATAATGCAAAAACGTAGAACGATCCTACAAGTGCGTAATCGCGTTCACGTGGTTCAAACGGACGCTCATTCAAGTATATCTTCAAAGCCAATCCCGTGAACAAAAACAAAATGAGCAACACATAAAAGCTTTTCACGTCGCGATTCGCATGGTAAATCATGCCCAGAATCGCCAAAATAAACGGAATGAAATAATAAGTGTTTCGTCCTTTGTTGTTTTTAGCATCTTGCGTAAGCGAATCCTGATTGCCCAATCGATACGAATCTACTGCATTGATACCGCTGATCCAGTTTCCATCTTGCGTGTCGTAATTGCCTTGAATGTCGTTTTGACGTCCGGTGAAATTCCACATCAAATAACGCCAGTACATATATCCAAATTGGTATTCAAACATAAAACCAATATTGTCGCCAAACGAAGGGCGTTCCACGATTAGATAATCGCTGTACGCTTTTAAAAACTCGGCATAGCCTTCCATATCCACCTGACCTTGAGAGTAGGCTTGTCTGAATTCAGAAATAATCTGAACCAATTCAGCTTCTTCGGAATATTCCGGATTAATTCGGAACTCAAGCGGATGCGTAAACGTCATGTAATTCTTTGCGTGCTCGGTGCTCCACATACGTGGCAAGATCGACTTGTGCGCAGACGAACTGTTTTGCTCCGCGTTTTTATAATTGTTGGTAATGATGTACTTACCTGTCGTGTAATCGCGTTCGTAATTTGGTGCTTTATCTTTGTAAGGCTCTTCTTCATCCAAGCCGGCATACATATCCGAAAATTGTGGTCCGTAGAAAAGCGGATTAATACCGTATTGTTCGCGGTTGTAATACGCCAAAAGTTCGCGCGCATCCGAAGGCTTATTTTCGTTAATCACCGTGTTTGCATTCGCACGAATCGGAAGCATCATCCAGGTCGAGAAACCAATCAATATAAAAAGTACACTTAAAATAAGTGTGTTCCACTTCGGTAAATCTTTTTGTTTGGTATAACGCAAACCGAAATAGAATAAACCAATTAAAACTACGGCTACGAAAATGGTACCCGAATTAAAAGGTAATCCGAGGCTGTTTACCATAAATACTTCAGTGTTTCCAAACAAAGCCATCGTCCACGGAAGCAACAACTTGAAAATAAATAACAAAACCGAAACCACCACAATATTTGCGATGATGAAGTTTTTTGTAGTTACTGCCGGATATTTTTTAAAGAAATATAAAAATCCGATTGAAGGAATGGTAAGCAAAGCCATAAAGTGGATTCCGAACGACAATCCAATGACGAGCGCTATAAGCAACAGCCATTTGTTTCCGCGCGCTTTATCTAAGTCTTGCTCCCAGCGCAATCCCAACCAAAACAGCAATGCAATTAATAGCGTTGCCATAGCGTAAACCTCAGCTTCAACGGCATTATACCAAAAACTGTCGGAAAAAGTAAAAGCCATCACGCCAACAAACGAAGCGGCTAAAATCGCCCAACCATCTATGCTACCAGCAGTTTTATCGGCAATTGCCACGAGTTTTCGAAGCAAAATAGTTGCCGTCCAAAACATGAATAACACGGTAAAAGCACTCGAAAACACCGACATCATGTTAATCATCAATGCCACGGTCTGATTATCTGGAGCGAACATCGAGAAAAAAGCACCCATCATTTGGTATAAAGGCGCACCAGGCGGGTGTCCAACCTCTAACTTTGCCGAGGTTGCAATGTATTCGCCGCAATCCCAAAAGCTCATCGTAGGCTCAACAGTTAGCGAATAAACGAGCAAGGCGATGGTAAAAGATAGCCAGCCTCCAATTGTATTCCATTTTTTAAATTGCTGTTCGCTCATAAAAACACGTGATTTTTGCGCTACAAAGAAACGATTTCTTGCCGCATTACAACAACTTACACACATTTTCTAAGCCGTATTAAGTAAGTTTTAACGCAAAAAATTTATCCTTTTTGAAATAAATATTTTGAAACATTTGGAAGTATTGAGATTTGTTATAAATTTGCACTCGCATTAAGCAAAACTGGCCTATGGTGTAATGGTAACACTACGGTTTTTGGTGCCGTCTTTCTAGGTTCGAGTCCTAGTGGGCCAACGAAAAGTCCTCTCATTTTTTGAGAGGATTTTTTTTTGGGTGTTTCGCCGCCCCGTCCTAAACCCAATCGCGTCGCCACGCTTTCCGCTGCAACTCCTCGCTGCTTCATATCTTCAGCAGCTGCGGGGTTTTCGCTGCAATCGTTAACACGGGCAATCGTTACCAAAGAAACGTTTCTTCAAAAAAAAAGACCAAACGAAGCGTCTGGTCTTTTAAATGCGGTATTAAAAAGTTAGATCTTAAATGTCACCACCGGTCGAACCGCATGGTTTACCAAATCTTCAGAGATACTTCCGTTAAAGAAATGCGCAAAACCTGTGCGTCCGTGCGTGCTCACACCAATAACATCAGCATCAATTTTATTCGCAAAATTCAAAATGCCTTTTTCCACGTTGGTGTCGTTGTAAATATGCAACTGATGTTTTGGAAGCGAAAATTCTTTGATGAAATTTTTCATGATATCTTCAGCTACATGCGTTGGTTTGAAGCTGTTCGGCGTATTAATCATTACCAAATGCAATTCCGCATCAAAAATACCAGCAAGTTCAATCAGCTTTTGGAAAGGCTTGCGGATCTCAGACGAAAAATCCGATGCAAAAACAAATTTATTTGCCGTAAAGGTGTCAACACGATTCTTAATCACCAAAACAGGCACGTCAGAGGTGCGAACAATTTTTTCGGTGTTCGATCCAATCAGTAGTTCTTGGAAACCAGAAGCTCCATGTGATCCCATAACAATTAAATCAACAGCGTGTTCTTTGCTGTAAGAAACAATGCCTTCAAAGGCTTTTTCAATGCGTGTTGCCGTAGTTACTTTAATGCCTTCAAGCAACGCTTCGTCTTTTAAATCTTCCAAACGGTCGTCGGTTTTCTTCAGAAATAACATGACTTCCGGAATGTTAACGCCGCTGTTTACGGCATCGTTCATATGAGTAGGTAAATCGAGCAAGTTTAAAATGAAAAGCTCAGAGCCGGTTTTGCGACAAAGCTGCGCAGCAACTTCCAAAGCATAATGAGCATGGTCAGAAAAATCCGTAGGGACAAGTATTCGTTTCATAAAGAATGAAAATTTATTGATTATTGGTTTTCACAATAAAGTTACGAAATTATTGCGCGTAAACGGATGTTTTTGATTTTTAAAAATTTACCGTATCTTTGCACCGTTATTTACGAAAACGGGATAATGAGGGAAGCGCAGCTTCCCTCTTTTATTACAATATGGATTTTAAAAAAACAGTTCAGGATTTATTAGACCAAGCGCTCGCCGAACGGGCCGACTTGTTTCTAATTGATTTGAAAATTAGTGATTTAAATAAAGTTGAGATAACAATTGATGGCGATAAGGGTGTAACTTTGCAGGATTGCATCGACATTAGTAGAGCTGTTGAGCACAATCTCGACCGCGAAGCCGTAGATTTTGCCATCGATGTAGCGTCGGCCGGTGTAGGTTCTCCACTAAAAAACGTTCGCCAATACAAGAAAAATGTAGGAAGAACGCTCAAAGTGAAAACCGAAACCAAAGAAATCGAAGCAACTTTGGCAGAAGCAAACGATGAAAACATAAAACTTTCTTGGTCCGCTCGCGAGCCAAAAAAGATAGGTAAAGGAAAAGAAACTGTTCAACATGAACTGATCTTACCTTACGCCGAGATCAAACAAGCAATAGTGACCATAACATTTTAACAATATAGAATTTTTAGTATGGAGAATTTAGCATTAATCGAGTCGTTTTCGGAATTTAAAGACGATAAACTGATTGATCGCGTAACCCTGATGGCAATACTCGAAGATGTATTTAGAAATGCACTCAAAAAGAAATTCGGCTCCGACGAGAATTTCGATATCATCATCAATCCTGATAAGGGAGATATGGAAATTTGGCGCCGACGCGTAATCGTTGCCGACGACGATCTCGATCTTGAAAACGAAGAAATTACCCTTACTGAAGCGCGTAAAATTGAGCCCGATTTCGAAATCGGTGAAGAAGTTTCGGAAGAAGTGAAGTTAATCGATCTCGGAAGACGAGCTATTCTCGCTTTACGCCAAAACCTGATTTCAAAAATTCACGAACACGACAACACCAATCTTTACAAGCAATTTAAAGACCTTGTCGGTGAAATCTATACAGCCGAAGTACACCACGTTCGTCCGCGCGTAGTTATCTTAGTTGACGACGACGGAAACGAAATCGTACTTCCAAAAGAAAAACAAATTCCAAACGATTTCTTCCGCAAAGGAGATAATGTGCGTGGAATCATCGAAAGCGTCGAGCTGAAAGGCAACAAACCGCAAATCATCATGTCGCGCACTTCGGAAAAATTCTTAGAGAAATTATTCGAACAAGAAATTCCAGAGGTTTTCGACGGTTTAATTATGGTTAAAAATGTAGTACGAATTCCAGGCGAAAAAGCAAAAGTAGCTGTGGATTCTTACGACGATCGTATCGATCCGGTAGGCGCTTGCGTAGGTATGAAAGGTTCTCGAATTCACGGTATCGTTCGCGAATTAGGAAACGAAAACATCGACGTAATCAACTATACAACCAATACGCAGTTGTACATTACTCGTGCCCTTTCGCCTGCAAAAGTTTCGTCGATTAAAATTGATGAAAACAGCAAACGTGCCGAGGTTTTCTTGAAGTTAGACGAAGTATCGAAGGCAATCGGACGCGGCGGGCACAACATTAAACTAGCAGGATTACTTACAGGTTACGAACTTGATGTAATTCGCGAAGGCGTTGCTGCCGACGAGGAAGACGACGTAGAATTGACAGAGTTTTCGGATGAAATCGATGGCTGGATCATCGACGAATTCGCAAAAATTGGTCTTGATACGGCAAGAAGCGTACTTAAACACGACATTAACGACTTGGTTCGCAGAACGGATCTTGAAGAAGAAACAATCCGCGAAGTATTTAAAATTCTGAGAGAAGAATTTAGCAACTAACAACTACAACAACAACACAACGGACACCTTTAAATAAATTTATGTCTGAGGAAAGAGTAATAAGAATAAATAAAGTTTTACGCGAATTCAATATCTCGCTAGATAGAGCTGTTGAATTCTTGAAAGAAAAGGGAATTGCCATCGATGCAAATCCGAATGCCAAGATTTCGAATACTGAATTCGAGATTTTGCACAAACAGTTTGCCGGTGATTTAGCCAATAAGGAAGCCTCAAAAGAAGTAAGCGAAGAAAAACGCAAGGAGAAAGAACTCCTTCGTTTGGAACGCGAACGCGAAATTGAGGAAAAGCGCAAAGCTGATGAGGCAAAACTGCGTCAGCAGCAAGAGGTTATTAAGGCAAAAGCCAATGCACCAACCATTAAACAAGTTGGTACCATCGACTTAAATCCGAAAAAACCGGAACCTAAACCTGCCGCTGCACCTGCACCTGCGCCAGCAGCACCGGTTGCAGCTGCGCCAAAACCTGTGGAAACCCCTAAGGTTGAGGCACCACAACCCGTTAAGGAAGAACCAAAAGTTGAAGCGCCTAAACCTGTTGCAGCTGAACCAGTTGCGGCAGCGCCAGAAGCAGTAACGCCTGCTCCAGAAACGCCTGCGGCTCCGGCAGAAGAGACCTTTCAAACGCAATATGTGCAACTTAGCGGTACTACTTTCACCGGAAAAACAATCGATCTTTCTCAGTTCAATAAACCGAAAAAGAAAAAAGAAGATACCAAACCAGATGCGTCGAACGATCCGAACAAAGGAAAACGCAAACGCATAACGCCAGCTCCAGGCGCCAAGCCCGGAATGGGAAGTGGGCAACGCATCGTTCCGAATAGCGCACAAAATAAACCGGGTCAACGTCCTGGTTTTGTAAAAGGACAACGTCCGGCCATCACACCAAAAGTTGAGCCTACCGAAGAAGAAGTTAAAAACCAGATTCGCGAAACGCTAGAAAAACTGCAAGGAAAAGGAAACAAATCCAAAGCAGCGAAGTATAGAAGAGATAAGCGCGATAGCCACCGACAAAAATCAGACGATGAGCAAAGAGCTATCGAAGAAGGTAGCAAGATTTTAAAAGTTACCGAGTTCGTTACCGTAGGTGAGATTGCTACCATGATGGACGTGCCGATCACCAAAGTAATCGGTACTTGTATGTCGCTCGGAATCATGGTTACCATGAACCAACGTCTGGATGCCGAAACGCTAACCATCGTTGCCGATGAGTTTGGCTTTGAAGTACAATTCATCACTACCGACATCGAAGAAACACTAGAAGTTGTTGAAGATCGTCCGGAAGATTTAGTAACTCGTGCGCCGATTGTAACCGTTATGGGTCACGTTGACCACGGTAAAACATCCTTGCTCGATTACATTCGTAAAGAGAACGTTATTGCCGGTGAATCGGGTGGAATTACCCAGCACATTGGTGCTTACGGCGTGACACTCGAAAACGGTCAGAAAATCGCATTCCTAGATACACCGGGTCACGAAGCGTTTACCGCGATGCGTGCACGTGGAGCGCAGGTTACCGATATCGCTATTATTGTGGTTGCTGCCGACGACGACATCATGCCACAAACCAAAGAAGCGATTTCGCACGCACAAGCCGCTGGTGTACCAATTATCTTCGCCATCAACAAAATCGATAAGCCAAACGCAAATCCAGAGAAAATTAAGGAGCGTTTAGCCGGAATGAATTTATTGGTTGAAGATTGGGGTGGAAAAATCCAATCGCAAGACATATCTGCAAAAGTGGGAACTGGTGTTCACGAACTTTTAGAGAAAGTACTGCTTGAGGCTGAAATCTTAGAATTAAAAGCCAACCCAGCTAGAACCGCACAAGGAACTGTTGTGGAAGCGTTCTTAGATAAAGGAAAAGGTTACGTGTCAACCATACTGGTACAAACCGGAACACTTCGCGTAGGCGATTATATCCTCGCAGGTAAACACCACGGTAAAGTAAAAGCAATGCACGACGAACGCGGACACGTAGTTACCGTTGCAGGACCATCGACACCAGTATCTATTCTCGGACTCGACGGTGCGCCAACCGCAGGCGATAAATTTGCTGTATTTGAAGACGAACGCGAAGCAAAAGCAATCGCTGCAAAACGTACACAATTGATGCGCGAGCAGTCGGTGCGTACTCAGCGTCACATTACCCTTGCCGAAATCGGAAGACGTATTGCTTTAGGTCAGTTTAAAGAATTGAACATTATCCTTAAAGGTGACGTGGACGGTTCTGTGGAAGCACTTTCCGATTCGTTCTCGAAATTATCGACGGAAGAAATTCAAATCAATATCATTCACAAAGGAGTAGGTGCCATCACCGAATCGGATGTGATGTTGGCTTCTGCATCGGATGCCATTATCATCGGATTTAACGTACGTCCGGCAGGTGCTGCACGTGCTTTAGCAGATAAGGAAGAAATCGATATCCGTAACTACTCAATCATTTACGACGCAATCGATGATTTACGCGACGCGATGGAAGGTATGTTGTCGCCGGAAATGAAAGAGGAAATTACTGGTACTGCAGAAATCCGCGAATTGTTCAAGATTTCAAAAGTCGGAACGATTGCTGGATGTATGGTTATCGATGGAAAAATTTTCCGAAACAACAAAGTGCGTATTATTCGCGACGGCGTGGTAGTTCATACCGGAGATTTAATTGCCCTTAAACGTTTCAAAGACGACGTGAAAGAGGTAAGTAAAGGTTACGATTGCGGTATTCAAATCAAAGGATTTAACGATATCGAACAAAACGATATTATCGAATCCTTCCAAGAAGTTGCCGTACGTAAGAAGTTGAAGTAATCAAACGTATATTTTGATATATTAGCTGCCTTAGGGCAGCTTTTTTTATGCCAGAAACGAAGCAGTTGGAAAAAAACGAAGCAGTTGGGGAATATTTTATCATGGGAATTGTCGTTATTCTCGGCATATGGATTCTATTCCTGTTTTATAACTTCGTTAGAGAAGTTTACGATTCGCTCCACAGTTATTTTTTCGATCGCATTCCGGTATCGCGGTTTGCGTTGCGTTTGCGGAAACTCTCTTTAGCCGACAGCGCAGTATTGCAAAATACGATTCCGTTTTATAACCAACTTACCCAACGGCAGCAATTGTTTTTTAATCATCGGGTAGTTATCTTTTTAGAGCAGTACCGCATTCACGGCCGCGATATCAGCATTACCAAAGAAATGGCGTTAACGATTTCGGGGACTTATGTGATGCTAACATTTGGGTTTCGCGACTTTTTGTCGAAATCCTTCGAACGTATTGTGGTTTATCCCAGCGTGTACCCATCATCGGTTTCCGACGATTATCACAAAGGCGAGTTTAACCCAGCCACGAAATCGGTGGTGTTTTCGTGGGAAGATTTTCGAGATGGTCATGAAATTGAAAACGACAATTTGAATTTGGGCATACACGAGTTTACCCACGTTTTGCATTTCGATTCGATGCGCTTTCAGCATGCTAACGCGCGTTTGTTTAGAAAACACTTCAACAACATTTTGGTTTTACTAACCCAAGACGACTACAAGCAAAAGATTGAAGAAGCAGCTTTGTTTCGCGATTATGCAAAAACCAACGAGTTTGAGTTTTTAGCGGTTTTGGTAGAACACTTTTTCGAATCGCCTGAACAGTTGAAAACACAGCTGCCCGAATTGTATTTTTCGGTGGCGCGTTTGTTGAACTGCGAAAGAAGCTAGAGAATTGCATTTGCAGGGTAACTCTTCACCGATATCAAAAGGCAGAATAGTTTTTATTTGGGCGGCATTTTGCGCTTTACGTTGCAATCCGCGCTAGCAACTGCGGTTTCGGCACTATTTGGTTGCAGCTTCCGTTGGTCGCTGCAACCAAATAGCCTACACACGCAGCCGCCACGCCCGTATTTCCACTGCAATCGCGGCCGCGGGGAATGTGCAACAACAATAGTGCGAATTTTAAACCAAAATTGCCCCTCCTATTTTAGAATTCAATTTTTAATAAAAAAAGTCTTTGTAAGGTTAATTTTTTATATTTGACATAGTTGTCAAGAAACCATTTTCAAGATGCAAAGAGATAATTTAGGAGAGTTTATTCGACAGTTGCGTGAACAGGCTGAAATGCCTTTGCGGAAACTTGCAGCGCTGCTTGATATAGACCAAAGCACACTGAGTAAATTAGAGCGGGGAGAACGCCCGGTAAACAGACAAATATTGCCCATGATTGCTAAAACTTTTGAGTTAGACGAGAAAGAACTTGTAGTGACGTTTATGAGTAAGCAGGTGGCATATCAGTTGGCAGACGAAAAGTACGCTAAAGACATTTTAATTGCAGCAGAAGAGGAGCTGAGCTATTCGAAAGCGCAGACACAAATTGAAAGCGAGAAAACAGAAAAGCACAGCAAAAATAAAATAAAGAAGAATCGTAAATAGTAATGGAGATACAATTAGAAAGCTTACTATACCAAGATATCGCTGTTTCATCAGTCGTGAAGGTGTTTGATGGAACGGAAAAAAATACTTTCGATAATGCCTGTATCGACGGAATTCGAGCCAATGTTTGTAAACTAACCGCCGAGCAAATAAGAGAAAACATCAGTAGTGTCTGTAAGGAAAATGGCATTGACGAGCTTATAGCTAAGCTTTCTACTGAAAATGATATTTGCATTGAAATGGAAACAGGAACGGGAAAAACGCTCGTGTATATTAAAACCATTTATGAGCTGTATAAGCATTACGGGTTTACCAAATTTATAATTTTAGTTCCTTCAGTAGCTATTCGCCAGGGTGTTTTAAATGCGCTTCGTATATTCGAAAAGCAGCTCGAAAATAGCTATGGTTTTACGCCTAAAGCATTCGAATATGATAGTAAGCGACTCAATAAAGTAACCAACTTTATAGAGGAACAGCACCCGCAAATAATGGTAATGACACTTGCGTCGTTTAACTCTGAAGAAAAAATTCTTAATCAGGCGCAAAGAGAAGATTTATTTGCCAACATACCTTTCATAAATGCAATCGGGAAAACAAAACCGATTATCATTATGGATGAGCCACAAGAAGGTATGGACACCGAAAACTCTATTAGGCAAATCGCTAAACTCAAGCCGTTGTTTAAGCTTCGTTATTCGGCTACTCATAAAGTGTTTAAAAATTTACTGTACCGCTTAACGCCCTACGACAGTTATAAAGAGGGGCTAGTAAAGAAAATTGAAGTACTTACAGTGACAGAAAAAAATGATGAAGCCACAATTAAAATTGAACTTACAGAAATACAAAACGGAAAAGGTCTCCCGAAAGCCAAACTCAAAGTATGGAAACTAAAAAGTGGAAAATTTGTTTTTGAAGAAACAAATTGGCTCAAGGATGGCGACAATTTAGGAGAGAAAGCAAACAACCCAAGTTACTTAAATTACAATATTGACCGAATAAACAAAAGTTTAAACACGGGTAAATGGGAGGTCAAATTCTCAAATGGTGCCATCATACAAGAAAAACAAACAGCAGGAAACCTAAAAAATATTTGGGCTTTACAATTAGAATGGCTTATCCGCAGACATTTTCAAAAAGCGCAAAAGTTAAAAGAAAAGCACATCAAGTGTCTTTCGCTAATATTCATCGATAAAGTTGCTAACTACATAGGCGAAACCCCCATTATTAAAAACCTTTTTATTGAGAAGTATAAGCTAGTTTACGCTGAATATAATGAAGGCAAAATACCTACAGACGAACATATCAAACAAATACAAGGATACTACTTTGCTCAAAAAGCGAGTGGAGAGTTTGCTGACAATGAAGGCGGAATAAAGGAACAAACCAAAATCTACAAGCTAATTTTAGAAGGTAAAGAAGAACTTCTTTCGAGTACTAACTCAGTGCAGTTTATATTCTCGCACTCAGCATTGGGTGTAGGCTGGGACAATCCAAATGTTTTCAATATTGCGACATTAAACACAGCTTATTCCGAAATCCGTAAACGACAAGAGATTGGCAGAGGCTTGCGGATTTGTGTGAACCAACACGGACAAAGGGTTTACGATGCTTTGGATGTCGAAGATTCCGAACGCGTTAACCAATTAACAGTTATACCAAATGAGACCTACGAAACGTTCGTAACACAATATCAGCAAGAAATCAAAGAGGTTTACGGAACCACTAACGCAGGTGCAGGATTTACATACTCACATAAAGGTAAGCGGCAAAATGAAGTGCACTTTAAAAGAAACCAAAACGAAAGTATCAACACAGCATTTAAACGCTTTTGGAAATCGTTAGCAAAGAAAACGGACTACCTCGTTGCATTTAACGAAGATGAGCTGTTAAGAATAGCGATTCAGGAAATTAGTGAGCTAAAGATAAAAGATTATATAGCAGAGGTAAGCAGCCGTTCGATCAATCAAATTACCGAAGAAGGTATACAAGATGACTTTGAAGGAACGGAAGCTTATGCTTTAAAAGCCCAATTTACACCGCTCGATCTAGTCGAAGAAATTAGTGAAAACACTAAATTGTGCTACGCAAGCGCGTTTAAAATTGTAAACGCTATAACCAACCTAGATCAGTTCATAAAAAATCCGCCCCAATTTATTCATCAAGCAGCGGCCATTATCCGAAACATTGAATTAAACGAAATGCTCCGCGGTTTGAGCTATGAAGTAACGGGCGAAGAATTTCCATTTGAATTTAACGACTTTGTCAAGCAAGTAGATCAAAAAAGCGTTACGGAAACCCCAAACAAGGGACTTTACGACAAATTTATAAACGACAGCGATGTAGAGCATTTATTCGGCAGGGGAGCAGATATGGACCCCGAAGTGGTTTGTTTCTTGAAATTGCCAAATTGGTACAAAATAAAAACGCCCATTGGCGATTACGCGCCCGACTTTGGAATAGTAATGAAACGCAAAAGCTTAAAAACAAATGAGGATAGTGAATTTTATTTTGTAGTTGAAACGAAAGGCACCAACAACATCAACGATAAAAAGGCGCTTAAAGAGAGCGAAGTGTACAAAATAAAATGCGCTATGAAACATTTTGAAGCGCTTGGGATAGATGTACAATATAAAGCACCTGTCAAAGAGTACCTACATTTTAAAGAAAACGCCATAAACAAAATAACTCAAACGAACAACTAAACCGATGAAAACACAAGAAATAAAAGAACTGTTCGAGCAGTTTGAGGCAGTTGCCTCTGAATACGAAGGTGTTGAATGTTGGAGTGCAAGAGAAATGCAAGCACTACTCGGATACAGTAAATGGGAAAATTTCGAAAAAGTAATTGCCAAAGCAAAAGAAGCTTGCGCCAATGCAGGTGAACAGATAATGTATCATTTTCCTGACGTCAGGAAAACGATACCAATGCCCAAAGGTGCCCAAAAAGAAATTGATGACATGCTACTCACAAGGTATGCTTGTTACCTCATTGCCCAAAATGGCGATAGTCGGAAAGAGCAAATAGCTTTTGCCCAAAATTATTTCGCTGTACAAACAAGAAGAGCCGAGTTAGTAGAACAAAGGTTACTGGAAAACGAGCGTATTAAAGCACGTGAAAAATTAAGTCAAACCGAAAAACAACTCTCAGGAGTACTTTACGAAAGAGGGGTAGATAGCCAAGGATTTGCCCTGATCCGATCTAAAGGAGATCAAGCATTGTTTAAATTAAACACACTAGCACTAAAGAAAAAAATGGGCGTTCCCGGCAACAGACCCGTAGCCGATTTTCTCCCAACAATTAGTATAAAGGCAAAAGATTTAGCTGCTGAAATGACCAGCCTTAATGTTCAAAATAAAGATTTGAAAGGACAAAATCCGATAGAAAAAGAACATGTAGACAACAACTTAGCAGTGCGTAAAATGTTAACCGAAAGAAATATTGTGCCCGAAAATCTGCCACCCGCCGAAGATGTTAAGAAATTACAGCGAAAGCATTTAGCAGAAGAAAAAAAAGCTTTAAAGCCAACCAGTAAGAAAAAATAAGCCATGGAAGAACAATACAACCCGCTTGAAAACGTACAAACACACAATTGGAATAAAGAGCGCTTGGAGCAATTAAAAAAATTGATGCCCGACCTTTTTACCAACGAAGGGAAGTTGAACATCGATGAATTGAAAAAAGTAGTTGAGCCCGATAGCGTGAGCGAAACAGAACGCTACGAATTTCGATGGTTTGGCAAAAGTGCAGCCAAACGCCAAGCTTTTACCCCAAGTAATGCCACTCTGGTTTTTGATGAATCGAGAAGTAAAAACCCAACCGAAAGCGACAATCTGATTATTGAAGGAGAAAATTTAGAGGTATTGAAATTACTTAGTAACAGCTATCGCGAAAAAGTAAAATGCATCTACATTGACCCGCCTTATAATACGGGTAAAGATTTTGTGTACTCCGATAATTACACCCAAGACAAAAAAGCATATTGGGAAGAAGCTGGCGTAACCGAAGAAGGGATAAAAATTGACACAAATGCAGAAACTTCCGGTAGATACCACAGCAATTGGCTAAACATGATGTATAGCCGTTTGCTTATTGCTCGGCAGTTATTGAGAGAAGATGGTGTGATTTTTATTTCGATTGATGATAATGAGTTACACCATTTAAGAAAAATATGTGACGAGATTTTTGGTGCAGAGTGTTTTATTGCAGTTTTTCCTTGGAAGAAAAGAACTGCAAAAAGCGACGTACCATTTGGGATCTCTCAGGATTACGAATGGATTGTTGGATATGCAAAAGAAGTGTTTAATGCCGGTTTGGAAATACAAAGGAAATATTATAACAGCGATGATTTTCCAAATAGCAGATGGAGACTTTCTGATTTAACCAAACAGACATCCGCTAGTGAGAGACCAAATTCTGCTTTCAATATGGTAGATCCTAAGACAAAGAAATCATACCCTTTCAATCCTAGGAGAGTCTGGGCTGTTACTGAAGATACATTCCAAGAATATTATATAAAGGGCAAAATTGTGTTCCCCGACGATTATCCTTTTTTGAATATAAGTATACCAGCATTTCGCGTATTTGAATTTGAGGACAAAGCAAAAGCACTTCAAAAGTACGGCTCTGAAGATCCGATTAAAGCGGTTTCGACTTTTCTGCCTAAAGAAGTAGGTATGAATGAAGACGGTAATAAAGAGATATACGAGTTATTAGGAGGTAAAATTTTTAGTTTTCCAAAACCTACTGCACTAATAAAACATTTTATAAGTTTACTAAACAGTAAAGACGCTTTAGTAGTTGATTTTTTTGCTGGTTCTGGCACAACAGGGCATGCAATCTACGAGCTTAACCGTTTAGACGGCGGTACTAGAAAATTTATATTGGTGCAGATGCCAGAATTTACTGAAACATCAAGCGAAGCTTACAAAGAAGGCTACAAAAAAATCAGTGATATTACGATCGAGCGCAACAAACGCGTAGTTGAAAAGATAATTGCAGATAAGAAACAGCAACAGCCCGATCTTTTTACTTCTGAGCAAAAAGCCCCAACGTTTACGGGTTTAGGATTTAAAGTGTTCAAGTTGCAAAAGTCTAATTTTCCGAGAGTAGAGTTTGCACCTGATCCAGAGAAAACAGACGAAGAAAATATAGAGCTACTTAAAAAGTACATTAAAGACAAGGAGTCGCAGCTTGTTACGGCATTCAATAGAGAAGAATTGGTTACCGAAATTTTAATCAAAAACGGTTTTACACTCAACTACACATTAAACAAGCAAGAAGAATTCCAGAAAAACGAAGTTTTCTTTGCCACAGACGGAGAAAAAGAAACCCTAATTTGCTTAGATGTTTCCATAGATATGCAAACAGTAGAGCATTTTAAACAACACAACAAACAAAAGTTCATTTGCCTCGAACGTGCCCTCGACACCACCAAAAAATGGAACTTAAAACACTATTTAGGAGATAAGTTTAACGCTTTTTAATATTTAGACTTTATGGCTTCATCAGAAAACAAGTTTTTTGAAAAACAAACACTTTCGTCCCGCATTAAAGCAAGCATAGTTTCCGAGTACTTTCCAAGTTATTGTAAGATAATTATAAATAAACATACACCATTGTCGGTAAGATATATAGATCTGTTTGCAGGCCCCGGCTTTTACAACGATCAAAATCCATCGACTCCCATTCTTATCGCAAGACACTGTGAAAAAGATCCAGTATTAAAAAACATCGTTAAAATGATTTTTAATGATAATATTTATTTCGATGAGTTAAGAAGAAATTTTGAAAGTCAGTTTGCTGAGGCCACTTTTAGACACAAACCGCATTTCGGAAGCGGTACTGTTGGCGAGAATATAGCGATAACAAACTTCTTGAAAAAAAGTACGATGAATAAAAATAGAAAGAATGATGCTCCATCATTGCTTTTTATTGATCCGTTTGGTTATAAGGGTATCGAAACAAAAGTTTTAGCAGAGTTTTTAAAAAATTGGGGGAACGAGATATTTCTTTTTGTTAACACCAAGAGGATTCATCCTGCTTTAGAAAACGATAAGTTTGAAGGTTTAATGAACGATTTATTTCCTACTACATTTCAAAAAATAAAGTCAGACAGAAGATATACGGCTACAGTTTCCGAGCGTCTAAATTTAATTATTGAAGGATTAGGAAAGGAATATGAAAATATTTTAGGAGGCAAATTGTACTACACGGCATTCAAGTTTCAAGAAGAGGATAGTGATGCAACAAGCCATTACATTTTACACCTTACGAAGGGTGCAAGAGGCTATGACTTGATTAAAACGATATACAATGATTTCGCTAACGTTGGGACTGTTTTTGACGGAATTAACACATACACATTTGATGCAAAAACATATGGTAAAGAAGTCAATGAATTGTTTGATTTCAATTCTATTAATATCGAGAACCTGAAGGAAGAACTGTACAAGACTTACACTGGTGCAAGACTTACATCATTTGATCTTTTTGAGAGCCATCACGTAAAAAATACCTCAGCTCCTTTTAGCAGAAAACACTACACAGATGCACTTCGTAGGTTAGTTGAAGAGAACAAATTGTCAGCAGAGTTTACCGATGGTAGATCGCACAAGGTTTCAGTAATTATTTCAAAAGATTGTAAATTAAACTTTAATTAAATGGCTAATTCATCTATTGAATGGACTGAAATGACTTGGAATCCAACAACAGGCTGTACTAAAGTTTCGGCAGGTTGTAAATTTTGCTATGCAGAAATTATGACCCGTAGATTAAAAGCAATGGGGCAAGAAAAGTACAAACATGGATTCAAAATAGTAAAAGTACATCCAGAGACTCTTGCGATTCCCTATACTTGGAAGACAGCAAAAATTGTTTTTGTTAATTCGATGAGTGATTTGTTTCATAAAGACGTGCCGCTCGACTTTATTAAAGATGTCTTTCAGGTTATGAACGACAATCCGCAGCATGTTTTTCAGTTATTGACTAAGAGAGCAGAAAGACTTTTCGAGATACACAAAGAATTAAATTGGACTCATAATATTTGGATGGGTGTATCAGTTGAAGATGA
Organism: Flavobacterium sp.; assembly: GCF_049240005.1. GTDB lineage: Bacteria > Bacteroidota > Bacteroidia > Flavobacteriales > Flavobacteriaceae > Flavobacterium. The sequence continues at coordinate 26,285 of NZ_JBMLTK010000069.1, read as the reverse complement.
AAATGTAACGGAACGAATTGACTTGCTGAGAAAAACAAATGCAAAAGTTAAGTTCTTATCGTTGGAGCCACTTATTGGCGCATTACCAAACCTAAATCTTACAAATATTGATTGGGTCATTGTCGGCGGAGAAAGTGGGCATAATCCGCGACCTATGAAGCTCGAATGGGTAGTTGATATTCAGCAGCAAAGTAAGAATGCTAATGTTGCTTTTTTCTTTAAGCAATGGGGAGGTAAGAATAAAAAAGCAGCCGGAAGGATTTTAAATGGTCGCACTTATGATGAAATGCCACAAGTAAAAAATATCGAATCTGCCCTATCCAATAATTCGTAAACTTAAATCGTCGAATTTTGATTTTCATTTAGAACAACAGACATATCTTTTTATCCCAATATCATTTTATTCTCAGGTCAATGCACTTGTAATTTAGTACCTGAAAAAACACTCTTAACATTTATGAAAATCGATAAATAATTTTTAATTTCAAGCCAGATTTTTAATCGAATTATTTAATATTAACTTAAAAAATTAAAATTATGGCATCACAATTCGACTTAACAAGCACGAACACCGCTAAAAATAAAAACTCGGTGAGTGAAACAGGACATGCAAAAAATGTGGCAAACTTTCAGGAACTAACAGCATTTGTAGTAGGCTTTGGGAACGCGTACAACCCCACAAAAAATGCACTGAAAGTACCCCAATTAAACGCCCTACTTGCCGAGGCGCAAAACAAACTAACCGATGTTGTAGCAAAAAACACGAGCTATAACAATGCAGTAAACGAGCGAGTATTAGAGTTCGGTTCTGTAAGAGAATTAGCAACCCGATTGGTTAACGCAATTCAAGCTACCGACGCTTCGGCAGAGAAAATACGCGACGCCAAAGGCTTCAATCGCAAATTACAAGGCAAACGCGCCACGCAAACCGCACCAACCACTACAAGCACCGATGCGCCTGCACCAAATAAAATCAGTGCTAGTCAACAATCGTTCGATCAGCGCATTCAACACTTCGCCGGTTTGGTATCGGTACTCGAGTCAGAACCAAGCTACGCTCCTAACGAGAACGATCTTAAAATAACAACGCTAAGCGCAAAACAAGCTAGTTTACAAGCAAAAAACACCGCAGTAGCAACTGCTTTTGCTAACGTTAGCAACTCACGCATAGCACGAAACAACACACTTTATAACGATACCGCTGGTTTAGTAACTACAGCACTTGAAGTTAAAAAGTACATTAAATCTGTTTTCGGCGCAGCAAGTCCCGAATTTGCTCAAGTAAAAGGCATTGAATTCAAAAAAGTAAAAAGCTAACATTTTTAAATACCAATCAATCACGCTTTAGAAAAGCACCACTACAAAGCAATAATAGGCAACTTCAATGCGTATTATTGCTTTTTCATTTAGTATATACACAACTGCACGTAGTTTTCGATCGTCGGCATTTAAAAAGTAAAAAGCTGTGTTTAGATTATTAACAACTGCGAAAAGAATATTTGTAACTCCTAAAAGAGTATTAGCAACTGCAACAAGTATATCGGCAACTGCTTTAAAGTATTGGCTAACTACAAAGGGATTCTTTCAATTGGAAGCTTGTTTTTTGGATTACTCGAAAAATAATTTACTTCCCACTCTCAGAGTGTTTTAAACTCTCGGTGAGTGGGAAGATTTATTTTTTAAAATCCTGTTTCTTTAAAATTTAATTGTTCTTAGTAACTCAGCAGACCCACTCTAAATTTCCTAAGAAATCTTCAATTAGCCTCAGTCTCGTTTGTCTAAATTGTGTTGGTCTTAACGGCATTCATTTTGTATTTTTTACGTTTTTTTAGAATTTTTTTGTTTCATTTAAGGGTGATTTTCAAAAAGTAGAACTTTATAGCATGAAAAAAATTCAAAAAGAAGATTTGTTTCTCTTTCAAGAGGCCGGCGATATTGTTGATTACCGTATAATACTTGAGAATTGTAACTCTTTTGTAGCGAAGTTCGATTCCTATTTTGCTATATCTAAATACTTATTGCAAGAAGATTTGTATTACGACGATTTTTATGGTAATAGACTAACTTCTAAAACAACTTCAGAAGAATTATTGATTGATACGTTAGATCTTTTAAATGATCATTTATTGGATGTTTATAAGTTTACCAACCAAATTAGTGCTATTGAAGAGTGTATGAGGTGTGTTAATGAGTACTTTATTGACTTAAGACCGCAAGATGTAGAACTTAAAAGGCTAGCTTATAGCTGTATTTCCCCTCATCTTTTTGTAAACTACTTAAATGGAGAATTTTATCACGATTTTATTAAAAAAGAAAATAGAAGTATCGACAAAGTCAAGCAAAATTTCAGTTATCGGGATATATTCTTCAATTCAAGTACTTCTTACCGTGTTTTGAAATATTATCATCTAGTTCTTGACTCAAAAGATATGATTCTAGATAAGGTACTTCAAAATGAGGTTAAAATAGTTGCTGGTAAACGAAAGCTCATTGAAAAGGCTCTAGTACTCCAAAACAAATTAAAAGGTAAGTTATCTAAAAAGTATGCGAAGGATATCGAGTTACGAGAAAATTACACATGTAGATTTTTTGTTGAGCTTTACTTAAATCAACACCTTAACTTGCTATATGAAAAAACTAAGCAAATTCATCTTTGTAAATTTGCTTTAGATACGATAGAAAGTGTTTTTCCGGGAATTGAGGATATTTGTGAAGATGATATTGAAAAAGGTCAGTACAGGAAATATATATTTCCAGACAGTTTTCTAAAGATAGTCAAGTCGGAGTTCATTTCCGAAATTGGCGGTAGAAACATCAATAACGTGCCATTTACTAGATTGAAACTTCTCGAGCAGAAAGCGTATTACGAAAAGTATATTAATTCACTTCTTAAGATGATAATTGACGGCTCAAATTTTGGAGGTGAGAAGGCAATTATAAAAAACTCAACGTATCGAAACGGCAGAGTGAGCTAAAGCAGTAATTCTAGAGATTAATCTTATTGAAGTTTTTTAAAATCCCAATCGTTTCTTTGTCTTTTTCGCGATGCGTTATCGTTCGAAAGCAACCCGGACACTTGTAGTGATCGTGTGAAGCTTTTGTTCGCAAATACTTGCATCCGTGGGCTTCTAGAAATGCTACCCAATCTTTTGTTTTTACAGGTCTGTTATTTCCCATAATCGAAGTAGCGTAAAAACTTAAACCGTTGCTTCGAGCATAGCCGTTTTTATCGAGCTTTTCTCAAGCCCTTGCAGTACGCCGTTTTCGTCGACATACGCTTTCGAAAAATTCTTCGTGTGGTATTTTTCCTTTAAAAATCCGAGTTTTTTGAGTTCCAAATCGCGTTGTTCTGCGTCTAAAATCAACAGATCGCGGCAAAATGTTTCTAAGTTTTCCTTGAATGATTGTTCCGCTTCTTCGGTTGTGTCTCCGTAGCCACTAACGAGTAAAGCAGGAGAAACAACTACATAAAAATCCCCATCTTTTCCTGAGAAAGTAAGCACTTTTAACTTAATCTCTTTGTCTTTAATTCGAATAGATTCTTTAATTTCTTTAAAATTAAAACTCATTTTTTGAACTTATTAAATAGTATTCGACGTTTATGTATAAAAGGCACAAGCAGATTATATAGTAACAAATATACAATGCTTATCCGCTAAAATTAATTCGCTGAAATCTGTTCGTGGGAATTTCGTCAAATATCTGTGCATTATGAGATAAAAATGCGCAATTAAATTTGAGTCTTTTAATTTCTAGCAATTGTTTATCAATGTTTTACGAGTAAATAGCTAGCTTGTACGTGCTACCAAAAAATTGTGTACAACGCTGTTAGTATTCCGAAGATGATTAGCGTCCAAACAGTAAAACCGGTTGAGGTTTTAAACATGCCTGGTTCGATATCTAGGCCTTTAGTTTCAACACCTTTGCGGGTTTCGTAAGTGCTAATTAACCACATGCCAATAATGCAAATCAGGAATACAAATCCCATACGATCAACAAACGGAATTTCGTACACACCCGACGCATTTGGAACGGCAAAACCATACGGATAAAGGAATTCTAACGAAACGACACCCGGTAAAAACTTAAACAATACAGATAAGATAAATCCGCAGATTGTAGCAAACAACGCAGCGTTGGCTGTCGTCTTTTTCCAGAAGAAGCCCAAAAAGAACATGGCAAAAATCCCGGGACTTACAAAACCGGTGTATTCCTGAATGTATTGAAATCCGCCTTTTTTATCGATGCCCAGCAAAGGCGCAACGATAACGGCAATAATCATGGCTACGACAACCGTGCGTTTTCCGATGGCTACCAATTTGGTTTCGTCGGCGGCTTTGTTCAAGCTTTTTTTGTACACATCGAGCGTAAAAATGGTGGCAATGCTGTTGGCTTTTCCGGCAAGCGAGGCTACAATTGCGGCAGTTAACGCGGCAAACGACAAACCTTTTAATCCGCTGGGTAGCAAATTTAGCAGCGTTGGATAGGCTTTGTCGGGATTTACGCTGCCGTCTTGTAAAAACTCGGCACCAAAGTAGCCGTTTTGGTAGAGCACATAAGCCGCAATTCCGGGTATAACCACGATAAGCGGCATCAGCAACTTCAGGAAGGCAGCAAATAAAATACCGTTGCGGGCTGTTTTCATATCGGCGCCGAGCGCACGTTGCGTGATGTATTGGTTACAACCCCAATAGTTGAGATTTATGATAAGCATACCGCCAATTAAAACCGATAAGCCCGGCAAATCGATGTAGTTTGGGTTGGTTTTCTCGAAAATCATGTGAAAGTGATCGGGAGCAGCTTTTTGCATAAGTTGGAAACCGCTCACAATACCTTCGCCACCTAAATGCGTTGCCACTAAATCGAGTGCGAGGTAAGTAGTGATGAGTCCGCCGAGAATGAGGAAAAATACTTGAATCACGTCGGTGTATCCAATTACTTTCATGCCGCCGAGGGTAATCATTATCGCAAAAAACGCCAGAAAGAACATACACAGATTAAGGTCTAAACCTGAAATTGCGTTAATAGCTAATGCGCCCAAATATAAAATCGACGTTAGGTTTACCAAAACATAAAGCAGTAGCCAAAAAATAGACATGATCATGGCTACGTTTGCATTGTAGCGTTGGTTTAGGTACTGCGGCATGGTGTAAATCTTGTTTTTAAGATACACCGGAATAAAGAATACAGCAACGATAATGAGGGTAAGAGCCGACATCCACTCGTAGGTTGCAATGGCCAATCCCATTTTAAAACCCGAGCCGCTCATGCCAATAAATTGCTCGGCGCTGATGTTGCTGGCAATTAGCGAAGCGCCAATGGCCCACCACGTTAGCGATCCTTCGGCGAGAAAGTAATCTTTGCTATCGGCCGTTTTCTGTTTTTTCTTTTTGTAGATGTACAATCCGTAGCCTACTATGATGAAAAAATAGAGGATAAAAACGGCATAATCTTGAAACGAGAGCGTGTTCATGGTTTTTGGTCTTTGTAGTGTTGGTTGGAAAGCGATTTTAGAATCTTGGCACTTTGCTCGGGCGTGATGTCGCGTTGGGCTTCAGCAAGCATTTCGTAGCCTACCATAAATTTTTTGACATGTGCATTTCGCAACAAAGGCGGATAAAAGTGCATGTGAAATAACCATTCTTCGTGCGTTTCGCCGTCGGTCGGAGCCTGGTGAATGCCTGCCGAGTAAGGAAACGAAGTTTGAAATAAGTTGTCGTATTTTACTGTAACAAATTTGAGCGCTTCCGCGAAAGCCAGATGATCGAATTCCGAAAATTCGGCAATGGATTTGTGATTTTTCTTGGAAAGCAACAGCGTCTCGTACGGCCAAGTTGCCCAGTACGGAACGACTACTGCGAAAGAATTGTTTTCAAATAATACGCGCTCACCGGCTATTAATTCTTCTTTAAGATAATCTGAAAGTAAGTTCGTTCCGTGTTCGGCGAAGTATTCTTTAAGTTGGTGTTGTGTGCGTTTTATTAAAGAAGGAATAGACTGTTGTGCCCAGATTTGTCCGTGTGGATGCGGATTGCTGCAACCCATGACGCTTCCTTTGTTTTCGAAAATTTGCACGTAGTTGATGTACGGTAAGCTGCCTAATTCCAGATATTGCTGCTGCCAAGTTTTACTGATTTCCGAAATATCGGTAACGGTCATTTCTGCTAAAGTTAGCGCGTGGTTCGGAGAAAAGCACACAACGCGATTTACGCCGCGTTCGGGAACCGATTTAAAGAATTGTGTCGATTTTGCCGGTTCTACGTTTTCGTTTAGCAAGGCGGGAAAGTCGTTTTCAAAGACATAACAATTGTCGTACATCGGATTTTGTTTTCCATTTGCACGGGTGTTTCCAGCGCAGAGGTAACAGTCTGGATCGTACGGTTTGCGTTCGCTTTGTGTTTGTGTTTCGGTTTGTCCTTGCCAAGGGCGTCCGGCTCGGTGTGGAGAAACTAGAATCCATTCGTCGAGCAACGGATTGTATCGTCGGTGTGGGTGTTGCAGTTTGTCGAATGCTACCATGTTTTCTTAATTTTCGCAGTTCCTTTAGAAATTTTTACGGGGTAGTATTTGAGTTCAATTCCAAATTCTCGGCTGTAGGCTGTTCTCAGCTGATTGATAAAATCAGGAACAGCCGCTTTCTTAATTAGGTTGATGCTGCAGCCACCGAATCCACCGCCCATCATGCGTGCTCCGAAAACCGCAGTATTTTTTTGCGCTTCGGCAACTAGGAAATCGAGTTCCGGGCAACTTACTTCGTAGTCGTTCGATAATCCACGATGTGTTTCCGACATTAAACTTCCGAGCGTTTCGAAGTCTTTTTCATTTAAAGCGTCGGCGGCTCTGCCTACGCGAGCAATTTCGGCAATTACAAAGGCACATCTTTTTAACCGAACGGCGCCTAATTCTTCGGCAACAACGGCTAAATGTTCTGAAGTACAATCTCTAAAATTTTGAACGTCGGGAAAGTGCTTTTGAATAATCGCAAAACTGCTTTCAACTTCTTGTCGGCGGTCGTTATAGCCCGAGGTTAAATGCGTATGTTTCACACAGCTGTCGATCAGCAGCAAGCAGTTTTCGTCGAGTTCGGCGTTGTAGTATTGGTAGGAAAGATCATCGCAATCGAGTTTGATAACCTGATTTTTCTTTCCGAAAACAGAGGCAAACTGATCCATGATTCCGCAATTCACACCTGCAAATTCGTGCTCGGCTTTTTGTCCCATCCGCGCAAGTGTTTCGCGAGTTAAACCCATGTCGAATAAGTCGTTTAGGGCAAACGCCATTCCACAAGAAACAGCAGCCGACGACGACAGGCCCGATCCCATGGGAATACTGCTGCTCAAAACCACATCAAAGCCAGAGAAGTGCAATTCGCGATTTTTTAATTCTTGAATGACACCAATCAGGTAGTTCACCCACGTTTTGTCTATGGGTTGGAGTTTTGTATTACTTTCAAATTCGTAGTAGTCGTTTAAATCGGCAGCAAAAAGCCGTATCGTTGTTCCCGACGATTTTTTTACAGCGAAGCAAACGTATTTGTTAATTGCCGCAGGCAGGACAAATCCGTTATTGTAGTCGATATGTTCGCCGATTATGTTGATGCGTCCGGGCGAAAGGAATACGGCGTCGGGTTCTTGATGAAATTGGATTTTAAATTGTGAAACCGTATTTCGGATGAGTTTTTTCTTCATCGATAAGAGCACTTAGGGTAGTTGTTTTAGGGTAATTTTTGTTGTTTGTAACGTATTCGAGTATGCTTCCACGGTGATGTCGCCAGCTGTTTTTCCCGCTTGTACGATCAGTTGACATTTGCCGTTAAAAGCGCTGCGTTGCCAAGTTCCGGGAGCGCATTGATCGGGTTCGTGGCTGCTTGGGTCGCCATTACCCACACCCAATATTTTGGCATTTTCGCTTACGCGGAATTTTATTACGTTATCGGCAACCGGAACTTCCAATCCGTTTTTGTCGACGATCGATACATTGATGATGGCGAGGTCGGTTCCGTTGGCGCGCATTTTTTCAACACTTGGCGTGAGTTTGATGGCAAACGGAGTGTCGGTTGTTTTTACTTGCGCACGAATGGTTTTACCTTTTTTGAGCGCAACTGCTTCCAGTGTTCCGGCGTGGTAGGGCACTTTCCATTTCAAGTGTCGGTTTCGAGGCATAATTTGTTTGCCAAGCGATTCGTTGTTGAGGAATAGTTCTACTTCATCGGCGTTCGAATTCACCCAAACATCGATTTCCTCACCTACTTTATCAGGCCAATTCCAGTGCGGAGAGATATGAAGAACATCTTCATCAGTCCACCAGCTCTTGTAATAGTAATAAATGTTTTTTGGGAATCCGCAAACATCCATAACGCCAAAATGCGAGTTAACGTTTGGCCATTGGTAGGGTGTGGGCTCGCCTCGGTAATCGAAGCCGGTCCAGATAAAACCGCCCAACCAGAAATCGTTTTCTGCGGCAAGCACCCACCATTCTTCGGCTCTGCTTGCCCACCAAGGAGCTGTGATGTCTTGATCGGGAACATAGGCGCGTTGTTTATCTACTTCGTAAATTCCACGAGTTGTTACGGTGCTTCCCATTTCAGTTCCGATAAGCGGTTGGTTTGGATGATCGCGGTGGTAATCGGCAACGGCGTTTTGGCGGTAGTTGAATCCTCGGATCGGAATTACTTCGTTTACTCCATTGAACTCATTCGGCATATCGGCAGCATAGGTAGAAGTTCGCGTCGGATCAAAGATTTTTTGTTGTGTTAATAAGGTTTGTGCGATTTTCTTCCCAGTTTCTGTTTTCTGAATCCAGCCCTCTTCATTGCCAATCGACCAAAGAATAACCGACGGATGATTGCGGTCGCGCTTAATCAAACGCTCAAATTGGTTTAAGTATTCCGGACTGCTATTTAGCAATCGTTGCTCGTCGACTACGAGCATGCCCAAACTGTCGCAGGCTTCTAAAAGCTCGGGTGTAGGTGCGTTGTGGCTGGCGCGATAGGCATTGCTTCCCATTTCTTTTAGTAAGCGAATGCGGTAGTACTGTAAATCGTCGGGCATTGCAGCACCAACACCTGCATGATCTTGGTGGTTGTTTGTACCTTTAATCTTGAATCGTTTTCCGTTCAGCGAAAAGCCTTTTTTTACGTCGAATTCAAAGCTGCGAATCCCAAATTTCACTTTTTCTTGGTGAATCTTTTGTCCGTTTTTTTCAACGACAACAACTGCACGATAGAGGTACGGATTTTCTAAATCCCAGCGTGTACAATTGTTGAGTGTAAGATTAAAGCTAGCGTCGGTTTTTCGGTGTGCACCAATCTGTAAGTTCTTTTTAGAAGAGCGCGTTATCTCTTTTCCATTGCGATCGGTAATGTATGTGTAAACCGAGCAATTATCGGAAGTTAGATTTTTGTTTTCCACCTCGAGTGCCACGGAAACGTTTGCTTTTCTGCCGGAAGGCGTAGCAGTTACAAATACAGTATGCTGTGGAATGTGAATTTTGTTTGTTTCATGGAGCCATACGTGTCGGTAAATGCCGGCACCTTCGTAGAACCAACCTTCGTACTGTGTGGCGTCGACGCGTACAACGAGTATATTGTCTTCTCCGTACTTCAGATAATCGGTAACATCGTACGAAAAGCCGAGGTAGCCACTTTGGTTTGTTCCTAAGTAAAAGCCGTTTAGCCAAACCGACGCATTTCTGAAAACACCGTCGAATTGTATTTCAAAACGATTGTTTTTGGAATTGCTACTTACTTGGAATCTCTTGCGGTACCAGCCAATACTGGTTTCGGGATATAATCCGCCAACGGGTTTAAAGCCGTGAGAAACCACATCGAAGTTGTCGGAATACACGAAGGGGAGTTTCACAGCCCAATCGTGCGGTAGCTGCACCTTAGTCCATGTTGTATCAACAAACTTCGGATCAATAGCTGTTTTTGCAGCGCCACCCGATTTCGAGAAAATTGTGGCTATGCTGTAATTGAAGTCTTTTTCTGCATTGGCAGCGTGTCCGAAATGAAACCGCCAGTCGTCGTCTAAAGATGTTCGTTTTTGTGAAAATCCGGTCCAAGTAAGTACTGTAAAAAGAAGTACAATTGAGCTAAGTTTCGACATACGTTTAGTTTTTGAAAGCGTTTAATGCAGGTGAGGGTCGGCCGTCGTTTTGCCAAGCACATAGTTTGTATTTGCTCCAGCTTTCGGCACCTTGTGGTTCCCAATATAAAACACCTAAGCCGTTGTTATTGGGAACGTTTCGAGTGGCTTTAATTGTGGCTTCGAGTAATTTGTAGGTGTTTTCAACTTGAGAAACTTCACCACCAACTTCCACAACAAAAACCTGTTTATTGTACTTTTTGCTGAGGTTGATCATGTTGGTTTCTAAGTCTGTTATTGTTTCTGTGTAATCTTTCTTAATCCAAAACGGATAGTATGAAAGCCCGATGATGTCGTATTGCACTCCGTGTTTGGTAGCCTGATCGAAAAAAGCATTGAACTTATCGATGTTGTTTCCTTCATCGACATGTACAATAACGCCCATGTTGGCGTCTACAGCTTTTGCAGCTTTATAGCCTTCGTTTAAAAGTTGCGCCAATTGTGGCCAGTTGTGCGTACAACCGTCGGGCCAAAGCATGCCTCCCGGAATTTCGTTGCCTATTTGAACCCATTCGGTAGTAACGCCTGCTTTTTTGATAGCGGATAAGACGTCGTAAGTATGATTATAAACGGCCTTTTTTAGTTTAGGAAATGCCAATTTCTCCCATGCTTTTGGTTTGAATTGCTTTGCAGGATCGGCCCACGAATCGCTGTAATGAAAGTCGATCATAATGCGAAAACCCAATTTGCTGGCGCGCAAAGCCAAGGCAACAGTTTCTTCTTTACTGCAATGTCCGCTTTGTGGGTTGTCATTTGGGTTTACAAACACGCGAAGTCGAACGGTGTTCATGCCGAGATCTTTAAGGATTTGAAGACAGTCCGCCGGATTTCCATTGGCATCTCTAAATACAAACCCGGTCGCTTCCATCTGCGGAAGCCAGCTCACGTCCGCTCCTTTTGCAAATTCAGCATTTGTTTGTGCAGAACTATAAATGTAGCTGAGCAATAATAAAATAGGCAACCAATATTTCTTTTTCATTGCGATTAATTACGGTCTCTAAATTGCGTCATTACAGGTAGTGCATCGTTGTTAAAATCCCAAAGTGCTTGGTTTTCCCAAGTTGAGCCATTGCTTGCAGTATTTCCGCGGAACGCAACCCATTCAGCACCCCAATAACAAAAGCCAATCCCGTGAGATGATTGATTTACAGTGTTGTAGATAGTCGACATAAAGCCGCTTTGTCCAGCCTCGGTTGCAGGAAATGCGGGAATTAGCTGGCTTGTTAGTCCCATGATGTTATTGGTGAAGTCGTTAAATCCAAGCGTGAACGGATAGGCGGTCTCGGCAATTACAACTTTTTTGTTGTATAAACCTCCGAGCGTATTCATAGTTTGCATCAAGTCGCTCAAACTTTTCCCATGCCAAATAGGGTAGTAGGAGAGTCCGATATAGTCGTAATCTAAATCTTTAACTTTATCAAAAAACCAATCGGAACCGTTCATACCAGCGAAGTGCAGCATAATTTTAGTTTGTGTTGATTGCGCACGAACCGCTTCAATACCCGCCGATGCTAGCGCTTTAAAATTTGCTTCGTTTGTCGATAAGCGACCTTCCGGCCAAAGCATTCCGTCGTTGGTTTCGTTTCCAATTTGAATAAGGTCGGGTTTAATTTGCGTCATAATCTCGGTCGTGTAACTTGCAACAGCCGTTTTAAGTGCTTCGAGATTCATGTTTTGCCACGCTTGTGGTTTGGTTTGATGTCCGGGATCAGCCCAAGTGTCGGAATAGTGCACGGTTAACCAAACTTTTAAACCAGCTTGATGTACGCGGTCTGCAAACGTTTTTACTTCTTGAAAACTGCTGCTCGAGGTTTCAGGATTATTCCAAATACGAATTCTAATGTAGTTACAGCCTGCGTTTTTTAAGGTAATGATCGGATCTTCGGGTACGTTGTTGTTTTTGAAAACTGTTCCTTCGCTTTCGATCAATGGTAAAAACGACATGTCGGCTCCGCGAATGAATTCGTCGGTAACCACATCAGGTGGCGTGGTGGTCGAATTGTTCTCGGATGAGCACGCTGCAAACAGTGCTGCTAAACAAAAAATGGCAATCTTTTTCATATTCTATTCGGTTTTATTTGTTTCAAATTGAAATATACTTTCGTTGAAATAGGTTTCGTGTGCTTGAATTATTGATTTCGGAAAATGTTTTTGGTTGGGCGCGTCGGGATAGTTTTGTGTTTCAAAACAAATACCCGAAGTTTCACCATAGTTGGCAAAGTTCTTCCCAGCAAGGGTATTAAAGCAATTTCCTCCTACATATATATGTACTGCGGGTTGATTGGTAAATACGGTCAGCTTAATTTTTGTAGACGGACTGTACAGCACTGCTGCTAGAGGTTGAGCGAGCGTAAATGTATTGTCGATCGAACGCGGACAATTTTGAACCTCAGTGAAATTTAAGGCGGTATTTATTGTTGGCACAATCTTTCCTGTAGGAATACCGTCGGGTTTCGTTTCGAGATAGGATTCCGAAAATACTTTTAGTTTTTGAGTTAAAACCGATCGTCCATCGCCATCTAAATTGAAATAACTGTGTTGTGTGAGGTTTATGGCTGTTGGTTGGTCTGTTGTTGCAGTAAATCGAACTTTTACAGCATTGTCGTCGGTTAAGACATAAGAAACAGTAACGCTTACCTCGGCGTTGTAATTAGCACTGTTGAGTTTTGTACCTATATTAAAGACTAATTGCTGTTTGTTGCTTTTTTCTGAGTCAAAATTCCAAATTTGGTTGCTCAGATTTTTAAAACCGCCATGGAGTTGGTGCGGTCCGTGATTTTGATCGAGCTGAACGATTTTTCCATCGAGTTCGAATGAGGCCTGATCGATTCTTCCGGCATATAAACCAACGGCAGCTCCTAAATAAGGTGCATTGGGTAGCGAAAATGAATTTTCATAATCGGCAGCCGAATCAAAACCCAAAACAACATCTATTTTTTCTGAATCTGAAACAGGAATTAACAGGTTTGTAATTGCTGCGCCATAACTCGAAACACTTAATTCGTAGCCGTTTGCATTCGATATTTTGTGTTTGAATACTTCGCGACCGTCGGCAAGCAAACCAAATGAGCTGGTAATTATATCGGAATTAAATTGCGAAATGTAATTTTTCATGGCTGTTTTTTTCAACTATTTTCAAAAATAGACACATTTTGGTAAATTGCAGACCAGTACCTACCGGTTTTACATAAAAACGCTACCGGTTTTTGAATTATGCGGATCATACAAGTAGATAAGGAGTCGGTCGTGCCGGCGTATAAACAGATTGTTTTTCAGGTAGAAATGGCGATTTTGAGTAAGCGCTTGTTTAAAGACGATCGTTTGCCTTCGGTAAATAAGGTTTGTTTGGAGAATAGGATTTCGCGCGATACAGTTTTTCAAGCGTTCGATGAACTGAAGCGGCGCGGAATTATCTATGCCATAATGGGTAAAGGCTATTTTGTCAAGACGGTCGATTTCCAGCAAGGACTGCGCTATTTCTTGTTGTTTGACGAATTGAATGCATTTAAAGAGCAGCTTTTTCAAGCGTTTATTTCTGCTTTAGGCGGAAAGGCACAAATAGATTTTTTCTTTCATCATTTCAATGCAAATATGTTTCGGAAGTTAATTCGCGATGCGAAGGGAAATTATGCGAAGTATATCTTGATGCCCTCGAATTTAACGGATATTGAAGATGTAATAGCGACGCTGCCAGTCTCCGACGTTTTTATCTTGGATCAGATTCGCGATTCTTTAGAAGGCTATCCGTCGATTTATCAAAATTTTTCAGCTGCCATGTATAATTCTCTATCGGAAGCAAAAGGAGCACTTATGAAATATCAGAAAATAAAATTGATTTTCACTAGTTATAAAGAACCGATTGGTATGGTGCGGGGATTTAAGCGCTTTTGTGAAGAAAACGACTTTTCTTATGAAATAGTGACAGACATAGCGCAGTTTCGTTTAGAAGTACGCTGCGTTTACGTAGTGCCTAACGACGAAGATTTGGTGTTTATTATTGAAAGCTGTTTGGAGAAAGGATTCCAAATAGGAGACGATGTCGGATTGATTTCGTATAATGATACAGCTTTAAAGCGGGTAGTTGCCAATGGAGTTACCACTATTTCCACCGATTTTGCTGCCATGGGAAAACGTTTGGCAGAGATGGTGTGGGACCAAGAGCAGGTTAAAATTGAGAATCCGAGCCGACTAATAGTGCGGAAGTCGCTTTAAGGCAATGTGCTACTTTTTAGGTTTAATAACCAAAGCTTGTTTGTAGCTCTTTTTAAGTGCGAGAAGTTGTCGTTCTGCTTCTATGCGTGTTCGAAAATTCCCAACCCAAAGTTTATATAAAGGTGCGCTAAACGACACTACGGCATCTAAATCGGGGAATTGCTTCTTAAATTCCGACATTTTTTTCTTCAATTCCTCGCTTGTGCCTGTATAAATTTGAATGCGATAGGTGTCAGAAAAGTTAATAACACTAGCTATTTTCTGTCTCTCTTTTAGGATTTTGTTCACACTCTCTTCGGTGGAAGAACTTTGATTTTGTCCGTAACTAAAACAGCATGCGAATGTTAGCGCGATGAGTGTAATCTGAAACGTCTTTACGTGCATCGATAATGAGTTTAAACAAATGTAAAAATTAAATTTAACTTGAAAATAGCTGTTATTTAGAGTCATTATAAATTATAAATTATCATAATTTTAAGGTTTTTCAAATTGGTGTTTCGTCGTATTTTTGCTCAAATTTTTGAGGGAGCGCTGTGTTTTGGTGAATTCTCAATAATTATACGCAAAAGACGATAATCAACTCTGATATGAAACTACCGGGTATTAGTCCTCTGATTTCAAAAACATCATTTTTTACTTTATTACTATTGGTCGTGGCGCAATTTGCGACACAGGCTCAGGCTCCGGCGGCAGCTGCTCCTGCTGCTGCGCCAGCCGCTGCTGCTCCCGCTGCAGCTGCTGCTCCTGCTGGTGCTGGTGATCCTGTTGCAGGCAAGGCTTTATTTAATGCCAATTGTGCTGCTTGTCACAAATTAGATGCCAAGATGACTGGACCTGCACTTCGCGGTGTGGCTGAGCGTCTTGACAAAGAATTTCTTTACAAGTGGATCAAGAACAGTTCTGAGGTAATTAAATCTGGCGATGCATACGCTGTAAAAATTTTTAACGAATACAACAAATCGGTAATGACTGCTTTTCCGCAGTTAACAAATGCCGATATTGATAACATCTTGGCGTATACTTCGCAGCCAATTGAAGCTCCAACCACAACTGTTGCTGGTGCAGTTCCTGGCGGTCCTGCGGCGGAAGATGGAAGCACAAACGCAATTATATTAGGTGCGCTCATTTTAGTTTTAGCGATATTGATTTTCATGCTCGTTAAAGTTAATTCGGTGCTTACACAAATTGCTAAAAACAACGGAACGCTTCCTGAGCCAAAAGTAGCAGGTACGCCAATTTGGAAAGCATATGCTAAAAACCAGTTCTTAGTATTGGTGACAGCTATTTTCTTGTTGCTTTCGAGTGCTTACTTCGTGTATGGATTTTTAATGCAGATAGGTGTCGATCAAGATTATGCGCCAATTCAACCAATACACTACTCTCACAAAATTCATGCTGGTGATAACGGTATCGATTGTAAATACTGTCACTCATCGGCTCGAGTTTCTAAACACGCAGGTATACCTTCACTTAACGTGTGTATGAACTGCCACAAAAACATTGCTGAATTCGTTGGTGATAAAGACTCAACATATACAGAATATTCAAAAGAATTCTATACTGCTGAAATCCAAAAATTATATGATGCAGTAGGTTGGGATAAAACCAATCAGAAATATACGGGAAAAACGAAACCAGTTAAGTGGGTACGTATCCATAATCTTCCCGACTTCGCATACTTCAATCACTCTCAACACGTAACCGTAGCGGGCATCGAATGTCAGAAATGTCACGGTCCAGTTGAAACGTACGAAATACAAAAACAGTTTGCTCCGCTTACAATGGGATGGTGTATTAATTGTCACCGCGAAACAGAAGTGAAAATGGAAGGAAACGCGTATTACGACAAAGTACACAAAGAATTGTCTAAAAAGTACGGTGTAACAAAATTAACTGCTGCACAAATGGGTGGATTAGAGTGCGGTAAGTGTCACTACTAGTCCGATACACAGAGTAAAAAAATAAAGTTTCTAGCCTAACATCGAAAAGAATGTCATCAAATAAAAAATACTGGAAAAGTGTTGAAGAGCTAAATGAAAATAGTTCTATTGTTGACGCATTGAGAAGCAATGAGTTTGTAGAAGAAATTCCGACAGATTCGTTTTTAGGAAATGCAGATAAACTAAATGCTACCGGAACCTCTAGACGAGATTTTCTAAAGTTCGTAGGTTTCTCTACTGCAGCGGCAACATTGGCGGCTTGCGAAGGTCCGGTTCATAAATCCATTCCTTATGTTGTGCAACCAGAATCAGTGATTCCAGGTGTAGCAGATTATTACGCTACAACTGTTTTCGATGGTTACGACTTTGCCAACGTTTTGGTGAAAACGAGAGAAGGCCGACCAATTAAAATCGAAAATAATAAAACTGCAGGTGCTACTTTTTCTGCAAATGCGCGTGTTCATGCGTCGATTTTAGGTCTTTACGATAATTATAGAATCAAACAACCTTCAATTAAAGGTAAGACTGCCGATTTCGATACGGTTAGTAATGCCATTTCGAAAGCCTTAGCTGATGCCAAGAGCGCTGGAAAACAGGTTGTTTTGTTGACTCCGACAATCGCTAGTCCGACAACTTTTAAACTTATTGCAGAATTTATCGCTGCAAACCCAACAGCAAAACACGTAATGTACGATGCTGTTTCTTCTTCGGCAGCTCTAGACGCCTATCAGCAAGCCTTCGGAACAAGAGGTTTGGTTGATTACGATTTGTCGAAAGCAGATGTAGTTGTGGGAATTGGTGCCGACTTCCTTGGCGATTGGCAAGGTGGAGGTTACGACAAAGGATATGCATCTAAACGTGTTCCGAAGAATGGAAAAATGTCAAAGCATTTCCAGTTTGAAGCGAACATGACTTTGTCTGGTGCAGCTGCCGACAAGCGTGTACCAATGTCAAATTACCAGCAAATTCAAGCACTTTTAACTGTTTACGGAGTAGTTACTGGAACAGGAGTAAGTGGTAACGTTGATGCAAAATACAAAGACGCTGTTTCAAAAGCAGCTCAACAATTAAAAGCAGCTGGTTCTAAAGGTGTTTTATTGTGTGGAATCGACGATAAAAATGCACAATTATTAGCATTAGCTATAAATGCTGCGCTTACTTCTGAAGCATATACTACTGCGGGAACTAGATTAGTTCGCCAAGGTTCAAATGCTGCAATAGCACAAGTATTACAAGAAATGAATGCCGGTAATGTGGGTGTATTGATTACATCACACGTAAATCCAGTTTATTCATTACCAAAATCATACGGCTTTGAAGCTGCGATGAAGAAAGTTCCGACTTCAGTATTCATAGGTTTACGATCTGATGAGACTGCTGTTGCTTCTTCAATTGTTATTGGTTCAAATCACTACCTAGAATCTTGGGGTGATTACTCATTGTTGAAGGGAAGCTATGCTTTAGCACAGCCTACTATTCGTCCACTTTTTTCTGCTAACAAACAGTTTGAAGATGTTTTATTGGCTTTAACAGGTCGCAAAAATCTTTCATATTACGATTATCTTAAAGCTAATTTCCCGGTAGTTTCTGGTGGATTAAGCTGGGGTAAAGTTCTACACGATGGTGTAAACGGAACGTATGCAATAGGTCAGTCAACAGGTGTTGCTGTTGGAGATGCTGTTACTGTTTTATCTGCTGCGAAAAGCGAAGGTCCTTACGAATTGAATTTATATTCTAAAGTAGGGATGGGCGATGGTCAACATGCCAATAACCCGTGGTTACAAGAGTTCCCAGATCCAATTACTAGAGTGTCTTGGGATAACTACGCAACTGTTTCAAAAGCCGATGCTGATAAATTAGGTTTGGTTAATGTAAATGTTGCAAACGGTGGTTTGAACGGTTCCTATGTTAACTTAACTGTAGGATCTGCGAAATTGGAGAAAGTTCCAGTAATCATTCAGCCAGGTCAAGCTCCAGGTACAATTGGGCTTTCTTTCGGTTATGGTAAGAAAGAAGGATTAAAAGAAGAGATGCAAGTGGGTAGCAACGCATTTATGTTGTACCAAAATTTCAAATCCTCAGTACCTGTAAGTATATCAAAAGCCGACGGTGAGCACGAATTTGCTTGCGTTCAGTTGCACAAAACTTTGATGGGTCGTGGCGATATTGTTAAGGAAACTAGTCTTGAAATCTTCAGAACGGAAGACGCTTCTAAATGGAACGTTGCTCCGATGGTTTCCCTAGATCACAGTCCAGTTAAAGCTGTTGAAGTTGATTTGTGGGATTCTTTCGATCGTTCTACCGGGCATCACTTCAACTTGTCTATCGATTTAAATGCATGTACAGGTTGTGGCGCTTGCGTTATTGCGTGTCATGCTGAGAATAACGTTCCAGTTGTTGGAAAGTCGGAGGTGAGAAGAAGCCGCGATATGCACTGGCTGCGTATTGACAGATACTACTCAAGTGAAACGACTTTCGAAGGTGATAACGAAAAGAAAGAAAATTTCGATGGATTAACTGGTGATAAAGGATCGTTAGGCGGTTTCTTAGAATTAGAATCCGCTTCGGAGAATCCACAGGTAGCTTTCCAACCTGTTATGTGTCAGCACTGTAATCATGCGCCTTGTGAAACTGTTTGTCCGGTTGCCGCAACATCGCATAGCCGTCAAGGACAAAACCACATGGCTTACAACCGTTGTGTTGGAACGCGTTATTGCGCCAATAACTGTCCATATAAAGTAAGAAGATTCAACTGGTTCTTGTATAATAACAACGACGAGTTTGACTTCCACATGAACGATGATTTAGGGAAAATGGTTCTAAATCCTGATGTTAATGTTCGTTCACGTGGAGTTATGGAAAAATGTTCGATGTGTATCCAAATGACCCAAGCTACTATCTTAGAAGCTAAACGTTCAGGCAGAGAAGTTCGTGCAGACGAATTTGAAACCGCTTGTTCGGCAGCATGTTCTTCTGGTGCTATGAAGTTTGGAGATGTAAATAACAAAGACAGCGAAGTTGCTTCATTGTTGAATGATGAGCGCATGTATCATTTGTTAGAGCACGTCGGGACAAAACCAAACGTGATGTATCATGTTAAGGTTAGAAACGTTTAATTGACTATTAAGTAATATCATAAAGGAAATATGTCGTCTCACTACGAAGCACCCATCAGAAAACCTTTAGTAATTGGTGATAAATCTTATCACGACGTGACTGTTGATGTTGCTGCGCCTGTTGAAGGTAAAGCAAACAAGCAATGGTGGACTGTCTTTCTTATTGCACTCACTGCTTTTCTGTGGGGAGTTGGTTGTATAACTTATACCATTTCTACAGGTATTGGAACCTGGGGATTGAACAAAACAATTGGTTGGGCTTGGGACATCACCAACTTCGTTTGGTGGGTTGGTATTGGTCATGCAGGAACACTTATCTCGGCCGTACTTCTCTTATTCCGTCAGAAATGGAGAATGGCAATTAACCGATCTGCGGAAGCGATGACCATATTTTCGGTTGTGCAAGCAGGTTTGTTTCCAATCATCCACATGGGTCGTCCATGGTTGGCATTTTGGGTATTACCAATTCCAAACCAATTCGGTTCGTTATGGGTTAACTTTAATTCGCCGCTTCTTTGGGACGTTTTCGCGATTTCAACATATCTCTCTGTTTCATTAGTTTTCTGGTGGACAGGTTTACTTCCTGATTTCGCTATGATTCGCGACCGCGCTGTAACGCCATTCAACAAAAGAATCTACTCAATATTATCGTTTGGTTGGTCAGGTAGAGCTAAAGACTGGCAACGTTTTGAAGAAGTATCACTTGTACTTGCAGGTTTAGCTACGCCACTTGTACTTTCCGTACACACAATCGTATCTTTTGACTTTGCTACCTCGGTAATTCCAGGATGGCATACTACGATTTTCCCACCGTATTTCGTGGCTGGTGCAGTATTCTCAGGTTTTGCGATGGTTAATACGCTCCTTATCATCATGAGAAAGGTATCTAATCTTGAAGCATACATTACCATACAGCATATCGAATTGATGAACATCATTATTATGATTACAGGTTCGATTGTAGGTGTTGCTTACATCACTGAGTTGTTTATTGCTTGGTATTCAGGTGTAGAATTTGAACAATATGCCTTTTTGAACCGAGCAACTGGACCTTACTGGTGGGCATATTGGTCGATGATGACTTGTAATGTGTTTTCACCTCAGTTCATGTGGTTTAAGAAATTAAGAACGAGCATCATGTTCTCATTCGTTATTTCGATTGTAGTAAACATTGGCATGTGGTTCGAGCGTTTCGTAATTATCGTTACTTCGCTACACAGAGATTATTTGCCTTCAGCTTGGACAATGTTCTCGCCGACTTTCGTAGATATTGGAATATTTATAGGTACTATAGGATTTTTCTTCGTGTTGTTTTTATTGTATGCTCGTGCTTTCCCTGTTATCGCTCAGGCAGAAGTTAAGACAATTTTGAAGTCATCTGGAGAATATTACAAAAAGAGAAGAGAAGCTAATAAAGACGTACACCATGACTAATAAAGTTATCCACGCCATTTATAACGACGACGATGTCTTAATGGATGCAGTAAAAGCAACCCGTGCGGCACATCATCATATAGAAGAAGTTTACACACCTTTCCCTGTTCACGGACTAGACAAAGCAATGGGATTGGCTCCAACTCGACTAGCAATCTGTGCTTTTCTTTACGGAGTTTGTGGGATCAGTTTCGCAACTTGGATGATGAACAACATCATGATTGTTGACTGGCCGCAAGATATTGGTGGTAAACCAAGTTTTAGTTATATCGAGAATATGCCGGCTTTTGTGCCTGTTATGTTTGAGATGACCGTATTTTTCGCTGCACACTTAATGGTAATAACATTTTACATGAGAAGTAAATTGTGGCCTTTTAAGGAAGCTGAAAATCCAGATGTTAGAACTACCGATGATCATTTTCTTATGGAAGTTGAACTAAAAGGTTCAGAAGAAGAAGCCGTGAGTTTCTTTAAATCTACTGGAGCTGTCGAAGTTAAAGTTATAGAAAAGCACTAATTCAGCCATGAAACATATATTAAAGATTAGTTCCATTTTTGCTTTGTTTGTTTTGTTGACCTCTTGTCATGATAAGAAGAGTCCAAACTACCAGTACTTTCCTAACATGTACGAGTCTGTTGGCTACGAAACTTATTCTGAGTCTAGTGCTTTTAAAAATGGTCAAGAAGCGCAGCTTCCACCAAACGGTACCTTGAAAAGAGGAGCAGAAATTTACGATTTGCCAAATACGACTGCAGGCTACGATGCATCTAAATTAGTTGTGACTTCACCTCTAGACTCTACGCAGGTGGATATGAAAAAAGCTGAGGAACTTTACAACGTGTATTGTGCCATTTGTCACGGCGAAAAAGGAAACGGACAAGGGAACCTTGTAAAAAGAGAAAAGCTTTTGGGTATTCCGAGCTATAAGGATAGAGTTATCACCGTGGGTAGTGTGTTCCATGTTCAAACTTATGGTTTGAATTCAATGGGATCTTACGCGAACCAACTAGATGCCAAAGAGCGTTGGATGGTAGCTGCCTATGTTATGAAATTAAAAAGCGAACTGTAATATCTTAATTTACTGAACTACGGATTATGTACACTATATCACGCAATCTTAGAATAACAGCAATTCTCCTGATTATACTCGGAGGAATAGGTATTGCAGTGGGCTTTATGCAAGCTCCAAAGACTATTGAACAGGCTCAAGAAATTATTGCAAAAAATAGCGAGCATGGCGGCCATAGCGAAGCTCACGGCGCTGCACATACTTCAGGGCATGGGGATACTCACGCTGCATCAAAAGAGGTAGCTCACAAAGACGCCGCTCATACTGAGGAAACTAAACATGAGGGTGTTGCACACGAAAATGTGGCACACAAGGTCGATACTATTAAGAAGGCCGTCGATACTGTAGAAGTTGCTGCAGCTGACGTGAAGTCTTCTGAAAGCATTGTAGCAAAAGATACCGCAGTAGCTCCTGTGGATCCAGTAGCCCATGAAAATGCAGCAAAAAAAGGCGTTCATGCCGCACATGATGATCACGCAGCTCACCAAGCACATTTAGAGCACCAATTCCACCAATTGCAAAACAAGCCTTGGGCTGCTTTATATGTGGCGTGTATTTTTGTAATGCTAATCTCATTAGGGGTGCTTGTATTCTACGCAATTCAGCAAGTAGCACAGGCCGGATGGTCTCCAGTATTGTTTAGAGTAATGCAAGGAATCACTGCGTATCTTCCGGTAGGTTCAATTATTTTCTTTGTGATATTAGTATTGTCTGCTATGCACTTTAATCATCTGTTCGTATGGATGGATGAAGAGGTGGTGAAGAATGATAAATTGATCCAAGGCAAAGCTGGATATTTGAATCCGACATTCTGGTTGATTCGCGCAGCTATTTTCTTAATCGGATGGAATCTATATCGTTATCTATCAAGAAAGAATTGCTTGGCACAAGATGCTGCTTCTGACGACAGCTTCTATAAAAAGAATTTTAAACTTTCGGCGGGTTTCTTAGTGTTTTTTATTGTGAGCGAGTCTATTATGGCTTGGGATTGGATTATGTCATTCGATCCACACTGGTTCAGTACGCTGTTTGGCTGGTATGTGTTCGCTAGTTTCTTCGTAAGTGGAATTACTACAATTGCATTAGTGACACTTTACCTACAATCAGTGGGTGAGTTGAAATTCGTGAATAGCAGCCACGTTCATGATTTAGCGAAATTTATGTTTGGTATCAGCGTATTTTGGACGTACCTATGGTTCTCGCAGTTCATGTTGATTTGGTATGCAAACATACCTGAAGAAGTTACGTACTTCGTTCAACGAATAGAAGATTATAACCTACCATTCTTCGGAATGCTCGTTATGAATTTCCTTTTCCCATTATTGATTCTAATCAATACGGATTTCAAACGTGTCAAATGGGTAATCGTAATGGCAGGTATCGTAATCTTGTTAGGACACTACGTTGACTTCTTTAACATGATCATGCCATCGGCTGTTGGCGACCAGTGGTTCATCGGAATTCCAGAAATTGGAGCACTCATGTTCTTTGTAGGTTTGTTCCTTTTGGTTGTATTTACCGCGCTTGGAAAGGCAGATTTACTCGTGAAGCGCAATCCATTTATTGAAGAAAGTAAGCATTTTCATTATTAATTTTAAAGATTTAAACAGATGCAAAGTTTGTTGGTAATTATTGTCGTAGCCTTGTTGGGGATTGCTGTTTGGCAACTGACAAAGATATTTCAGTTAACACAGGCCAGGAAAGGTGGTTACGACGATTCTCAAATCGCAAATGACAAAGACAACAATATCCAAGGTTACCTTATGTTCGGTTTCTTGGCGTTCATCTATATCTTTACAATTTACGGTTTATTAAAGTGGGGTCACTTAGTACTCTCTAACCCAGCTTCCGAGCACGGTAAAGACATCGACCAGTTGATGAATATAACTTGGGTGGTAATTTTTATCGTACAAGCAGTGACTCAAGTATTACTTCACTATTTTGCTTTCAAGTACAGAGGCAAAAAAGGTAATGTAGCTCTTTATTTTGCAGATAACGATCGCCTAGAATTCATTTGGTCCGTTATCCCTGCAATTGTTTTGGCCGGTCTTATTTTATATGGACTTTACGCTTGGAACAACATCATGTTCGTTGATGAAGAAGACGACGTAATGATTGTTGAAGTGTACGCAAAGCAGTTTGGTTGGGAAGTGCGTTATGCTGGAAATGATAACGAGCTTGGCAAAGCAAACGTTCGTTATATCGAAGGTGTAAATAGCATGGGTGTTGATATGTCGGATCCTAATGCCCAGGATGATAAAACGGTAACGGGTGAATTCCATATCCCAAAAGGTAAGAAAATTTTATTCAAGTTTAGAAGCCAGGATGTTTTGCACTCAGCGTATATGCCACACTTTAGAGCACAGATGAACTGTGTTCCTGGAATGGTGACGCAATTTGCCTTCACTCCAACGCTAACTACCGACGAAATGCGCAACGATCCAAAAATGATTGAGAAAGTTGCCAACATCAATAAAATCCGAATCCAAAAAAGTAATGAATTAAAGGCTGAGGGTAAGGCGCCTCTTGATCCTTACATCTTTGATTACTTGCTTTTGTGTAACAAGATTTGTGGTGCTTCGCATTATAACATGCAAATTAAACTTGTTGTAGACACACCGGCCGACTTCAAACAGTGGCTTGATGCTAAGCCTACTTTAGCGCAAGCTGTGAAAGAAGCAAAAGCTGCTGAGGAAGCTCCTGCTGAAGGTGCTGCCCCTGCAACAGAACCAGCTGCGGCTCCAGCCGATGCTCCAAAAACAATGGCTCAAGTTTTAAGAAAATAATTTAAAAGTATAATATTATGTCAGCAGCGCACGCACACGACCACGCATTGGATCACGCTCACGACCATGAGCACCACCACAAGGATACTTTTATTACAAAATACATCTTTAGTATTGACCACAAAATGATCGCCAAACAGTACCTGATTACTGGTATCATTATGGGTGTAATAGGTATTGGAATGTCTTTATTGTTCAGAATGCAGTTAGCATGGCCTGAACAATCTTTTAAAGTTTTTAGTTTCTTTTTAGGTGATGATTTCGCACCAAACGGAGTTATGCGAAATGACATCTATCTGGCTTTAGTTACCATTCACGGTACCATTATGGTATTCTTCGTTCTTACCGCTGGTTTAAGTGGTACGTTTAGTAACTTACTTATTCCACTGCAATGTGGAGCACGAGATATGGCGTCCGGTTTTATGAATATGATTTCATACTGGTTATTCTTCTTATCGAGTGTAATCATGGTGTCGAGCTTATTTGTTGAATCAGGGCCAGCTTCTGCTGGTTGGACAATTTACCCACCGCTTTCTGCAGTACCACAAGCAATTCCGGGTTCAGGAACAGGTATGACGTTATGGTTAGTTTCGATGGCAATTTTCATCGCTTCGTCTTTGATGGGTTCATTAAACTACGTTGTAACTGTAATCAACTTGAGAACTAAAGGTATGTCGATGACACGCTTGCCGCTTACCATATGGGCCTTCTTTATCACTGCTGTTATCGGTATTATCTCGTTCCCTGTTCTTTTATCTGCTGCTTTATTGTTGATTATGGACAGAAGTTTTGGAACGTCTTTCTTCTTATCAGATATTTATATTGCTGGAGAAGTACTGCACTACCAAGGTGGTTCACCTGTATTATTCGAGCACCTTTTCTGGTTCCTCGGACACCCTGAGGTATACATCGTATTATTACCAGCTTTAGGTATCACTTCTGAAATTATTGCAACAAATTCACGTAAACCAATTTTTGGTTACCGTGCTATGATTGCTTCGATTTTAGCAATTGCGTTCCTTTCAACTATCGTATGGGGGCACCACATGTTTATATCGGGTATGAATCCATTCTTAGGATCGGTATTTACCTTCACGACTCTTTTGATTGCGATTCCTTCGGCAGTAAAGGCGTTTAATTACATTACTACATTGTGGAAAGGAAATCTGCAGTTAAACCCTGCGATGTTGTTCTCAATCGGATTGGTTTCAACATTTATTACAGGTGGTTTAACAGGTATCATCCTTGGTGATAGTACGCTCGACATCAACGTTCACGATACGTATTTTGTTGTTGCGCACTTCCACTTAGTAATGGGTATCTCGGCACTGTACGGTCTATTCGCGGGTGTTTATCACTGGTTCCCAAAGATGTACGGTCGTATGATGAACAAAAATTTAGGTTACATCCACTTCTGGGTAACTGCGGTTTGTGCTTACGGAGTTTTCTTCCCAATGCATTTTATTGGTATGGCTGGTTTACCACGTCGTTACTATACCAACACAAACTTCCCATTATTTGATGACTTACAAAACGTAAACGTACTTATTACAGTTTTTGCTTTAGTAGGTGGCGCTTTCCA
>NZ_JBMLTK010000068.1:0-18717 GCF_049240005.1 Flavobacterium sp. | reverse complement strand
AATATCTAATCCATTTATTTTTCGAAAATAATTACACCCAACGGGTTATTATTAATATCTTCATCGTCGTAAAACTAATCGGCGCAAAAGAAGTTTGCTGTCGGTCTAAATTCGAGATTTATGAAAAAGTGGTTGAAGCGTATTGGCCTAACTATCGTTGTTTTGCTGCTCGTTCTTATTGGTTACGTTGCTGTTTTTGAGTTTCCGAAATTGGAACTCATCTCCGGATTTTCGGCCAAGAGTTTAGCCAGCGGGCATTTTATCGACAACCGATCTGTAGAGCAGGTTGCTGCTGAAGATAACGACATTGATTTGGTGCGTTTGGCCAATTTAACTTTGAACGAATCTTCTAAGACAGCCGTAGCCGATGTGTTTGGCTTTAAAAGACGTACCGCATTGTACCGACCGGGTTTAGGAGCGATGTTGATCGATGATACCTTCGACCAGAAAGCACCGTACCTGGCGCCGAAACGGGTACAACCTGAATTAACGGCGCCTTATCCGTACGGAAACGGCGAAGCAGAGCCTGTGAAATTTGAAAACATCGATTACGAGCGTTTGCAAAAAGCGGTTGATTGGGCATTTGACAAGCCCGGCGAGAAGAAGCAGCGCAGTCGGGCGGTTTTAGTACTTTACAAAGACAAACTCATAGCAGAGAAATATGCACCCGGTTTTGATAAGAACTCCAAGATTTTAGGCTGGTCGATGACCAAGAGTATTACCGCTACGTATTACGGAATTTTGGAAAAGCAAGGCAAACTTAAAATTTCTGATCCGGCACCTGTAGCTGCTTGGAAGCAAGACGAACGAAAAGCCATAACCTTAGCCGATTTGTTGCACATGAATTCGGGTTTGGAATGGGAAGAAAACTACAGCGAGATTTCCGATGCCACGAGAATGTTGTTTCAAAGTCGCGACATGACACGCGTTCAGGCCGAAAAACCGCTAACGGGCAAGATTAATAGCTCGTTTAACTATTCGTCGGGCACATCGAATTTATTGTCGGGCATTATTCGCCAACAGTTTAACAGCCATCAGGAGTATTTGGATTACTGGTATTCGGCTCTGATTGACCGTATTGGTATGTACTCGATGCTTGTGGAAACTGATATGTCGGGCAATTACGTCGGCAGCAGTTACGGTTGGGCGACTGCGCGTGATTGGGCGAAATTTGGTTTGTTGTATTTGCGAAAAGGAAACTGGAACGGCGATCGGCTTTTTGATGAGAGCTGGTACAATTTTGTTCGTACGCCAACAAACGGCAGCAACGGCAAGTACGGCGGGCACTTTTGGTTGAATGCCGGCGGCCGTTACCCAGCTGCTCCGAGCGATTTGTTTAGCTGCAACGGCTATCAAGGACAAATGGTAACGATAATTCCGAGTAAAGATTTGGTTATCGTTCGGATGGGCCTGACCGAGGAAGGTGTGTTCGATTTTAATTATTTGTTTGGCGAGATTTCGAAAGCAATCAAATAATGAGCATTTTAATTGTTCTAGAGTGCTTGTTTTTTGGAATAGTAAAATAGCTTAGTAAAAGGCTTTTTATTCTTTATTATAGCTAAAATGTGTTGAATAGAAAGTTTTAAATCCATCTATTTTACCTAATTTTGTGTGATTAATTCGGTTTTATGGTTGGTACAAGTCTTATTCCTACGGAAAAAATAGTAGAACGCTTGCGCTATGAGAATCCTTGGTGGGTGAACAAGCAAATTCCGGAAGTGTATAGTGCCATGGCGAGGCGGCTGTACTTTGATTTATTTTATCCTTTTGTGACAGAAAGAGACGTTAAACGGGCATTGGTTCTTATGGGGCCGCGACGCGTAGGAAAAACCGTGATGTTGTTTCACAGTATTCAACAATTGTTGAGTGAAAAAGTACACTTTCAAAGGATATTCTTTATCAGTATTGATAATCCGATTTACGTTCATTTAAGTTTAGAGGATCTTCTAGGGCTTTGCAAATATTCGCTTAATCTCGACAATTTAGAGGGTTGTTATGTGTTTTTTGACGAAATCCAATATTTAAAGGATTGGGAGCGCCATCTAAAAGTTCTGGTGGATACTTTTCCTGAAACCAAGTTTATTGTATCAGGTTCGGCAGCAGCGGCATTGAAGTGGCACAGTACAGAAAGCGGAGCAGGACGCTTTACCGATTTTATGTTACCACCACTTACTTTTCAGGAGTACATTCATCTCAGGGAAATGAGTCATCTTATTTACGAAGGTTCTATACCTTACGGACAGAATCAAGTTCCGTATTGTTTAACCCACGACATAAAGGCACTCAATAAAGAGTTTTTGCATTATTTAAACTTTGGAGGTTATCCGGAGGTTGTTTTAAGTGAAAGGATCCAAAGTGATATGGGTCGTTATGTGAAAAACGACATTGTAGACAAAGTTTTGCTGAGAGATTTGCCTAGTTTATACGGAATCAGAGACGTACAAGAGTTAAATCGTTTTTTCACGTACTTGGCTTATAACACGGGAAATGAATTTTCGTATGAGAAAATGAGTAAAGAAAGTGGCATTCAAAAAGATACCTTGAAAAAATATCTGGACTATTTAGAAGCGGCGTTTTTAATAAAAGTTTTAAATAAGGTTGACATTGCTGCGAAGCGATTGAAAAGAGTGACTAGTTTTAAAGTGTATTTAACGAATACATCTTTGCGCACCGCCTTGTTTTCGCCAATTAGCGAAACAGACAGCGAGATGGGAGCCATGGTAGAAACCGCGGTACTGTCGCAATGGATGCATCGCGAGAAATTAGATTTGACCTATGCACGTTGGAAAGAAGGAAGAAACGAGGGCGAGGTTGATTTGGTTTTAGTTGACGATAAACGATACAGACCAGTTTGGGGTGTTGAAATTAAATGGAGTAACCGATATTTTGAAAAACCAAACGACCTAAAAAGTTTAATTCGTTTTTGCAAGAGCAATCAGTTGCAAAAGGCTTTGGTGACATCAATAGATCAGGTAGGAATTAAGCAAACAGACAACTTGCTGTTTTCATTTTTACCTGCCGCTCTGTATTGTTACAATATTGGTGACATAACATTAAAAATGAAGAATCAATTTGGCGTGTAACGATTTATCTAGAACTCTTACTTTTGTGATGCCCGTTAACTAACATTTTTTCGTAAGGTTTTTTCTTTTGCATCGATTGCCCGCGGGAACGATTGGAGCAAGCTACCGTGTAGCGCGGAAAGCGTGATGGCGGCCTTAGCACTTGTGTAGATGAAGAACAATTTTTGGCCGCCACCCGCCCTAAAAAAGAAGACAAAAGTTTGCAATTTAAAACTTGTTTTTTTTCAAGAAAATATATTTATATTACGTTCGTTAATCAACCAAATAATTAAATATGAAAAAATTAAAATTGACAGCAAAGGTTCTATTCATGCTTTTGGCTGTTGTTGTGAGCTCGTGTAGCAGTGATGACGAAAATTCTGGCGGTGGAACATCGGCGGGCGACTACTACCCGTTGGCTGTAAACAACTCGTGGACTTATGAAAATTTGGACACGGGAGAGACGGTTGAATCGCGCTTTGTTGCTACAGAACAGCAGGGCGGAATTAGTTACTATCAACTAAACAGTAACGAATTTTTAGCCCAAGCGAGTGTGTGGATTTCGAAAGATGGTGGAAATTACAATCAAAGAGTTGATGACCTCGTCATTGAACAATTTGGTTTTACTACTACGACAGAAGGCTATGAAATAACGATTTTTAAAGATAACGCTCCGGTTGGGCAGACTTGGACAGACTCGGCAACGTTTAATATTGTTTTAGCAGCTCAAGGACAATCGCAGACTAGCACGGCAACAGTTGCGGTTACCGGCGAAAACTTATTTATAGGATCTGCGACGGTAAACGGCGTAACGTATCCAGATGTTATCAAGGCACGCTACACTTTAGAATCTACTGTTTTAGGACAGCCAGGATCTAGCGCTGTAGTTACAGAAATGTGGTTTGCAAAAGACGTGGGCCCTATTAAGTCGACTACCACGGGAGGCAACGGAATCTCACAAACACTTGAACTACAAACGTATTCATTAAACTAAAAGTTCAAATTAATAGTAGTGCAAAAGAAAAGTCTCGCCGATGAAGCGAGACTTTTTAATTTCATTCTTTATCTACTACAAATCAAATCCTAGATTCACACCTAATTTTTGTGCGATTATTTTGGTAATTCGCTGTTTTAGTTCCGGAATTTTGATTGATTCGAAAACTTCATTCGAAAACGCGTACATCAATAAAGCTTTAGCTTCTTTCTTCGGAATTCCGCGCTGTTGCATGTAAAACATGGCGGTTTCGTCGAGCTGACCGATGGTGCAACCGTGTGAACACTTCACGTCGTCGGCAAAAATCTCCAATTGCGGTTTGGCATTTACGGTAGCTTTATCGCTCAATAAAATATTGTTGCTTTGCTGAAAAGCATCGGTTTTCTGGGCTTCTTTTTCAACAAAGATTTTCCCATTGAAAACAGCCGTAGCATTTTCAGCAACGATACATTTATAATTCTGATGACTCTCGCAATTTGGTTGCGCGTGATGCACTAAGGTATAGTGATCCACAAGTTGCTTGTCGCCGATAATGGTGATTCCCTTTAAAGTACTGTCGATGCGTTCACCTTGGTGGTAGAAATTGAGGTTGTTACGCGTGATGTTTCCGCCGAACGAAAATGTGTGTACAGCCACGCGACTTTCCTGCTTTTGTGCGATGTAGGTGTTGTCTACCAAATTCGCGCTAAGCAAATCGTTTTGAATTTTATAATAATCAACTATGGCGCGTTTTTGCGCGAAAACTTCGGTCACTGCGTTTGTAAGTACGGTATTTTCGTTGAGTAATTGGTGACGCTCGATGATTTGCACATGCGCATTTTCGCCAACAATTATCAAATTTCTCGGTTGTACCATCAAGGCATTTTCAGCTCCGGTTGAGAAGTAAATAATTTCAATAGGTTTCTCTACAACCTTGCTTTTGGGAACGTTAATGTAGGCACCTTCAACGGCAAAAGCGGTATTGAGTGCCGTAAGGCTGTCGTCTTTCTTGGCAATTTTATGAAAATACTCGTCGATTACCATTTTGTATTTCGGCTTGTTTAATGCCGAAGACATGGTGCATACGTCGAGGCCGTCGTGCGTTGTTGCCGAGAGAAACGACGAGAACTTTCCGTCTACGAAAATTACTTTGTACGTATCGATTTCGTGCAGAAAGTATTTTTTTACGTCTTTGAATTCAATACCCGAATCGTATTTTGGAAAAACGGTATAGTTTTTTTTCAGTACGGCGTTCAGCGAAGTGTATTTCCAAGCTTCTTCTTTTTTGGTCGGAAAGCCTTTTTCTTCGAAGATTTTAATGGCGCTGTTGCGGATGTCGTGTATAGATGCATCTACATCGATGTGTTCTTCGAAAGCGATAAACGACGATAACAGAGTTTCTTTTAGTTCCATCGATTGCTTTAATTAAGTTCGGCTTTAATCCAATCGTAGCCTTTTTCTTCGAGTTCGTACGCAAGTTCTTTACCGCCCGACATAACGATTTTTCCGTCCATTAAAACGTGTACAAAATCGGGAACGATATAGTCGAGCAAGCGTTGGTAGTGCGTAATGACGAGAATAGCGTTGTTTTCGTTGCGGAGTTTGTTTACGCCGTTTGCTACGATACGCAGTGCATCGATGTCTAGACCCGAATCGGTTTCGTCGAGAATAGCCAATTTAGGTTCGAGCATGGCCATTTGGAAGATTTCGTTTCTTTTTTTCTCGCCTCCTGAAAATCCTTCGTTTAGCGAACGCGACAAAAATTTGCGATCCATTTCGAGTAGTTCCGATTTCTCGCGAATTTTCTTCAACATTTCGTTGGCAGGCATTTCTTCTAATCCGTTTGCTTTACGCGTTTCGTTGATGGCGGTTTTGATGAAATTGGTTACCGATACGCCGGGAATTTCAACGGGATATTGAAACGACAAGAAAACGCCTTTGTGAGCGCGTTCTTCTGGGGCCAGTTCGTTGATTTCTTCGCCGTCGAGCACAATGCTTCCTTCGCTAACGGTGTAGGTTTCGTTTCCAGCAATTACGGCCGAAAGTGTACTTTTTCCAGAACCGTTTGGCCCCATGATTGCGTGAACTTCGCCGGCTTTTATGGCCAGATTTATTCCTTTGAGGATATCTTTATCTTCTACGGCTGCGTGTAGATTGTCGATTTTTAGCATGTTTTGTTTATTTGAGTCTTTTTATAATGTCCTTTTAAAGAAAGTATATCGCCTGTTGCTATAACGCTATTGTTGGTTATTTGCTAAATTATTGATGTTCGTTGTTTATTCTTTGAGACCATTTTCCAGAAAGTTGATGTTTAAGTGGTTCAGGTTTTCCAATTCCTTCAAAGGGTTTTCTTTGATCGCACGCAATAGTTCGGAAATTTTCTTTAGAATAGGTTTGTTTCCTGTTTTTGTCCAATATTCCAAATCCTTTATCGCCTTACTAGAAAATCTTATTTCCATAGTTTATCAATATCCTCCAAAGTCATCTTGACTCCTTTCCCCTGTTTTAGTTCTTCCTGTGCATCCAAAATTTCTTTTACAAATTCTGGATCATATGGTTTTTCATTTTCTTCAATGATTTCAATACCGGAAAATCTTTCTTTTTTACGTTTCTTAAAATCAGGTCCATAATGTCGTTTTTTTTATGTTTTCGATGGGCAGTTCTTTCCCAGTTTGTTCAATTATTCCAACAAAGGGATCTTCTGCTTCAGTTTCATTTGCATCGTAAAATTTGGCACTAATTGGATAAAATTTAGCAGAAATCTTACTTAGAAAATCTTGTTGTTCTTCGGTATAATTTTTAAGCCATACAGCCAAATCAATGTCGCTGTTTTCGTGTACGCCACCTTTTGCATAGGAACCAAATAAAACCACTCGATTCACCGCAAAGTTATTTGATTCTAAATCGTTTAGAAAGCTGTAAATATGAGTATTTAATTTTTTTACTGTGAACATTTACAATTGACGTTTAATGTTTTCTATAAGAACAGCGATCTTCGTGAGTTGTTCTTGAAGATAAGAATCTGTTGCTCGTGCGTAAACTTTAAGTTTGTAGTCTGGATAACGACCATCAATATTCCAGTCGTTGATTACGATAAGAAAATCATATTGACTTGGCTCTAATTGAAGATCAGTATCATTGTACAATTTTGTTAAATCGTGAGTTCTAGGTGGAATATTATCTACGTTATCTTTTACCCAAGCTGCTTTAAGCAATTTTTCTACGCACAGATGGAAAGCAAACAGCGCAAACACATTTTGCTTACCATTCATATTGAAGATAGCCGTTTCCCAATTGCGATCGGCTTCGTCAATCCACCACTGTATATGCTCTTGCTTTGTCATTGTCACTTTACAATTTTTCCAGTATACAAATCCCAGATGGGAAAACACATTTGTTAACCATGCCCGTTTAGAGAACCATCTTCACTTGAAAAATTTTAATATTAGAAAACAACTCTGCATGCATCACATTTGCAGGCTTAACGTTGTTTTCAAAAATGTTCTCTTTAAACTTCATTATAACTTCGGTATAGTTCTTCATGCAAGCTTAGCCTACACTGCCTTCTAAACTAATTTCCAATAACTTTTGTGCCTCAACAGCAAATTCCATCGGAAGCTTGTTTAACACATCTTTACTAAAGCCGTTTACAATTAAAGCAATGGCTTTTTCAGTCGGTATACCGCGTTGGTTGCAATAAAAAACTTGGTCTTCGCCGATTTTCGAAGTAGTGGCTTCGTGCTCGATTTGCGCCGACTGGTTTTTACTTTCAATGTACGGAAACGTATGTGCGCCGCAGGCATTTCCCATCAGCAACGAATCGCATTGCGAGAAATTACGCGCATTTTCGGCACGCGGACCAATTTGTACCAATCCGCGATACGAGTTTTGCGATTTTCCAGCAGAAATACCTTTGCTAATGATTGTCGATCGCGTATTTTTCCCCAAGTGCACCATCTTTGTTCCAGTGTCTGCTTGTTGAAAATTGTTGGTAACTGCTATCGAGTAAAATTCGCCAACCGAATTATCTCCTTTCAATACGCAACTCGGATATTTCCAAGTAACTGCCGAACCCGTTTCTACTTGTGTCCAGCTGATTTTTGCATTTTTCTCACACAATCCGCGTTTTGTCACAAAATTGTACACACCGCCTTGTCCTTCTTTATTTCCTGGGAACCAGTTTTGTACGGTCGAGTATTTGATTTCGGCATCGTCGAGGGCAATTAGTTCTACCACTGCAGCGTGCAATTGGTTTTCGTCTCTACTCGGAGCGGTACATCCTTCCAAATACGAGACGTAGGAACCTTCATCGGCAATCACCAAAGTACGTTCAAATTGTCCGGTTCCGGCTTGGTTAATTCGGAAGTAGGTTGAGAGTTCCATCGGACATTTAACGCCTTTCGGAATGTAGCAAAACGAACCGTCTGAAAACACTGCCGAATTGAGCGCCGCGTAGAAATTGTCGCGCTGTGGTACCACGGTTCCCAAGTATTTTTGCACCAAATCCGGATATTCGCGAATGGCTTCGGAAATACTCATAAAGATGATGCCTTTTTCAGCCAAGGTTTTCTTGAAGGTAGTAGCTACCGAAACCGAGTCGACCACAATATCCATGGCAACACCCGCTAAAGCTTTTTGTTCGTCGAGCGAAATACCGAGCTTTTTAAAAGTTTCGAGCAATTCAGGGTCGACTTCATCCAAAGAATTGTATTTCGCCTGACTCTTCGGAGCCGAATAATACGAAATAGCCTGAAAATCGGGTTTGGCGTAATGTACGTTTGCCCATTCGGGTTCGGTCATTTCTTTCCAAGCGCGATAGGCTTCTAGGCGCCATTCGGTCATCCATTCCGGCTCTTCTTTTTTCTTTGATATAGCGCGAACAATATCTTCGTTAAGTCCAACGGGAAACGTCTCCGATTCGATATCGGTGTAAAAACCGTACTCGTACTCCTTGGTTTCGAGATCTATTTTTAGGTTGTCTTCGGTGTATTTGCTCATCTTATATTTAAAGATTTTGAGATTTCGAAATTTCGAGATTCGAAATCTTCACTTTTTATTTTGTTTTCGTTAGGTTAGCTGTCAGGTACTTTATAAAATTGGAAAGGTGTGTGGCTATCTCGTTTGTTAAATCTTGTGCTTTCTGAATGGCATTTCGTTCACAAAGCTCCAATTCTACCGCTAGTATCAACATGCTTTTTACTTCTCCACAACTTCCTTTTGCAATTCTAAGGTGCCGTATTAACTGTCTATTGTTGTTGTATTCTGCGCCTTCTGCAATGTTGTTTGTAATTGAAACAACTGCTCTTTTTATTTGATTAGAAAAGCCAATTTCGTTCATGAAGTTTTCGGTATTGCATATAGAAAAAATCTCTTTCGCTAGAACCACACCTTTTTTATAAACTTCAAATTCTTCAAACGACTTTGTCACAGCTTTCCCGTAAAATCAATATTTTTAAATCTTTCAATCTCGAAATCTTTCAATCTCGCAATCTCTGATTCTCACAGCGAAAAACTCTCTCCGCATCCACAGGTGCGTTGTGCATTGGGGTTATTGAATACGAAGCCTTTGCCGTTCAAGCCGCCCGAATATTCGAGGATGGTGCCTGCTAGGTATAAAAACGATTTCTTCTCTACGGCAATTTTCACTTCATTGTCTTCAAAAACCTTATCGTTTTCGCCTAATTCGCGATCAAATTTTAGTTCGTACGACAAGCCCGAGCATCCACCGCTTTTCACGCCTACTCGTACGTAATGTTGCGCCGCGTCGTAACCGTCTTCGCGCATCATCTCAACAATTTTCTTGCTGGCAGTGTCTGAAACTTTTATCATAACAGTATATAATTATTCTAAATTACGGCAAAGATACAACATCGCTAATCAACTGCTGCCGAATTTAATGTTTCTACAACATAATAGTATAGATACTTTTTATAGTTAGGGCGGCTGTTCCGGCTGTTCGCTGCAAGCTTTTTCAACAAACCCAACAAAACAAAACCGTTTGCCAAGCTTCTAAGGTCGCTCGCCAAACAGTTGTTTTGTATCGTTTTGTTTTCAAAAGGCTTTTCGCTGCCATCCGGGCCGCGCGTGTCGTATCCAGTATATCCATAAACTAAAACACCACGATTTTTAGATCGTGACGTTCTTAGTTGATTATCTATAAATCGCTTGATTTCATTTCTACATTAAAATTTCGTTGACGCCAACAGCAAACAAATCGATGTTACATTTAGTATTAATGGTCTAAAGTCGCGTGGCGTTCGAATAACGAAAATGAAAGACATCAGCGTAAACAAAGGAATCGCAACAATCAGAACCAAATTTAAAGCAGCAAAAGCTGAAAATATCGATGTCAGAAAATCATTCTTGTACATAGAAAAAAAATAGATTTGTTGGAACGCGATAAATGCTAACATTGAGGCACTTATGTAGAAGATGGCAAGTTTAAAGTCTTTCATGGTTTTCAAAAGTTAAAATTGATTGACAACTACTACATAGCAAGGAATACTTTCACGTTTTTTGTGTTTGGGCCATCTGGTTTACATTCAAGGCTGGTTTAACCAAGTTGGGTTGTAATCAATCCATCCTAAGGTAATGGCGGTTACCCAAAGACAATACACGGTGATACTGCCAATAAAAAGTGAAGCCATAATCTTTGTGTCTAAAGTGTTTTGCAACTTTCTCTTCTGGTAGAAATAATAAATAATTCCAGAGCAAACACTTATTGTCGCAAGCAGTAGCGTACTGGTGTTAGAAGATAAAAAAGTAGGGTCTACAACAATTACAGCACCGTGTAAAATTAATAGTATAAACAGCGAGAAGTTGCAAATTCTAATTATTGTATTCATTGCTTTTTTTCATATTTTCCTAGTTTTTCAAAGTTAGAAAAAGTAGAATTTAAATAAAGTGTTGAAAGCATACTGATTAAATTTTTAACACATTCCAGAAGCATTATTTTTAATTGTTTCAACGCTACTTTTCCAAAGTATAAAATCAGATTAGTTTTCTGGTCTGTTTGTTTGTTTTCTGGTAGCAAACCAATAAAACAGACCTCTGCACTTCCACAGAGCGGCGTATGCGAATCAAAATCTATTTGGTCAACTCCACACGATAATAGCAAAAAAACAGTGTGGTTTCGATGCCTTTCGTGTAATTAATATCGCTTATGTTCATTTTTCATGCTAATTCATATAATCACCAACTGCAACTAAATTTAGTTGCAGTTTTAGGTAGAAAAACTTGTAAAACAATTATGCTATGGAAACTAGATTTACTTTTTTCATAGCTAATTGCATTAGAAAAAGACAAGTTTTATCGTTATTTACAAATTCATTTTCTCTGATATTTTTACGTAAACAGTCATTATGCAATAAGATTTTTTATTGTAACATATATTGCATAACATATCGAAAGTATAAATAAAACAGCTCCAGCAGACATAAAATTTGATTTCTCGTAGGGCTTGTTCTTAAGCCTAAAACGCAGAAAAAGAACTAGGGCAATCATTAAACCATTAAAAATATAAAAAATATTCCAAGAAATTAATGAAGGTTTTACGAATACAACTATTGTAAAACACGTTAAAATTAGCAAAAGTAAATCGTAAAGGTGTATTAAATTGTATTTCATTGTTTCTAAACTTTTAGTTTCGAGCCTCCAGTGATGTTCTACGTATTATTGGTTAATCATCCTAGCAGCCGTTCGATTCCCAACAATCTTGCATATCTGAATCGTATTGGATGCCGGAATATATCATGGCAATAACCCAGCCAGCAGTTGCACCAGGCCCTCCTGCGCCGAAAGATATCGCGGTGCTTATAACGGCTGTTAATGTAGCCTGTTGCATTCTGATTTTGTGATTTCTTTCCGCAGTTCTCACACACGGCGCATATCCCGGACCACAACTACTTACTGTAGCTTGATAACCATTCTCTAATACAAAAAGTAAAATATCACCAATAGTTCGTTCTCTACTTTGAATCGAGCTATCACGATAAAACAACTCAGAATTTGCAATTCTGGCTGAAAACGCCAAGAATTCATTTAACTTATTGAAGTAATCAGCGTTGTAATCACTTCCTAGAATGACAGGCAAATTTAAACTGCTTAGGTTTTCCCGCTCATACGGGAGCAGTTTGTCGTAAACACTTTGCAAATTAGCTCTTGGTTCAAATAGAGCTTCATTTAAATTTAAAGCAAGATACTCTCTTAACGCTTGTTGCTTTAAAAGCTCCAAGTTTTCAGCACTAATAACTGGCTTTTCTTCACGAAGAAGAATTTTCGCGTCAGATTTTGAAGATACATCGCCATCGCTAGAACAACTTGTAATAATCAAACTAAATAATACTGTGAATGATAATGCGATAGAAAAAATTTTATTTTTCATTTTTCATTTTTTGAAAATTAGTAAAAAAGTAAATTGGTTAACCGTGTACAAAGAAAACTAAAAATAATGCTAATCGACAATCATTTAACGTTTGTTTTTTTGCTTGATTTTTGACAGGTCGTTAAAAAATAATGTTATACTTTCAATTTCAACTTTTTATTTTGATCACAGACGCACGGAAAGTTTGACTTTTTTTTGCGTTAAGAACTCCAAAAAAGTACAACTGAAACAATAAAATTTTAGGAGAGAGAGAAGACGAAGGCCGTGTTAAAAATTGATCTAATTCAAACATTTCTTAAAATCAATTACAGTCACATGATGTACAGCAAAAAGTTAATGCTTAATAATCATTTTTTCCTAGTAGCAAACCAATAAAACAAACCAGCACTTCCACCAAGTGGGCCATACATATTTACGTCGAACACACGGTCGATTATCACGGCAATACCTATAAACACTACAGCAGCCACCAGCGCTATTTTCATTTTATCTTTTTTAGTCATTTTTATGCAAATAAGTATTTAAATATAGAATCTCTTCAGTCAACACCTGCGCCGTACAAAGAAATCGCCGGAGTAACTAAACTACTTCTATGAGGCGTTTTCTTAAACATGAAATTAAAATCCCGGCGAATCATCGCGTTAATATTAATGAAGTAAGTAGTTAACGAATGGGTTCTAACTTCCCGCAACTTCGCGAAATAATTCATTTTCTTAGAAAGTTGATACTTTAGTTTGGTCAGTTTATTGGGTTCTGGACTTATAATTTGGCCCGTTTCATCCTCGTACGAAACCAACTCGATAACTACAAACAAGTTTGATTTCGGCTTCGGAAAACCGCCCGATTCCAAATCGACAATCACTTCATTTTTGATTTCTTTTTCGAGTTGTAATACCGGACTTTCGAAAAACACAGCGCCAATTTTTACTTCATTATGAGTCAGAATACTTCCAACAAGCTCGCACGCGTAAAATTTGATTTTGTAGTTCGTTTTTACTGATACTTTCTCTACAAAAAAGCGAAGTTTCGTTACGTCGATAGTCGCTAATTCTTCACGAAAAAACATAATTCCAGCGGTCGGCTCCGCTTGGAACGAAGTACTTCGCTTTCGAACAAAACGCGAGTTTTCGCCAAGAAACGTTTCTTTTTTAACAGCTGTGTTTAAAACTACTTCGTCGAGCTCAAAAACCTCTTTTTGCAAAAACACCACTTCCGGTAACGAGTCTTTCAAAAAACCCTTCGACCGAAATCCCTCTTTTCGGAAATGTATCGAATCGAAAACAACAGCTGCGTCTAAAATAGTAAGTGTATCTCTACTAGTTAAGCCTGTTTGCAGTAGTTTTTTCTTATAAAATAAATCAAACGACACTGTGGGTATAAATTCCATTACGTCGTCATCAAGAGGTATAAACTTCTGGCAAACAACAAGATTGCTGCTCAATAAAAAAACGAACAGCAAGAAAAAGATTTCAAATCGGTATCGTTTTGAAGTGCTTTTACTTGCTGTGTCGAAATGGTGTTTAATCATCAAAGTTTGCGGAACTTAATTTATTTAATGTGAGTTCGATGTAAAAATTAAAGTTAGAAACCATTTAAATAGTTGATTACAATGCGTATTTTCTTTGGGATACCGAGGTATCTCATAAAAATACAACGCTGTAAGCGACTGTTTAAATGGTTAGCTTTAAAAATAGCTTAACAAAAATTTCCCCAAACTATTTAAATGTCGCAATTCAAGCGTTCTAACAAAGATTTTTATGTCGAACTCACGTTATTTAGCCAGTTCCACATAATACTTATAGAACAACGGAATAGTTTCTATGCCTTTCAGGTAATTGAAAACGCCGTAATGTTCGTTTGGCGAGTGAATGGCGTCGCTATCTAAACCAAATCCCATTAAAATACTTTTGCTTTTCAGTTCCTTTTCGAAAAGCGCCACAATTGGAATACTGCCGCCCGAACGAACCGGAATAGCTTTTACGCCAAACGATTCGGTGTACGCTTTGTTTGCCGCTTGGTAGCCAATACTGTCGATCGGTGTTACGTACGCCGCGCCGCCGTGATGCGGTTTTACCTGCACACGAACTCCCGCTGGAGCAATAGCCTCGAAATGTTTGGTAAACAGTTCGGTAATTTCTTCCCAGTTTTGATCGGGCACTAAACGCATCGATATCTTCGCAAATGCTTTACTGGCAATTACTGTTTTTGCACCTTCTCCGGTATAGCCGCCCCAAATTCCGTTTACGTCGAGCGTCGGACGAATCGAATTGCGTTCGTTGGTTACATAACCCGTTTCGCCATAAACGTCTTCAATATCGAGCGCTTTCTTATAATGGTCTAAGCTAAACGGTGCTTTTGCCATTTCGGCGCGTTCTTCAACGCTTAGTTCAATTACCTTGTCGTAAAATCCGGGAATGGTAATGTGGTTATTCTCGTCGTGTAGCGAGGCAATCATTTTCGAAAGCACATTTATCGGATTGGCTACAGCACCTCCGTACAAGCCCGAATGTAAATCGCGATTTGGCCCAGTTACTTCTACTTCCACATAGCTTAAGCCGCGAAGTCCAGTGGTAATCGACGGTTGCTGGTTGCTGATCATTCCCGTATCGGAAATCAATATCACATCGTTTTTTAGTTTTTCCTGATTGCGTTCCACAAACCAGCCGAGCGATTTAGAACCCACTTCTTCTTCGC
The DNA here is from genome assembly GCF_049240005.1 of Flavobacterium sp. Taxonomy (GTDB): domain Bacteria; phylum Bacteroidota; class Bacteroidia; order Flavobacteriales; family Flavobacteriaceae; genus Flavobacterium. The sequence goes on along the minus strand of NZ_JBMLTK010000068.1, from coordinate 3,605 downwards.
CTTCAATCATAAATTTCACATTGCACGGCAACTGATTGTTTTGAACCATGTATTCAAAAGCTTTTACGTGCATGTAAAACTGCCCTTTATCGTCGCAGGCACCTCGAGCAAATATGGCGCCTTCCGGGTGAATTTCGGTTTTTTTGATGACTGGTTCAAACGGCGGCGACGTCCACAATTCCATCGGATCGGGTGGCTGTACGTCGTAATGTCCGTAAACTAAAACGGTAGGTAAATTCGGATCGATGATTTTCTCTCCGTAAACAATCGGATAGCCGGGTGTGTCGCACAATTCCACAAAATCGCAACCCGCGGCTTCGAGCGCTTTTTTTGTGGCTTCGGCCATATCCATAACATCCTGACTGTAAGCAGGGTCGGCGCTAACCGACGGAATTTTAAGTATCTCGAGCAACTCGTTGATAAAGCGGTCTTTGTGTTGCTCGACGTATTTTTTAATATCAGACATGTGGTAAATTTTGTATCGCTAATGTAGTAAAACCGTTACATAGAATAAAAACTTTGTGCTTGTACTGCTGCTCAGGAAAATAATAAAACAAAAAGTAAGAAAACCGACAGCACAGCATTTGACAGCAGAAACTTTTAAGAATCCTAGCTGCCGGTTTTCTAAAGAAATCTCTCCAATCGCAGTTTCGCTTGTCACGGTTGTAGGTGTTGCATTTAAACGAAAGTTTAGTAGCGTATTTCTCGTTGGCAACACACGAACTCTTTTACGCATCGGCAAGCAACGATCAGAAAATTTCAGCTTTTTTATCATCCTACTTTGAAAAATCGAACTTAGTTGTATATTTGCAGCCACAATTCGCGGGCATGGCGAAATTGGTAGACGTGCCAGACTTAGGATCTGGTGCCGCAAGGCGTGTAGGTTCGAGTCCTATTGCCCGCACTCAAAAAGCTTCACCATCGGGTGAAGCTTTTTTCGTTTGAAAGCCGCAACAAGCGTTCTACATTTTGCAAATGTTTTGCTACTTCATCGTTAAAAGTCATGTTGGCGTGATGTCCTTTTTGCAAGCGAATAATCGCTGAGACCTCAGGAACATTTTCATTGGCAACGGAATAGCTGTAGATTTTTTCCGACCAAATAAACTTCTTCTTGCACATCTTATTTTCGTTGATGTGCGCTGCCGTACGTTTTTTCACAGTTTCTACAATTGTATAAACCGAGTAATCGGGATTAAGCCAAAACAGCAGGTGAATGTGATCGGGCATTGTGTTTACAGCCAGTACTCTGCAACCTACTTTAGGTAGAATTTTTATAATCTCCGGAATAATTACTTGCTGTATTTCATTGGTAATAATTGGCTCAATGTTTTTTGTGGGCCAAAAGGCGTGAATGTTGACGTGATTTCCTGTAAAAGTCTCCATGGCGTATAAATTTTAACCAAAGGTATTAGCTGCATTTTGATTGATTTTACGGTTTTTCCGTAAATTTTTATCTTTTAAAAAGAAATTAAGTAGTTGGTGTTTAACAGCATGTAAGCACATAGCAACTTGTTTTTTTGCACCTATTTGCTACATTTGAATATGACTACCACCAAAACAAACCTACTTACTTGGCCCGTTATTATTGCTGCTTTGGGCTATTTTGTCGACATCTACGATTTGCTGCTTTTTGCCATCGTGCGCATCCAGAGTTTAACCGATTTGGGTTTGAATCCCGATGTTGTAGGAACGCGTATCCTGAACTTTCAAATGTTCGGAATGCTCGTGGGCGGGATTTTATGGGGCGTTTTAGGCGACAAGCGCGGACGCCTTTCCACTTTGTTTGGTTCCATAATTTTATACTCGGCTGCTAATTTTGCCTGCGGATTGCTGCCGTACGTTCCAAAAGAGCAGGTGGCAGACATCTATGCCTGGCTTCGGTTTTTTGCCGGGGTTGGCTTAGCGGGCGAACTTGGCGCCGGAATTACTTTAGTATCTGAATCCTTACCTACAAAATACCGCGCTTTAGGTACATCGATTGTTGCCGGATTCGGAATTTTAGGTGCAGTCGTAGCCGAACTAACCGTGAATTTAGCCGGAAGTTGGAGCGTAGCATACTTAGTTGGCGGATTGCTCGGATTTGCCCTGCTGCTGTTGCGCATTAGTGTACACGAAAGCGGCATTTTTGAGTCGGCGAAAAAGCAAAAGCATTTAAAACACGGCGATTTTACAATGATGTTTACCAACAAATCGCGGTTTATACGATACGTTAGTTGTGTAGCCATTGGGCTGCCCATTTGGTACTGCGTGGGTGTTTTGGTTTTTCTGGCAAATCAGTTTGGAGCAGCCAAAGGCATAGCAGGTGTAGAGCCCGGAAAAGCTATTTTTTGGTGCTATTTGCTGGCGGCGATGGGCGATTTAAGCAGCGGACCCATTTCGTATTATTTGAAATCGCGGCGGCAGGCGGTGTTTTACTTTCTCTTGTTTACGTTTGTAGGCGTGTTGTTGTTGCTTTTTTCCGATTACGACAGCGTGGGCATGTACTACTTTTACTGCGGATGGATTGGCTTGGGAACCGGATTTTGGGCAATGTTCGTAACGCTGTCGGCCGAGCAGTTTGGAACGAATTTGCGAAGCACAGCTGCCACAACCATTCCCAATGTGGTACGCGGTTTAGTGCCGCTCTTGCTGTTGAGTTACGAGTTTTTGAAAGCGTATTTCAATCCGATTTTGGCCGTTTTACTCGTGGGAATTTTAGTTTTTTCATTTGCACTCATCGCCTTGCACGGAACCAGCGAAACACACGAACGTACTTTAGATTTCTACGAAGAGTAGGAGCGCTGTTTAGTTGTGCTTAAAGGTAATGTTGCTATTTGTGCACGTTTCAACCAATTGTTTGTTTTCAAGTTTTTTATTTGGGCACATCCTGCCGCCGGATATTTAGTGGAAACAGCTGTGGCGGCAGGTCGGGCCTTACGCTACAAGGCGCGCTTCAAAAGTCGTTTCAACCAAATTTTCCGGCGGCTTCTGGGGTCGCCCCCGCAAAACTGGTTTCAACCGTCTTTTTTCAGCACGGCTTTCCGCTGCAGTCCCTTGTGCGAAAGCGTGGACAACGCGAGTGCAAAAATTGTAATGCCGCTCCATAAACGTCTGCCGATTTTGTGGCAATTTCGAAATTTCGTGTAAATCACGACCGACCTAAAACCTTCCTTAAATGCATTCCCGTTTCTTAAAACGCTCCCAAATTTGCGGTTGAATCTTAAGTCTGTGCAATCAATTAATTTCAATTTGTTTTAAAAAAAAAGCGGAGAGTCGATTTAATTTCTAGAACTGTTGCCTAATTTCTAGAACTGTTGCAAAAGTTTTCTCAGGTCGCGCCAGCCCAGACTTTGGATCGTACAAATTTCGCAAATCAAAAGCAAACTGCCATACAACTACCTCATTTTGAGACAAATTATAGCAAAGTAAATTAGGTTACTTGCTTGGTATTTGCGAATTTCGTAGCATGGGGCAATACGGCCTGGCGCGGGCTGGTCAGAAATTAATGTCTGATTGACATTTTGATTTATGATTCTTGCGTTAGATCATATTGAAATTAATGGTTCCCGCAAGCCCAGACTTTGGATAGTACAAATTTCGCCAATCAAAAGCAAACTACCATACAA
>NZ_JBMLTK010000067.1:0-12642 GCF_049240005.1 Flavobacterium sp. | reverse complement strand
ACCTAAACAAATTGTCCAATAGCCGCCGTGAATCAAAACATATTTCCATGAGAATTTTTCAAAAAGTGCGTTTATTCCAAAAATCGGAAGCACAAAAAGAATGCCAGTCATAGAACCGTGAAGCGCGCCGTGTTTAAACGTTCTAAAAGCAGTTCCGTAATCCGACATAAAGGCAGTAAACGATTCTTTGGCAGTATTTGGATCTCCACCAATCATGCCAAGAGCACCCGTTTGGTGAATGACCAAAAATTGAAGTACAAAACTGATGAAAATTGAAAAGAGAAAACACAGGCCGAAAACTTTTACCGGATTAAATGAAGCCAAGTCTTCAGGTTTCATTTTTGCGACTTTCATCCACGCATCGGCAAACAGCAACTTACTGTACCATAAAAATCCAACTAAAAGCGGAACGGCAGCCGCTCCGAAAACGGCGATAAAGTTTACATTCATAATTGTTTAGTTTTTGGTTTAATCAAAGATAGTAAGCATTTTCTTACGGACTTAAACGCAAAAGACTTTTCTCGAAGAAAGTAATGAAGCAAATTAATAAGGAACGTTTTCCAAAAATTAGCTTTGTAAAGCGGGCAAGTAGATGTCAAATGTAGCACCAATACCTTCAGTTCCGCTGCTGCGAATGGCGCCGGAGTGATTCTCACATATTTTTCGGCACATAGCCAGTCCGATGCCTGTTCCCGAGTATTCAAGCTTTCCGTGTAAACGCTGAAAAATGTTGAAAATTTGTTCGGCATACTCCTGTGAAAAACCAATGCCGTTATCGCGAATGGTAAACTGATAATAGTTTAAATCGGCTCTCAAATTCAAATCAGTAACCTGATCGCCCGTTACTGCTGTGTAGCTAATGTCAATGCGCGGCGATCTTGAATCGTGACAATACTTAAGCGAATTTGAAATAACATTTCCAAAAAGCTGACTCAGCTGTATTTTAATTCCCGACACTGTTGGTAAATCGGTCACGTGAACAACGGCATTTTTTTGTTCGATAACCAAGTCGAAATCGGCTAAAATCTCAGAAATCACTGTGTTGAGATCGACTTGCACAAATTTTGTCTCGCCGTTTGATAATTGCGAATAGCTTAAGATATCGCGAATTAAATTCGACATTCGTTCCGAAGAATTGATGATTCGCTCGATGTAGGTTTCCGTTCGGCTATCTTTTTCAGTTAAATGACTCGCAAGCATTTTCACGAAGGTGGTAATTTTTCGAAGCGGCTCTTGTAAATCGTGCGAAGCTACATAGGCAAACTGTGCCAGCGCCTTATTGCTCTGTTCCAAACTATGATTGGTTTGTTCGAGTGTACTATTTACCACTTCGAGCTGCTTGGTTCGTTTGGCAACAAGTTTTTCTAGCTCTTCTTCTTTCTGGCGAAGTACCGTTACATCTTGCGACGTTCCCGAGATGTATTCCGGCTTCTGTTCGTCGTCGTAACTAATTTTTACGGCCGAAACAATGATGCGTTTTTTGCCCGTTTGTGGTTCAATTTTGACGCGCTCGTCTCGAAAATCGGTTTTCCCTTGAAGTTCTTCAGGATGTGTGGCGATGTTTTCGAGAAATTTCTGAAATTCCAAATATTCGGCATCCAAAGCATCCACATTTTTAAACCAATCGGTAAATCGCCGATTCCCAATTAGCGTGCTCGATTTTAAGTCGTATTGCCAAGTGGCAAGTTGCGCCAAATCAACCGCTTGCTCTAAAGCAGCTTGTGCTTCGACAATTTTCTTGCGTGCCAAAACGCTATCGGTAACTTCAATAGCAACTTGCAAGACAGCATAAACGTTCTTGTTTTCGTCGAATAAAGGCGTATACGTAAAGTTGTAGTACTTTTCGAGTAATACACCGTCGTGGACGATTTTTACCATAGAATCTTGCGTAGAGTAGGGGATGCCCGAATCAAAAACACCGTGTAAAATTCCTATAATCGATTGGTTTTCAGTAAGTAATTCAGGCATTACTTCGGTTAACTTTTTGCCGGCTACATCTGGTCCTTTACCTAAAAGCTCAACAATTTTCTTGTTAGGAAGCTCAATTACCAAATCGCGACCCACAAACAGGGAAATACCAGCCGCAGCGTTTTCAAGAATACTTTGTAGTGTAGCTTCTTTGCTTTTATTATCGGCATCGACGATCACCGACTGCGTAACATCAGTTACAATCACAAAAACACCTTCAATTTCGCCAGTTTCTAATACCAACGGTTGAAAGGTAAAATCCACATATATGGTTTGCAGCGCTCCATTTTTTGTAATCTCTGCTCGCTCCGATTTTGCTGCGTACGGTTTTCCGCTGGCAATGACGTCGAGTAAAAGTTCGTCGAACCCTTGTCCTTTAATTTCGGGAATGGCATCTAGTAAAGGTCTGTCTATAATTTCTTCGGCAGTTCGATTTACGAGCGACAAGTAAAAAGGGTTGGCTTTTTCAAAAACTAGATTTTTATCTAAAACAGCCACGGCAACTGCAGCATTTTCAAACAAATCTAAAAACTGTTGTTGTTCTGCTTTAACTTTTCGGTTTAGATGCACACGCGCAGTTACATCAGTGGCGGTGCTTAAAATGGCGTATACGTTACCGTTGTCATCTTTCAAAGGCACGTAAGTGAAGTCGAAATACAGCGTTTGTTCCATTCCGTTGCGCAGTAGTCGGGCGGGCGCTTGTGTGCTGGTGTGTATTTCTCCTGTACGGAAAATATTCTGCAAAAGCGCAATAAACGGTTGGTCGTGAAGAATCGGTAAAATTTGCTGCAGCGGTTTTCCGATCACATTTTTATCGACATCCCAATAAGAAAGCATGATATCATTAGCTGCTGTAACGATTAGCTCTTTCGTGCTAAAAATACAGGCGGCAACGGGAAGTTTTTCAAGTATTTGGGCATCGCGTTGATCAGTTGAGGATTCTTCTTTTACGTAAAGAACTCCTTTTTGAAAGTGAGGTTGCTGTTCGTCTATGGGATGAAACTCGAAAGTAAAGACTCTATTTTCCAGCAGCAAAATTTGGGATTGGTTTGCAGGAAAAGCTTTTAGTTTCGAAAAATGTTCAATCAGCCCATCATATTTTAACGCTTTGGCATTAGGTAGGAAATAGGGTTCGACTCCCCAAACTAGAAAAACGGGCTCAGGCAGAACCAGTAATAACTTCAGATGAAAATACAATTCGGTATCCTGAAATACCTCTTCTGGCAAATTGTGGTAATATGCCTGAAGTTGGGGCTCTTTGAAAGTAATTGATTTGATAAAGTCGTTTTTTGTCAAGTGGAGTTACGCTTTTAATTTCTAATAGGCAAGGTGCGCGAGAATTCAGTGGAAAATAAGCGAACTGCTCTGGCACATTCCTTACATTTGAACTTCCTAAATGTACAATCTTTTTCCATAAAATGGGTTCAAATTTTCGAGTTCTTCCTAAATATGTAACTTTAGAAAAGTTGATTTTGCTGCTGCTTGTTGTCTTCTCGTACGCGGGTTTGCAGGCACAGGTTTTTCAGAAACTCACGGTTACAAACGACTTAAACATCGATCGCTCTGAAGTTATAGCCATTCAGCGAAGCTTGCTGCACTCGACGGTTAAGAAACACGCTAAAAAAGCGTTGCGAATTAAGCGCGAGGGGACAGATAGTTATTTGCCTACCCAGTGGTACGATTCTGATTTCGATGGTGTGGAAGATCAGGTTTTAATGCACGTAAGCATTCCAGCGGGCTCAATATTGTCGTACGACGTAGTATTAGACAGTACCCGCGGCCCTTCGAACTCAATGGTAAAAACAGCTGTTTTTAAGCATAAGGGTTATATTTATTGGGAAAACGAGACCGTTGTATTTAGAACGCCGGAGTACAGCACATCGAAACCGGCTGCTTTTGAGTTCGGGATTAAGCCGTCTGCGCAAGCGTTAGAGAGTCAGCGTAAAAAGTTCAAAAATAAAGAGCTTCCTTTTCAAAGTTTACTTACTGATGTATCGAGGAGTTTGGGCTTAGGCGCTACCACCATTTTGAACAAAGGTTTGCTGGAATATGCCGAAAAAATTGAAAAGCTAGAAGTTTTAGCCGACGGACCTTTACGAACGGTTTTTTTACTTTATTACCCAACTTGGGGTTCGCAAAAAATAGGAGAAATAAAACGAATTTCGATCGACAAAAGTGCGCTATTTACTTACGTTGATGTTTTTATGACCGAGGCTTCGAAGGCGTTGGGTTATGCGATTGTAGCTGAAGGAACACGCTCGGAACCCAAACTTACAATCGATTCGCGGTATTATCATTTGCAAACGCGCAAAGGCGAACAAGAAATGGTTCAAACCGTTTTCTTTCCGTACGACAACCCAAAAGAGGTGCAAACTTTTAATGCCGACCCTTCTTTTGGAACGCATACTTTATTTTCGTACAAACCCAAAGATCGCTTCACTTTTGCTGTGGCATATCAATTAATTCCAAAAACGAGCGCTGCAGCGTTTAAAGAATGGGAACAAACCGTCAAGAATTTCGAGCTGTGCAGATCAAATCCGTTAAAAGTAGCGTTGAAATTACCGCGTGAGTAGTTGGTTGTGAGCGCATTCTAAAAATTTTCAAAAAAAACTTGCTTTTAGCGAATAAAGAGGTGTATCTTTGCACTCAACATCGCGGGATAGAGCAGTAGGCAGCTCGTCGGGCTCATAACCCGAAGGTCACAGGTTCGAGTCCTGTTCCCGCTACAAGTCAAACTCCAATCGAAAGGTTGGAGTTTTTTATTTTACGCTGAAGGGCTCTTATCCGCCTAGGCGGACACAGGTTCGAATCCTGTTCCCGCTACAAGCAAGAATTAAACTTCTTTTTTCCTACTTGGTTTCCTAAATCTCTAACAACTGGATTTTTAGCAGCATAGAGGCTAAGATTTTTTTGGCATAGTTTTTATTACTGTTGATTACAAACACAAAAAAGGTACAGTATTGATTGATCATTACATTTTTTTAATCGTTTGTAAATCAATTAATCATGAAGGTACCTGTATTCCCATCAGTTTTATTTGTCGTACTTTTTTTCTCAGCGACAGCGTGTAAAAATCAATCGGCCGAGGAGCGTTTCTCCGAATCAAAAATGGAAAGTGAGGTCGTTGACACATTGAAGACTGCTCCTGTAAATGCCAGTAATCTTGAACGTGAGTTTGTTCGCACTGTTGATGCCCAATTTGAAGTAGAGGATGTTAGGGCTGCCACAAAAGCAATTGAAGATGCTACAAAAAAGTTTGGCGGTTTTGTTACCTTGTCAAATCTTCAAACGCAAGTACTACAAAGTGATGAAGTACCTGTTAGTGCCGACAGTTTATTGCTGTCGAAGAGGTATAAAATCGAGAATGTAATAACGCTTCGTGTACCTAACGTACAGCTCGATACTGTTTTACGTACAATAGAGAAACAGGTTAAGTTTGTTGATTTTCAAACGCTTAAGTGTGATGATGTTTCTTTACAACTTCTGGCAACCGATTTAGAGCGTCGGCGCAATGCTGTGGCAGCAAAACGTATTAGTAAGGCAATTGATCAGAAAGGAACAAAATTGTCGGGTATTGTTGATGCCGAAAATGAAGCAGATTTACGACGCGCACAAGTGGATCAAGCTTTGATGAACAAACTTTCCTTACGTGAAAATGTGGCTTTTAGTACTGTTACCCTTAAGGTTTACCAACGAGAACGCATGCAGCGCGAAGTGGTTTTAAACGAAGCAAACATCGATTCTTTTCAAGCTAGTTTTGGAGATAAGTTATTCGAAGGCTTTAAAAGTGGTTGGAATTTGCTCGAGGAAATTATTACATTCTTAGTTCGAATTTGGCCAGTTGTACTTGTACTTATTCTGGTAATCGTTGGTTACAGAAAAAGCCTGCGTCGAGCGGAACTACCTTGATTTGTATAAGATGGGAGCTTTTGAAAGTTAAGCCTCTGTGTATTAATTCGCCGAGGCGGACTCCCATTCAAGTTCTGTTCCCAATCTAAAGAAAACCTCGGTGAAAGCTGGTTTTTTTGTTTTGAAAATCTGCGCCTTTTTAAGTTGTGCAATTGTGGAATCAAGTGGTCCTTAAAATTTATCTTTTCGATGTCGCGCAAATTGTCACTTTTTCAGATTAGCATGAATCTTCAAAATGCTAGGCGAAAAGCCATAGTGTTTTTTAAAGGCTCGGCTAAACGACGACAGGTCGTTGAAACCCGCTAGGAGTGCAATCTCAGACAAGCTAAATTTCCCTGATGTAATTAGTTTTTTTGAGAATTCGAGTTTCAAACAGCTGATAAAATCATACGGACTACAATTAAATACCACTCGAAATAATCTAAAAAACTGAAACTCGGACAGCTCGCAATGGCGTGCAACTTCTTCAATTGTTTTAATCTTGGTGTAATTTTGTTCTATATAAAATCTGCCTTCTAGAAGCTTATTAAACAGTCGTTTTTTAGTCCGTATTTTCTGAGCGTCAATTTTTTGAATTTTCGCAGCATAATCCGATTGATTTGACACGATGCATGTAGCTAGTTCGTAGAAAAATTCTGTAGAAAACTCATATTCATGATTGGGATTTTTAACGATTGCCGCAGCAATATGTTTCAAATAAGCTCCTACCTTATTTTCTTCAATCGCATATTTCTTCTCTGGATACAAAGCCCCAGAAAAAAAATGGAAATCGACAATATTTGGTGAGTTTAAATCAGGATAGCACAAAACCGCTTCCACCTCGGTCATAATCCTTGGCGCAATGTCTATACAAATGCCTTTAACCGCTACTTGGCTGCCAATGTGCAGTTTCCCTCCGGTTGAATTATTAGCGAGTAAAAATTCGCCGCTTTTAATTTCATGTTTGGTGCCATCGATCGTGTATTTTTCGGTTCCTTCAACAACATATTTAACCGAAAAACTCCGGAATAAAACATCGGTTTCGAGCTCGTTGAACGTCGAAAAGTTTACCAAACTACTCTCTCGCGGCAGTTTTAGATTATAAATGTTTTGCTCGGAAATCTTATTGAACATTTGCACTATTGAATTCTTAGACATAAGTCTCTAAAATTCAGTGATGGTTACAAATCTATTTGCTTTTCTGGCATTTTTTCCCTCTCGCCTAATGGAATTGCTTTGAAATCGAGCAAAATAATTCGTGTTCAACTAGTTCGATGAAGAAAAAGAGCGTTTCTGTTATTTTCGTTTTTCCCGCAACAGCAGTACATCTTTATTGTCCACTTGCGGGTTATATCGGTCACAGATATATATGTCATTTTCGCCATCGCCATTTAAATCGCCAATTGCTATTCCCAGCGCGTCTATCTGAATTTTTCCTCCCAGTAAGCGATCACTTCCCATGCTGAAAATTCCTTTGCCGTCGTTGAGATACGTTTTTATTTTTCCTCCGAATACGTTCGCAACAATGATATCCAAATCGCTATCGCCGTCGATATCCAAAAAACTTGCATCGATGCTGTGATCGTCGTCTTTAGGCAAGCGACTATTGGTTTCGTCGGTAAATTTTCCTTTGCCATTATTGATGTACAGCTTGTTTTGTGGATTTTTGTTTCCTCTGAAATTTACGTTGGTAAACAACAAATCAACATCGCCGTCTTTGTCTGCATCGGCACAAATCACTTTTCTGCTTTCCATATCTGGAGCCGTTGGCAGCTGGTTTTCGGTTACATCTTCAAAAAAACCTTTTCCGTTATTGCGAAATAGCAGATTCCCATCTTCGTTGGCAAATATCAAATCCAAGTCGCCGTCTTTATCGATGTCAGTTGCTGCGATATCTTGAGTTACTTTGTTGATGATTGGAAGGCGTTTTTCGTCCAATTGAAATGTGGCATTTCCTCGATTGAGGTAAATCTGACTTTGCCCGTTGTTTCCTAAGATGATATCTGGTTTACCGTCTTTGTTGATGTCTTCCGAAATTACCGCATTCGCTTCGGATGGCGAGAATTGAAATGTCGCTGCAGTGTAAAATCCTTTTCCGTTGTTAAGGTAAAACTCATGGACTTTATCGTCTTCAGAACAAAAAACCAAGTCGATATCTCCGTCGTTGTCGAGATCTTTTGATACAATATCTTCGCTGTCGTGAATTACTTGTGGTAAACGTTTTTCAGATTCGTCGGTAAAATTTGCTTGCCCATCGTTTATCAGGATGGTGTTTGGTTGAAATTCATTGGCCAAGATGATATCTAAATCTTTATCGCCATCGATATCTGCCATTCGAACATCCATACTGGCTCTTTTAGCTCCGGGTTCGGGAAGTTGTTCGCTTGCATCGCGGAAGTATTTTCGTTCAGCCGGAACCGTTGTTTTTGTTAGCTTTTCAGAAATCCATTGATCAACATATTCGAAAATTTTTCCGTTAAATCGTGTTGCGGCATATTGTTGATAAACTGCCTGATTGTCCCAAAGTTCAATAAACTCTTGCATGGTACCTATTTCTTCAAAAGTATGACTAGATTTCGGTGCCAACCAGAATGTACCATGGCCGGGTCTTTGGCTATTCACATGGGCAATCATCGCCATACTGTCATCGGCACTGTTGGCGTTAAGATCGCATTCGCCATATATCGCCAAGGTGTAATTTTCGAATACTGATAGTGCTTTTGCAATATTATAACTGTTTAACTCTTTAAATGTTTGCATGTTTCGGCCAAAGCGCGATTGCCCATCTCCACTATAACCTAACAAATTACTCATAGCTGCAAGTCCGAGTGGTTCTTTCGTAATTTCTTCGATCTTTTTCTCAGAGTAAAAAAACTGATATAAATAGGGTTTAAACTTCTCCAGTGTTTGTCGAAGATCTCCTAAATCAGCCCCACGCAACGACGATTGTATCAGAAAGGCATCGGCAAGATATTCCGACCAAGGTTTAAATCCGGTACCATAAACAACAATTCCTTTGGGTTGGTATTTGGCCGCAAGTAGGGGAGCTGTAGTTCCGCCCATCGAATGACCGAATAAAAATATGTTGGTCTTGTCGACGTTCACGATTTTAAGCAGGTTTTGATAGCCGGCGTCGTACATGTCGAGTTCTTCAGTAAAGCCCATAGATAAACAGGGTGTACAGTTTTGATTATCGCCCATATCGCCTTTTTCCATCATGTAAACAGCGTAGCCCAACTCAACAAGTTTATCGATAGCTTGTTTGGTTTTATCGAGGGGTTGCATGTTGTCGAGTGAGTAACAGGGTAAACCTTGCAGAAAGTAAATGTACGCTTTTGGGGATTTATCTTTTGGAGTTTTAAGAATCGTTCTGACCCAACCATTTTTATAACCAAATTCACCGTATTTTATCGTCATAACATCCGATTGTTCAAAGGGTCTGGGCAAAACCTTTGCGTTCAGAAGTAGTGTTTTCTTATCTCGTTTTATTTCGAAGGTCAACGCATCATCTGCTCGTAGCGTCTTCGCAAAAGCCACAAGTTCTGCCGTATTGGCAATCGCTAACTGATTGACTTTTAAAACAATGTCGTTTGCTTGAATTCCTGCGTTTTGTGCTGTAGAATTGGGTTGCACCTGGAGAACAAAAGCTCCTGTCTGGTAATCGAACTTTATCTTTAAAGAATCGGGAACATTATTCATCAAGCTAACGCCCAATCCGCCTTTTCGCTTGAGATTTTGCGCGCTTGATGTAGTGAAAACGAGACTAAATACTAATGCAATTAGGGTTATTAATCGAAACATCTTTAGGTAATTTTAGATTGATGGATTATGTTTTTACTCTGTTTTGTTCTTCCTGGGATGCACCGGATTGACGAACTTTTAGGTTTTTTCCTTGGGTGAAGCGGTATGAAAATGAGAAAGTGACTACACGTGAATCGAATTCGCTATACCACGAAGCGTTGGCATTGGCGATGTTTCTGATTTGACCATTAATTTGGTTGGTGTAGAAAACATCCGACACAGCCAGTTTTAAGGAACCTTTTTCGTCGAGGATTTTACGCGATACGCCGATTCGCATTGAACCCACTGGACCGATAAAAAATTGTCCGGAAAGCAATGAACTCTGATATTGCCCAGAAAGTTCGGCGGCCCATGCCTTACTTAATTGAAATTGATTGGTCGGAACAACCGTAAAATTCCAAGCGGAATCGTCTAAACTTTCCGTATAAACTTTGCTTTTAAATGTGTTATTTATTAAGGAAGTATAGATGTTTAATGTCCACCAATTTCGCAACTTTAACAATCCATTTATTGCTAATCCGTATGAAATTTGCCGGTCAAAGTTACCAGGACGACTGTAATAAATGTTCCCGCGTTGCTCATTTGTTTCCGAAATTTCGTCCACAGTATAGCTGTACATTAATGTCGTTGTCAGAAAGTTTTTATACGTATGCGAGAGGTCTAAATTGTATGAAAAAGTTGGCTTCAGAAACGGATTGCCGCCGTAGAACGTAAAACGGTCAATTGGGTACGTAAACGGATTTAAATCTTTGTAATTCGGACGGTTTATTCGTCTTCCTGCTGAAATTCCCACAACGTGTTTTTGAATAGAATCTACACGATATTGGAGGAAAAGAGTAGGGAAGAGATTGGTATATTTTACTTGAAACGTCGAATCGGCAACCACTGGATTTCCCGCCTGATACCCTTTTACTCGAGTATTTTCCATACGTAAACCCAGCTGAATAGCGATTTTTTTGAAGTCTTTGTTGAAGTTCAGATAAATCGCGTTGATGTTTTCCCGATAAGTGAAATCGTTTGAAAATTCGTAATTCGGATTTGTCACGCCATTGGCAACATCTTGAAAATCGGCAACATTACGCGTGTCAACAAAACTTGATTTTGCACCCAGATCGAGCTTACCGTTTTTTAAGTTTATTCCTGTATAATCAACATTTGCTGTTCTAATCTTGATGGTTGAGGGCAATTTTGAAAGCAGTTGCGTTTCATTGATTAAATTGTTGTCTGGGTTAAAGGTTTGATTGATGAGCGACTGTGCAATATCAGAATCGTAGGTAACGTAATCGAGGTTGGCGGTAATTTCAGGTCCAGTTTGGTTAATCTTGTGTGTCATGTTAAGATTAAAGTTGCTGTTTTTGAAATCAACGCGCATTGGATTACTTGAGCGGATGATGCTTTCTAAACGTCGATTACTGTCGTACACTGTTGCGATGTTGCTTGTATTTCGGTCCGACGGATTTGAGAATCCGCTCCAAACGATTCCAAACGTTGTTTTTGCAGTTGCGTAGAAATCAGTTCCGAGTCGGATGGAATTGTTTCGCGAATCGGGTGTAATCAAGGAGTTTTGGATAAATTCGGAGCTTAAGTTGCCGGCTGGCGAAAAATAGGTGCGTGTAATGGTAAGGTCTTGATAACTTTTGTTTTTTGAAACGTTCAAATTTCCAAAGAAGTTCCATTTATCGATACGATAATTTAAGTTGAAACTGCTGTTCAAACGGGCGTAGGTTCCTTGGCCGTATGAAGAATTTATATTTCCGTTAGTTCCTTTTGCATTATTTTTTTTGAGGATGATGTTAATGATTCCGGCGTTTCCTGCCGCATCGTATTGGGCTGGCGGATTGTTCATGATTTCTATTTTGGCGATATCTGTCGCGGGTATTGATTTGAGGTAGTTGGCTAGGTCGTCTGCCGATAAATTTGAAGGTTTATTGTTAATCATGACAACTACTCCGTTTTTTCCGCGAATAGAAATGGCATTGTTAAAACCGATGTTCACGGATGGCGATTTTTCGAGTACTTCGAATGCGGTAAGTCCGGCATTTGATATTAGTGCGTTGGGGTCAACTACGATACGGTCGGCTTTTTGGGTGACGAAGTTTTTCTGTGTGGTGATTAGAACTTCATTGAGTTGGTTTGCCGTTTTCTGAATTTTGAATGGTGGCAGTTTTAGTACGGATTCTGCTCTGGCGAAAACCTCCGAGGTAAACTGTTTTGTTCCGTCGAGTAGAATTTCTATTTTGAATGCAGTCGAATTAATATCGTTGAATGTAAAGTTTCCATTTTCATCGGAGAATGTTGCTTTGATGATTTGATTTGAGGTTGCTTCGACAATGAGTACAGTTGCTTCGGCAATTGCTTGGCTTTCCAGATCGGTAATACGGCCACTAATTTCGGTCTTTTGTTGTGCGTACGTGCCAAGTTGCAAGATGAGTGTAAGCCAAAGTGCGAAAGGTTTCAAGCTAGTTTTTTTCCAAAAAGAACGCGTGTTTGTGTCATTAACCCAGTATTGGATGCTTGGTTTCACAAGCAACACTAGTGCTGGTATTTTTGGGAAGAATATGGTTTGGAGAGTCGATTTCAAGGCGTATTTTTTTCAAAAATAAGCGTCTGAAACCGAAGTCATTTGTCAAATCCTGCTTTATTTGAACGAGTAGAGAATGAACGTGTTTTAGGTGCGGAATGGATTTGTTTTAGTAGTACTAATTGTGGTAAAGGTGGTTAAAGAAAAAGTCTGCACGGAGCAGAAATACTTTAATTTACGTGGTATCGGCGTTTGGTCTTTTAACGAAGGGACTTCAATAATCTCACGATCTCTTAATCTTTTGATCTTTTGATCTTTCAATCTCCCAATCTTTCAATCTCCCAATCTCTCAATCTCAAAATCTTTTAATTTTTACGGTTTTTCCGTAACCAAAATTCGTTTTTTCTTAGTAGGGATAAACCCGTTTTCCCCTTCCCGTTTAGGGCGAAGCTCCCAAAAAAAAT
>NZ_JBMLTK010000066.1:29713-37455 GCF_049240005.1 Flavobacterium sp. | reverse complement strand
ATTTGGAATTTGTGAAATGGACTATTGATTATTTGATAGAGCATCCAGAAGTGACCTGGGAGCAGTTTAAGAATTGGTTTTTTACCGAAAACGAAGGTGATGATTTATTTTACGATGAAAATTATTGGAATAATCCGAATTTAAACTTTCCCCAGCAAAATTTGCCAACCTGGAATGATTTTTTAGACGGAATTCCGGTAAATATTGACAACACATACATATTAGGGCCAAATAACATTTTCCCATTAATTGGCGGTGATGTTTTGCAGCTCTACTTAACTACTCCAAGTGATATGCAAAATACTTGTGCCGCTCGAATATCTATTGCTTTGATAAGAAGTGGTATTGAGATTCCTTACATTCCAGGACAAACAGTTAAAGGTGGTGGTGCAGAGTTCGGCGACAAGTATTTCTTTTTGAATGCTAAAGCTTTAAATGAATGGATGAGGAAAACTTTTGGCACACATGATGGGGCTAACGGCACGCCGATAAACGGAAATCATTCAAGCTATTTTCCCACAAATGCCGCAAATGACAATAGTTTACGACTTGATTTTATAACAAACAAAAGGGGTATTTTTTCCTCAGTATCAACCCCAGCACATGACCTTCACAATGCCTCAGGACACGCGGATTTATTAATTTCGAATGGAACTATTGTCCCTGGAGAGTGTATAACGGGTTGCAATCTCGACATTCCTTTATCACGAATCGACATCTGGATTTTAAATTAAAATTGAATATTATGAGGATTATATTTTTAATATCGATGGCTTTATTTAATGCATGTGTTTTTAGTCAAAAATATCAGAGCTTTCCCGACACTTTACAATTTAAAGGTCATGTTTTTAACTATACACATGTGGTTTTTCAACCTAACAATCGGTGGATTGGTGAGAAGTTTTTAACCACCTCAACAAAAGTTGCACAAAGTGTCGAAGCGAGATTGATTTCTTGTCAAAAATCACAACCAAGCGATTATGCGGGTTTCTACCTGTTGAGAATAGATTACAGGATGTTAAAAAGACATGAGTTATCTGAGAAGGAAGTATTAACGGCATTAATTAATAAAATAGACAAAGAGCTTATGAAGTTAAATTTGCCTACCGCTCTTATTCCTTGTAAAGTAAAGAACATACCCAAGAGTGTAACCTACTTTCGGGACAAGCCAAATCGAACTTTGGAAGAAATGGGACGATACGCAATTAATGTTACTGTAAAAGATGCCTGTTTAAAACTGTACTAAGGAGCTAGATTTCTCCAAACCACGAGACGAGTTCTTTGCTTTGCAAATAAATTGAGCTTTAAGTCGTTAGTATTCTCTTCTAAATTAAAAATATACAACAACTTCTGTTTCTTTTTTGCACATGAGGTTTAGCACTGTTTTCTCAGTAACGACTGTCCTAGCCGCGATAGCAGTGTAAAGGGTGCGCAGCGGCGGCCGTTTGAGCTGCGGTGTAAAAGAGCGACCAACGGAAGCTACTTTTACTCCCTCAGCGAAACGGGCGCCGCAAGCACACTTGCAACGGATAGCGCGATTAGCTACAAACCTGAGTTCGATTAAAAATCTTTGTCAGATCGCTTGAAATTAACAAGTTGTGGAAGCAAATAGTAATGTAAAGAAATAACTTGCACGCTAAACAGATAAATGGCTGCCTACTTCGTTAGATTTTTTTGCGATACTACAGTATCCCAAAACAAATCCGCCTTGTAATCAACCATTTATCTGTTTTCTGACCGCAATTTTTAAATCGAACTCAGGTTACAAAAAAATAGCACAAAAAAATCGGCCGAGAAAGCCGATTTTATATTAATTGACATTTATTGTTTACACAATTTCTGATACACGCAAGGTATTTACCATTCCTTTTTCGGTAACGGGCATCGCCGCAAGGTTGATTAGGAAGTCGCCTTTATCAACAAAACCGCGATCTCTGGCAATTTGGTTAACGTCGGTTACCGTGTCGTCGGTGCTCACAAATTTGTCGTAATAAATTGATTTTACGCCCCACAGCAAGTTGAGTTGCGTTAAAATACGTTTGTTAGACGTGAAAACCAAAATATGCGATTGCGGGCGCCAAGCCGAGATTTGAAAGGCCGTGTAACCGCTGTTTGTTAACGTACAAATAGCTTTTGCCTTAATAACGTTTGCCATGCTAGCCGCGTGGTGGCAAATAGATTTCGTGATGAAACGCTTGGTGCGCACCTGTGGTGTATTTTGCGGTACTTGAATCAGCGGAGAATCTTCGACCGCCTCGATAATTTGCGTCATTTTTTCAATGACCTGAACCGGATAGTTACCAACCGATGTTTCGCCGGAAAGCATTACCGCATCGGCACCGTCCATAACCGAGTTTGCCACGTCGTTAACTTCGGCGCGAGTCGGCGTGAGGCTGGTAATCATGGTTTCCATCATTTGTGTAGCGATGATCACTGGAATACGAGCCGTTTTGGCACGGTTGACCAATTTCTTTTGAATAAGCGGAACTTCGTGTGCCGGAACTTCAACACCTAGATCGCCGCGAGCCACCATCAAACCGTCGCAATACGCTACAATTTTATCGATGTTTTCAACACCTTCTGGTTTTTCAATTTTTGCTACAATCGGAATTTTATGGTCGGAATGTTCGGCAATAAGTTCTTGTAGTTCAATTAAATCGTCGGCTGTTCGCACAAACGATAGAGCAATCCAATCTACTTTTTGTTCTATTGCAAAAATGGCGTCTTTTACGTCTTTTTTTGTTAAAGCTGGAAGCGAAACTTTGGTGTTGGGCAAGTTTACCCCTTTTTTAGACTTTAACGGTCCACCTTGAATGACTACACACTTTACTTCGGCTACGCGATCGGTTTCGATGGCTTCGAAGATGAGTTTACCGTCATCGAGCAAGATGCGTTCCCCGGGGTTTACATCGGCAGGGAACTCTTTGTAGTTCATGTACACGCGTTCGGCAGTTCCAGGCACGTCTTCGGCGGTTTGGAAGGTGATGATATCGCCGGGCGACACCACTACGTCTTCTTTCATAACGCCTACGCGCAGCTTCGGACCTTGTAAATCGCCCAGGATGGCGGTTGTGTAACCAAATTCGTCGTTTAGGCTTCTAATGGTTTCAATTTTCTCTCGGATATCGTCGTAATCGGCATGTGAGAAATTGACACGAAAAACGTTCACACCGGCGTCAATCATTTGCTTCAAGACTTCTCTGGATGAGCAGGCCGGACCGAGCGTTGCTACAATTTTCGTTTTTTTGTTTGTTGGCATTCTAATAAAAGATTAAATTGTTTTTTGACTTCAGTTCGTCAACATTCAGCAGTTGAACGAAGGTCGTCGTAGGAATAGTTTTTATTTTCTCGGCGAGCTCTTCTGGGGCTTGCGCGGCATTTTCGATTCGCAGGATGTAATCGGCTTTTTTAAATTCCGGAACGAGATACATTTTTGCACTGCGCCACTCGATGCTGTCGTTAAAAAGTGAGTTTGCGGCAGGTTTTAGTGTTTCGATAAAAGTCTGGCTATTTTTCACCAAGTCAAAAATCTCGTCGGTATCTTCGTTGTGATAGCTGTATCCGGTAAAGGTGCGAATTTCCTTTTTGAATACGGCTTCGAAGCCTTTGTCGTTAGGTTTTAAATGGATTTGCAGTTTCTCATTTAAGAAAAAAGATAGGCGATAGGGTTCAATGGTTGTATGAATAGCAAACGCATGAAAAACCGGCTCATCAAAGTCATCAAATTGCAATTTGTGCAACATCATCCTTTTGCAAATAAGTTGTAAAGATAGCAACTAAAGTGCAAATACACAGCGTTTTTAATACAGGAAACACGGAATAATCAGCGAAATCGTTGTAGTTAGGCTTTTCGAACGATTTGTTTTTGGAGCGCGAAATAGGCTCGTTGCGCGGCTTTTTCTTCGGCTTTTTTCTTAGAAGTTGCTCGGGCTTTCGCAACCACTGACTCATTCAAATACAATCGAACGCCAAAAAAACGTTCGGTTCCAAGCGATTCTTCTTCAAAGGTTTCAAATCGAAAGGTTTTCTTTTCTTTCTGACACCATTCAATGAGTAAACTTTTGTAACTAATTACCTTTCCTTCGAGTTTGGAAATATCTACATAGGGCTTTATAACTTTCGAGTGAATAAAGCGCTCGCAACCCGCGTAGCCTTGGTCGAGAAATAGCGCGCCAACTAAGGCTTCAAAAATATTTCCGTGAATGTTGTCGCCGAAGTGTTTGGGCGAAACTTTGCTTTCTACCAACTGCACCAAATTGAGGTCTTTTCCCAATTCGTTTAAATGCTCGCGACTCACGACTTTTGAACGCATTTTGGTGAGATAACCTTCATCGCCACCGGGCACTTCTCTAAACAAATGCGCAGCCACAACCGATCCGAGCATGGCGTCGCCTAAGAATTCCAAACGCTCGTAGCTCACCACGTTTCCGTTGGCATCGGTTTTATTGCTGGAGCGATGCGTGAATGCCGCTTCGTAAAAGGCGATATTTTTGGGCGCAAATCCTAAGATATTTGACACTTCGGTAAAAAAAATCCCGCCTGTTTCAGCGCGGGATTTGGTAAATATCTTTTTTAGGAAACGCATGGATTAGTCTACGAGTTTACGAAATAAAACACAGGCGTTATGACCTCCAAAACCAAACGTATTGCTCATCGCTACATTTACTTCGCGCTTTTGTGCTTTGTTGAGCGTCAGGTTTAACGATGGATCGATGTTTTCATCGACCGTTTCGTGGTTAATTGTCGGAGGAACGATACCGTATTTGATGGCGAGAATTGATGCAATGGCTTCAATAGCTCCGGCTGCTCCGAGCAAATGGCCCGTCATCGATTTGGTAGAATTGATGTTGATGTTTTTAGCATGTGCACCAAAAACAGCACTAATTGCTTTTAATTCGGCCACATCGCCCAGCGGCGTTGAGGTTCCGTGTGTGTTGATGTGGTCTACATCTTCCGGATTCATGTTGGCATCGCGCAAGGTGTTTTTCATTACGGCAATTACACCAATTCCTTCCGGGTGTGGAGCTGTAAGGTGATACGCATCCGACGACATTCCGCCGCCGCCGATTTCACAATATATTTTTGCGCCGCGCGCTTTGGCATGTTCGTATTCTTCGAGCACGATTGCTCCAGCACCTTCGCCAAGTACAAAACCGTCGCGGTTTGCATCGAACGGGCGCGAGGCAGTTTGTGGGCTGTCGTTTCGAGTTGAAAGCGCATGCATGGAGTTAAATCCGCCCATACCAGCAATGGTTACAGCGGCTTCCGATCCGCCGGAGATAATCACATCGCACATACCTAAACGAATGTAGTTAAATGCGTCGATTAAGGCATTTGCCGAAGAGGCGCAGGCAGAAACGGTTGTATAGTTTGGTCCCATGTAGCCGTTTCGCATCGAAATGTGCGCAGGAGCAATATCGGCGATCATTTTAGGAATAAAAAACGGATTGAATTTCGGGGTACCGTCGCCTTTCGCGTAGTACATCACTTCATCTTGGAAGGTTTCTAAACCGCCAATTCCAGCACCCCAAATAACACCTACGCGGTATTTATCTACATTATCGTGTGTGATTCCGGCGTCTTTTATGGCTTCGTCGCTAGCAGCAATAGCATATTGGGCAAATTTGTCCAAGCGCCGCGCCTCTTTGCGATCCATGTATTGTTCGATATTGAAGTTTTTGACTTCGCAAGCAAACTTGGTTTTGTGTTTTTCGGTGTCGTAATAGGTAATGGGAGCTGCGCCGCTTTTGCCTTGAATTAAGGCGTCCCAGTATTCGGCAACAGAGTTTCCGATTGGAGTTAAGGCTCCTAAGCCGGTTACTACTACTCGTTTCAAGCTCATATACTACAATTTTATGCGATAAAAGTAAAAAAATAATACCTATGTTTTATTGAATAGTCAATAATGAAACATAGGTATATAATGTTGTTGACTGCAATACAGTCTGATTTTTTAAAAAATAAAAATCCCGCAAGCAAACAGCAGCGGGATTGTTAGTATTATTTTTTAGCCTCTTCGATATAAGAAATTGCTTGACCAACAGTAGCGATGTTTTCTGCTTGATCGTCCGGAATCTGAATATCAAATTCTTTTTCAAATTCCATAATCAATTCAACTGTGTCGAGTGAGTCAGCTCCTAAATCATTCGTGAAGCTAGCTTCGGTTACCACTTCGTTTTCGTCTACACCTAATTTGTCTACGATGATCGCTTTTACTCTTGATGCAATGTCCGACATAATTTCTTGTTTTTAAATTTAATTTGTTGGCAAAAATAAAAAACTTTAAATTAAAAAGGTTGAAGTAGCCGAAAAACTACAAATTGTTGTTCACTTTAGTTTTAAAAGACCACTCATTTTAAGTAAAAACTGTTCCTTTGTATTTCGATAACTGCCATGAAAAACATTGTAATTTTCGCCTCCGGTAACGGCAGCAATGCCAGTTCTATTCACCAGTATTTCCAGTCGTCTGGACGTGTTCGGGTCGCTGCAATTTTTTGTAACAATCAGCAAGCAGGCGTACTTTCGAGAGCGCACGATCTGGGAATTCCAACGGAAGTTTTTTCTAAAGCCGAATTTTCCGAATCCTCGTTTGTCGAAAGAGTGCGTTCGTATCAACCCGATTTGCTTGTTTTAGCTGGGTTTTTACTTCAAGTACCCGAGTACTTAGTACACGCATTTCCGAATCAAATTATTAATATTCATCCGGCTTTACTACCTAAATACGGCGGAAAAGGAATGTATGGCATGCATGTGCACCGTGCCGTTTTTGAAGCTAAAGAGCCTGAAACCGGAATTTCGGTTCACTTTGTCAACGAGCATTACGATGAAGGTGCCCTAATTTTCCAAGCGAAAACAGCAATCACTCATTGTCAATCGCCCGAAGAAATCGCCGCTGCAGTTCAAGCGCTCGAGCACCAACATTTTGCAGCCGTCATCGATAATTTATTAACCGCAGATGAGTAGAATACTGATTTTTACAGACGGCGCCGCAAAAGGCAATCCAGGACCAGGTGGTTTTGGAGTTATACTTGCTCAGGAAGGAACTACACATTATAAAGAATTATCGGGCGGTTTCAGACTCACAACCAACAACCGTATGGAATTGCTCGCTGTAATCGTAGGTTTAGAGCATATTCGGATAGAGAATGCAGAGGTTTTGGTGGTGTCAGATTCTAAATATGTTGTCGATGCCGTTATGAAAGGTTGGGTGTTCAATTGGGTGCAAAAAGGGTTTAAAGACAAAAAAAATCCCGATTTGTGGAAACGATTTTTACAAGTATACCGCCGCCATCGCGTTACTTTTCAATGGATAAAAGGCCATAATGCGCACCCACAAAACGAGCGCTGCGATGCTCTGGCAGTAGCCGCAGCAATAAAACCCAATTTACCTGCTGATGTGTACTACGAAAATTACGAAGCGTAGGTAAAATATTGACAGAACTATAGTTTGTTTTCCTTTTTATGGGCGTTGAGTCGGCTAGAATTGCAACGCTTCGCAAGCGCAAAATCCGTCCTGCTGCCATAGGCTATTGTATCACCCGAAACAATCGCTTTTTTGGCAGAAATGCCATCACAAAAAGGCTTTCTGCGGCCATTTTTAAGGTGGAGAATCTTATCCGATAAGTGTGCTAGAGAAAAAACACCTTCAAAATCTAATCGGCTACTACTTGATTAATCTCGCACAACGGGACTTTTGTTAAGCTATTTTCCGCAAAATCAAACGCAAAAACTAAAGCGCTTGC
>NZ_JBMLTK010000066.1:0-29613 GCF_049240005.1 Flavobacterium sp. | reverse complement strand
GGACTTTTGTTAAGCTATTTTCCGCAAAATCAAACGCAAAAACTAAAGCGCTTGCCGATTAATGAATAATAATCATTCCGCCGTCGTCTTTTTTATCCCCAAACGATTTTAAGTTATACGTCAGTGAAAACATCACATAACGACGAAGTACGGTGTTTTCCGAGTCGATAATTGCCGTTGGCGTAATCGTGCGTCGAGCATTTAAGTTCTGGTCGAGTAAGTCGTACACTTTTACCTTCGCGATAAGCTGTTTCTTCCAAAATTCGTAACCTAAACTTACATTCATCAAATAAAAGTCTTTTCTAAAACCATCGGCAATATTCGAGTTGTAATTGTACGATAAATCGATTCCACCAATGACATTTTTGGGCACGTAGCTGGTAAATTGCAGCTGAGCGCGGTGTGTGAAATTATTCGCTTCGTCGATAATATAGTTGGTGTAATTGTTTAAGAACATCGTGTAGTTGTACGAAGGCATGATGTCGATAACTTTATCTAACGTATACGAAAGATTCACTCGCGGTGAAATCCGATAGCTTTCATTGGTAAAATCCACAGCATTTGTGAGTCCGCGTGAGAAATTACCACTCATACTAATGGCCGTTGTCCATTTAAATGTTCTCGTTCCTTTTTTGTAGCTCTTGCTGTAATTTCCGCCGAAGTAAAAATTGTACGTATCTCCGACGTTCTCATAGGTTGTTACGGCTTTGAAACTGTCGTCGAAAACCGTACTCGAAACTATGGAGTTGTTAGAATACGTAAATCCGCTGTAGGTGAATAAACCTGCTCGTTGTGCCCAGTCGTAATTGTTAAAAGAGAGGTAAAACGAGTGCTGGTACGTTGGGTCGAGGGCGCTGTTTCCGATGAAAGTATTTAACGGATCCGACAAGTTTTCGACGGGCAGAATTTGTTGTGCCTGTGGTAATTGTACGTCGTAATCGTAATTTACATACAAGCTCTTCTTTTCCGAAAACTGATAACTTAAATACGCATTAGCGTCTGGGAATACGTAATTTTTATCTAATTCGCTATTGATCCCTAAGTAATCTGATTCGTTATTGAAGTTTACAAATTCGGCACCAACGTTTGCAGAAAAATTGACTTTTTTGCTGTTCCATTGAATGCCTGCTGTTGGGCGAATTTTCTGTGTATTACTGCGAATATCGTTGGATTGAGCGGCGTTTAAATTATCGAAATTGCCTGAACCGGCATCAAAATCGAAGGTTTCTAAAACAGATTTCGAATCTAAAAGTTCATAACGTACACCTAACGCATATCGGGTCGAATCGGTTAGTTTCGCGGTGAATTCCGATTGAATATTAAAATTGTTATTTTTCGAATTGTCGAATTGCCGCTGATTTCGGATGTCGTCCGGACGATCCGCGAAAGTAGTAGCCGAAGCTGTTTGCGTCAGATTATTGTTGCGGGAGTTGTCTAAACTAGCGTCAACGGTAAGTCCTTGTTTGCGTTTGAAATTTTTGTAATAGGTGAAATTTCCAGTAAACTGGTCGTTTTCCGTTCGCGAATCGTTATCAAATTCGCTGCTGTTTAAGACATCGCCCGCTTCGTTTCTCGTAGTTTGATTTCGATTACTGTAGTTTTTTGCTAACGACTTCGCCAGCGACGGTGAAAAGAAAATACTGGCGGTGCTATCAATTTTATACTCGAATTCCGAACTAAAATTATGACCGTTTGAGAATGCACGAGTTCTTGCAGCCGACTCCGAAAATGTAGTTCCTGTGGGTAGGAAGTTTACGGTGTTGTTCCGATTGTCATTACGTGTTTCGGTATTCGATAAGAAGTAAGAAGCTTGATTATCAATTTTTCCAAGCCATTTGTCTTGGTAGTTTACACCAACCATGCTCGACTGTGTAATACCGGTGTCATTTGCACCAAAACGCAAGTTGTTGATGCCGAAACTTCCATTGTCGTTGTAATACACGGATCGACTCCTCCCGCCGCCCATGTTATCAAATATCTCGTTCATAGAAAAACCAATCGAGTTTATGTTATTAGAAGAAGCCAAAACGCTCACTTTCCGATCACCTTTAAAACGATTGTATAACAAACTCGATTCATAACGTTCGTCCGAACCGTAGCCGCCCATAATCTTACCGAACTGTCCCTTGTTGTTTTCTTCAGCTATGGTTAAATTAATAGTTTTATTTTCGCTACTTGCCGCCTCTCCTGAAAGCTCTTCCGACTTCGTTTTAGTATCAGTTACCTGAACTTTTTCGATGATTTCTGCAGGAAGATTCTGCGTGGCAATTTTACCGTCCTTTCCAAAAAACGGTTTCCCATTTACCAAAATGTTATTTACTTCTTTACCATTTACTGTTATTTTTCCTTCTTCGTCGATTTCCACACCAGGCAGTTGTTTTAAGAGTGCTTCAACATTGGCATCCGGTCCGGTTTTGAACGATGCAGCATTAAATTCCAGCGTATCTTTCTTGATTAAAATCGGTGGCGCCGACCCTTTTAAAATTACCTCTTGCAATTCATTGGCAGCTTCTGCTAGTTCCAATACACCCAAATCGTAATCCGTTTCCGTTCCTTCAAAAACCTTCGTTTGCGTTTCATAACCTACAAAAGAAGCGTTAACAGAAAAAGCAGTGTTCGGCTTTTTGATATTCATTAAAAAGTTACCCGAATTATTAGTTATCGTGTAGTCGATCATGCTGGAATCTTTCGCGATACTGACGAAAATCGTTGCTGATGAAACGGGAAGTTTTGTTTTTTTATCGATAACTTTACCCTTTATTTCGATTTTTTGTTGTGCTTGAATAGTGGCGCAGAGAGATAAAAAGATAACGTAAAGAAGATTTTTCATAGCAAGATTTTGTTTGGGACGAAATTAAAAATATTAGGAATACTAACGCAGAAATCTAAATTATGTTGCAAAGCCATTTATGTTAAATTTTGTAAGTAAACCCTTAGTCGAAACAACGCTCGAGGCAACAGCTTTTGTATTTGGAATTTTAAGCGTTTGGTACGCGCGTAAAGAAGATATTAAGGTATATCCAACCGGAATCATAGCTACTGCCATAACAACGTATCTACTTTATAAAGCAGCATACTACGGAGATATGCTTGTAAATGCGTATTTTACAATTATGAGTATTTACGGTTGGTTGGTTTGGAACAGTAAGCAACAACAACAAGCAAATAGCATTGGGAAAGCAAACTTGCGAGATAAATACATTGCTTTTTTATTGTTTGTTTTAACGCTGCTCTTTGTGCGAATAGCGTATTATTTGTTTGACACAGCATTAGCAACCGAAAATTATTTTGACATACTGGCATCAGCCATCTTTTTTTCGGCGATGTACTTCATGGCGCACAAAAAAATAGAAAATTGGCAACTTTGGATTGTGGGCAATTTCATCGTAATTCCGCTGTATTTTTACAGAGAGCTTTATTTTTTAGGCGTACAATATGTAATCTTTAATTACCTTGCCGTCCGCGCATTTTATGAATGGAAGCAAAAACTAACAAAAACAACCGATTCACCGGTCTGAAAATTGTCGTTTTCGGACCAGAATCTTCCGGTAAAACAACTTTGGCACAACAACTTGCAGCCAGATACAATGCTGCGGTTGTTCCTGAATTCGCCCGAGAGTATCTTACCAACAAATTAAAATCCACCCAGCAAAATTGCACTTTCGATGACATCTTGCCTATCGCAAAAGGGCAGATGCAAAGCGAGCTGGAAGCCGAACAAACTCCTGCAAACATCATTTTTTACGATACAAATCCGCTGTTAACCGCAGCCTATTCGGAATGCCATTACAATAAAATTCCAGAAGAATTAGAAAACGAAATACCAGCGCTTTCGTACGATCTTTATCTACTCACAGAGCCAGATATACCTTGGGAAGCCGACTCAATTCGCCAACACCAAAACCAACGCCAAGACGAGTTTCGAGCATTTAAAAAGTTTCTCAAAAAACGAAACTTACCCTACGCGCGAATTAAAGGAACGCAAACGGAACGTATAGCAACCGCCAGTGCACACATCGATAATCTGCTGCAATTGCTGCAAAATCAATTTAAAGCTGCCGACTATTTGTGGGTGCTTAAGCATCAATTATCGATCCCCAACCTGTTGCAACACATTAATATTGTAAACAACGGAATTGCACCACTACAGTTAGCCGCTCCGGCAACACCGGCAAACGGCATACTCGTTTTGGAACAAGAACAACACGACGAACTTGTCCGAATATTTGATGAAGAGAAAGCAAATTACACTCTCGCCAAGTTTGTTCCCGCCTCCGGAGCCGCTAGTCGTATGTTTAAATTCTTGCTCGATTTCCTCGAAAATTACGCACCCGACCAAGACACAATCAACGCATACATAAACAAACACAACGCGAAAGATCTGGCTGTTTTTCTCGTAGGAATAGAAAAGTTCCCCTTCTACGACGAAGTTATCGCCGAATTGAAAAGAAATTATTCCAATTTCGATCGCTGGAATAAAGATTTGAAAGATTATTACTTTATCAAATTCTTGCTCTCATCCCGACATTTCAACTTCGCATCCAAACCAAAAGCGGTTCTACCGTTTCATAAAACAGGAGTGCGCGTTAAAACACCAATCGATGCGCACCTTGAAGAAGCCTTAGCTTATATCCAAACCAAGCATGACGCGCACGTACACTTTACGATAAGCCCGGAATTTCAAGCCGACTTCCAAAGCATAGTCGAAGCTTTTCCCAACACCTCTTCTTCAAAAATCGATGTGAGCTACTCCGTGCAAGAATCGGCAACCGACACCATTGCAGTAGCCAATACAGGATTGCCTTACTACGACAAGAAAAATCATCTCGTTTGCCGCCCGGCAGGGCACGGGGCACTATTAGGAAATCTAAATCGTATTAAAGCCGATATTGTTTTCATAAAAAATATCGATAACGTTTCAGACAAAACATTACCAGCGATTAGTTTTTACAAGAAAATGCTCGCCGGAAAACTCGTTCAAATTCAAAAACGTGTATTCGAAATTCTCCAACAGTTGGAAGCGGGTGTCGATTTACAACTCAGCAATTGGATAGAGTTCGCTCAAAACAACCTAAATATTTCGGCATCCGCATCCATTCTTTCGGCCGATGCCAATTTCAAAAAAGCCTGGCTCTTCGAAAAATTAAACCGCCCCATTCGGGTGTGTGGCATGGTTAAAAACGAAGGCGAACCCGGCGGCGGTCCGTTTTGGGTGCTCGACAAACATCAGCAAAAGAGCCTACAAATTGTCGAATCCGCGCAAATTAATCTGAACGACCCACAACAAAAAGCCATTTTCGACGGAAGTACGCACTTTAATCCGGTCGATTTAGTTTGTGCCGTGAAAGACTTTAAAGGCAACGCGTTCGATTTACACAAATTTGTTGATCCAGATAGCGGTTTCATCGTCGAAAAATCGAAAGACGGACAATCGTTTAAAGCTTACGAATTACCAGGTTTATGGAACGGCTCCATGGCCGATTGGATTACGGTTTTCGTAGAAGTACCGCTTCAAACGTTTAATCCGGTAAAAACGGTAAACG
Organism: Flavobacterium sp.; assembly: GCF_049240005.1. GTDB lineage: Bacteria > Bacteroidota > Bacteroidia > Flavobacteriales > Flavobacteriaceae > Flavobacterium. Next base: position 24,070 of record NZ_JBMLTK010000066.1, on the reverse strand, counting down.
ATTTGCTAAAACCGGCACATCAGCCATGAACACCGAGCAAATTCTAGCCGAAATTCAAATGCAAACCGCCCGAAGTTCCGGCGCTGGCGGGCAAAACGTCAATAAAGTTGAAACCAAAATTTTGATCCGTTGGTCGGTAGTCAACACCCAAGCATTTGAACCTTTCGAAAAACAATTACTCCTGAAAAATCTTCAGACAAGCTTAACGCAAACCGGCGATTTACTCGTTACCGAATCTTCGGAACGTACGCAACCCGCCAACAAAAAACGCGCTGTAGCTAAGCTCTTTAAACTCATTCAAAAAGCCCTGCATGTGCCCAAAGAGCGCAAAGCTACTAAGGTGCCCAACAAGGCCATTCGCGCACGCATTCAAGCCAAAAAAATGCTGTCGGAACGAAAATTCTTGCGCAAACGCCCCGATTTTTAATACATTTGCGCCGTCTCAAAAGGGGTGCTCTAAATAACGAGCTGAGATCATACCCAATGAACCTGAGCAGGTAATGCTGCTAAGGGAATGAGCGATAACCGGCCTCGTGCCGCTCGGTCGCAAAAACCAACAAGTAATTATTAATCAGAATAATTACCCCTTTTTATTCGTAAATTTTTTTACGGATGAAAAAATCATCATTTTCTTTTTTTGGGCGCGCCCACAAGGGTCGGGCTTTACGCTCCAATTTATTTGGCTTACTGACGTCGCCAAATAAGATTTCCGCTGCAATCCCTCGCGCAGCAATCGTTACCGTTTTATGTCTGCCAAGCGCTTTCGCGCAAACGCAACAAGACAGCACGAAGGTGGAAACACTCAGCGAAGTTCTCGTCTCGGGCGTGCGTGCCGGAAAAGATGCTCCGTTGGCGTTCTCCAACCTTAAAACTACCGAATTAGCAACTCGAAATCTCGGACAAGACATTCCGATCTTGCTCAATTTCCTGCCTTCGGTTGTTACCACTTCCGACGCCGGAAACGGTTTCGGATACACTGGAATTCGCGTTCGTGGCTCCGATGCAACACGCGTTAACGTTACCATTAACGGTATTCCGTACAACGATTCCGAAAGCCACGGTACGTTTTGGGTAAACTTACCCGATTTCGTTTCCTCTACCGAAAGCTTGCAGCTGCAACGCGGTGTCGGAAGCTCTACCAACGGTGCCGGTGCCTTCGGCGCAAGCCTAAACCTGCAAACCGATAAAATTCGCGAAACCGCTTTTGCCGAAATCGATAATGCCGTAGGAAGCTTTAATTCGCGAAAGCACACACTAAAATTCGGCTCCGGATTACTCAACAACAAATTCGAAATCTCGGGTCGTATCTCCGATTTGAGTTCCGACGGCTACATCGATCGCGCATTCTCCGACCTGCGATCGTATTTCTTTCAAGCAGCGTATCGATCTGAGAAAACAACGGTAAAAGCACTCGTTTTCGGCGGTCGCGAGCAAACCTACCAAGCGTGGTACGGCGTCGATGCCGAAACCTTGCGTACCAACCGAACGTTCAATTTCGCCGGACTTTACACCGATGCAAACGGAAATCCGCAATTTTACAGCAACGAAACCGATAATTACGGACAAGATCACTATCAGTTGCATCTTACGCACCGATTCAGCTCACATTGGAGTGCAACAGCTGCTTTACACCTAACGCAAGGAAAAGGCTATTTTGAAAACTACATTGCGGGAGCTACGCCTGCAGATTACGGTCTTACTTCGGCAGCCGAAACCACCGATTTAATTCGTCAGAAATGGCTCGACAACGATTTTTTCGGTGCCACGTACAGCTTGAAATATCTGAAAGATAAAATCGATTTTGTGTACGGCGGGGCGGTAAATCGCTATAAAGGACTTCATTTTGGTAACGTGCTGTACACACGTGAGGCCACCAGTTTAGAGCCCGATAGTCGTTATTACCAACAAGACGCACGAAAAGACGAGGTAAATCAGTTTGCCAAACTCAATTTCCGCGCCAGCGATAAATGGCTTTTCTATGCCGATATGCAATGGCGCTACATCAATTATTTCGCCGAAGCACTCACACCAGCCGACGTAAACGACTGCTTTTCGTTTTTTAATCCAAAAATGGGTGTGACGTACTTTTTAAAACCCAACCAATCGCTGTACGCATCGTATGCAAAGGCACAACGCGAACCAAACCGTAACGACTACGAAACGGGAAGCGTACGACCAGAGAAACTAAACGACTTTGAATTGGGTTATCGTTTTCAAGGTTCGAAAATGTCGTTTCAAGTAAACGGTTACGCCATGCTATACCGCGATCAGTTGGTGCTTACCGGTGCGCTCGACGATGTGGGCAATGCCATTCGAACCAACGTTGGAAAAAGTCACCGTTTGGGAATCGAGCTTGATGCTAACGTACAGCTGACTAAGGAACTCAGCTGGGCACCCAATGCCACGTTTAGCCGAAACCGCAATCAAGATTTTGTTACCGATGTTAACGGCGTTCCAACGGCACTAGGCGAAACCGAAATTGCGTTCTCTCCGGAATGGATAGCAGGAAATGTAATTACTTGGAATGCATTTAAGAATTTCTCGGCTGCGTTGTTGTCTAAATACGTCGGACGTCAGAATTTATCAAACCTCAACGACGCCAATGCCCGATTAAATGCCTATCACCAGCACGACTTAAACTTAAGTTATACTGTAATTCCGAAGGCGTATGCCAAACAATTGCGCTTTTCGGTGTTGGTAAATAACATTCTCGATCGAGATATTGTTTCCAACGGTGCCGATTTTGGCGGAGGTTACGTTGTCTATTATCCGCAGGCCGGAATTAATGTTCTGGCCGGATTAAACATTCAGCTCTAAAAAGAACGTCCGATTAACTAATCGGACGTTTTTTTTAATTGTAAACCCGAATTAATCGCGGATTGATCGTAAAACTCCATTTTTCTTCAGATGTAAATAAAACAACCTACAAACATACCGTTCTCCTGAAATTACCGTTACGGTTTTTCCGTAAAGGGGTTCTTTTTTCTTAACAAATTAAAGTTGAAAGATAAAAGCTTCTAAAGTGTTACTTTTTTTATAACGGTAATATTTATTTAATTACTTTTATTTCCAAATTAAACCATTTATTATGAAATATTTATTTATCCCCCCCCATTTTAATTACGCGGCGTGGGGAAAGAGCAGAGTGCGTTGTAAAAACAATGTAAAATTTGAATTTAATAAAAAAGTAAAAACGGTTGTTACTAGAATATTTTTGCTGTCTTTTGCTTTGGTTATTTTATTAAGCGGCTGCTCTTCTGAAGAGACGTTACTGGAATCAGAGAGAAAAGATGCAGTTAAACTCCAAACGGTTTCTTTTTCTGATTTAGCGAAGAATCAGGGTGCTTTACGTGCTTACCGCGCATACAACAGCAAATTGGAAGCGGAGCGCCTTCAAGCTAGAGGAATTACTTTTTATGGTGTTTTAGTTGATACGACAAAGATTTATTACACGGAAAAAGGAGATTTGAAATCGTACACTTTTGAAATCGTTGATTTTTCATCGCGAGATACTATAAAGAACTTAGTATTGCAAAGCAAGAGTGATCAATCATACATGCCTTATGTTGCTAAATATGCGTTGAGCGAGACAGATAAAAGTGCCCTAGTTAGCGATGGGAATCTGATGCTATTGCCCACTCGAATAGAAAATGAGCAGCAATCATTTGCACTACCCATTACCGGCGACCCTTCGGATTGTTTAGAGATTCATACAGTAACTCGTGATTATTGTTTTGGAGAAGATGGTAGTATTATTGTTAATAATGGAGAGAAAGGTGGTTGCCCTAGACCCGCATTTCAGAGTGTAGAAACCTATTTTATTATCGATATGAATTGTTTAACGGGTGGTGGTTTTAATGGTGTTGGTCCAACAACTGGTGGCACAGGCGGCACAGGCGGCACAGGCGGCACGGGCGGCACAGGTGGCACGGGCGGTTCAAGCTCATTTCCTACCAACGGTATTAGCCCGATTAATCCGGATTTAATTTCGCTACCCATTTTTAACATCAATAGAATAGAAATACGGATTTTAGCTAATCTTAATCCCTTGCAAACTCAATGGTGGAATACAGCAAATCCAGAAATAAAAACGCAGTTACGAGAAATTTTAAGCGTTTGGAATCAGGAGAATTTGGAATTTGTGAAATGGACTATTGATTATTTGATAGAGCATCCAGAAGTGACTTGGGAGCAGTTGTATAATCTATTTTTCAAGCCGTATCCAGATATTTCCGACGAACAAATAGACGATATAAACGAGGATCAAATAATTTTTGAGGAGCCAGTTCTTCAAGAAAGCTTACCTACTTTAGCTTCTTTTAAAGCTGCCTTCCCCAAAAATGGGGTGGAGGGTAATTATACTCAAATGGAGACATCCACCGTATATCAATTGGTAGGAGGAACTATTTTAAATAGTCATTTAAACAATCCAAGCCAATATAGCAATGCATGTTCAATTCGAGGTTCACGAGGCTTACTTTATTCAAACCCCTCGATTTCGATCCCGATTTTGATATACAACGGTAGTCAAAGAACTCAGAAAGGAGCAGATTTAAAAAACTATATTTTAGACGCAGTATCTTTCAATAAGTTTATGAAAGTAAAATTTGGAGATACCACAAATAAACTTGAAGGGGCTGCAGCCAACAATCAGCGGCAAGTACTTGATATGTTGGAAGGGAAAACAGGAATTTATGTCATAATAAACAACAGCCCTGGAACCGCTGGATACTCAGGTCATGTAGATTTAATTATCAATGGGCAATGCATAGGTGGTGAATACATAAGGCCAGCAGGTGGAGTAAAATCGATTCGAGTTTGGACACTAAATTAAACGATATGAAAAAACACATGATTTTACTATTATTAGTCTTTTCAAGTTGTTCAAGCTTAAAAAACAACTACTCTAAAATAGAGCAAGAAGAGGCATACGTGCAAGCATATAAAATATGTATTGCTTACGGATGTATAAATGAAGGCACAAAAAATGGACTACAAAGAATTTTACAAGAGCAAAATGATTTGGGATTAGCAACAGAATCTGAGATATTAGGAAAGGTAGAATCGGTAAGCATTGTTAACGAAGGAAAAGAAATAGCAAAAAAAATTACACCGATTGATTACGCTGATTATGAAGACCGAAGACCTTACTTTAGTGATTGTATATCGTATGCCTTTAGCAAACAGACCGATTCTCTAGCCAGGTTGGCGTTTAAAAAATCATTACAGAAATAACTTTAATAAACCAACAAAAGACCGATGAGTGCAATAACGTAAAACAAGTCAAGTTCTTTTTCACAAGTATCAAATGAGATTAGAATTACCAAGACTAGCCTCGAAATACGAAAGCTTTGGAGAAAAACTTTTGATATGGCACCAAATTATAAAAGTCATATTAGAATCACAGGTTAGCAAGAAGAGTTAAATGGAGCTAACTTTCCTACTTTAACATCTGGCATTAAAGGAATCTATTGTATGGTTTCATATAACCCAGATTGGGCTTCCGGGCATGCCGATTTAATTAACGATGGAATTTGTGTTTTTGGATGTCATTTTTATGATAGACCGCCTGCACCAATTGAGTATATTGATGTTTGGAAATTAGATTAATAAATGGAAAGAATTCTTATATTATCGGTGATTATTGTTTTTACAATAAGTTGCAAAAAAAGTTATATACGCGAGAAGTTTTACTACAGGAACAATGATGAGTCAGTTTGGCTAAATACATTTAAAGCTGAAGCATTTTATTCTTGCTTGAAAGAAAGCTATCCAAATAAGGATAGTGTTTTCGGACAAATTGAGAAATCGGATTTGTTAAATTTATTTGAGGGAATCGGAACAAAAGACATCGATTACGCGAGAAGTCTAGGTAAAAAAATCGCAGTTGAAATGCCAAAACCGTTTATTAAAATAGACGCAGACGAAGAGTGCCTGCGGACAAAAAATTTCATTTCGTACAATTGCTTAAACTACTATGCTAGCCGTGAACTCGATTCGATAGCCAAAGCAGCATACAAAGAGTTTAAGAATAGTTCACTTTTAGAAATAAAGAGAAAACGTCCGTGAATGGTTCATGTCAATATGGAAGCAAGACATTTTAAATCATTAATCTTAGTAAGTTTTTTGGCAATTCTTACTCCTGGGGCACATGTAAGCTTACCCAATGCAATACTACTTCCGTTACTTCTTCTTCAATCGGCTTGGCAGCTTTTTACAACTTTGGTAAGTTCTGCGATAATCTTTGATTTTGCAGTAGCGCTAGTTCTTTGTTGTAGTTTAGTATTGATGCTTTTGCGAAACAAATTGCTAACTTTGGTTGCGATTGTTATCCAAATTTCGTGGCTTGCTTATACTTTTCAAATTAAGTACCTAGAATATTGGTATTATACAATTCCTGCGACGACTTACTGTTTGCTTACCTTGTTTCTTTTAATTAAAACGATTAGAATTCTTTTGAAAGGAAGCGCAAGCGACGTGAGTTCTTAATACGGTATAAATTGTAAGGCGGTTTTTAGAGTGACACTCTCTTGGAAACGATTGCCCTAGCCGCGATAGCAGTGTAAAGGGTGCGCAGCGGCGGCCGTTTGAGCTGCGGTGAAAAAGAGCGACCAACGGAAGCTACTTTTGCGCCTTCAGCGAAACGGGCGCCGCAAGCACACTTGCAACGGATAGCGCGATTAGCTTCAAAAAAAAATTAATTGTAAACCCGAATCAATCGCGGATTGATAATTTGCACGCGGTACGGTTTTAACGTGTACTCGCCTTCGGTACTAACGCCTGTGAAAAGGCTGTATTCGAAGTCGTCGCACGGACAAACCGCATTGATGCCATTGATGGTTAACTGCGAGCAGGTTGTGGGAAACTGGTTTGGGCATAAGGCATCCCAAGCACGGTAATCGGTATCTGAAACTTTCATCACAATGAGCGTCACGCCACTACCGGTGTCGGGAATGAGCTGCGGATTGATGTTAGAATTTAAACCGCTGTATGTGGGTAAGTTTAAGTTGAGTTCGACAGAAAAATTGTAATCGGGCAAATACGGATTTCGAAATCGAACATTATCCGATTCGCAACCGAAGAGCGTAACGATACAAATAATAAAGACAAGTTTTTTCATAGCTTTCATACGAAGTCAAATATACATGATGTAGAAACGCTAGAACGAAAATATTATTTTTAGCGAAATTGCTACAGCCACGTGCTTGTATTCTTGCAAAGGGGACATCAAAAATTTGTTCTCGCAGTCGAAAATTCCTATATTTGTGAAAAGAAATCCCGCCCTGCGGGATTTTTTCTGTTTTTATAGCCGCAGGCAAAGCACTTACAAGAACCTGCAACAAGTTTCTAATTTGTTGATTCAAAAACACAAACACATACATGAGCAACGTATCATATTATACCGCAGAAGGATTAAAAAAACTTAAAGAAGAACTAGATTATCTTAAAAACGTCATGCGTCCGAAAGCATCGCAAGATATTGCGGATGCCCGAGACAAAGGCGATTTGAGTGAAAACGCAGAGTACGACGCTGCGAAAGAGGCACAAGGTTTATTGGAAATGCGTATTTCAAAATTAGAAGACATTTATGCTAATGCCCGCTTGATAGACGAAAGTCAGCTCGACACCTCTAAAGTGCTCGTGCTTTCAAAAGTGAGAATCAAGAATCAGGCAAACGGTATGGAGTTGAACTACACCTTAGTTGCCGAAAGTGAAGCCGATTTAAAATCGGGTAAGATTTCGGTTACATCGCCAATCGGAAAAGGACTGTTAGGGAAGTCAAAGGGCGATATTGCCGAGATTACCGTTCCGAACGGCGTGCTTAAGTTTGAAATTTTAGATGTTACACGCGACTAATGGCTAGTTTATTTTCAAAAATCATTTCAGGGGAAATTCCTTGCTATAAAATTGCCGAAGATGAAAAACATCTGGCTTTTTTAGACATAAATCCGAATGCCAAAGGTCACACTTTGTGTATTCCCAAACAAGAAATCGACCAGCTTTTCGATATGGAAAGTGAGTCTTATACAGCTTTAATGCAATTTGCACATCACGTTGCTGTGGGTTTGAAAAAAGCAATTTCTTGCAAACGAGTTGGCATGGCGGTTATTGGGCTTGAGGTTCCGCATGCACATGTACATTTGATTCCATTAAATGAAATGGACGAGATGCGTTTTCAAAACAAAGTTAAATTGGAACCGGCAGAATTTGAGGCTATCGCTCTGCAAATTCGCGAAAAATTATAACATATAAAAGGATTGTTTTTTTAAGATTTTATTGAGTATGTTTACTAAAACAAACATACTTTTGAAATCAATACAGAAGATTATTCTTGCCGGCCTCGCAATAACAGCATTTTCATGCAGCAACGACGACGACAACAATTCGGTAGACTCGTCTTTACTTTTAAAAAAGTGGTATTACGTGAGTGATAAAGTAGCTGGGGAGACCATTCCTTATGATGACCATGAGCCTTGCGGCAGAGATTATTCTGAGTTTTTAATCAATGGAACTATGAACGACGTGGATGTTTTCAACTGCGAACTCGTAACAGACACGTATAGTTATACGGTTAACGGAAATCAGCTTACCGTTTCAGACTCTCAATTTACGGATACCGTAACGATTACTAAATTAACAGCAACTGATCTAGAAGTTCAATCTACTTTTGATTACGATGATGATGGCGATAACGAAGTAGTAACTGTAGTTTATTCTGCGCTTTAATCTGCCAGTGACTTATTTCTACAATGGTATTCCTTGAGCTAGTTAACATTTTCGGGTCCAAAACGAAATAAAAAGCCGCTTCAGTTTTGAGGCGGCTTTTTGATTTATTTCATGTGAAAATCTTCCATGAATTTTGTCGTGTAATTTCCTTCCACATATCTCGGATCATCCATTAATTGTCGGTGAAACGGAATGGTGGTTTTAATTCCTTCAATTACAAACTCATCGAGTGCACGTTTCATTTTGTTGATTGCTTCCTGACGGGTTTGCGCCGTTGTAATGAGCTTAGCAATCATCGAATCGTAATTCGGCGGAATCGTATAGCCGGAGTAAACGTGTGTATCTAAACGCACGCCGTGACCTCCAGGAGTATGCAAGTTTGTTATTTTTCCCGGAGAAGGTCGGAAATCGTTATACGGGTCTTCTGCGTTGATGCGACATTCAATAGAATGCAACTGAGGCAAGTAGTTTTTACCTGAGATTGGCACACCAGCGGCAACAAGAATTTGTTCGCGAATCAAATCATAGTCGATTACTTGTTCTGTAATCGGGTGTTCAACTTGGATACGCGTGTTCATTTCCATAAAATAGAAATTGCGGTGCTTATCCACAAGGAACTCCACTGTTCCGGCACCTTCGTACTTAATGTATTCAGCGGCTTTAACAGCTGCTAGTCCCATACGTTCGCGCAGATCGTCGGTCATGAATGGCGAAGGCGTTTCTTCCGTAAGTTTTTGGTGACGTCTTTGTACCGAGCAGTCGCGTTCTGAAAGGTGGCAAGCTTTTCCGTAAGAATCGCCTACTACTTGAATTTCGATGTGTCGCGGTTCTTCGATCAACTTTTCCATGTACATGCCGTCGTTTCCGAAGGCTGCACCGGCTTCCATTTTTGCGCTTTCCCAAGCTTTGAGAAGGTCTTCGGCTTTCCATACGGCGCGCATACCTTTTCCACCGCCGCCCGCTGTTGCTTTCAACATTACAGGATAGCCCATTTCTTCGGCGATTTTTGCTGCTTGTTCAAAGCTTTCCAAAATACCGTCAGATCCAGGAACGCAAGGTACACCCGCAGCTTTCATGGTTGCTTTAGCCGTAGCTTTGTCGCCCATTTTTTCAATCATTTCCGGCGAAGCTCCGATAAATTTGATGCCGTGTTCCGCACAGATTTTCGAGAATTTTGCATTTTCAGACAAGAAACCGTATCCTGGGTGAATAGCATCGGCGTTAGTTATTTCAGCGGCAGCGATGATATTCGACATTTTTAGGTAGGAGAGGTTGCTCGGAGGAGGCCCGATACAAACGGCTTCATCGGCAAATTTTACGTGCAAACTTTCCGCATCGGCGGTCGAGTATACAGCCACCGTTTTAATGCCCATTTCGCGACAGGTTCGAATAACACGTAGTGCGATTTCGCCTCGATTGGCAATTAATATTTTTTTAAACATAATCGTGTAGTTTGAAGTTAATGTTAACGAGAACGGTTTTTCCGAACTAGAACGCTTATGATGGATCAACTAAGAATAAAGGTTGGTCAAATTCAACAGGAGACGAGTCGTCAACTAGAATTTTAACGATTTTTCCAGCTACTTCCGATTCGATTTCGTTGAACAATTTCATGGCTTCAATTACGCATAGTACATCACCTTTTGCAATTGTAGAACCAACTTCAACAAACATAGGTTTATCTGGGGCAGGTTTGCGGTAAAAAGTTCCAATAATTGGCGATTTAACTGTGATGTATTTCGAAGTATCATCGGCGGCAGGAGCTGCAGGTGTTGCAGGAGCTGCAGGCGTTGAAACCGGAATTTGCGCCGCAGGTTGAGGTAATGCTGGAGCAACCGCTGGAGTTTGCACGTATGTAATTTCAGGAGTACTTCCTTCGACAGTGGTGCGGATTGTAATTTTTACATTATCCATTTCAAGTTTTACCTCGGCAACACCTGAGTTGGATACAAATTTGATGAGGTTTTGAATTTCTTTTAAATCCATAAGACTGAATGTTTAGTTTTCGTTGTTCGTTAATATGCCCATTTGAGGTAGATAGAACCCCATGTAAATCCGCCGCCGAAAGCAGCAAAGATAAGATTATCTCCTTTTTTAAATTTCGATTCAAAGTCGCTTAATAATAGCGGAAGTGTTCCGGAAGTTGTATTGCCGTATCGGTGAATGTTTACCAAAACCTTGTCGTCTTCAATGCCCATACGCGAAGCTGTAGCATCGATGATTCGTTTATTGGCTTGATGAGCAACTAAAAACGCAACATCATCTTTAGTAAGATTGTTGCGTTGCATAATTTTTTCACTCACATCGGCCATTCCTGAAACTGCGTATTTGTAAACGGTTTTACCGTCTTGAAAAACAAAATGTTGTTTGTTGGCAACCGTTTCTGCGGAAGCGGGAAGAATCGAACCTCCGGCATCAATTTTTAAGAATTCACGGCCAATTCCGTCGCTTCGTAAAAATTCGTCTTGAAAGCCTAAGCCTTCGTGGTTGGGTTCAAACAAAACGGCGCCAGCTCCGTCGCCAAAAATGATGCAAGTAGCGCGATCGGTATAATCGATTATCGACGACATTTTATCTGCGCCGATGAGTAAAACTTTTTTGTAACGTCCGGATTGCACGTACGAAGATGCGGTTGACATGCCGTACAAAAATCCGGAGCAAGCAGCCTGTATGTCGTATGCGAAAGCGTTTACCGCTCCGATTTGGCTAGCCACGTAAACAGCAGTTGCTGCCACAGGTAAGTCGGGAGTAGTGGTAGCTACTAGAACACAATCTATGTCTTCGGGATTGAGTCCTGATTTTTCGATCAGGTTTTCGGCGGCTTTAATCGCCATGAAGGAAGTTCCTAAACCTTCGCCTTTTAAAATGCGGCGTTCCTTGATTCCGGTTCGTGTGGTGATCCATTCGTCGTTGGTATCGACCATTGTTTCAAGCAATTGGTTGGTTAGGATAAAGTCGGGGACATATCCGCCAACGGCAGTAATTGCGGCAGTAATTGAGCTCATACGGTAATAACTTCTGATTTTGCAATCGCCTCAGAAAAGTGGTTGAAATTACAAAAATTTTCCATGCGCTTTTCGATAGAGGCTTTAGATATGAATAAACAGCTATAAACAAAAAAAACCCTCACGTACGGGTGAGAGTTTAGGAATATGATTTTACAGCTGCTTAAACAGTTGCAACAGATTTATCGATTACAACTTGACCACGGTAATACATTTTACCTTCGTGCCAGTAGGCTCTGTGATACAAGTGTGCTTCTCCAGTAACTGGACATGTTGCAATTTGCGCGGCTACTGCTTTGTAGTGCGTTCTTCTCTTATCTCTTCTTGTCTTACTGACTTTTCTCTTAGGATGTGCCATTACCTGATTTTATTTATCTTTTAATAGTTGTTTTAATTTGTCCCATCTAGGGTCTGTTTCCGTTTCATTTTCACCACTAGGTGGCTTTATTTCTTTAACTTTTAGCTCGTTGAGTTTATCTAAAGCAGCCGATTTTAAACTTCCGTCTTTGATGCCGGGATGTTCTTTTCGCGCAGGGACTGAAAGAACAATCATTTCATAAATCAGTTGCGAAACGTCGAGTTGGTGCTCGCCGTGCGGCAAAATAAGCAACTCTTCGTTGTCGTCGTTATAAGTTTCGCCGAATTGAACCACCATTTTCATCTTCCCTTTTATCGGTAAATCAAAATACTCGGCAGTTAAGTCGCACGGAACATAAACCGTACCTTGATGTTTGAAGCTCAATTCCAAAAAGTTACTTTTTTTTTCTAAAACTAACTTTACATGTATTGAAGCCGATTCAAACTCATCAAAACTAAATGATTCAAAGAACGTTTTATCAATCTGAAACTCAAACGGATGCTTCCCCAGCTTTAATCCCGCAAAAGGAATTAAAAATTCGCTTAACTTTTTCATCTGAGTTGTAATTGATTGGCTTTAAATACGATTACACACTTAAAACCAATACCAAAACCCGTATTGGGAATTGGAGTGCAAAGATAGATAAAATACTTGTTTGGCAAAAGGTTATAAACAAAAAATTGTTTACAACTGCTTTTCTTTTGTTTTCAGCGGATTTTCGGTCATTTCTTGGTAGTGTTCGCGCGAGTGAACTACATCAATTGCCAAATAAACAGCTTCTTTGAATGAAGTTTCATCGGCTTTTCCTTTACCAGCAATGTCGTAAGCTGTTCCGTGATCCGGGGAGGTTCGAACCACATTTAGTCCAGCAGTGAAATTTACGCCACCGCCAAACGATAAGGTTTTAAACGGCGCCAATCCTTGGTCGTGATACGTAGCTAAAACCGCGTCGAATTGCTTGTATTGCCCGCTACCGAAAAATCCGTCGGCTGGATACGGCCCAAAAACTAAAGTTCCGGCGTCAAAAAGCTTTTTAATGGCCGGAGCTATTATGTCTTTATCTTCTACGCCAATAACTCCGCCATCGCCCGCATGCGGATTCAAACCGAGTACTGCGATACGTGGTCTTCGAATTGAAAAATCTTGAATAAGCGACTTTTGTAAAGTTTCGACTTTTTTGCGAATCAGTCCCTCGTTGAGTTTACTAGCAACTTCTGCCAATGGAACGTGATCGGTTAACAAACCAACGCGTAATGTGTCGGAAACCATTAACATGAGAGCATTTCCTTCAAATTGCTCATTTAAATAATCGGTGTGCCCCGGAAATTTAAAATCTTCGTCTTGGATGTTAATTTTATTGATTGGGGCCGTCACTAAAGCGTGAATTTTTCCTTCTTGCGCTGCTGCTACGGCTGCTTTGAACGACTTTACAGCATACTTGCCAACCGTTTCGTCGAGTTTTCCCGGTGCCAAATCGAAACCTTCACGCCAAACATTAAGCACATTTAACTTGCCAGGAACGAGTTGTTCAAGATTGTCGATTCCGTGAATATTTACTGTACTTTCAAAGCTCTTACGCAAGAAAGACAAGCTTTTAACATTAGCGAAAATCACGGGAGTGCACAATTCGAGCATGCGCGAATCTTCGAAGGTTTTGAGCACAACTTCAGGACCTATGCCGTTTAAATCGCCAATGGAAATTCCTATAATAATATTTTCAGTTCTTTTCATAGATCTCGGCGTTTATCGACTATTTTTGATAGCGCAAAGCTAAGACATTTCAACTATTTATGTTTACAGGTATCATTGAGACTCTCGGAGAAATAAAATCTATTGAACACACCGACGCCAACGTGCATCTTTGGGTCGAATCAGAATTTACCCATCAATTAAAAATCGACCAAAGTGTCGCACATAACGGTGTTTGCTTAACCGTTGTTGCTATTGAAGGTGCATCGTATAAAGTAACGGCAATTCAGGAGACGATTCTTAAAACAACTTTGGGTTCGTGGAGTGTGGGCGACCGCGTGAATCTAGAGCGCGGCATGCGTTTAGGCGATCGTTTAGACGGACATATCGTACAAGGACACGTAGATCAGACCGCGGTTTGCACTGCTGTGGAAAATGAAAACGGAAGCTGGAAATATCACTTCCAATACAACACAAATCTAGGAAATGTAACCATTCCGAAAGGTTCGATCACGGTGAATGGCGTAAGCTTAACGGTGGTCGATTCCACCTTGAGTGCCTTTTCTGTAGCGATTATTCCGTTTACCTATGAGCATACGAATTTTCAGTATTTGAAAGTTGGCGATTCCGTTAACCTAGAGTTCGATGTTATTGGAAAATACGTTTCGCGTTTGTACGAGCTAAAGCAAGCAATATGAAAACCACAATCTGTTTCTGTTTCTTCTCCATTTTAGCGTTTGCGCAGCCTGAATCGAGCAGCATTTACGAGCGAAGACACGAGTTTACGTTCGGAGCTGTCAAATTATTGGCTGGACCTATCGTGGAGTTGAATTACGAATACATTTTTCGTGAAGACTTTACTTTCGGGACGTCGGTTTTAGTGAACGGACGGAATGACAACGATTGGGAGGAAGATTTTTCGGTTACACCTTTTGCTCGGTTTTATTTTCAAGAACGCAAAGAGTTTGCAGCCAAGGGTTTTTTTGTGGAAGGTTTTGCGAAATACAGCAACGGCAGAAATAATGATTACGGGAATGAAAATAAACAACGTTACAACGCGGCTTCTTTAGGATTGGCAGGCGGTTTTAAGTTGATAAACCGTACTGGGTTTGTTTTAGAAATAGTTGCAGGCGGTGGTCGTACATTAGGAGAATCTAAAAATGCGCCTGACTTTATTTTTCGCGGCGATATAAATTTAGGATATCGATTTTAACGTAAATTAACTTTGTCTAAAAGGCACTTATACTTGTCCTCAATCTTCGAAATATAGATTACATAAAGGACATTAAAGAAAAAAGTATAAACAGCGCAACGTTAGTTTTTATGTGTCGCTTTCGATATCCTTATGTTTTGATGTTACAAATATAGGGTGTATTAATCTCGAAGCTATTTCGATACATTTAATTTCGTGTGTGCCAAAATTTCGCTTATTGTTATTGTATTGTTTCTATTTCTGCTTTTTTTCTTGATTTATGGCCGAACTTTCTTGCTCGATTTCCCAGCAAAGTAATCGCAGTAGTGTAGCGCGTGGTAGAAACAGCTTTTGCAAAAAAAGCTGTTCGTGCTTACTTTTCGAACAGCTTTTTGTTTTGCATCACAAGGATTACCTTTTAATCAACTTCTTGATTAACTTCATGTTACCGGAACTGATTTTTACAAGATAAACGCCTGTAGAAAGGTCGGAAATCGAGTGTCCACGTTGGTTGTCAAAATCTCCAGAAATACTGCGAATCAATCGGCCTTCAAAATCCAACAGTTCTAGTTGGTTGATTTTAGAACTTCCTGTATTTTTTATGTAAAGCGTTTCGTTTGCCGGATTTGGATATATTGAAATGTCGTCGGACTTTAATGAGTCAATGTCAAGATTGGAGCTTATAAGAAAATTATCTATTCGCAATGAGTTGTTAATAACACCAACCGATGTGTCGTGCAGGCCAATGTAATATTGACCGCTGGTCGGAACAGTAAAACTGTAAGTAAATGCACTGTAGCTTGGGTTGCTGTTTAATGCTGTTTCGGCGGCGATTATCTGTGTATGTGTCGAAGGATCTTCAGAAGTTCCAAGTGTTAACGTAAGTGTTCGATTAGCACTTGCACTACTTGTTCTAAAATTGAAGGTGATGATATAGTCAGCACTGTTTTCGAGAGATATTTCTGGGCTTATTAGCCAGTAGTTGTTAGTTTGACCAACCAGCGCATTCATTAAAAAGTAGCTTGGAGCTGAAAGTGCATTCGCGGCATTTGTTACCAAATTAAAGTTAGCAGAAGCGTTTACACGCGTCCACCCTCCTAGTTCCTGAGTTGAGTCGAAACCGGAATTGTAAGGGACTGTTTTAGTAAGTGTAAAGTTGTAAGGTCCAGACCATTCGCTATCTTGATTTCCGGTACAATTTGCGCGGATATAATAATCGAAAGTGGCACCTGCTTGTAACGAACTAAGAGTTATTTGGGCTTGGTTAGTTGAAATAGACGTGCCTGTTCCTAGTGTAAATCCTTGTAAGCCATATTGAACAGTGTAGGAAGGAGGCTGATTTACCGACGGCTCCCAATTAAGTGTTATTTCAGTGTTTGAGTTGTTACTCGTGTCATCGATATAATATACACGTGTACAAGATTGCGGTGTAAAAGTAAATTCGAATTCGAAAGGATTGTCTTCATAAAACGAGTCCCATACTATGTAATAGGTATTCCCTGCTTGTACAGGAAAAGTTAGATTGGTTAAGAATATTTGACCTGCTGCGTTAACATCATCAGCCAAGTCGTAGCATGTTAAGGCACCACAATTACCTGTTAAAATACTTAATCGCGTATTTTCACTGTTCGGACTTTCGTTTGCAGGCAAGTTCGAGTTAATTGATACCAAGCCACTTTGAGTAGGAATGTACTTGTACCAGTACGTTTGGAGTACATCGCCACCTTCGGTGAGAGGACCAAAACAAGGTGTTGTTGACGATCCTGAAAAAGAGTTAATGTTGTACGTATTATTACTTTGAATGGTAACCGCCGTATTACAATCGGTTTGCGAAAACGCGATTACGGGTATAGCAAGAATACTGAGTAAGAGTTGTTTCATGGTTATGAGTCGTTTTGGTCGTGCAAAATTAGGTAGGCGTTCTACTCATATATTTTAACCAAAAGTTATTATTCTGTAAATCAGGAGCGGCTTTTGTTAAGAAAGCGTTATAATTAAATATCGTTCTGAAAATGGTTCTTTTTAGTTGATCGATTTGACGGATTCACTTTTTGCATGTGATTAAAACGGCTTTTTTGAACAGAAAATTAGATTTTAGTGCATAAAGGTTTTGTATACAGTAACTTAACAAATTTTACAGCAGCTTAATAAAAAACTCGGTCTTTGTTAACGGAAGTATAAAGTACTCTTAACGAGCAAAGTACTTAGTCCTCTTAGCTTTGCACACAACAAAACAAAACCCAAAAACCAACATGCGTATCGTATTTCTAGTCGCACTGACTTTTTGTGCGCTAAAGTCATTTTCTCAAAATGGTGTTCTTAAAGGGAAGGTCCTCTCCGATAGCAATGGAGCTTCGATTTCTGGCGCCTCTATCATGATTTCACAGCTTGGGAAAGTAGAATTTTCAGATCAAAATGGAGATTTTATTTTTCGTGATATACCAGCTGGAATATATGAGATTGAATTTTCTGCAGATGGTTATGCGACTAAGCAAATTACAGATCAGCAAATTATCTCCAATGAAATTTCTGAATTGGTTGTTTCTCTATTAAAAAACGAAACGAAATTAGAAGAGGTTGTCATCACGAGAACTCGAGCAGCTACAGAATCAGTAAAGTCGCTCTTAACCTTACAAAAAAACAGCATTAGCGTTTCCGATGGAATTTCGGCAGAAACGATACGTAGGACGCCGGATAAGAATACATCGGATGTATTAAGACGAATTAGCGGAGCATCAGTTCAAGATAATCGCTTTGTAATAGTTCGTGGATTGAACGACAGGTATAATGCTGCCTATTTGAACGGCTCGCCGCTACCATCATCTGAACCAGACCGAAAAGCGTTTTCCTTCGATATATTCCCTTCAAATATGTTGGATAACTTGATTATTACAAAGACTGCAACTCCAGACATGCCAGGAGAATTTGCCGGAGGTATTATTCAGGTAAACACGAAAAGTATTCCCGACAAGAATTTCTCTACATTAAGTATCGGTGGGGGATACAACACTGTTACCACAGGAAACAAGCAGCTGTACTACGAAGGTGGTAAAACCGATTGGCTAGGAATAGACGATGGTACCCGAGCGTTACCAAGTAATTTCCCAGATTACCGCACGTTTTTAAACTTAGATTACTTACAAAGAGCTGAATTGGCAAAAAATTTTAGATCAGATTGGAGATTGAAGGAAAAGAATTTTGCCCCAAATTTTAGTTTTCAGTATTCTATCGGCCGCACTTTTGAAATAGGTGAAAAGACTTTAGGTTTGATAGGGGCCGTGACCTACAACAGAAGCAACAACTTTAATGAGACTATTCGCAGAAATTTTGAAGAGCAAGCAGTAGGTGCACCGACCGCACTGTACAGTGATTACTTTGATGAAAACTATGTTGAGCAGTTTTTGGGCGGAGTTTTGCTAAATGCATCCTTGAAGTTTAATTCAAATAATACAATAAGTTTCAAGAATTTGCTGAGTATTAATTCCGACGACCGTGTTGTTTCTCGAAACGGAATCCCTTTCGAAGCTTCGGCTTCAACAAATCCACTTATACTTTCATCTACGGTTCGATGGTTCACCAGCAATAAAATTTTTACCTCTCAGATTTACGGGGAGCATTTTATTCCTAAAGACAAAATTAAAATTGGCTGGAATACGTCATACAGTTCGGTGCAAAGAGATATTCCAAACTTGAGACGAAACATCTACACCCGTTTTCGTGATTATATTGATCCTGAAAATCCGAATGAACTCGACATAACACCTACGGCCAATATAGCTAACGGAAATGCAGGACCCGATTATGGTGGCGGACTTTTCTTTTCTGAAAACAACGAGAGTATTTACAGCGGGAGATTTGACATTTCGCAAAAGTTTTCGACTTCAGAAACCGGCGATCAAGAACTAAAATTTGGTCTTTCTGGATTGTATAGAAGCAAAGATTTTTATGCTAGACAACTTAGTTACAATCAATTGGGAGGTGTTGGTGATTTAGTTTTCGATCAGAACTTATTGTATTTGCCAGACGAGGAGATATTTAATCAAGCAAATATGGGAATTATAGCTCCAGGAGTAGGAGGATTTACTTTATACGATGGAACCAAATACTTCGATGCGTACAACGCTAATTCCAAATTGTATGCGGCTTACATGATGATGGATAATTCGTATAAATTTTTGCACATCATATATGGAGCACGAGTTGAGAACTTTAATCAGCAGTTGGACACTCAATTAACCGAAACGGAAGTTCTAGAAATTGATGAAACTAAGTTTGACTTTTTGCCAAGTGTTAATCTTATCATAGCGCTTAACAAGAAGCAGAATTTGCGATTTTCCTATTCCAAAACAGTTAATAGACCAGAGTTTAGAGAGCTTGCTCCATTTGCATTTTACGATTTCACAACACAATTTATCACTTCTGGGAATCCAACACTATCGAGATCTTTAATAGAGAATACCGATTTTCGATACGAGTTTTACCCAGGACGCGGTCAGTTACTTTCCTTTTCTTTGTTCTACAAGGACTTCAAAAGTCCGATAGAAATTAAAGCAGGAGTTAACAACAAAGAAATTTCATATCAAAATGCTAAAGCGGCCTACAACTATGGAGGAGAGATTGAGTTTCGTGCTTTGTTAGGCTCCGTTTTCAACCAGCCCGGGTCCAAGTTTTTGAATAACCTCACCCTTTTTAGTAACCTAGCAATTATTCGCTCAGAAGTTGATGTATCTAACATAGCTGCTAGTACAGATTTTGAAAAGTCGAGACCTATGCAAGGGCAATCTCCCTACGTATTTAACGGTGGTTTACTTTACATAGACAAAGATTACGGCTGGTCGGCTTCGTTAAATGCTAATAGAGTTGGAAACAGAATTGCCGTAGTTGGAAATGTGGAAGCCGAGCCTACTTTATGGGAAAAAGCCAGAACATTTATCGATTTACAGCTCACAAAATCATTTCTAAAAAATAAAATAGAGGTTCGATTTAACGGACAGAATCTGCTCGCACAAGATTTAATTTTTTACCACAACAGAAATTTAAATCAGAAAGAAGTAACAGGAGTATCGCGCAGTATTAATCAGTTTTTTACCGGTGACGATCAGAATTTAAATGGTTACGATAAGAACGCCGACGATCAAATTTGGCTCACCCGTTTTGGTAGAACTTTCTCGTTAGCGGTCACGTATAGTTTTTAGGTCAAATAACTGACAATCAATTTAATATACTTAACCATTTAATCACATTTTAACAAAAATCACCTAATCTTAACCTAACATTGCCGCTGTAGTTTTGATTAAACTTTTAACAATTAAAATAAACACAAAATGAAAAAAATCTATGTTCTAGCTTGCCTGGTTTTCTTAGGTAATCTAGCTTGGTCACAGATTATGCCAACCTCGTACCGAGGCGCATTTGCACCTGCACCCACAGCAATGTGGACAGACGGATGGACAAATTTCGATCCGCAGAATACGATTTATCCAACCACCAATTTGGTGAACGTTACCAGTAATGTTACAACGAATACAACCTGGACAACAGGAAACACTTACGTTTTAAAAACGCAGGTATATGTAACTAACAACGCCACTCTAACTATACAGCCTGGAGTAGTTATATTAGGAGATCAAATTGCTAACGGAGCAGCTCTTATCGTAACAAGAGGAGCAAAACTAAATGCTATCGGTACCGCAACACAGCCTATTGTTTTTACCTCAGACAAGGCGCCAGGACAAAGAGCGCGTGGCGACTGGGGTGGAGTGGTTTTATTGGGTAACGGCTCGTATAACGTAAATGGAGGTGTTGGTAATATAGAAGGAATTGCACCAACACCAAATACCTCATTCGGAGGCGGAACTACGCCAGACGACAATGATAATTCGGGAACTCTTAAGTACGTTCGAATTGAATTTGGTGGATACGTATATGCAACTAATGCTGAAATCAATGGTTTAACAATGGGTGCTGTAGGTCGTGCTACTACTATAGAGCACGTGCAAGTTTCGTATACAAACGACGATGCGTTTGAATGGTTCGGAGGTTCTGTAAATTGTAAGTATTTGGTTGCGTTTAGAAACCTAGACGACGATTGGGATGCAGACAATGGTTATAACGGTGTTGTACAATTTGGATTATCTGTTCGTGACCCACAAATTTCTGACGCTCCAGCGGTTTCAACTTCTGAAGGTTTTGAAGTAGATAACAATGCTACCGGCTCGGCGGTATCTCCTTTTACAAGTGCAATATTCTCTAACATGACTCTAATCGGACCTTCTTTCCGATTGACTTTGCCGAATGGTGGAACTCTTGCAAATGGTTACAAAAGAGCTGCTCGTTTGAGAAGAAATTGCCAAATTAAAATCTACAACTCCGTGTTTATGGATTACCCAGAAGGGTTACACATTGATGGTTTAACTACTGAAACCAACGCGTTAAACAACACCTTGATTTTTAAAAACAATCTTATCGCAGGTATCACAACGCCAAACAGAGTTCTGCAAGTAAACTCTCCCGGTACTTTAACGGCAGGTTTAAACCCATCATTTAATATAACTGCATGGTTTGCGGCTAACAACAATTCAAGTCAAGCGTCAAGCGCAGGTCTTTTAGCAGCTCCTTATAATGCTTCAGATGCGACGATCTACACAGGTTTAGATTATCGTCCAGCTACAGGTTCTCCACTTTTGTCTGGAGCAAGTTTTACAGACGCGGCTATAGCAGCAGTTACAGGTCCTGGATTGCCAACTGTTACAACTCCTATTTTCCTTTGCAGATATTCAACAGCTGCACCACTTACAGCTACTCCTAATGGAGCAAATACTTTGCGTTGGTATACTGTTGCAACCGGTGGTACTTTCACTACAACACCACCGGCAGTTCCAACAAGCTCTCTAGGTGTTAGAAATTATTGGGTTTCTGAAGTAACGCCATCAGGCCAGGAAGGAAGTCGTGTGCAAATTGTTGTTAATATTGTAGCCGCTCCAGCTACGCCAGGAACAATTACTGGCACCGTAAATGGAGGTGTTTTTAGCACTTCAACGATAGGGAATTTGGTTGGTACAAACATCCCTTTAACGCTGACAACAGCTCCAGTTGCAAATGCCGTTTCGTACAATTGGACGATACCCACAGGCGCCGTCATTACTTCTGGTGCTGGTACAAACAGTATCGTAGTTGACTTGTCATTAGCGCAGGTGGTGGCAGGGCCTGTATTATTTACTGTGAAAGCAGTATCGGTCGCAGGATGTGAGTCGGCAGCTCGTACTTACACGACTACCGCGGCAATTCCGGGCACTCCAGGTTCAATTATAGCCTCTACAGCTAACCCATGTGCAGTAGTTGGTACAGCAACACCGGTAACTTATACAACTGCTTTGGTGCTAGGTTTGATTTACAATTGGGTAGTTCCAACAGGTGCTACCATCGTTTCTGGACAAGGAACAAACGCTATTTCAGTGTTGTACACAAATGAATTCGCCGCAAGCGGAGCAGTGACTTTAACTACCACTAACGGTATAGGAACTTCATTAACACCACGCGTTTTAACAGTTACGCGTCGTTTACCATCGACACCAGTAATAACATCGGGACAAATAGCGGCAATTTGTGCCAGTAGTGGTCCTTATACATATACAACTTCTGTACCCGGATACGCAAACTCATGGTCGATTACTGCTCCTGTAGGTTCAGTTTTAACGTCTCCTTCAAACCCAAGTAACACGAGTAATTTTATTGCAAGTACTACAGACACCACGTTTACGGTTGTTTATCCAACGAACTATGATGGATTGGGAATGATTTCATTTGTTTCAACTAATGGTTGTGCAACTTCTAACCCAAGAAATATACGAATTAGTAGATCTTTGGCAACTCCATCTGTACCAGTTGGTCCTGCTGTTGTAGATTGTGAAACTCTTGGACAGCCGGTTACCTATTCGGTTTTACCAGATCCTTTAGCAACTTCTTTTAATTGGATCGCACCAGCTGGAAGTTCAATCGTGTCAGGTCAAGGAACCAACACAATCCAGATTGTATTTACCAACGATATGGCTGCTACATCAACCTTATCGGTAAGCAAATCAGGAAACTCTTGTGGATTGAATATTGTAAGTAGCACTCGACGTTTCACGATTACTAAACCAACATGTGAATTTAGACCAGCCGCTCAAGAGGTTACAGTATCTTTTTCAGAGATGTACCCAAATCCTGCAACATCACATGTTGATTTCACCGCAACAGCTTTGAAAGCAGGAAAAGTTGAGGTTGCTATTTACAACTATACAGGTACACTTTCGCAACGTAATACATTTATACTTTCTGAGGGCGAAAACGCTATCAGAACGGATGTGTCTAACTTACCAAGCGGTATCTATGTCGTTAAATTTGCGACAGATAGCGGTTCAGAAGTGGTAACTAGAAAGTTGGTGAAACGCTAATTTCTAGTTGTTATTTTGTTTTAATGGCCGTGAAAACGGCCATTTTATCCCCAAAAAACCCCGGAAACCCGGGGTTTTGTTGTTTAATAAGATGGCTCTTATTTAATTTTAGCTTTTTCTAAAGCTTCGTTGTAGCCTTCTTTCGCTTTCGCTTTTGCTTCATCTACAGCTTCGCCCGCTTTTGCAGCACCTTCAGCGGCGCCTTCTTTAAGTTTTGCCCAAGCTTCTTCGGCTTCAGCAAGAGTTTTCTTTGCAGCTTCTTCCGCTTTTTTGTCGCCTTTAGCGATAGCAGCTTCAAGTTCGGCTTTTGCTTTTGCCACGGCATCTTCAGCCGCTTTGGTGTCGACCGCAGGTGTTTCTACAACCGTTGTTTTTGTTACCGCCGTTGTGTCTGTCCCTTCGCTGGTTACAGTTGTTTCAGTGGTAACTTCTTTCTTACAGGCCGTGAAGCTCAATCCCAGAGCCAAAACGGCAATCATTAATTTGTTTTTCATGATGTTGTTGATTATTTATAACTAACTAAAACAAATATGATGCCGAAGACGTAAAATTAATTGCAAGATATTTTTAGCTAGACTTCAAATGGTTTTAGTGATACGAATCGTTGCTGCCAGAGCTTGTCGAAGTTTTTTTCAAATTACGGTTTTTCCGTAAAATTTATTTC
>NZ_JBMLTK010000065.1:0-4205 GCF_049240005.1 Flavobacterium sp. | reverse complement strand
AACTAAAATACGTTTAATCGTTTTGAATTTTTGTTCGGTTTCTTCAAACTCGGCTTCCGGATTACTATTTGCTACGATTCCACAACCTGCATAAAGTGTTGCTTTACCTTTCTGATAATTCATACAGCGTAAATTTACGTACAAGCGCGCCTGCATCTTGTTTTGTTGTGCGCTGTTGACAACTCCAACGACTCCTGTATAAAACGACCGGTCGTGCGTTTCGATTTCTGAAATCGCTTGAAAAGCCTTTTGCTGCGGGAGTCCACACACAGCGGGCGTCGGATGCAATGCCCCAATTAATTGATTTAGCGTTGCGTGTTCCAACAACCTACCGCTAATTATGGTTTGTAAATGAATTAGGTTTCCTGCTTGTATTTCAGTGCGGTCGGAAATTCGAATACGATAAACCAAATCGGCAAGCTTCGACGATATAAAATGTGTGACTAATTCCTGTTCTCTAAACTCTTTTTCTAAAAAAGGCTGGTAATCGGAGGCAAATCGGGTTCCGGCAAGCGACATAGAAGTAACTATTCCATCGGAAACTTCACACAACAATTCGGGCGATGCTCCCATCCAAAAACCAGTTTCCGCAGCGTAGAACAAGTAGCAAAACGCAGTCGGATACGTCAAACACATTTGTGTGTACGAGGCTAGTATGTCTAAATCAACTTCTGTATTCACCTTCCGCGAAAGCACGATTTTAGTAAGACTTCCGTCTGAAATGTGCTTTAATCCTTGTTCGACTTGCGCGACAAATTCAGATCGATCAACAGCGGGAAAATCTACTGCAGCACCAATAAAATCAACGCTTTCCAGTTCAAAATTTTGCACCAATCGAGCATCGAACTGATACACCGAATTCGAATCTGCGGCAAATCGTTGAAAATAAAAAGCGGCTTTTTCGTCGGCGAAACCAGAAAAAGGTTCCAAATTCGCGACAAAAGAAATAGTGTGCTCTTCTGGATAACGCCAAAATGCAAAACTCGCTCCACTGGCTGTTGCTTCCTGAAAACAATCGATTAACTGCTGATTGATCATCGTTTAGGAAGTATCATATTGGTAAGTTTACACAGCGAAATTAGTCGGTTTTTTTCGTCGGTAATTCGAATTTCCCACAGATGTACGCTTTTACCTTGGTGCACTATACGAGCCGTTCCGGTAACAACACCCTCGCGAATGCTTCGAACGTGATTTGCCGATATTTCGATGCCGCGAACTTCTTGTTTCTCAGGATTCACTAAAATAAGCGATGCTGCGCTGCCTACACTTTCTGCCAAAGCTACCATAGCACCACCGTGTAAAAGACCCATCGGTTGGTGTACGCGCCAATTTACCGGCATCGTTGCTGTCAGAAAATCGGGACCAGCATCGGTGTACACGATATCTAAAGTTTTCATCAAAGTCTTTTCCGAAATCTTGTTACACATTTCCAGAAAATACTGTTTGTCGAATTCCATATAACGAAAAATTTTCGGCAAAAATACAATTACTTTCGCGGTTGTGCGTTGGAGATTGTGTACTAAACAAATGATAAAAATCTTACTTTTACTTAAATTTTTGAACTGATGCGTAAATCGTTATTCGCCTGTTTCGTTGTATTTCCACTACTTTTTTTGTCTTGCAGAACCGATTTTGACTTTGTAGCTAAAACCGGAACACTTGCTTTTTCGAAAGATACCGTTTACCTCGACACGGTTTTCAGCACCATCAGTAGCAGTACATACACACTGAAAGTATATAACCGCAGCAATGAAAACATACTCATTCCACAGCTAAAGTTAGCGAAAGAAAATGCGAGCAAATACCGAATTATGGTGGATGGCATGACGGGAATAGACAGCGATAACAGCGGTATTGGCGACGGGAAAGTCTTTGAAAATGTAGAACTGCTTGCAAAAGATTCTATGTTCATTTTCATAGAAGCCACAGCAGATATCAACGATGCCAATCCCGAAGATTTTCTCTACACCGACGAGATTTTATTCGGTACACCCAATAATTATCAAAAAGTAAATTTAGTAACGCTCATTCAAGATGCGTATTTTATCTATCCTAATCGGGAAAACGGCATTGTTGAAGGTGTAGATTTTGGCTTCGACGCCGACGGAAATGTCACACAAGTTCAAGGACGAAATTTATCTGAAAATCACCCGATCAACGGAAACGAATTGGTTATGACCAACGAAAAACCTTATGTAATTTACGGCTATGCGTCAGTTCCAGTCGGAAAAACACTGACAATAAATCCCGGTGCTCGTTTGCATTTCCACGCGCAAAGCGGCATGATTATTCAAGAAAACGCATCGTTGAAAATTAATGGTGCCTTGTCCAATACCGAAGCGCTAGAGAATGAAGTTATTTTCGAAGGCGACCGTCTGGAACCTTTTTACAGCGATATTGCAGGTCAGTGGGGATTCATTTATTTCCGCGACAATTCTAAAGATCACGAAATCAATCACCTGACTTTAAAAAATGCCATCGTAGGTTTTCTCGTGCAAAATAACGCCGGAACTCCAATGAAAATTCGCAATTCGCAATTTTACAACTGCTCAAACGTGGGCTTATTAGCACGATTTGCCAATATTGAAGCGGAAAATTCGGTATGGAACAACGCCGGACAAGCAGCAGTAGCGCTCACTTTTGGCGGGTCGTACGACTTTAAACATTGTACTATAAACAATAATTTCCCCGAATCATCGCAAGCTGCACTTATCGTCAACAATTATTTTGAAGATAATGCGGGCACCGAAACAGCTTTTGATTTGAGTAAATGTGATTTCACAAACTGCATCATTTATGGTTCTGGCGGAAAAAACATTCAGCTAGATAAATCTGATTTGAAACTGTTCAATTACAGTTTTACTAATAATTTAGTTCGCATTTCAGACGGCGATCCGTATTACAACAACGCACTTTTTGACGTGCTTCGAAACCAACAAAACGGAAATATCAAAAACAGACAGCCCGGCTTTTTCAATCTGCGAAACAATCAGATGAATATCGACGAATCATCTCCGGCCGTAAACGCAGGTACGCCAACCACTTTAGGGCAAGTTTCAACCGATATTTTAGGACGCCCGCGCCCAACACCTCCGAGTTTAAATCCGGATATGGGAGCGTATCAAAATGCCCCTTTTCCTGAAGATTAACCAAAACCAATACCAATATGAAAAAACTACTTTTATGCAGCAGCTTACTTTTTTTAGCACTCACAGCTTGTAAAAAAGAGGATAAATCAGCAGCTAATGCAAGCGAAAAGGCTGCCGATACGCTTACTAAGAAAGTTGAAATTCCGAAAGATTCGGCTGCCGTTGCCAAAATTTGGATGGATTACGGTACACCAGGCGAGCCACACAAACGTTTAGCTGCCGATGTTGGAAAATGGAACGAAGAGTGTAAATTTTATTCGAAACCTGGCGCAGAACCAACGGTCATGAAAATGACGGTAGATATCAGTATGATTCACGGTGGCAGATATCAATATGCCAAACACAATGGTTCGTACTTTGGCATGCCGTTCGAAGGTACCGCAACCACCGGCTACGACAATGCATCGGGCAAGTACTTTTCGATTTGGACCGATAATATGGGAACCGGCGTCACGTATGTAACGGGAACTTTCGACGAAGCAACAAAAACGTATACGTATTCGGGTGAAATGAGCGATCCGTTAACTAAATCAATGAAAAAAATTCGTGAAACCGTTGAATTGGTAGACGCCGATAAGCAAGTTTTTACGAGCTACGACACCGACGAAAATGGAAAAGAATACAAAGCCATGGAAATTGTGATGACACGAGCGAAATAACACACAAATAAATAGATTTCAGGATACGCTGGTTTTTACCGGCGTATTTTTTTTGGCAACTGTCCGCCGCAATAAATCGTTTTCCCAGAAATATGTACAGCGGCGGCCACCGCGCTTTTCAAGTCAAGGTACAACGGCAACAGCACGCACTGCTCGCGTTTTTGTAGCTTCCGTTGGTCGCTCCAAATTCGCTGCAGTGCTAGTGCTCTTGCCGCTGCACGCTTGCTTTTTCAATCGCTGTCGCGAAAACGAAGTGCTAGGAATGAGCTGTAGTTTTTGAAATCTCTATACTTCGAAAAACTTCCCCTTGTCTATTCGTAAACAAACGTTCCGTATGGGCTACGAATCGTTAGTTTTTTCGCCTCGGAAGCCTCTACTCTACCGACAATTTGTGCAT
>NZ_JBMLTK010000064.1:0-2629 GCF_049240005.1 Flavobacterium sp. | reverse complement strand
CGCATTCGGTACACTTATGATGCTCTAGGCGTTAAGGTTCGCAAAGAGGTGGATGATATAAACGGAACCACCACCACCGATTACTTGGACGGTTTTCAGTACAAAAATGAGGTATTGAGCTTTTTTCCCACCTCGGAGGGTTATGTAGAGTTTAAAGAACCCGCCCGCTTTTTCTACGTGTACAACTACACCGACCACCTCGGAAACGTGCGTATGAGTTATACGGATAACGGTACGGCAGTTCCGAAAATCTTAGAGGAAAACCATTACTACCCCTTTGGTTTGAAACACGAAAACTACGCCAGTGAAATATTCGAACGCATTAAAGAACCCAACGGCGAGTTATTTGTACTGCAGCCCACGGAAAGACGGGAGTGGCAGTATAAGTACAACGGCAAAGAGTGGCAGGATGAGTTGGGGTTGAACTTTTACGATTATGGTGCGAGGAATTATGATGCCGCGATTGGTAGGTGGATGAATGTGGATCCGTTGGCGGAGAAGAGTAGAAGATTCTCAACCTACGCTTATGCTTTAAATAATCCTGTATACTTTATTGATCCGGATGGGATGGAAGCAACGGATTGGTACCGCAATAAATTAACTGGTAAGGTAATTTGGGTTGAAGGGAGTAAAGCAATTAAAGGATATACTCATTTAGGTTTTAGCTATAGCGATCAAAGCTACGGTAAAAACAAAACCGATCATTTAGTTATGGATGGCGCTACTAAGAGAATTACAATTAATGGGAACTTAGTTTCTGATCACAGTAAAAGTTCTGCGGGATCAATTGCTGGAGGTTTTGCTATTGCCGATGGTGGAAATAACCAAGACCCAAGCTCATTGAGAAATGGCGGTAGAAATGCAGAATGGGTAGACTTTGGTGGTTTATTAGGCTTAATAGACCTATTACTTGGTAGGGAGCCTGGAAAAGCTACTAATCCAAAAGGAACTATGGATAAAGGAACTAACGGCGGAATGCCAACACAAACGGATAAAATAAATGATGCTGTTGATGCCGTAGGCGCAGGAACAGGTACAGCAAAAGAAGTAGACGAAGCTACTCAAAGTGTTAATAAAAAAGAAGTAAAGCCTGAACAAACTGAATTTGTAAGAACTGCTTACGATGCTACAACAGGAAATAGTACATATGTGAGAAAAGACATTTATGATGCTCAAAAAAAGAAAAAGAATGAAAACTAAATATAGAATAAAGGTAATAATCGCATTAATTTTACTGATAGGATTTATAGTAGTTTATTTTTTCTTTAAAGATGAAAAGGTAAGTCTTTTAAAAGAATACAGTCCATCAGGTAAATTAATAGGAACAAATGAATACGTTATTAGAAGTGGAGATACAATCATGCATGGTAAGTTCGTGAACTATAATGAGAGAGGAGTTAGAATATCAGAGGGACAATTTATAGACAATGAGCCATTTGGAGTATGTTCTTACTACGATGAAGAAGGAAAAATTGAGGCGGTTTTTTTTAGAAAAAACAGTAAAATTAATTTAGAATGTAAATATTACAATCAAACTGGTTTGATTGAAAAGTATATCATGTGTGATGATTTTGGCAGAACAGCCTTTACAATTTGTTTTGATGCAAAAGGAGTAACTAAATATAATGGATATTTGCAAATAGAAACCTATCAATACAAATTCGCTAATAAAGCAAAATTTAATTTTAATGAAGATCAGAATTTAAAAATAGGTGACACACTAATATACAGGTATATAGTTGCTAATATACCCAATGCTAAACGAACTTTTACAATAGAAAATGTCGGTAGCGATAATTTAAAAGTAAAACGTTTTATCAAAAAAGTTGAACCTTGTCAAATTGATGTAAAAGAGATACTAACCAAAAAAGGTAAAAATACCATTAGAAGTATTGTTAAATATGAGTTTTATGATAAAGTTACGCCCGTTCTTATTGATACCCTCACTTTTGAAGTTGATGTAAAAAGGTAAAAAGAGTGGCTTTAATTAACAATCAATAATGGCACTACAATTAAAACTATCTAGTTAAGCTGATGTATGACTCGCTCCGCAACTATCTTACGACTATAATCAAATTTGAAATTTCAGCCCGATAGCGCGGATTTACTTCGTCTCTTCACCAAAAGCCTCGGGTGCAATCCGTGCTTAAAGTGGTCGTCTTTTTCGACCGTTTACAATCAAAGACGGTTGCCTAGCCCCGAGTGCAGCGGCAGCCCGGAGTACAAAAAGGCTGTGTGAATTGGGTTAAAAACGGCGACCACAGAAGCCGGTTGTAGCCCCATAAACACGCCTTTTTTTACGAGGACTACAGCGGAAGGCGGGAGTGGCTTCAAAAAATGGTTAGGATTGCAACACAAGAAAAGTACTGGGCGCATTTCTAGAAATCCTATTCTCGTTGCGGCCAGCCCAGACTTTGGATAGTACAAATTTCGTCAATCAAAAGCAAACTGCCATACAACCACCTCATTTTGAGATAAATTATAGCAAAGTAAATTAGGTTAGTTGCTTGGTATTTGCGAATTTCGTAGCATGGGGCAATACGGACCGGCGTGAGATTGTTTTAGCAGGGATTGCAAATCCGCGTTATCTGCAATATTTCTGACCCGAGCCGAAAAGGCGAACGGAGCG
>NZ_JBMLTK010000063.1:0-33908 GCF_049240005.1 Flavobacterium sp. | reverse complement strand
CGAATCGTTAGTTTTTTCGCCTCGGAAGCCTCTACTCTACCGACAATTTGTGCATCTACATCAAATGATTTTGAGATTTCAATAATCTCGGCTGCTACTTCTTCGTTGCAATACAATTCCATACGATGTCCGCAGTTAAACACCTTGTACATTTCTTGCCACGGTGTTTTAGATTCCTCTTGAATCATTTCAAACAGCGGCGGTACTGGAAAAAGATTGTCTTTTATTATGTGTAAATGCTCTACAAAGTGCAGTACTTTAGTTTGGGCGCCGCCGCTGCAATGCACCATTCCGTTGATGGCTTTACGTCCGATTTTCTCGAAAATTGCTTTAATAATGGGTGCGTAGGTTCGTGTTGGCGAAAGCACAAGTTTTCCTACTGTGGTGTTAAGTTCGTCGATTTCGTTTGTTAGCTTTTGTGAACCGCTGTAAACGAGGTTTTCGGGTACTTCGGGATCAAAGGTTTCTGGATATTTTAAACCAATTTCCTTCGAAAATACGTCGTGACGTGCAGAGGTTAGTCCATTCGATCCCATTCCACCGTTATAGGATTGTTCGTAACTGGCTTTTCCAAAGCTTGCGAGACCTACAATAACGTTTCCTACGGCAATGTTTCCGTTATCAATAACAGCTGTTTTTTTGATTCGTGCCGTCACGGTTGAATCTACGATTATGGTTCGAACTAAATCGCCCACATCGGCAGTTTCGCCTCCAGTACTGTGAAGGGTTACGCCGTGTTGCTGCAAATTTTGAATAAGTTCTTCGGTGCCGTTTATGATCGCGGCAATTACTTCACCACCAATTTTGTTCTTATTCCGACCTATAGTCGACGACAATAGTATGTTATCTGTAACGCCCACGCACAGTAAATCGTCGAGATTCATTACGATAGCATCTTGGGCAATATCTTTCCACACGCTTATGTCCTTGGTTTCTTTGTAATATGCGTAAGCCAAAGCCGATTTAGTTCCGGCGCCATCGGCGTGCATAACGATACAATATTCGGGATCTTGCGTAAGGTAATCGGGAACTATTTTACAAAAAGCTTTCGGAAACAAGCCTTTATCGACATTTTTTATAGCTTGATGTACATCTTCTTTGTCGGCAGATACGCCTCTTTGAACGTATCGAGATCCGCTAGGTGAATTCATTGTGTTGTTGTTTCGCGCAAAAATAAGTCATAATTTAAAAATAGACTTAGTCGAGGATGTTTTTAAGTTGAAATTGGAATTTCATTAAAACACCATCGCGATCAACTTCTACATCGATTGTTTTTTCTTTATCCGACTTCAGCAAGTTGGCAACTTGTTCTAAAGATAGTAAAGCCGTTGGAATATTATCTACTGATGAAATTACATCGCCAATGTGTAATCCTGCGCGTTCTGCTGGCGAATCGCAGCGCAAGTAAGCGATTTGATAGGATGGTTTGAGCTGGTACTCGTATTGAATGGTTACATCTCTATCGCCGAATGACAATGTAAGAGTAGCTCCATTCTTTCGCTCACGTACGGGTAATTTAACCAGTCTGAATCCTTCACTTTGTAAATGAATACCGCTTTTATTGTAATCAAACTCACTGCTAAAATTTGCATTCTGCCTGAGGTAAATAGCCTTATCAGCGTAATCGAAAAAAACAGTAAACCGCTTTAAGATTTCGCTACCAATAGATCCTGCGCGATTATCAACCATTTTCAAATGCGCATACGATTCGAATTCGGGAAAGGCAGCTATGGGTGTTTTTACCTGATAGCTTCCCAAACTTAATTGGTTAATTTTCGTTCTAAAACCAGAAACCGGTCCGCTGAATCCCAAACCCAAGTAATCGTTAAACTTTGTGTTGGAAATAGTATCAACTTTTGGATGATTTTTAAAAAGCCACATTGCAGAACTATTACCCGTATCTATCAAGTATTTCAAAGAATCTCTGCGATAATTCTTCAGTATTTGGGTTTCTAGAAGTATGTAGGGCTTCGACTTTTCGATACTAATAGGAATAGAAGCGTACCTACGAACTAATCGACTTTTATTAAAGTACTTTCTATTGTAAACAACAAGCTTTCTCTTTTCGTAATCAACTTTTATAAAATGATTTTTAAAAAAATGATAGCCCAAGATACCATTTATGGCTATTCCCAAAGTAGCAGAAAATCTCAAATCCGCATCAGTGACCACATACATGATATGTTCATCAGACGTTAATTTTCCAATTTCCAGAGTATTTCCATTCGACTTCAAACCATTAATAGGTTCGTTACTTCCTAATCCAATAAGTTTTACAGATTCCACTTCTTTCAAAAACACTTCTTGATTACTCTCTAGTCCAATTAATAAGGTTTCATCTACACCTGTATCCAATAGAAAATTGAGTGGAACGCCATTAACTTTAACTTTTACAATAATGAGGTTATTCACCATAGTAAAGGGAATTACGGTTTTCCGTACGGAAGATGGAAAAACAAATTCAGATTGACCGTGACTTAAAATAGATTGAAAGCAAACCAATAATACGAACCAAGAATGGAAATGCTGTTTGGAACGAAACATTAGTTAATTTTTACCTTAAAGATACAATAGAAAGCTAAAAGTTGGCAGTTGTAGCGGAATTATTGCAAATTTGCATTTCAAATTTTTATATCACTATGCCAACAATTTCAGCGAAAGGTTTGTCTATGCCCGAGTCACCAATTCGAAAATTGGTACCGTATTCCGAAAAAGCTAAAAAAGCAGGAACCAAAGTGTTTCATTTGAATATTGGTCAGCCTGATATAAAAACTCCCGAAGTTGCATTAAATGCGGTAAGAAATTTTGATTTTGAAATTTTAGAATACAGCCACTCTGCTGGTTTTGAATCGTATCGCACTAAGCTCGCGGCCTACTACCGAACCCACGGATTGCCAGTTGAGACAGCCGATATACTTATCACAACAGGAGGTTCGGAAGCGCTGCTTTTTGCGATGGGTGTAACGATGGACGCTGGTGATGAAATTATTATTCCTGAACCTTTCTATGCGAATTACAACGGCTTTTCAACGGCCAGTGGCGTTAAAGTGGTTCCGATTATTTCAGGAATAGAAACCGGATTTGCCTTACCTCCTATTGCC
Organism: Flavobacterium sp.; assembly: GCF_049240005.1. Lineage (GTDB taxonomy): Bacteria > Bacteroidota > Bacteroidia > Flavobacteriales > Flavobacteriaceae > Flavobacterium. The sequence goes on along the minus strand of NZ_JBMLTK010000063.1, from coordinate 30,807 downwards.
GATTTCGAAAAACGAATCACTTCAAAAACCAAAGCCATTTTAATTTGTAATCCTGGGAATCCAACCGGTTATTTGTATTCAAAGGAAGAACTCCTTCAATTGGCAGAAATCGTCAAGAAATACGATTTGTTTCTGATTGCCGACGAAGTATATCGCGAATTTATCTACGACGATCAACCTCATTTATCCGTGTTAAACATCGCAGGAATTGAACAAAATGCCATCATGATCGACTCGGTTTCAAAGCGATACAGCATGTGTGGTGCGCGAATCGGATGTATTGTTTCTAAAAACAAAGAGGTAATGCAAACTGCTATGAAATATGCACAAGCTCGTTTGAGTCCGCCGACGTTTGCACAAATTGCCAGCGAAGCTGCTTTAGACACACCACAATCATACTTCGATGACGTTGTTGCAGAATACAAAGAACGACGCGACACTTTAGTAGAAGAATTAAGTAAAATAGCTGGTGTTCAAGTAGCTAAACCACGAGGTGCTTTTTATTGCATCGCAAAATTACCCGTTGCCGACGCCGATCACTTCGCGCAATGGCTTTTAGAATCGTATTCGTACAACGGTGCTACTGTAATGGTGGCTCCAGCTGCCGGATTTTACAGTACACCAAATGTTGGCAAAGACGAAGTGCGCATTGCATACGTTTTGAAAAAAGCAGATTTAATTCAGGCAGTCGAAATTCTTAAAAACGCACTCGAAGCGTATCCGGGAAAATAAAACAATAAAGTTTAATCATTGGCAAACGCTATCGCTTTAAAACGGTAGCGTTTTTCGTTTGAAGGATGTAAACAAACGTTACCCGAAACGCCTTCTAAAGTAGCTTCGCTTTCCCAGGAGCCTTGCGTAATCTTAAAAATAAATGGCGATTGTACCTTGAGTTTGATGCTTCGTTCTTTATCAGTCAACCGATTCATTTTTACTGCAGCAGGATTCCAATTTCCAACCGCTTTTTGATTGCCCGTAATGTATAACTCTGCTTTCGGATTCGAAACTTCTACTACCACTTCCACTTCTACGAAAGTGGTGGACAATTGTGCTTGCTGCCGATCGTAAACCTGCGTAAAATAGGTAGAAAGAGCTGCGGTTAAGGCCGGTAAAGCCGAACTAAAATGATTGCTTTCAGGAAACCTAGCCGACTTTACGTAAAAATTCTCCTTGCCCTGAAGCGAATCAAAAAGCACAAAGCTCTCATCAATAGCTGGCTTCCATTCTGGAAACGAAACGGCTTCGTTAGCGAAACTCAAATAAATATATTTGTAGGGCTTAATTGTCGAAAAATCAAATTGTTTTAGTTCGCGCATTAAGCGATTGGAATCGTAAGCTAAATTAGGCGACATCAACACGTAGTTATCGAAAGTGTCGGGATTTTTCAAAAACGAATACACCAGAAAAGACGCGCCCAACGAATGTCCGATGGCACTACGACGACTTAAAACACGGTAGTTTTCTTGCATATACGAAAACACTTCTTGGGTGACAAACTGGAAAAATTTATCTGCATTTCCGCAGTATTTACCGTTGGCTTTTCGTGCTGCCTCAGTTTGCATTTCCGGTAGAAAATCATTTCTTCTGGAATAATCGAGTTCTTCGTTATACGGCGAAGTTATTCCGACGACAATATATTGTTTATCAGCTCTCGACAAAAAGCTAATCATGGAATGTGTGAGATCGAAAAATTCTCGCGTATGCGCGTCAAAAACGTAAACTACCTCGTACTGTGTCAGATAATTTTCTTTGTACGATTGTGGAGTATAAATTAAAATTTCTCGATTTTGCTGCAGCGCTTTTGAAGCTAACATCACGTGTTTAACCTCGGCCAATTCCTGTGCAAACGTACCAAAAATGGATAAAAAAATAAGAACTATTGCAGTATTTACTTTCATAACGCCTAAGTTATTTAAACCAATTTTCTAGTGCAGTAATAAACTTCGAACGTTGATCAATAAAAACGTTATGCGAGCAAGAATCCCAATACAGAAGCTGCTCCGAACCAAGCAATTGTTGCAGTTGCGCAACTTGTTCGGCACTGTACAAACCGTCGTCTTTACCATAGATTCCTTTTACAACAACGCCCGATTTCAGCAAATTCTCGATTGTTGAACTGAGATCTAAAGTAGTATACTTTTCATGTTTCCAAAAACCTCGAGGCGCTTCATAAGTCATTTTAGATGCGTATTTCTTAAGCGTCGCATCCGTTCCAAAAAGAGAATACAATTGCTGTGCTTCACTAGTTGGCTGCTTAGGCGAATAAAAATTGTTTTGCATAGCATGATAAAAACAATACGAACTGTATTCAATGCCAGTGTTATCCATACCTTCTAAAGCATTAATATACTGAAAATTAACGCTATCATTTTTCGCTTGATAAATACTTTTACAGCTCTTAATGATTGTTTTAAAAGTTTCTTGCAACGAAACCGGAGCACCCAGTAAAACAACGTTCTTTACTTGCTGCGGATTGCGTGCAGCAAAAAGCGTTGCAACAATGCCTCCAAAACTGTGTCCGAGAAGTGTGGGTTGCTTTACCTGATATTTTTCGATGATCGCAGATAAATCAGAAAAAGTTTCTTCGAAAGTAAATGAAGCCGGCACGTTGGCACTTCGCCCCTCGCCTCGACGATCGTAAACTACAACAAAAAAGCCGCTTTGCGCAAGGGCTTCGGCAGTAATTACCTCAAAATTTGCCGAATTATAGCCCGGTCCTCCGTGAAGAAAAACCACCGCCGGATCTGTTTGTTTGCCAAAAGATTTGGAATAAAGTTCTTGCGAAAACGACAAAAAAGGGAACAAAATCAGATAAAAGCAATGAATATACTTTTGCATGCTGCTTTTTCAAGCAAGATACAAAATTGATTTATTTTCTATAAAAGCAAAAAAACCGAGCACTTTTATAGTACCCAGTTTTAGTCAATAAAAACAATCTTTAGTAAAAAACTTACACTGTGGTTACTATTTTGTCGGTGGCCACGCGCGACTTTGGTTTTACGCTCGGCTGATTGCTGTCGTCTTCGGCTCTAAAACCCAAAGCAACAGCAACTAAGGCATGATACTTGTCATGTCCTAAAATCTGGTTATACTTCTCAGATTCAATACCTTCCATCGGTGTTGCATCAATAGCAAGTTGCGAACAAGCACTGAGTAAAACACCCAAAGACAAATACACCTGCTTGTCGAACCACGCTTTAATCTCAGCTTCTGGCAAAGGCTTAATCATGTTGTTGTAATACGCTACGGCACCTTCCGGCAAATTTTCCTGTATTTGCTTTTCAAAAAAACTGATGTCGTTAATTCTGCTAAAAACCACTACTGTATCCGAATCCAAAACTTTCTTATCGTTAAACAACGAAGCGGTCGCCAGCTGTTGTTTCGTGCTTTCGTCGGAAACAAAAGTGAAATGCCAAGGCTGACTATTAATTGAAGACGGACTTAAGCGCACAGCTTGTTTCAATTCATCCAAAATAGTTGGATTTATCTTTCGGGAAGAATCGTATTTCTTAGTTGTGTATCTTTTTTGAAAATGCTCGATAAATGAACTCATCTTTTTAGTATTTTTGAACTATAATTTTTATAGCAACAAAATTAAGTATAGTAGAAATACTACACAAGTACGGTCTAAAAGTATAGTAGTAAAAAAGTGTATTATGTTGACATTCAACAACAAAGAATATCCATGTTGTACAAGTATTACCATGGATATGATCGGTGGAAAGTGGAAAAGCGTCATTTTATACCATTTAAAATCGGGAACGCTTCGTTACAATGAACTTCGCAGTAGCATGCCGCAAATCACCGAGCGCACTTTGAGTTTACAGCTAAAAGATTTGGAAGCAGATGGTATTGTAAAGCGAACAGTGTATACGATAAAGCCTCCGTTACGTGTTGAGTATTCGTTAACCGATTTCGGGAAGACCTTATTACCGTTGCTTGACGCGATTGCAAGTTGGGGCGATTTCGCGGTACGTTCCCAGAAAAACAGCAATTCTCCTGCTACTTAGAATTCGTAAAATTCAATCGGAAGTTTATCGGGATCACTTATAAATGTGAATTTCTTTCCCGTATACGGATCTACGCGCAGCGGTTCGGCACTTATGTGGAAGCGCGATAGCTGTTCAATGATAGCATTTATATCGGCAACTTCGAAAGCCAAATGCCGCAATCCGCATGCTTCTGGGAACGATTTTCGTTCCGGCGGATTTGGAAAGGAAAATAACTCCAAAACGTATTTTCCGTTTAATGCCAAATCCAACTTATACGAATGGCGTTCCTGGCGGTAAACTTCTTGAATAACTTCTAAGCCCAGTATTTCGGTATAAAATTTCTTAGATATCGCATAATCGGAACAAATTACTGCAACGTGATGAATTGATTTTAACATGAACTGTTATTTACTTATAAAACATGTGTGAATACTCGAGAAAACACTTTCCTACAAAGAACCGACAGCTGAATTCCAATTGCAAGTTTTCTTTTAAATAAGTTACATCCTGAAATAAGATTTGAAATTATTACGAGTTATGTTTGTTATGAAAAACGTTCGATTTAACAAAAACTACTTCGCTTGGGCAGTCTTGCTTTTTTTTGTAGAAGTTGTAATTGCCTTATTTGTTCACGATAAATTTATAAGACCATATGTAGGTGATGTACTTGTGGTTATACTGATTTATTGCGCCTTGAAATCGGTTTTTGCTGTTTCGAAATTGAAAACTGCCGTCGGCGTTTTGCTATTTGCCTTTGCTGTTGAAACAACCCAATATCTTGGATTAATTTTTTCATTGGGATGGGAACATTCGGCTTTAGCCCGAGCAATACTAGGAACCTCGTTTGCTTGGGAAGACATTTGTGCCTATATCATTGGATTTCTAATTATTGTCTTTGCAGAAAAGTATCTGAATCCTACCTATCAAAATTCCCAAAGCAGCTAAAAAAAATTTTTCATTCGGCAAGAAGCTAAATTCATATAAATAAATCATTTTCAATTATTTAAACAGATCTCTTTAAACATGTAATGATGTAAAACGGCGCGAAGTTTACAATTACAGCTTGAATTCATTTACATTTACTCGTTAAAATATTTGAGATTGAAACAATTGTTGTTTTTGATTTTGAGCGCTTTTTGTCCACTTTTTATGTCTGGGCAAGAATTACTGCCGTTTGTCGAGAACTTTACCAAATCTGAGTATTTCGGTGATAATCAGGTTTGGAGCATATCTCAAGGTTCCGATTATTCGATGTATTTCGCCAACAATAACTATTTGTTGCGATACGATGGTGCCGTTTGGCAGAAAAAACGTTTGCCGAATAAAACAATTATTCGATCGGTATTTGCTGTTGAAAATCGCGTGTATTGCGGCTCGTATAACGAATTTGGATATTGGTTTTACGAGAAAGGGCAGTTAACCTACACATCGCTTTCAGCGGGAAAAAATTTATTTAAAGGAAACACCCTGAATGAAGAAATCTGGAAAATCTTCTCCCACGAGGGCAAAATCTATTTTCAGTCGTTTAATTCCATTTTCATCTACGACGGTAAGCTAATAAAGGCTGTAAAACTTCCGTTTCAAATTTCTTATTGTTTTATCGTTGGCAGCGAAATCTGGTTTGCCTCAACCAATAAAGGCATTTATCGCTATGTAAATGGTACGTTTGAAAATCTGGAACTGGGTACTATTCTAAACAACAATATTGTACATCATGCCGCTAATAATCAGGGAACCGATTTCATTTTTACACTAAAAAATGGCGTCTATTGTCATAAGGAAGGAACTACAAAACCTTGGAATCATTCTTTAAACCAGCGATTTAAACGCGAACTGATACTTTGTGCCAAATTTCTCTCAAAAAATCGACTAGCGGTCGGAACGGCCTCTAACGGACTGTACATCATTGATTTAAACGACGGAAGTTATAAAAATATTTCGCGGGAAAACGGACTTTGCAACAACTCGGTACTTCAAATTCAAACCGATCTAGAAGGCGATTTATGGTTGGGATTAGACAATGGAATATCGCATATTGAAATCAATTCAAATTTTCAGTTTTTCACAGATGTATCCGGAAAGTTAGGATCTGTTTATGCCTTGAACAAGAATAACGACGAAGTTTTAATTGGTTCAAACCACGGACTTTTCTCCTACAAACAAAAAAAACTCGAGCTAATTCCAAATTCACAGGGACAAGTTTGGTCTATTGAACCTTTTGGATCGGCATTTGCTATTGGCCACAACGACGGTACGTTTCGCTACGAACAAAATCGAATTAAGCGCGTAAATACAGTAACCGGTGGTTGGAAATTCTTGCCGGATGTGTATCAACCTTTGATTTTTCAATCGCATTATGCGGGAATTATCGCGTACCAATCGCCCTTAAATTTGGAAAAATTCCTAGTTATAAATGGACTTACCAAACCTATTAAAAACTTGGTGCAAAGTAAACCGGGACAGTTGTGGGCTGCCGACGCATACCGCGGCATTTATCGCATTGATTACGAATACGATAATTTAAAATTCACAATTACTGACATCAGTAAACTACAAAATTTTAAAAACGACTTTAGTGTTAAGCTGCTTTCTTTCCGCGAAAGCGTTTACGTAAAAATTGCTGATAAATGGTATACTCCCAACAAAAAAACAAATCTGCTAAACTACGATTCCAAATTTACAGCTGCATTTAGGGGAGTTACTGAATTGGCAGCCGCTGGTAAAGAATCGCTTTTAGCAGTAAAAAACACGCAATTGTATTTAGTGCGTTTGGTTAATGATTCATTTGTGTGGGATTTAATTCCTGAAAAATACTATCGTGGGCGATTGATTAACCAAGATACCAAGATTTTTACGCTCGGATCTAAATATGCCGTAAATCTCGACGATGGCTTTTTAGAATTTACCGAACAAAAAAACACACGACTGCTCGATAACATTAGCATTGAAGCTTTTCAACAACAAAAATGCTTACAAGAAGGATCAGTTGTCGGTTATAAAAGACCTGTGGAATTGCGCATCCTACATAAATATTTCGGACAGAATACCACAGAAATTTACTACCGCAGAAATGGCGATGAGATAAAAGCAGTTCCATACAATAATAGATTGATTTTAAATAACTTAGAAAGCGGCGATCAGCAAATCGAATTCTTTAGTATTCAAGACAATAACTTTACTCGTGTGGCAATTTTCGAGTTTGAAGTTGCTAGACCTTGGTTTCTCTCGGGATACATGTTAGTTATTTATGCTTGTGCACTAGCGCTTTTGCTTTTCTTATATTACAAGTGGAACCAATTTCGATATAAACAGCAAATAGCAATCAGAGAAGAAGAGATTAAACATCAAAGTGAGCTTCGTAACTTAGAGCTTGAAGCTCAGAACGCATTGCGAATTCAAGAGTACGAAAAGCACATTTTGGAAATGCAGATTCAAGCAAAAGCCAGTGAAGTCGCTTCAAAATCACTAGCTATCGCTAAACACAGCGAAATCATTGAAGCTGTTTCGGCTGCGGTAGAAGAAGAACCTGATGTTACGAAGCTCAAAACTAAAATAAAGAAAGCGATTAAAAATCACAGCATCACCCAGAAAGAGTGGGAACATTTCGAACAAAACCTCTTGCAAAGTCATGCCGAATTCGTTAAGAAAATCACCGAGAATTATCCCATCCTAACTTCAAAAGATATTAAACTAGCGATTTACTTGAAAATGAACTTATCTTCTAAAGAAATTGCTCCGCTTATGAATATCACTTATCGCGGTGTCGAAATTCACCGCTATCGACTTCGCAAAAAATTAGCTCTTGATGCCGAAGTTAGCTTGAACAGATTTATGAATACGCTATAAAATCGTTCCTAAAAATACGTAGATAATAATTTTTTTGCCAAGATTTTACATCTACATAACACATCACTACTACATCATGAGATCTATTTTTATTTGTTTTATTTTTTAATTAAAATAATTAAAATCAATTACTTAAATAAATTTATTTAAAATTTTAGATTAAATAATAAACTTCTCTCGTACCACAACTACAACGATTTAGTTGCTACATTCGCAATCGAATCTTACCAATGAAGTTTGGTATGAAAAAACTATTAGTCTTTCTGTTCATTTTATCTAGCTTTCAATTTGCGGTCGGACAGACAATTTCTGGACAAGTGCTCGACGAGAACGGCTTGCCTCTTCCCGGTACAACGGTAACGAATACAGTTAGCCAGGTAAGTGTTGCTGCTGATCTTGACGGAAACTTTAGCATTACAGCAGCCGACGACGATAAGCTTAGTTTCACTTTCGTAGGATACAAAACCATTACGCTACAGGCAAAGAACGGTATGAAAGTGAGCATGCAACTTTCTAGCACCGAATTAGAGCAGGTAGTTGTTGTTGGATTTGGTACGAAAAAAGCGGGTGCGATCACTGGTTCTGTTGCTCAGATTAAAGCTAGCGAAATCACCAAAACACCAGCTCAGTCTGCTATTCAGGCTATACAAGGAAAAGCAGCGGGCGTAAACATTGTAACAAACGACGAACCTGGGGCAAACCCTACTGTAATCATCCGTGGCTTAGGAACTGTTTTAGGAGGCAGAACGCCCTTGTATATCATAGACGGTTTAGAAGCGACGTCCCTTAACGGTATCGCTCCCGGAGATATTGAAAACATTGATATACTGAAAGATGCGTCGTCTCTGGCAATCTACGGACAGAAAGGAGCAAACGGAATTATCGTTGTTAATACCAAAAAAGCAAAGAAAAATAAGCTACAAGTGAGTTACGACGGCTTTGTTGGTCGGAAATTCATTCAGCGAGAAGTTGAAATGGCAGATGCCTATCGCTACGTGTATTACAACAATACTGCGCTGGGATCGTCGACCTATTTCAATTTTGATCAACCTTACAATACAAATTGGCTTGACGAAATAACCGATACTGGCGAAACTAGTTCGCACCAGATTTCAATTTCAGGCGGAAGCGAAAACGTAAACATGCAGTTTACTGCAACGAATTACAAAGAAAAAGGTATTTTAAATGGCACTCAATTCGAGCGTACAAATTTAAGTTCGAGAAATTAATTTAAAATTCTTGACGGTAAAGTTACCATTAAGCAAAACTTAAATTTAGCGATTACCAACAACAGTCCTAAACCGCTTAGTGCATTTACCAATGCCTATAAACAATCGCCCATTGTTCCCGTTCGTTTCGAAAACGGACGCTGGGGAGTTCCGTTACGAGATCCCGCAACGGGCCAGGTGGCAATTAATGGCTCAGATCGTTTTAACAATGTTGGAAACCCAGCCGCACAGTTATTTTACTACAACGAACAAAATAAAAATCTAGCCGTTTTCGGAAATATATCAGCCGAACTTCAAATTACAAAAGACATCAAATTTACCTCCAATTTTGGCTCGACCTTTAATTGGGCAAAAGGCTTTACCTACACGCCATCACGCAACATCTGGTTGGCAGAAAATCCAACGCAAGAAATTGCCGACTATCCAGTAAGCAACCCAATTAACACACTACAACAACGTCGATACGATGATTATAGCTGGAACTGGGACAACTTCATAAGTTATTCAAAAACAATAGACAAGCACACTATTAATGCTACTATTGGTATGAACCGCAGTACAACAAATAATGCGGAGAGTTTATCTGCTACACGTTGGAATGTCCCCGAACAGTCAAACTATTGGTCGCTCGATTTATCCGATTACAACACAGAACAACCCCCAGGACAAATTGCTCAAAACCGCGTAGAAACTCCCGTAGTATCTTTAGCGTATTTTGCTCGTGCGGATTACGAATTCGATAACAAATACTTGTTTTCTGCAACAGTACGTCGGGAAGGAAACAGCCGATTTCAGGAGTCAAACCGTTGGGGTGTATTTCCAGCAGTTTCTGCAGGCTGGGTGCTATCTAACGAAGCGTTCTTCAAGCAAAATAAGATTCTACAGTACGTAAAAATTAGAGGTGGATATGGCGAAGTTGGTAATGCTAATGCACTCACAGCCCTAAACATTCCACTTTTTGCCGCAAACTACAACTACAGCTTTGGCCCAGATGCAAACATCTTTCCAGGGAATGTTCAGCCTTATCAAATCGACCCCAATTTAACTTGGGAAACTATGTCGGAAATTGATTTCGGTTTCGACTTTAGAATGTTTGACAACCGCTTATCGGGAACGGTTGATTTCTATCGCCGTCAAAATGAAAATGTGCTTTTACCTGTGACATTACCTTCAGTAATTTCACCAGATCGCGTAACGCTCAATACAGGAACTGTATTAAATCAAGGTGCTGAGATTTCGCTAAAATGGGACGGAAAATTTAACGACGAATTTAGCTACACTGTCTCTGGAAATATATCGCTCAATAAAAACGAACTTCAAAAAGTCAACAATTCATTTTTCAGCGATTTGATTGGCGGCTCTATAGATAACGGACAATGGACAAAACAAGTCCTTGTTGGCGAGCCTTTGGGAAGCTTTTACGTTTTCGATGTTACAGGCTTTAACGGTGATGGCGAATTTACGTACTCCGACGAACGTGTTGCCGCAGGATCGTATATTCCGACACATACTTACGCACTAAGCTTTGCACTAAACTACAAGCAATTTGACTTTAGTGTCGATACTTACGGCGTTGGAGGTAATAAACTATACAATGGTAAGAAGGCGCAGCGCTTTGGTGGAGAAAATGTGGAATCGGCAGTACTTGATGATTTCTGGTTGCCGGGCGATCCGAATGCAACAAATCCACGCCCATTCAACAACGTGCCTAGATCTTCTACCTACTACATCGAAGATGGATCGTTCTTCCGAATTAACAACATAACAATCGGATACACCTTCCCTAAATTCCTTGAAAAAGTTAGTCGCGTGCGTATTTACGCTACAGCAGTTAATCCATTCATCTTCACAAAGTTCACTGGATATTCGCCAGAGCTTGTTGGAAATAACGGTGGCGATCCGCTCGGAACTGCTGGCATTGAGTTAAATGCATATCCTACTAACCGAACATTTGCTATTGGCTTAAATGTAAGTTTATAATTAATTGACTATGAAAGCTTTAAATAAAAAAATATTCGTCTTTTCCGTACTAGCTTGTTTTTTGCTATCCGCTTGTGAAGACGATCTGAATGTAGATCCGAACACAGCGCAAACGGAATTTGATTTCTTAAATGATCCGAATAATGCCGTAAAGTTGGTGAATGGTGTTTACAACAAGTTATTGGATTACAATATGTATTCGTTTTCGTGGATTGGTATCGCAAGCATAACCTCCGATGATGCCGATAAAGGCTCTTCTTTATCAGATACCGGAACAGACAAACACAAAATGGACAATCTAACGTTTGATCCGACAGATATTTCCTTTAGTGATGTTTACAAAGGTCGCTACGAGGGAATTTACAGAGCAAACAACGCGTTATTCTATCTTGAGCAACTTGCGATAGATGAAAACTTAAAATCGCGTTTTATTGGCGAAGTTAAATTTCTGAGAGCCGTATTCTATTTCGATTTGGTTCGTTGTTTCGGTGGAGTTCCGCTAGTTACGGGAAAAATTGATATCAACGATGATGAAACGATCAATGAAGTAGTATTTGTCCGCAAAAGTAAAGAAGAAGTCTACGCACAAATCGAAGCCGATCTTATCGACGCTGCAACGCGATTACCGCTGAAATCGGCATATTCCAGCGCCGATTTAGGACGTGCAACTAAAGGAGCAGCACAAGCACTTTTAGCAAAAGCGTATTTATACCAACAAAAATGGCAACAATCGTACGATATGGCAGGCGAAGTTATTTCGTCTGGACAATACGGGCTTTTAACAAATTACGCTGATGTTTGGCGCGAAGTTGGAGAAAACAAAGCGGAATCGATTTTTGAGGTACAAGCTACCCTAACTAATGGTTTACGTGATTACACAAACGTGCAAGGACCGCGAGGCACTCCCGATTTGGGTTGGGGATTCAACGCTCCTTCGGCAAACTTAGCTAACTCATTTGAGTCGGGTGATGTTCGAAGAAGTGCATCAATACTGTTTGTGCCTTCTGTGTTGTGGGACAATTTTGTTGCTCCTGCCACTTGGGCGAATCCAAGATACAATTACAAAGCGTACCAGAGTCAAATTGCAGAACCATGGAATGGCGATAAGGGCAATACAGCTAAAAATCACCGAATACTGAAATACAGCGATTTACTCCTCATTCGCGCCGAAGCTGCATTAAACCTCGGAAATTCGAGCGAAGCACTAAGCATCGTAAACACACTTCGATTTCGTGCCGGACTAGGTGATCGAACCAGCATTACCTACGACCAGCTTTTGGATGAACGCAGATGGGAAATGGCTATGGAATACGATCGTTGGTTTGATTTAGTTCGAACTGGCCGAGCCCAGCAGAAAATGGCAGCCGATGGAAAAACATTTATACCTGGCAAACATGAAGTATTTCCGATACCTAACGATCAAATCATACAAAGCGGCGGACGCTTAATCCAAAATCCGAATTATTAACAACAAAAATTAACTCTAATCAATTATTATTTTATGAAAACAAACAAATTACTTATTGGTATGCTAGCGGCAACCGGACTTGCTTTTGTGGTGTCTTGTGGTGGCGACAGCGATTCATCTTTACCGCCTATTGGTGGATATGACAAAGCCGACGATGTTGCAGCAACTGCACTACGCGCTTACTGGCCACTAAATGGTAACGGGAAAGAGAGCATTTCAGGAACAAATCCTTCATCAACTGTCGCTGCAACCTTTGTTGCTGGTGTGAAAGGACAAGGAGTATCTTTCAATTTAGGATATATGGCGTACCCTGCAATTGAAGCTTTGAATTCAACCTCAGGAAGTGCAACAATTAGCTGTTGGGCTATTTTAAATAACACTCGACCAGCGCCAGATCAGCCGTCTAACATTTCACCTATCTTTTCTTTAACAAGAACGGGAGAAGTTTGGGGTAACTTGAACTTATTTGGAGAAACACACGGACTTGTAAGTTCTGATTCTATCCAAGTAAAGGGAATTTACAGAATCAAGCAAGCCGACGGAACAGAAACTGGAGGAGATGCTGTAAATATGATCAAACAAGAGCCTTGGATGGATGCTACACACACCTGGAATGCTAACAAAATTGGTGGACAGTGGGCGCACATTGTATACGTATTTGATGGTCCAACTGGAACAAACAGAATTTATGTAAACGGTGTTAAAATCTCCAATTCTGCTTGGGAAGTTCGAAATAATGGTGCGGCACTTAATCTAAATCACTTCTTGCCAACACGTCCTGTAATTGGAGCTTTAGAAACTGTTGTTAACGGCTCTAATACAGATGCTTGGAACAAAGCATTAAAAGGATCTGTTGACGAAGTTCGTGTGTATGATAAAGCGCTTACTCAAGCAGAAATCGGTGCATTATACGAATTAGAAAAAGCTGGACGTTAATCTATAGAATTTTCAATTAGAAACTCCGGCAACACGTTTGCCGGAGTTTATTTAACGAAAGTTCAATGCACTAAGAACGGTCTAAAACACTAATTCCTTTCAAAACATATATTGGGTTTGCCGAAGTTTCTCAAAAAATATAATACACCTTGACTGAAACTATTCACTTGCAACCAACTTGCATCGAAGCCTATTTTTTCGAAACTAAAAATCTTATCTTAAGCAAACTATAATCTCTTTTCGAACGATCGTCATTTATAAAGCAACCTCTTATGAAAGTGTACTATTTAATACTCGCTTTAATCACAGTAAGTATCTCTTCATCATCATGTGGCGATAAGTCGACTGTAACAGCCGAAACTCCAACGCCTATTTCTGACGAAGAACTGCTAACAAAAGCACAACGCGACGCCTTTAAGTACTTTTGGGATCTTGCTGAGGTAAATTCAAAACTCGCTCGTGAACGCTTCCACACCGATGAACCGTTTGTTGATGCAAATCTGGTCACTACAGGAGGTTCGGGTTTTGGCTTGATGAATATCATCGTTGGTATTGAACGTCAATTCATCACCCGCGAACAAGCGATTGAACGACTCGAAACCGCACTTAGCTTTCTTGAAAATGCCGACCGTTATTACGGTGCTTGGCCACATTGGATGAACGGCACTAACGGAAATACCATCCCTTTTGGATCAAACGACGATGGCGGTGATTTGGTAGAAACCGCATTTTTATGTCAGAGTTTAATCTGCTTACGCGAATACTTTAAAACAGGTAACGAACGTGAACAAGCCTTAGCTGCAAAAGCCGATGCGCTGTGGAGAGGTGTCGATTGGACTTGGTATACCAAAGGCGAACAAGCACTCTATTGGCACTGGTCGCCAAACAACGGTTGGATTATGAACTTCAAATTAGAAGGTTACAACGAGTGTTTGATAACCTACATTTTGGCAGCCTCATCGCCTACACATCCGGTTGCTCCTGAAGTGTACCATCAAGGCTGGGCTCGAAGCGGCGGCATTGTCAGTGCACAAAGCGCCTACGAGCTTCCAATCGTACTAAAACACAACGGAGCTCAAACCGTTGGCCCTATGTTTTGGGCACATTATTCTTTTTTAGCGCTCGATCCACGAGGTTTAAATGACCAATATGCAAATTACTGGACGCTGACTAAAAATCATACGCAAATCATGTACAACTACTGCGTGGCGAATCAGATTGGCTGGATTGGTTACGGTGAAAATTGCTGGGGATTAACGGCGAGCTACACACGAAATCCGAACGGAACGGTGGGCTACACAGATCACAAACCTGGTAACGATCGTGGCGTCATTACACCAACAGCCGCTTTATCATCTTTTCCGTACACTCCACAGGAATCTATGAAAGCTCTTCGCTTTTTCTACGAAGATCCAAGCTGGGGACCTCGCTTAATCGGTGCCGCCGGACCTTATGATGCATTTTCTCCACACCACAACTGGGTTACACCACGCTATTTAGCAATCGATCAAGGAACTATAACTCCGATGATCGAAAATTACAGAACCGGATTGTTGTGGAGTTTATTCATGCAAGCACCTGAAATTCGACAAGGATTGCAAAAACTTGGCTTTTCTTCAACACAGCATGCCATCTAAACCTAACATAGCATTTTTATTTTTTGCGATCGTCTGTACGCTAAACAGCAGCGGTCAAACCAAATTTGAATCTTTTGTTTGGAAATCAGACGAAACGGTAAGCTACAACTACTATCTTAAAAAACCTGTTAGTAAAAGCCAAAACAAACCGCTTGTTGTCTACTTACACGGCTCCGGGGCACGTGGTTCGGATATTGAAAAAGTATTCATCAATAGTCCAATCGGTTATCTCGAACGCCAGTATCCCGATTGCTATATTCTTGCACCACAATGTCCGAATAATCAATACTGGAATGCCGAAGCGCTAACCAAACTCGTTGAATTCGTGCTTGCAAAAAATGCAATCAATAAGCAACAGATTTTTCTCATCGGAGTTAGTATGGGCGCTTGGGCAAGTTGGAATATACTTATCAACAATCCCGACCTTTTTACAGCAGCGGCAACCATCTCGGGTTTTGTTGATCGTATTCCCATGTTGGAATTCCAAAAACTAGCAAATACACCCATATACATGTACCACGGCACCGATGATAACGTAGTTCCGTACTGGTATTCCGAAACACTCTATCAAAAATTAAAACAAATTAACCCCACTGTTAAACTTCACAGCGAACCGAATGTAGGACACGGCGGTTGGGACACCCTTTTTCAAAACAACGAATTTTACTCTTGGTTACTAAATCAGAAAAAACACAAATAATGATTTCTCGTCTATTTCTTTTTGCCTCACTCCTACTTCCACAACTTTTCGTTGCACAAACTAAATCTGCGGCACCAGTAACAAAATCACAGTTTGTGGAAAATCTGCTCAATCAAATGACTATCGACGAAAAAATTGGTCAACTTAACCTTCCAAGTGCCGGAGATATCGTAACCGGAGCAGCACAAAATGCCGACATCGCATCAAAAATCAAAAACGGATTAGTAGGCGGCTTGTTCAACATAAAATCGGTTGCTAAAATCAAGGAAATCCAATCGATAGCCGTACAGAAATCAAGACTTAAAATTCCCCTTCTATTCGGTATGGATGTCATTCACGGATACGAAACCACCTTCCCAATCCCGCTCGGATTATCGGCAACTTTCAACCTAGAGGCCATTGAAAGAAGTGCACGTATTGCTGCTATCGAAGCAAGTGCCGACGGTATAAACTGGACATTCTCGCCGATGGTCGACATTTCGAGAGATCCGCGTTGGGGACGAATTTCAGAAGGCTCAGGCGAGGACCCGTACCTGGGAAGTAAAATCGCAGCGGCAATGGTAAAAGGGTATCAAGGAAGCGATTTGCGTGATCCGCGAACCATTCTCGCCTGCGTAAAACATTTTGCGCTTTACGGCGCTCCCGAAGCGGGAAGAGAATACAACACGGTAGATATGAGCCGCATACGGATGTACAACGACTATTTTCCACCTTACAAAGCTGCAATCGACGCAGGTGTTGCAACGGTCATGGCATCTTTTAATGAAGTCGACGGCGTTCCCGCAACGGCCAACAAATGGCTAATGACCGACGTGCTTCGCAAACAATGGGGATTCAACGGATTTGTTGTAACCGACTACACCGGAATCAATGAAATGACCGAACACGGAATTGGTAATTTACAAACCGTTTCAGCGCTCGCTTTAAAGGCCGGTGTTCAGATGGATATGGTGGGCGAAGGCTTCATCAATACATTAAAAAAATCACTCGAGGAAGGAAAAATCACACAAAACGATATCGACCAAGCCGTTCGGCTCATTCTAAATGCCAAATACGATTTAGGTTTATTCGAAGATCCGTACAAATACTGCAACGAAAAACGCGCTAAAACCGAGATATTCACGCCGGAGCACCGTGCTGAAGCAGTGAAAATCGCCGAGGAATCGTTTGTACTTCTAAAAAACAACAATCAAGTTCTTCCACTAAATCCGAAACAACGCATCGCACTGGTAGGTCCGCTTGCAAACAACGCCGTTAACATGGCTGGAACTTGGAGCGTAGCTACCAAACAAGAACGTTCGATTACGCTCATCGACGGGCTACGCACATTTTCTAGCACCATTACTTATGCCAAAGGCAGCAATCTCGACCACGATCCGGCCTTCGAAGAACGTGCTACTATGTTTGGTAAATCGCTTAACCGCGATAGCCGAACTGCCGAAGAACTTATCAAAGAAGCGATCGAAATCAGTAAAAACGCCGATGTTATTGTAGCAGCTCTAGGAGAATCTGCCGAAATGAGTGGCGAATCGAGCAGCAGAACTAATTTAGAAATTCCGCTTGCTCAAAAAGAACTACTTCGCGAACTCAAAAAACTAAATAAACCAATTGTATTGGTGCTGTTTACAGGTCGCCCGTTAGTGTTAACCGAAGAGATTGAACTCGCCGACACCATACTAAACGTTTGGTTTCCAGGAAGTGAAGCCGGAACTGCCATCGCAAATACACTCTTCGGAAAATCAAATCCTTCAGGCAAACTAACAGCAACTTTTCCTCGTAATGTCGGACAAGTGCCTATTTATTACGCTGCGAAAAATACTGGTCGACCGCTAGGAAACAAAGAAGGGAAATTCGAGAAATTTAAATCGAACTATCTCGATGTGAGAAACGAACCTTTGTTTCCTTTTGGTTATGGACTGTCGTACAGCACATTCGAATATAAAAACATCAGCGCAAGCAAAACTGCTTTCAAAACAAACGAAGAGGTCGAAATTCGCGTCGATGTTAAAAATAGCAGTAAAATCGATGGTTCCGAAGTGGTTCAACTGTATATTCGAGATGTCGTGGGCAGCGTTACGCGTCCTCTTCGCGAGCTTAAAGGATTCCAAAAAATTGCCCTGAAAGCAGGCGAAGCAAAAACGGTAACGTTCAAAATTAGTACCGAAGATCTTAAATTCTACAATAGTGATTTGAATTTTGTAGCCGAACCGGGCACATTCGAAGTATATGTTGGCGGCAATAGCGATGCAACGCTGAAAGTACAAATTCAGTTGTTGCCATGATAAATCGTTTAAAATACAGCCTTTTATTTGCAGTGCTCTTCCTTTCACTGATGGGAAATGCTCAAAACAGAACGTACTGCAATCCCATTAATATCGATTACGGCTACTGCCCTATTCCCGATTTTGTCAAACAAGGGAAACACCGTGCCACCGCCGATCCGGTGATCGTTCAAAACAAAGGAACCTTCTATTTATTTTCCACCAATCAGTGGGGCTATTGGTACAGCGATGATTTATCAAATTGGACGTTTGTTTCACGGAAATTTCTGCGACCAGAACATAAAGTGTACGACGAACTTTGCGCACCCTCAGCGTCGTTCGTTAACGATACCTTGCTCGTAGTTGGATCCACACACGGAAAGGAATTTCCCATTTGGATGAGTACCAACCCGAAAAATAACGAATGGAAAGAGTTGGTACACAAATCCGAAGCGGGTGCCTGGGATCCACAGATTTTCTGGGATGCCGACACCGATCAGATTTACGAGTATTTCGGTTCAAGTAATTTGTATCCCTTGTACGGCTTCAAGCTCAATCGAAAAACTTTTCAGCCCGAAGGCGAAGCAATTCCGATGATTGCACTCAACGACGATGAACACGGTTGGGAACGTTTTGGCGAACACAACGACAACACCTTCCTTCAACCCTTTCTTGAAGGCGCGTTCATGACGAAACACAACAACAAATACTATTTGCAATACGGCGCGCCTGGAACCGAATTTTCAGGCTACGCCGACGGTGTGTACGTGGGCAGTTCGCCCTTGGGTCCGTTTGAATACCAATCGCATAATCCGTTTTCGTACAAGCCCGGCGGATTTGCACGAGGAGCTGGACACGGCGCCACATTTCAAGATACAAACCAAAGTTATTGGCATACATCGACCATCGGAATTTGCACCAAAAACAACTTCGAGCGGCGTATCGGTATTTGGCCAGCTGGCTTCGACCGCGACGGCGTTATGTTCTGCAATACCGCTTACGGCGATTACCCAACCTACCTGCCGAACGTGAAACAAAGCGGAGAATTTACGCGTTGGATGCTGTTGAATTACAACAAACCCGTTATCGTGAGCTCTACTTTAGGCGGATTGCAACCGAACTTCTCGGTCGATGAAGACATTAAAACCTACTGGTCGGCAAAAACCGGAAATGCTGGCGAATACCTAATTTCCGATTTGGGACAACGCGCTACCATAAACGCAATTCAAATCAACTACGCCGATCAAGATGTCGAATTTATGGGCAAATCAACCCCAAAAAACGGACATCAATACCGCTTGTATGTGTCGAATGATGGAAAAAAATGGACGCTCTTGGTGGATAAATCCAACAACAAAAAAGACGTTCCGCACGAATACATTGAGTTGGAAAAATCGGCTACAGCACGTTACGTAAAACTCGAAAACGTGAAAATGCCTACCGGAACCTTCGCGATAAGCGGATTTCGTATTTTCGGTAACGGCAATCAAGCAAAACCTACCGAAGTGCAAAATTTCGTTGCCTTACGCACACCGCCTAAGGTAAAAGGCGAACGCAGAAATGTGTGGTTCAAATGGCAGCAAAACCCAACTGCCGACGGTTACGTAATTTATTTTGGAAAATCGGCCGATAAACTCTACGGTTCAATCATGGTGTACGGCAAGAACGAATATTACTTTAACGGCTTAGACCGCAGCGACGCGTATTACTTTACCATCGAAGCATTTAACGACAGCGGTATCAGTGCCCGAACACAAGTTACAAAAGTGGATTAGTTATTTTTTGGGCGCATCGGCAAAACTACTTAGTGGAAATTCCGTGTGGTTTTGCCGTCCCGCTTTCGCTCATAGTCCTCGCTTCGCCCTATTGCATCTGGGCGCGCTGCGGGCTAATCCGCTCAATCGGTTGCGCAACGTGAGTGCTCGCTGCCAGAATTTGCCAAAGGCTTTACCGCAAAGAACGCGAAGATTTACGAAAAGGACGCAAAGAAGGAACTTTTCCATTTTTTCGCTTCCAATAGCTATCGAAATTCACTTACTCGCTTACTACCACATATTTTCGGCAGACCACATAGGCACAGAGGTAACAAAGAGTTTTTTTATCTTTTTTACTTCTTTTGATTCTTTCAATTTTTTTCAATTTTTTCCATTCTTTCCATTTTTTCCATTTTTTCACTTCCAATAGCTATCGAAATTCACTTACTCGCTTACTACCACATATTTCCGGCAGACCACATAGG
The DNA here is from genome assembly GCF_049240005.1 of Flavobacterium sp. GTDB lineage: Bacteria > Bacteroidota > Bacteroidia > Flavobacteriales > Flavobacteriaceae > Flavobacterium. The sequence continues at coordinate 10,519 of NZ_JBMLTK010000063.1, read as the reverse complement.
CACAGAGGTAACAAAGAGTTTTTTTATCTTTTTTACTTCTTTTGATTCTTTCAGTTTTTTTCCATTTTTTTCAATTTTTTCTATTTCTTTTCCGGGTGAGCGACAGCAGCGGCATCTTTTTTGGCGCTACGGAATTTCCACTAAATACAAGCCAAAAAAATACAGCGAATGGCGCGACGGCAGTTCCGTGATACGCTTGCGAAGCGCTATGAATAAACTGCCAGCACCCCAAAAAAAGTACCAATCAAATAATTGATCTTTTACATGTTCCATAAAAATACCACAGAATTTCGTTACTTAGCTAATGATTGATATCTGATCTCCATGAACAACTGCCTAAACTGCGGAAAACTCCTCGAAGACAAATACTGTTCGGGCTGCGGACAAAAAGCCGATACGCACCGAATTACCTTCAAGAATTTTATTTTTCACGACGTTTTACACGGCACATTTCATATCGACAAAGGCATTCTATTTACGGCAAAGGAAGCCTTAGTGCGACCCGGCCAAGCTGCGCTCGATTATATTGCCGGCAAACGCAAGCGGTATTACAACGTGTTTTATCTCATCTTAATTACCATTGCTGTGCTGCTCTTTTTGCGAAACATCGACCACTATTTTACCGACGTTCCCGAAGGTAGCGCCGAGAGCAAGCAATACCTCAACGAAGCCAGCCGAAAATTAGATCAGATTATCAGCAGTAAAAGCAAGATTATATTGTTTTTGTTTGTGCCTTTTTCTGCAATAAATAGCTTTTTGTTGTTTCGGAAAAAGCGGTTAAATCTGAGCGAACACTGCATATTATCGGGCATGATTTTGCTAGGTGTTTTGCTCATTTCTGTGCTGGCGCACCTTTATTTTCCCATCAATTATATGCTAAACCTGTCAAGCGATGCGGCTAGTTATGTAGTAATTGCCATCACTTTGGTATACATAAGTTTTGGCTACTACAATGCATTTCGCAACTTGTATTCAAAGTTTGCCTTACTGCTGCGCGTTTTGTTGCTTTTTGTGCTTCTTTTTGCCGAGATTTTCTTGTTGTTTATGCTCAGCTACGGCTATGTCACCCACTGGAAATTCGGCGAAATACACGTTACACCCTTTGGGTAATTGCTTTTGATGATTGTTATTTTTAGAAGCTAATCCGGCTGTTCGCTGTAGTCCGCAAAAAATACGGTTTGTTCAATCGGCTGGTGTTGGGCTCCTAGGGTCGCCCGCACCCACCGTTTCACAATACCGTATTTTTCTTACGGGCTGCCGCTGCCATCCGGGCTAGGAAATACGTTACTAACGTTTGGTGGAAACAACGTATTTTAAGTGTATTTAATACAAAAGCTGCAACAAAATACTTGATAGCAAAACTCAGATAGCTGAGCGAATCATGACAACAAAACTAAAAACGGAATTTCGTAAATTTGCTAAAGCTAAATGTATCAGTTATGACTACAACTGCGATTAAAAAACAAGTAGAAGACTATCTTCCTATGCTTTCAACGAAACAACAAGTTCTTGTTCTTGAAATGATTAAGAGCTTCCTACAAGTTGATAATGAATCAAAAAGAATGAGCATAAAGCAATACAACAAAGAAATTGACGAAGCTGTTGCGAGAATTGAAAACGGCAATTCTATATCTCATAAAGAAGCTATGAAAGAAATTGCTAAATGGTAAAAGCAGGCTCTTTGAAAGTCGTTTGGGATCTTGAAGCATTAAATCAATTTAAAGAAGTATTATCCTATTTAGAGCAACAGAGCAAGCAAGCACCTAAAATCGTAAAAAAAGCAATACTTGAACGAATTAATCAAATCAAACGCAATCCGCTAACTTGTGAATCGGATAGATTAAAATGGCCGGTTGATACCAATTTTAGAGCCTTTATTGTATTTAGCTACAGAGTGACCTATCAAATAAAGCAAGAAAATAAAGAAATTAGGATTCTTCGAATACGCCATACCAGCCGAGAACCTCTTGGCTATTAAATAAATTTAATTTTATATCAGGTAGTTTAGAACAAACTGAAAATGCTTGCAATTTCTTTGAGCTCGTAAAAAGCTGGCGTATAAGCTTGCCTGTGGTAAGACATCGTGTCCTTCGTAAAAAAATTCATGAAACTTTGCAGTACTTTTTAAACTAGTCGCCACAGCTATCTAAATTCACCTATTCACTTTCTACCACATTTTTTCGGTGAACCACAAAGGCACAGAGTTCACAAAGGTTTTATGCTAAATTCATAAAGTGGTGGTTTTCCATTCTATCCCATTTTTCTTCTTTTTGCTTTTTTCCATTTTTTCGATTTTTTCGCTTCTTTCACTTTTTTTCACTTCCAATAACTATTAGAATTCACTTTCTACCACATTTTTTCGGCAGACCACATAGGCACAGAGTTCCCAAACGTTTTACAGTATATTCATAAAGTGGTGGTTTTCCATTCTATCCCATTTTTCTTCTTTTTTCATTTTTTCGCTTTTTTCGCTTTTTTCGCTTCTAGCTTTTTTGCTTTTAGCTGATAGCTTTTAGCTGATAGCTTTTTGCTTTTTCCATTTTTTCTATTTCGTTTCCGGGTGAGCGACAGCAGCGGCATCATTTTTTAGCTAATTTTGATTATTTTCATTTTTTACCTTCTTTCCATTTTTTCGCTTCTTTCACTTCCAATAACTATTAGAATTCACTTTCTACAACATTTTTTCGGCAGACCACATAGGCACAGAGTTCCCAAACGTTTTACAGTATATTCATAAAGTGGTGGTTTTCCATTCTATCCCATTTTTCTTCTTTTTGCTTTTTTCCATTTTTTCGATTTTTTCGCTTCTTTCACTTTTTTTCACTTCCAATAACTATTAGAATTCACTTTCTACCACATTTTTTCGGCAGACCACATAGGCACAGAGTTCATAAGGAGGTTTTTCTCATTTTTCGTTTATTTTGTTTATTTACATCTTTTCACTTCCGATAGCTATCGGAATTAGCTTCTTTCACTTTTTTAGCTTCTTTCGCTTTTTTCACTTTTTTCGCTTCTAGTTTTTAACTTTTTTCCATTTTTCCTATTCCTTTTCCGGGTGAGCGACAGCAGCGGCATCTTTTTTGGCGCTACGGAATTTCCACCAAATACAAGCCAAAAAAATACAGCGAATGGCGCGACGGCGGCTCCACGAAACGTTTGCGAAGCGTTAAAACTGCGCCGCCGGCACCCCCAAATATTATACAACTAAAGAAAAATCAATTTACTCGGATGCTCATTCTAAACTCCCCATCTTCTTAAGTTCTTGCCGCTCGACATCAAAACTTTTTAAAGAAAAAGTAAAATTTATTTAAAATAGTATGCGTGCATAGTATTTTTAGTTATCTTTGAAATCGTTGTAGTTGACTTATGAAAGAAAAAACAATCGATTATATATTACGTGCTACTTGGCAAGCAGTTGCCCGCATGTACAACGAAGAAGCTAACAAATACGGCGCCTCAATGGCCGTGGGTTTTGCGTTGCTATCCATCGATAAAGAAGAAGGAACGCCATCTACCTCGCTCGGTCCTCGAATGGGAATGGAAGCTACCAGCGTAACCCGAACCCTAAAATCGATGGAAGATCGCGGTTTGATTGAACGCCGACCCAACCCCGACGACGGTCGCGGCGTACTCATTTACCTAACCGAGGAAGGCAAAAACAAACGAGCACTCTCAAAAGAAACCGTGCTTCGATTCAACGAAAAGGTAAAAAGCGTCGTTACACCCGAACAACTCGCCAACTTCATTGAAGTAGCCGACAAAATAAACGAACTCATCCAAGAGAAATCTATTTTCAATACAAACGAACTCCTTTCAAATGAAAAGAATTATTAAAAAAGTTGCTGTGATTGGCAGCGGAATCATGGGTTCCGGAATTGCTTGCCATTTTGCAAACATCGGCTGCGAAGTTTTGCTGCTCGACATAGTTCCAAACGCACTGCTCCCCGCCGAAGAAGCCAAAGGCCTAACCCTTGAAAGCAAAGCCGTTCGAAACCGAATTGTGAACGAGCATTTAGCCAACGCAATTAAATCGAAGCCTGCCCCACTCTACCACAGCAGTTTCGCTCAACGCATTACCACTGGAAACACCACCGACGATATCGCGCGTATCGCAGATGTCGATTGGATAATCGAAGTAGTGGTGGAACGCCTGGACATCAAAAAACTAGTTTTCGAGCAAATCGACAAGTACCGACGTCCCGGAACTCTTGTTTCGTCAAACACCAGCGGAATTCCCATTGCATTGATGAGCGAAGGTCGTAGTGCCGATTTTCAAGAGCACTTTTGCGGAACACACTTTTTTAATCCGGCGCGTTACCTAAAATTGTTCGAAATAATTCCCGGCCCGCAAACCTCGCGCAGCGTCTTGCAATTCTTAGAAGGCTATGCCGAGAAATTCTTGGGAAAAACTCCTATTACTACCAAAGATACGCCTGCCTTTATCGGAAACCGTATCGGAATTTTCGGTATTCAGAGTTTATTCCATCTCGTAAAAGAAATGGGACTTACCGTTGAGGAAGTTGACAAACTTACGGGTTCGGTTATTGGTCGGCCGAAATCAGCTACATTCCGTACCGTCGATGTTGTTGGTTTAGATACATTGGTACACGTAGCAAACGGCTTGTACCAAGGCGTACCGACCGACGAGGCGCACGATTTGTTTGCCCTACCCGATTTCATCCAAAAAATGATGGAAACCAACAAGCTAGGCAGCAAAACCGGCGAAGGCTTCTACAAGAAAGAAGGCAAAGAAATTCTAACCCTCGATTTGGATACTTTAACGTATCGCGCTGCTAAAAAAGCATCGTTTGCCACCTTAGAACTCACCAAAACAATCGAACGACCGATAGATCGTTTCAAAGTTCTCATCACTGGCAAAGACAAAGCGGGCGAGTTTTACCGACGCAATTTAGGTGCGATGTTTGCCTACGTGGCGAATCGTATTCCGGAAATCACCGACGAACTTTTCAAAATAGATGCCGCTATGAAAGCGGGTTTTGGTTGGGGAAACGGTCCGTTTGAAATTTGGGATGCCGTTGGCTTGGAAAAAGGAATCGAGCTTATTGCTGCCGAAAAAGGCACGCTTGCCACTTGGGTTTCTGACATGCAACAAGCGGGAATCAAATCGTTTTATAAAATCGATTCTGGTAAAACACATTTTTACGACATCGCTTCAAAATCATATCAAGTGATTCCGGGTCAGGAAAGCTTCATTATTTTAGACAACATCCGCGAAAGCAAAAAAGTGTGGGCTAATTCAGGCGCTGTAATTCAAGATATTGGCGACGGTATCTTAAACTTAGAGTTTAGATCGAAAATGAACACCATTGGCGGAGAAGTATTGCAAGGAATCAATAAAGCCATCGATTTAGCCGAGAAAGATTTCCAAGGTTTGGTGATCGGAAATCAGGCTGCAAACTTTACGGTAGGCGCCAATTTAGGAATGATTTTTATGATGGCCGTGGAGCAAGAGTACGACGAACTCAACATGGCTATCAAACTGTTCCAAGATACCATGATGCGTTTGCGTTACTCGGCAATTCCGGTAATCTCTGCGCCGCATGGAATGACTTTTGGCGGGGGTTGCGAATTGAGCATGCACGCCGACAAAGTGGTAGCTGCCGCAGAAACGTATATGGGATTGGTTGAATTTGGCGTGGGTGTTATCCCCGGCGGTGGCGGTTCAAAAGAAATGGCCTTACGTGCATCGGATTTATTCCGCAAAAACGACGTCGAATTAAATGTCTTGCAAGAGTATTTCTTGACAATCGCCATGGCAAAAGTATCTACTTCGGCCTACGAAGCCTTCGATACCGGATTGTTGCAAAAACATAAAGACGTAGTAGTTGTGAATAAGGATCGTCAGATTTACGAAGCCAAGAAACATGCTATCTTACTGGCAGAAGCCGGCTATACACAACCAGTGAAACGCAAAGACATTAAAGTACTCGGAAAACAAGCCTTGGGTATGTTCTTGGTAGGAACCGACCAAATGAAAGCCGGTAGTTATATCTCGGATCACGATAAGAAAATGGCAAATAAACTCGCTTACGTCATGGCGGGCGGCGATTTATCCGAACCAACACTCGTAACCGAGCAGTACCTACTCGACATCGAACGCGAAGCATTTTTGAGTTTATGTACGGAGCGTAAAACATTAGAACGAATTCAATTTATGCTAACGAAAGGGAAACCGTTGAGGAATTAGAAGTTAGAAGTTAGAAGTTAGAGGTTAGTTCCGATAGCTATCGGAATAGAAGACAGCGACAAGGACAACCGGTAAATGCTAATCGCTGATAGCCTAACAAATTATCACATCAATAACAATAAGATCATTTACTAAATCTTAACACAAAATAAGAATCATGAAAACAGCATATATCGTTACCGGCTACCGAACTGCCGTAGGAAAAGCTCCGAAAGGCGTGTTCCGTTTTAAACGTCCGGACGAACTGGCAGCAGAAACCATTGCCTACCTGATGGCGCAGTTTCCACAAATTGACAAGAAGGAAATTGACGACGTTATCGTAGGAAATGCCATGCCTGAAGCCGAACAAGGCCTGAACGTGGGTCGACTAATCTCGCTTATGGGACTTAAAGTTGAAGACGTTCCTGGCGTTACCGTAAACCGCTACTGTGCATCAGGTTTAGAAACTATTGGTATCGCTACCGCAAAAATTCAAAGCGGTATGGCCGATTGTATCCTAGCTGGTGGTGCCGAAAGCATGAGCTACATTCCGATGGGCGGATACAAACCAGTACCCGACTACGATGTGGCTAAATCCGGTCACGAAGATTATTACTGGGGCATGGGGCTTACCGCCGAGGCTGTAGCTAAACAATTCAACATCAGTCGCGAAGACCAAGATTTGTTTGCCTTCGAATCGCATCAAAAAGCATTGAAGGCCATAGCCGAAAAGAAATTCGAAAACCAAATTGTTCCGATTACTGTTGAGCAAACGTTTTTAAACGAAAAAGGTAAAAAAGAAACCAAATCGTACACCGTCACTCAAGATGAAGGTCCACGTGCCGACACCAACCTGGCGGCTTTAGCTAAACTCCGACCCGTTTTTGCTGCCGACGGGACCGTTACCGCCGGAACTTCTTCGCAAATGAGCGATGGTGCTGCGTTTGTATTGGTTGTAAGCGAAGAATTTTTAAAGCGTCACAACTTAACGCCAATTGCGCGTTTGGTAAATTTTGCATCTTCTGGCGTTGAACCACGCATTATGGGAATTGGTCCTGTAAAAGCAATTCCAAAAGCCTTAAAACAAGCCGGTTTGTCGCAAAACGATATTCAGTTAATCGAATTAAACGAAGCATTTGCGGCACAATCGTTAGCCGTTATTCGAGAGTTGCAACTCAATCCAGAAATCATCAACGTAAACGGAGGTGCCATTGCTTTGGGCCATCCGCTAGGTTGCACTGGAGCAAAACTCACCGTACAACTGTTCGACGAAATGAAACGCCGCAACCTAAAATACGGACTCGTAACCATGTGCGTCGGCACCGGACAAGGAACCGCTGGAGTGTTTGAGATGTTGTAGGAAGTTAGAGGATAGAGGTTAGAAGTTAGAAGTTAGAGGTTAGAGGTTAGTTCCGATAGCTATCGGAATAGAAGTTAGTTCCGATTGAAATCGAATTAGAGGATACCGATATTCTATTGAATCTAGAAGAAAATCTTTAAAGATAAATTAGAAAGGAGTCTACTTCGTAACCGTTGATAAATAACTAATTAACGATAATAAAGTGTGTGTAAAGTTTTAGCGTTCTGAAACTAACAGGTATGAAACATAATTTTAAGAATTTAAAAATTTGGCAATTAGCTTTGGAGATTGCGTGCGATATCTACAGGATTAGCGCTGAGTTTCCCAAATTTGAACAGTACGGTTTAACCAATCAAATAAACCGCGCCGGTGTTTCAATAGCTTCTAATATCGCTGAAGGATCAAGTAGAGGTGAAAAACACTTTATTCATTATCTAAATATAGCACTGGGTTCCTCCTTTGAAGTTCATACGCAAATGCAAATTGCTAAACACAACAATTACGTAACAGAGCAGCAGGCAACTGATTTCGAATTAAAATTAGATGAACTGCAAAAAATGATTAAAGGCTTTATGTCAAAGCTTGATTCAGTAAATAACTACGGAACATAAAAATTAAACAACATTATAAAAACAATTAAGTAAAACGTTAGCTGTAATGAAAATAGAATTACTTGTAGACCTTGAGATACAAAAGTATTTTGAAGGCAAACTAGGAAGTCTAACTTCTAACTTCTAACTTCTAATGTCTAAAAAATGAAAACACCAACCCGCGGAGGACAATTCCTCGTTAAACAAACAGCTTGTGAAGATGTATTCACACCAGAAGATTTTACTGAAGAGCAACTGATGATGCGTGACTCTGTAAAAGAGTTCATCGACAAAGAAGTTTGGCCATTCAAAGACCGTTTTGAGAAAAAAGATTACGCCTTTACCGAAGCGTGTATGCGAAAAGCAGGCGAAATGGGTTTCCTTTCCGTTGCCGTTCCAGAAGCATACGGCGGAATGGGAATGGGATTTGTCGACACCGTTTTAGTGTGCGACTACATTTCTGGAGCAACCGGCTCTTTCTCAACCGCTTTTGGTGCACATACCGGAATCGGAACCATGCCAATTACCCTTTACGGTACCGAAGCCCAAAAAGCAAAATACGTACCTAAATTGGCTAGCGGCGAATGGTTTGGCGCTTACTGCCTTACCGAACCCGGCGCCGGATCCGATGCCAACTCCGGAAAAACTAAAGCCGTACTTTCAGAAGATGGGACACACTACAGCATTACCGGACAGAAAATGTGGATTTCAAACGCCGGTTTCTGTAACCTTTTTATCGTATTTGCACGAATCGAAAACGATAAAAACATCACCGGATTTATCGTAGAAAACGATCCGTCGAACGGAATTTCTATGAATGAAGAAGAGCACAAACTCGGAATCCGTGCATCGAGTACGCGACAAGTGTTCTTTAACGAAACCAAAGTACCCGTAGAAAATATGCTTTCGGAGCGCGGAAACGGCTTTAAAATTGCCATGAATGCCCTCAATGTGGGTCGTATTAAATTGGCGGCAGCTTGTTTAGATGCACAGCGTCGGGTTACCAGCGGTGCCGTGAAGTACGCCAACGAGCGCGTGCAATTTAACGTGCCGATTTCAAGTTTTGGAGCCATCAAATACAAATTAGCCGAAATGGCTACAAGTTGTTACGCCGGCGAAAGTGCTACGTATCGCGCGTCAAAAGACATTGAAAATCGAATTAAACTACGCGAAGAAGCGGGCGAATCGCATCAAGAAGCCGAATTAAAAGGCGTTGAAGAATTTGCCATCGAATGTTCGATTTTAAAAGTGGCCGTTTCTGAAGATATCCAAAACTGTTCCGATGAAGGCATTCAAATTCTGGGTGGTATGGGATTTTCGGAAGATACGCCTATGGAAAGCGCTTGGCGTGATGCCCGTATTTCACGAATTTACGAAGGCACCAACGAAATTAACCGCATGTTGTCGGTGGGTATGTTGATCAAAAAAGCCATGAAAGGTCACGTCGATTTACTCGCACCGGCGATGAAAGTAGCCGAAGAATTGATGGGCATTCCGGATTTCGACATTCCAGATTACAGCGAATTGTTTTCGGAAGAGAAAGACATGATCGTTCGTTTGAAGAAAGCATTTTTGATGGTTGCAGGTTCGGCGGTTCAAAAGTTTGGTCCGGATTTGGAGGAACACCAGCAATTATTGATGGCTGCGGCCGATATGCTCATCGAAATTTACATGGCCGAGTCGACTATTTTGAGAACCGAGAAATTGGCGAAAAAAGTGGGTCAAGATGCGTGTAAAGAGCAAATTGCTATGGCACAATTGTATTTATACAAAGCTGTCGACGTGATTTCGCAAAAAGGAAAAGAAAGCATCGTATCTTTTGCTTCGGGCGACGAGCAGCGCATGATGCTCATGGGATTGCGTCGTTTCACCAAGTACACCAACATGCCAAATATCGTAGGCTTACGCGAACAAATTGCGGCAAAATTAATCGCTGCAAACGAGTACTGCTTCTAATTTCTGGTTTGTAGATAAATGAGCGTCGGTTGAAAAATCGGCGCTTTTTTTATGAATATTATTCTAAATTCGATGTGAAAATTGCGCGTAGTAAACAACTAATCAATTGATTACAAGGTGAATGTCTTTTCGAATTCCGGAATATTCCAATAAAATCTAACGAAGTACGGTTTTTCAGAAGCTAATCCCGCCATTTGCTGCAAATCCGCGCCAAAAAATCGTTTTTTACGCGCGCTTGCTGTGGCTCATAAAATCGCCCAGCCGCTGCGGTAAAAAATCGCTTTTTCGGCTGTGGGTTTTCCGCGTCTGTCGGGGCTAGGAAATTGTGCACCGAAATACGTCTTTGAGTTAGAGGTCGTTGCTTTTCTAAATGGTGTAGGCTTCCCCTAATTCGAACCGTTTATAAATCAAATTTATGTTTTCCGT
>NZ_JBMLTK010000062.1:20821-28376 GCF_049240005.1 Flavobacterium sp. | reverse complement strand
GTCAAGGAGTCTATCTCAATAGCTATCGGGACTAGCTTCTAGCTTCCCAAAAAAATCTGCCTTCGACAAGCTCAGGCACCAGCCTTCGACAAGCGCAAGCATCACGGAATGAATGGTTTGGCGTCAAAAAGTGAAAGATTACTTACTCAAATTATCGGAGCTGTTAACCAATTACAAAAAAACTTAGCTAATAACCCAGGGCACAACAGCAATGAGCAACGCACAGAGAATATGGATGCAACTCATCAGGAAAACTGCGGCCAGAGTGGCCTCGGCTCGATTTTGCGCAAAAAGCTGCATTCGAAAGATTGTTAAAGCTGTGGTGCGCGATTGCAGCCACTTACTAATGTCCATTAATCCTTCCAAATATCCAAAAATAAAGGACAGTGACAGCAAAATTCCCACACGTTTTTGGCTTACGGCAATGGCAAATGTGATAAAGATTATCAGCCAAACGCGGAAGAGTGTTCGAATAAAAATGCGAATAAACTCCATCCATTCGCTGTTAAACACCGCATTGATGACTAAAAATGCCGTGAGCGTTGTCGTGTATGTGATATGAATTTCAAGAAGTACATCTTTTAAATACTGGTTTTGCCAGAAAAGTAACGTCCAAACCACTAATGCCAGCACATATATGGCGAGCGTCTGATACCATGCTTTACGATTCATATTCGCTGACATAATTTAAAATTCTGAGGTGCAGATCGTTGCTTTTACAGTATTCTGTTATACTATTAATTTTGTCATGATGGATTCAAGACCACCGTATCTCTTTAAAAGCAAAAATTCATTTGGTTGACAGACGGTCGATTCTACTTTTTTGAAAATGATTATCTTCCCCTTGGCAGAAAAACGTGGTCGCAATCGAATTTACAAGACTGCAAAAAGGACTTTAACCATTTTATTTCTACAGATCTTCAACCACTATTGCCTGATTAATGACTTTAAATGCTTTATTTTGGTTTAAAACGTCCTCGAATGCATTATAATCAATCCACACAAAACCAGCATCTCCCCATGCTTCACCCCATGAATTAACGACTTTAAAAGCATTGTATTCATCGGAATAACCAACCACCAACATAGCATGACAATCTCCTACCATCCTCGGATTTATAGTATGCGCCCGGTAAGCAGTTAGCCCCAAAGCATCTTTTTTTCCGAATTGTTTCGTTAAAAAAGCACTAATTAAAATGGGCTCCTGATTAATAAGCAAGGTTTTCATTTCGTTAACCATATTAATCCCGCTCAGGTATTTATAATCGCTTATTTTATTCGCTGCGGCCAAATTAATCTGAAATTCGTTAGGCTGTAAACTGCATGAATTGTCGGAATACGGAAATTCGAATAAGGAAATTACACCTTGCTGCTTCAAAATATCAAGAGTACTTTCAAAAGTAGTACCGCTGCATGTACCCTGAGTTACTTGATTATACGTATAGGCCGGACTCATTATTCTACTGTCGCTGAAGGGTAATCCTGATTCTATTCGCTCTTGAAACGACTTTAGATAATAGGTTGTCGCCCAAGAAACACACGACCCTTGTCTGCCTTGGTTTCCAATAGGCGGAAGATACTCTGATAAATCGAAGCTTTCGGGAAGATTGTTTGGAACGCTTAATCCGGTAACAACTTTAGTGTTATCAACCATATAATCTCCATTACTACATCCCGAAACCCCTGTAGCGTAAACATTTCCGTCGTCGGCTATGAATTGATTATCCGGTAATCCCTCATAAAACAAATTATCATCGAGATCATCTTTACAAGAAGATATCGTTAAAAAAGAACAGGCTATTACCAGTAGGAAAATTCTATTTGGATGCTTAATGTTTAATGTCTTGTTTTCGCTCATAAAATAATATTGAACAGTATCATTTCCTGTTTATCGAATAACTGATAAACTTATTTAAATATCTTCTAGAACCACTGTGCATACCATATGCACTCAGGAGGTAGTTGTAGGATAAAAATAAACATAAATTTTCAGTACTTTGCGATCCAAGAAAAAAATAGATAAACATATAACCTTTGAAGAATTTTTGATGCAGATTTTTTACTAAATGAATCCACAAAATAGCTTTACAAAGGTGCTCTTGTTGGTTTTGCTTAAGCTAATAAACCATCTTTAATCGTAGAATTCTACTCCCTTTTTCATGCAAATAACCGCGCTCTAACGTTCAATGTTAATGAAATATGTATTTCTATTTGGAATAGTATCTTTACCAAAAAAACGCTTTGAAGAAGTTTGTTTGCTTACTCGTTTGCTTTAGCAGCGCATTATGGGCGCAAAGACCTGAAAAACTGAATGCCGCCGACATTTACCAAGGCCTACAAAAATTGTCGAAAACGACCACCGTTCTCTACGTAGCGGCACATCCCGACGACGAAAATACCCGTCTGATTAGCTATTTTGCGAACGCGAAACACTACCGAACGGCATATCTTTCCCTCACTCGCGGCGACGGTGGGCAAAACTTAATCGGTTCGCAACTGCGCGATCAACTTGGCATGATTCGCACACAAGAGCTGCTCGAAGCTCGCAAAATCGACGGCGGCGAACAATATTTTACCCGTGCTAACGACTTCGGATTCTCGAAAAACCCGACCGAAACCCTCGCCAAATGGAACGAACAAGACGTGCTTTCTGACATGGTGTGGATTATCCGAAAACTACAACCGGAAATCATTATCAATCGCTTTGACCATCGAACACCTGGAACCACTCACGGACACCACACCGCTTCTGCACAATTAAGCCTGAAAGCATTTGATTTGGCTGCCGACCCAACGGCCTTTCCCGAACAATTGCAATACGTGGGCGTTTGGCAAGCTAAACAGTTGTTTTTTAACACATCATGGTGGTTTTACGGCAGTCAGGAAAAATTTGCCGCAGCAGATAAATCGAATTTAACCGAAATTGATCTCGGAACATTTCTGCCACTCGAAGGAAAATCTATTCAAGAAATTGCGGCCTTGAGCAGAAGTTGCCACAAATCGCAAGGTTTTGGTTCGTCGGGCTCGCGCGGCAGCGAAAAAGAATACCTCGAATTCATCAAAGGCGATAAATCATTTCAAACTAACGACTGTATCGGCGTTTCCGAAAGAGATAACATTATTAAAATTTGCAACGATCTTATCGCACAATTCGATTTTAAAAATCCGTCGGCGAGCTTACCAAAATTACTCGAACTCCGCAGCCGATTCAACGCATTACCCGAATCAGGGTTTCGCACGTACAAACTCCAAGAACTCGACAAACTCATTTTGGCAAGTTGCGGTTTTTATATTGAAGTTGTCACGAACAGCGCCCGAATGTCGCCCGGAACCGCATTCGAAGCTTCGCTGGAAGTAATTAACCGCAGTGAGATACCGCTTGTTTTGAATACCATTTCGGTAGAATCGCAGCTGGTGACAAAACTAGATTTTCCGCTGAAACCAAATGTCGGCTACAAAGAAAAACTAAAGCTCCGTTTGGAGAAAGACTTACCGTACACCACGCCCTATTACATAAACGCCAACAAAACCGATGGCATGTTTGCTGTTGGGAATCAGCTTGACCGCGGACTTCCAGAAAAAAACCCAGCAGTAATCGTAAATGTGACTCTTGGAATCGAAAATCAGACAATTAGCATCAAAACGCCAGTAGTATTTAAAACTACCAACGATGTAAAAGGTGAGATTTTCCAACCTTTATTGGTGAGTCCGCAGCTTGATGTTGCCTTTGCACAAACATCACTTTTAGTGAAAGCCGGCAAAAAACAACGCATAGAATTAGCTGTTATACCCAGCAGCGATTTCTCGGAAACAACCGTTCGCTTGCAAGCACCTGAAAATTGGAAAGTTACTCCCGAGTTTATTGCTTTGCGCGATTTAAAAACCGGACAAAAACAAACGGTTTTTTTCGAAGTTACACCACAAAAAACGGTCGATACCGTTTTGCTGACCGCAGTTGTGGGCGACAACAACGAAACAGCTTTGCACCGAACTGCTTTAGAATTCGACCACATTTACCACCAACAACTCATTGCGCCAGCACATTGCAAGTTGGTTGTAGCCGAAATCGATATTTCAGCCAAGAAAATAGGCTACATTCCCGGTGCTGGCGATGAAGTTGCCGAATATCTAAAACAATTACAAACAGAAGTTGTCGTATTAGATCCTAAGAAAATTACCAAGGAATCGCTTAGTACTTTCGATGCTATCATTACGGGAATTCGCGCCTACAATGTGAATAAAGATTTGGTAGGTATTCACGCGCTTTTGCTTGATTTCGTACAATCGGGAAAAACGCTTTTGGTGCAATACAACACGCTCGATGATTTGGTTTTGAAAGATTTTACACCCTACCCGCTTACGATAGGAAGAGAGCGAGTTACCGAAGAAGATTCGGCAGTGAGTTTTATCGATCCGCAGGCAAAAGTGCTCAACAAACCTAATAAACTCACGCAGAACGATTTCTTGAATTGGAAGCAAGAACGCGGCCTCTATTTTCCTTCAAAATGGGATGAAAAATACCAAACCGTTTTGAGTATGGCCGATACAGGAGAGACACAAAAAACATCGGGTTTGTTAATTGCACCCTACGGTAAAGGTCATTACATTTACTGCGGAATAAGTTTTTTCCGACAATTACCAGAAGGCGTAACCGGCGCTTACAAACTTTTGGCTAATTTACTTTCGGTTTCAAAGTAGCAAATTATGGAATGGAAAAAGAAATATACCTGGATGTTATTGGCGAATGTTTGCTACTTCGCTTTGTTTTATATGCTCATGGAATTGTATAAGTAATGCAGCAACTCGATTGGATTATACTCATAGTTACGCTTTTCTTCATTGTGGTTTATGGAGTGTGGAAAACGCGTGGCACAAAAAGTGTTGAAGACTACATTCTAGGCAACAACGAAACCCCTTGGTACACTGTGGGAGTTTCGGTTATGGCCACGCAAGCGAGCGCAATTACTTTTCTCTCCACACCCGGTCAAGCCTTTAACGACGGAATGGGGTTTGTGCAATTTTACTTTGGCTTACCGCTGGCCATGGTAATCATCTGCTACACCTTCATCCCTCTCTACCACAAGCTTAAAGTTTACACCGCTTACGAATTTCTTGAAAAACGATTCGACCAAAAAACACGTTCTTTAGCGGCTATCCTATTTTTAGTGCAGCGCGGCTTAGGTACCGGAATTACGATCTACGCACCCGCAATTATTCTGAGTACTATTCTCGGTTGGAACGTGACGCAACTCAATATAATCATCGGTTTATTAGTAATCATTTATACGGTAACTGGCGGAACTAAAGCACTAAACGTTACACACAAGCAGCAAATGTTCATCATTATGTCGGGGATGTTTGTGGCTTTTTACCTGATCATCGACGGTTTACCTAAAGACATCAGTTTTTCAAATGCACTTGAAATTGCCGGTGCCAATCACAAAATGGACATCATCGACTTTTCGGTAGATCCTAAAAATCGATACACTTTCTGGAGCGGCGTTACTGGCGGTTTGTTTTTAATGCTTGCCTATTTCGGGACCGATCAGTCGCAAGTAGGACGCTATTTGAGTGGAAAATCGGTTCGCGAAAGTCAGATGGGCTTAATCATGAACGGCTTTTTAAAAGTACCGATGCAGTTTTTTATTCTGTTAACAGGCGTCATGGTTTTTGTGTTTTTTCAGTTTAAAGAAATTCCGCTGAACTTCAATCCACACAACAAAGAAGTTGTTGCAGCAAGTTCGTACAACAAAGAGTACGAAAAGCTGGAAGCCGATTTAAAAACGGTGGAAGCCGAACGTTTGCAAGTGACCCTCGATTACAACAATCAGTTAAATAACGGCAACAGCAATCCGATTCTGCGAAAGCAAATTTTTGTACTCACCGAAAAAGAAAACGCCTTGCGCGACTCGGCGAAAAGCTTGATTAAAAAAGCCGATGAGAAGGCAATTACGAACGACTCCGATTATATTTTTATCTACTTTGTTCTTAACTACTTACCAATCGGTTTCATCGGATTACTTCTGGCGGTAATTTTATGTGCGGCCATGTCGTCGACCGCATCTGGTCTCAGTGCTTTGGCTTCAACAACGGTAATCGATATTTATAAAAGAAACGTAAAAGGCGAAAAATCCGAAAAGCACTACGTAGCTATGAGTCGGTTTTTCACGCTATTATGGGGCGTTTTTTCAATTGCCATTGCCTGCGTTGGGAATTTATTTGAAAACTTAATTCAGCTGGTAAATATCATTGGATCTATATTTTACGGAACGGTTTTGGGCATATTTCTAGTTGGTTTTTACATCAAATACGTAAAAGCACAAGCAGTTTTTGTAGCCGCTGTTGTTTCGCAGTGTACTATTTTCGTGATTTACTACTACACAATACACATTTACCCAAGCGGAAAAGAACTACTGGGGTATTTGTGGTTGAATTTCATCGGTGCTGCGTTAACTATTCTACTTTCAATAGCTTGGCAGTTTTTCAAGAAAGCAGAACCCACTGAAATGGCCCAAGCCTAATGTTATGAATTAGTTACAAAATTTAGAACCGTAAAAAACAGGAGGAATCAACGGTATTTTACCAAGAAAAATCTTACATTGCCGAAAAAATTACCGATGCCGATTCATATTGCCGTGATTGGTAAACACCAAGAAATAAAAGCAGTACTGATGCGTCTGATTAACCAAAATGAGGCGTTTACGGGAACTGCTGCCGATACCTTCGACGAGCTCGTTGCCGACAACCGAATCGATCAGGTTAACTTGGTATTACTTTCCGCTGGCTTAACCGCAGATGAAGAACTTAAAATCAAAGAACGGATTTTAACTGAATATCCGCACATTAAAGTAATTCCGCATTACGGCGGTGGTAGCGGCTTGTTGATGAACGAAATCAACGAAGCACTCAGCTAACTGGCTATCATGAAGAGAACGAACGTGAATGAAAATCGCTTTGCAGAAATCGATGCGTTCTTGCAACGATGTATGCCATTTTCCGAAGAAGAATTAGATGTCTTTCACAGTTTTCTCACCTACCAAAAGTTCAAAAAGAAATCGATTTTACTCCAACAAGGCGAAATATGTAAACACGAATCGTACATCATCAAAGGCTGTGCGCGAACGTTCTACACCGACGCCAACGGACACGACATTACGCTACTCTTTGCCGTTGAAGATTACTGGCTGGGCGACATTGCGAGCTTCTACAAAAAAACACCCTCGCGATTTAACATCCAGCTCATCGAAGATACCGAACTGTTGCAAATTGATTACGAAGCCAAAGAAGCACTACTCGAGCAACTTCCAAAATTCGAGCGCGTTTTCCGAATTATGGTACAGAACCATTTGGCTTCCACTCAAAACCGACTCGTAAACAACATTGCTTTCACCGCTGCCGAAAATTACGCCGCTTTTCTAAAACAGTTTCCCAACATTCCACAGCGCGTACCGCAACATTACATCGCTTCCTACCTCGGAATTTCTCCCGAGTTTCTCTCTAAAATACGAAACGACAAGAAAGCGATTTAAACTAAATTGTCTTTGAGAAAATTCTA
>NZ_JBMLTK010000062.1:0-20721 GCF_049240005.1 Flavobacterium sp. | reverse complement strand
AAATACGAAACGACAAGAAAGCGATTTAAACTAAATTGTCTTTGAGAAAATTCTAAATAAAGAGCATCACCGAGTTTGTATTTTTCCATTTGTAATATTGCAATATTACCCAAATTAATACATTCACTATCATTTATTTAAGCAAACAATTCTCTCCATCAAAACCACCCAAAAACCCAAAAAAAACCCTAACTCCCCCACTTCACTTTCCTGATCTAATTCCAAAACTCCCCCATTCCATTAACGCCATTTTAACGCGATTTCTTAATCTAGGTCAATGCTTTTGGCTGGCACGCCAACGTAACTTTGCTTCGTTAATTAAAAGTTTACAACACAGATGAACCGAAAAGATTTCCTCAAAAAAAGTATTCTCGGCTCGATACTAATCGGAGCGGCCGGAAGTACAACTGCAAAAGTTGCAAGCAAACCCGAAACCACTCCGGTTGGATTTAATCATCTGCCTCACACTAATTCAAAAGTTATGACAAACTCCGTTTTACACAAAGCAAACACCAGAGGTGGCGCAAACCACGGCTGGCTAAACGCAAAACACACCTTTAGTTTTGCCAACTATTACAATCCCGATCGCATGAACTTCGGCGTACTCCGAGTTTTAAACGACGATACCATCGCTGGCGGAACCGGCTTCGGAACGCACCCGCACGACAACATGGAAATCATTACCATTCCGCTCGAAGGTGCCCTCCGTCACAAAGATTCACTCGGAAATACCGCTGTTATCGAAAACGGCGAAATCCAAGTAATGAGTGCCGGAACCGGTGTTTTCCACAGCGAACACAACGACAAGCAAAAAGAAGAAACCAAACTGCTTCAAATTTGGGTGTATCCAAACAAACGAAACGTAGAACCGCGCTACGACCAGATAAAAATCTCCGATAACGCCGAACACAACGCGTTCCAACAAGTGCTATCGCCCGATCCGAACGACGCCGGCGTGTGGATTCACCAAGACGCCTGGTTTCACCTCGGAACGTTCGATGCCAACCAAAAAACAACGTACAACCTCAATTTAAAAGGAAACGGTGTATACGTTTTTATCATCAAAGGCGGCGCAAAAGTTAACGAGCAAGAACTCGAAACCCGCGACGGTTACGGAATCTGGGACATCGATAGTTTTGAAATTACAACTACCGAAAACGATACCCAAATTCTATTGATGGAAGTTCCAATGCAATTAAACAGCTAAATAAATAAGTTATGAGTATTACAAAATGGACGATTGATCCAACACATTCTGAAGTAGGTTTCAAAGTGAAACACATGATGGTTACTAATGTTTCCGGACGTTTTAAAGATATTTCTGCAACCATCGAAAACGGTACTGAAGATTTCGAAACTGCCCACATCAGCTTCAGCGCGCAAATCGAAAGCATCGATACCGGAAACACCGATCGCGATGCACACTTAAAAGGAGCCGATTTCTTCGACGCCGCACAATTTCCAAGCCTAAATTTCACGTCAACCGCTGTCAAAGCATTGTCCGACGAAAATTACATCGTAAGCGGAAACCTCGAAATTAAAGGCACAAGCAAAGAAATCGACCTGCAAGTCGAAATCAGCGAAGAAATGAAAGACCCATGGGGCAACACTAAAATTGGTTTGGCCATTCACGGAGTCATCAACCGCAAAGACTTCGGACTCACCTGGAACGCCGCACTCGAAACCGGTGGTGTTTTGGTTGGCGAAGAGGTAAAACTAATTGCCGAAGTACAGTTTGTAAAAAACTAAAATTCAACTATTTGGGCGCTCCGGCGGCTCAAAAAATCCATAAAGCCTGACGATCGGTGAACAGCCGCCGTCAGGCTTTTCGTTTCAACCCGCTCGTTTGTTGCCGTTTGCGGATCGTCGGTATGGGCTTCTTTTAGTCGCCAATACCAACTGCCGCGCACAGCCAACAAACTTCACGGGGTTTCCACTGCAATCCTTAGCGCGGGCAATCGTTACCGAAAATCGTGCACAAATATCCGTTCAATAAAGACATTTACGAATTGCTATTTGGCAATCGAATACGTACTTTTGTGCGCAACAACACAACCGCTTTATGATTCACTTCTTCCGAAACGCGAATGAACAACTATTCGCTGTTGACGCGCCTTTTCAAGAACTTTCTACAACCGACATCTCAAAACTCAACTGGCTTTTCGGCAACGCACAACGCATCGATTCCGACGCCGTATTTGGCACCTTCGTGGGTCCACGCGCATCCATGGTAACGCCCTGGAGTACCAACGCCGTCGAAATCACACAAAACATGCAAATCAACGGCATTCAACGCATCGAAATGTTTAGCCCGTTTGCTGCCAACCAGAGTTTCGACCCGATGCTGTCGCAAAAGTTCGAAAATCTCACGCAAGAAATTTTCCAAAGCAAAATCCAACCCGAAGCTATTCAAAACATCAGCGATATCGCGGGTTACAACAAACAAGAAGGCTTGGCACTAAGCGACGATGAAGTGCAATACCTCGAAAATCTATCCACAAAATTAGGTCGGCCACTAACCGACTCCGAGATATTCGGCTTTTCACAAGTAAACTCTGAACACTGCCGCCACAAAATATTCAACGGTACTTTTGTAATCGACGGGCAAGAACAGCCGGAAAGCTTGTTCAAACTCATCAAAAAAACCTCGGCAGAAAATCCGAATACCATTGTTTCGGCATACAAAGACAACGTGGCATTTACCGCAGGTCCGGTGGTGGAACAATTCGCGCCGAAAAGTCCAGACAAGCCCGACTTTTACACCAAATCCGAATTCGAAAGCGTTTTGTCAATCAAAGCCGAAACGCACAATTTCCCGACCACGGTCGAACCATTTAACGGAGCAGCAACCGGATCGGGAGGTGAAATTCGCGATCGTTTAGCCGGCGGACAAGGAGCTATTCCGTTAACAGGAAGTGCCGTTTACATGACCGCTTATCCACGCCTCGAACGCGAAAATTACTTTAACGACAATGCTTTTCCAGCGCGTAAATGGTTGTACCAAACGCCCGTCGATATCTTGATAAAAGCTTCAAACGGCGCATCCGATTTCGGTAATAAATTCGGACAACCGCTCATCAACGGTTCGTTATTTACTTTCGAACACAGCGAGCAAAACACCCGTTTAGGTTACGACAAAGTAATCATGCAAGCCGGCGGCGTTGGCTACGGAAAACGCGCGCAAGCCTTGAAAAAACAACCCGAAAACGGCGATGCCATTGTGGTTTTAGGCGGCGATAACTACCGAATCGGAATGGGCGGTGCCGCTGTTTCCTCAGCTGATACGGGCGCGTTTAGCAGCGGTATCGAACTCAATGCCATTCAACGCTCGAATCCAGAGATGCAAAAACGCGCCGCAAACGCCATTCGTGCACTGGTGGAAACAGATGAAAATCCGATTGTTTCTATTCACGACCACGGAGCCGGCGGACACTTAAACTGCTTGTCGGAACTCATCGAAGCTACCGGCGGACACATAAATTTAGATGCTTTACCCGTTGGCGATCCGTCACTTTCTGCAAAAGAAATAATTGGTAACGAATCCCAAGAACGTATGGGATTGGTGGTCAAACAAAACGATAAAGCGCTGTTGCAACGTGTTTCCGAACGCGAACGTGCGCCGTTTTACCAAGTCGGTAGCGTTACTAACGACCATAAATTTGTGATCGAATCGAAAAAAACAGGCGAAAAACCCATGGATTTCGATTTGCACGATCTATTTGGTAGCGCACCAAAAACCGTATTAACCGACGAGCGCAAACCAGCAAATTTTGCCGAAATCACCTACGATAATAAGGAGGTTGAAAACTACATCAAGCAAGTTATTCAACTAGAAGCCGTTGCGTCAAAAGATTGGTTAACGAATAAAGTCGACCGTTGCGTTGGCGGACGTGTAGCCAAACAACAATGCGTTGGCGAATTGCAACTGCCGTTGAGTAATCTCGGAATTTCGGCACTCGACTTCCAAGGAACGCACGGTATTGCAAACAGTATTGGCCACGCACCTATCCCGGCTTTAATCGATGCCGCAAAAGGCAGCCGACTCGCCATTGCAGAAGCTTTAACCAATTTAGTTTGGGCACCATTAAAGGACGGAATTCAAAGCGTATCACTGAGTGCCAATTGGATGTGGCCGTGCAAAAATCCAGGTGAAGACGCACGGTTATACGATGCGGTAGCCGCTTGCTCTGAGTTTGCGATTGCACTAGGCATCAATATTCCAACAGGGAAAGACAGCTTGTCGATGAAGCAAAAATATGCGGACGGCGACGTACTTTCTCCAGGAACCGTGATTATTTCTGCAGCAGCACACACCGACGATTTTACCAAAACCATCGATCCGGTTTTTAAAGCCGGAAAAGGCAGTGTGTATTATGTAAACTTGTCGGCTTCTAACTTGCAACTCGGCGGTTCGGCGTTTGCGCAAACACGAAATGCCATCGGAACTACTGCACCCGATGTTGCCGATGCCGCGTATTTCAAAAGTGCATTTACGGCCTTACAAGAAGCAATCCGCGCGGAAGCTGTTTGCGCCGGACACGACGTTAGCGGCGGCGGTTTGGTAACAACATTACTCGAACTCTGCTTCGCCAGCACAAACGTAGGCGCCACAATCGATTTAACTAAAATCGACCCACAAGCCGATTTCACTACCAAACTTTTTGCCGAAAATACAGCGGTTGTCGTACAAGCAACCAACGATACGGCCTTAGAAAACATCCTTCAAAAGCACCAAATTTCATTTGAACGTATTGGCGAGGTTATAAACTCTGAATCATTGATTATAAACGATTTGAAATTAGATGTAAAATCGTATCGCAAGTTATGGAACAACACTTCGTACTTGTTTGATCGTTTGCAAACCGCCAACGGTATGGCCGAAGTTCGTGCGGAACAATTCGATAAACAAGCGTTGAAATACCGTTTTCCAAATTCATACACGCAAGTATCCGATGTGCAGGTAAGCAACCGACCAAAAGCGGCTGTGATTCGTGAGCAAGGTTCGAATTCGGAACGCGAAATGGCACATGCAATGTACTTGGCCGGTTTCGATGTAATCGACATTCACATGACTGATTTAATCATGGGTCGAATTGATTTATCGGACATTCAGTTCATTGGAGCTGTAGGCGGCTTCTCAAACTCAGATGTTTTAGGAAGCGCAAAAGGTTGGGCTGGCTCGTTTAAATACAACGAAAAGGCGCAAAAAGCCTTGTCTGATTTTTATGCACGACCAGACACGCTTTCGGTGGGCATTTGCAACGGGTGTCAGCTTTTAATGGAATTGGAAGTCATACATCCGGAACTTCCGGTTCACGGAAAGATGAAGCACAACGTATCGCGCAAACACGAAAGTATATTTACATCCGTCGAAATATTGCCAAACAACAGCGTGATGTTGGGTAACTTAGCGGGAAGTACGCTGGGCGTTTGGGTTTCGCACGGCGAAGGTAGGTTTGAACTTCCGGGCGACGAGGCGCAGTACCACATTGTGTCGAAATACGCTTATGCGGAGTATCCCGCAAATCCGAATGGTTCCGATTTTAATACGGCGATGTTAGCGAGCAAAGACGGCCGACATTTGGTGATGATGCCGCATATTGAACGTTCGATTTTTGGTTGGAACTGGGCGCATTATCCAAATAATCCAAAAGAAGCGACGCCGTGGTTGCAGGCATTCGTGAACGCTCGGGAATGGATTGAAAGTAGGTAAAAACGCGACTTCTCTGTAAATCTAGTAACGGAGTTTAGCTTTTAGAAGTTGATATATTTCTCACCAAAACATGCCGTAATTTGGATTTACACAGTCACTATTTTGTGTAGATTAAGAAATCAATTCCGAATTTACACAAGTTAAAATCTAAAAATAGTATGTATTTTCGGAATTCAATTCCGAAAATACATACTTTTGCGTTATGGAATTCGAACGAAAAATAGAGGGAAAGCTTAAAAAAACAGCTCAAATGTTTCGGGCAGTTGCGGTAATGGGTGTTAGACAAAGTGGGAAAACGACGCTTTGCAGATCTTTCTTTTCAGGCTATCAGTACTATAATTTCGAAAATATTGGGTTGTATCAATTGGCTAAAAGTGATCCTACGGCGTTTTTGACCAAAGATAACAAGGGAGTAATTTATGACGAGTTGCAACGTTTACCTGAATTATTTAATTATTTACAAGAAATTTTAGACAATACTTCAGAAAAAGGTAAATACGTGATTTCTGGAAGTAGCAACTTTTTACTCAACGAAAAAATTACTCAAAGTTTGGCGGGTCGAATTGGCTACATTAACATGTACCCGCTAAGCTATGACGAAATTCCAAACTTTAAAAACTTTACGGTTTGGGAACACATTTTTAATGGTGGATTTGCAGAAGTTTGGAAAGATACCTCTGTTGATCCTGTTTTATTTTACCAAAGTTACATTCAAAGTGTGGTTGAAAAAGATATCAGGCAGTTGGTAAACATTAGAGACATTAACTTATTTCAAAATTTTATAAGGCTCATTGCGTCACGAGTTGGCCAAGAATTCAACGCTTTGAAATGGGCAAACGAACTAGACATTGATTCGAAAACACTGAAAAGTTGGGTAAGTTATTTAGAGGTTGCTGGAGTTATTTATTTATTGCCACCGTATTATGCTAATTTCGGTAAACGCATTACTAAAAAACCGAAACTTTATTTGGTTGATACGGGCATCATTTGCAGTTTGCTTGACATCACCACTGTAAATCAGCTTGAAAATCATCCGTTAAAAGGCGCGATTTTTGAAAATTTTATAGTCAGCCAATGTGTAAAGTTTAATAGTTATCG
This sequence comes from Flavobacterium sp., assembly GCF_049240005.1. Taxonomy (GTDB): domain Bacteria; phylum Bacteroidota; class Bacteroidia; order Flavobacteriales; family Flavobacteriaceae; genus Flavobacterium. The sequence goes on along the minus strand of NZ_JBMLTK010000062.1, from coordinate 13,910 downwards.
GTTGAAGCCCTACAAATTGTTCTATTGGCGCTCGCAAGCGGGTGTTGAGATTGATTTATTAATTGAAAAAGGCCTCAACCTTTTTCCGATCGAAATTAAATCGGGTCAAACTTTTCAAGAAAATTGGTTCAGGAACTTGAATTTGTTCAAAAGCTACTCGAAGGGAACGAGTCCGCTAAACATTGTTTACGGCGGCGAGAATTTTAGTTTTAGTAACAAAAACAAACTAGTGAACACATTTTCGCTGGCCGAACTGTTTGATTGAGGTTTCGTTAGATGAATAGTGCTTGAAAATTTCGCGCTATTGCATTCCCTTTTTTTGCTCTAGAAACTCGCAAACGACTTTTTTGGTGTTGAATCCGAGAAGTAGGTTTTTTTGTGAAGTCGATTTCCGTGTGAGCGGGCGCAACGACATCCTTTTAGGCGTTACGGAATTTCCAGTACCGTTTCGCCTAAAAGATACAGTGGAGCACGCGACGGCGCTGCATGGATACGTTCAACGCTAGTTTGGCGAAGCAGTTACAATTTGTTAGTAAACGTACGTTAGCGCCGGCACACCCAAAAAACACAACTTTTTCGGAATAGCATCCTAAAAAAAAGCAACTTTTTTGGAATAGAATCCAAAAAAAGTATTACTTTTTTGGAATAGAATCCGAAAAAGCACTACTTTTGGCTGCAGAGAACTTTACTTTAAGTTATGATTGCCAGAGAATTAACTGCGGTGATTTCAAAATTCCTCAACAAAGGAAAAGTATTGATTTTACTTGGCGCTCGACAAACCGGAAAAACGACTTTGCTTAAGGAATTAAGTAGCAATTACGAGAGTGCGCTGTGGCTAAATGCCGACGAATACGACATTCAACAGATTTTTGAAAAGCCTACTTCAACGCAAATCAAAAGTATATTGGGTGCTTCGAAATTTGTTGTCATTGACGAAGCCCAACGAATTCCGAATATTGGTATTGCTTTAAAGTTGATTCACGAGAACTATCCGGATGTTAAACTCGTAGCCACGGGATCTTCGGCTTTTGACTTGCAAAACAAAACCTACGAATCGTTAACCGGACGCAAGATTGAATGCCAACTGTTTCCGCTATCGTTTCAAGAACTTAAGAATCATCACGGAATTTTGGAAGAAAAGCGCCTGCTTCATAACCGATTGATTTACGGCTCATATCCCGAAGTTGTTAGTTATGCCGACGACCAGCGTTTAATTTTAAAACAACTGGCCGACAGCTATTTATTTAAAGACGTCTTAATGATTGATTCGTTAAAGAAGCCCGAGAAATTGGTTAAGCTTTTACAAGCATTAGCCTTACAAATTGGATCGGAAGTTTCGTATAACGAATTAGGCAAGCTCGTTGGTTTAGACAGTAAAACGGTTGAAACGTATATTAGTTTACTCGAAAAGACGTTTATCGTTTTTAGATTACAATCGTTTGCGCGAAATGCCCGAAATGAATTAAAACTTTCGAAAAAGATTTACTTCTACGACAACGGCATTCGAAATGCGGTGATTAACAATTTCCAGTTGGCCGTAAACCGCGCCGACATTGGAGCCTTGTTTGAAAACTACTTTATCGCCGAGCGCAAGAAATACAATGCTTACCAAAACAATTTTGTTTCACCGTATTTCTGGCGCACAAAAGAACAACAAGAAATCGACTATATCGAGGAAGCCGACGGGCTAATTACGGCTTTTGAAATCAAATGGAATTCGAATAAAAAGGTGCGTTTTCCGAAAAATTTCACCTCGTCGTATCCGAATCATGAGTTGGTGGTGGTCACGCCGGAGAATTATGATACGTATTTGAGTAACTGATGTTCGGTCAACGATTTTCGTGTGAGCGGGCGCAACGACATCCTTTTAGGCGTTACGGAATTTCCAGTACCGTTTCGCCTAAAAGATACAGTGGAGCACGCGACGGCGCTACTTTGAAACGCTCAACGATTGTTTTGCGGAGCAGTTACGAATTGAAAGTTAAAGGAAGTTAGCGCCGGCACACCCAAAAAATCAAAAAACTCAGGTAAAAACTGACTTTAAATCGGCGTTAATTCATAGAGTTTTGCCCAATTCCTCCCAATTTTCGATCCATAATGCGCTGCATGTAATCTTGAATCAAGGCTTTGCAACGGAGCTCGAGCTGGTTCATGGTAGCGTTTCGCTGGGCAATCAGGTTTTGGGTTAAACCACGGTCGATATCTTTATAAAAACCTACCGCTTTTCGTCCGTTGAAAACACAAATGTAGCCGTCGGCAAACAGCATGTAGTTGTTGCTGCTGTAACGAATAACGAAAGGCGAAATCTCATTTTCGCTCAACAAACTGCGTCCCCAGCTGCGAAACGGCTTGTCGTATCCAATTAAATCGAGTAGTGTTGGATAAATATCAATTTGCTGCGCCCACCGATTGTCGGCACCTTTCAAATTGTACTTTGGCGCGTAAAACAGTAGCGCTACTGCATTTTTGTTGGCTTCCTTTTTGTATTCGTCGTAAAAAATGGTGTTGCCGTGATCGCCAACCAAAACAAAAATGGTGTTCTCAAACCACGCTTGCTTTTTGGCTTGCGCGAAGAATTGCTTCAAGGCATAATCGGTGTATCCCATACATTGATGCATGTTAACGTTGCCTTTCGGAAATTTCCCTTCGTATTTTTCCGGAACTTTATACGGTTCGTGCGAGGAAACCGAAAACAAAGTCGTAAAAAACGGCTGTTTAAATTGGCTTATGGTTTTATTGAAATACTGGAAAAACGGTTCGTCCCAAATTCCCCAAACACCATCGAAATCGGCGTCGTTATTGTATTCGTTCTTACCGTAATAGGCATCAAAACCCAAAATATTTCCGTAGCCCAGAAATCCCATGGAGCCGTTTGGAGCGCCGTGAAAAAACGACGTGTTGTAACCGAGCGATTCCAAAACCGAGACTAGCGACTCGGTGGGCTGCTTCGGATAAGGCGAAGATGTAAACGCATCTTTAAACGACGGAATTCCCGCCAAAACCGACGACATGGCGTGAATACTCTTATAACCGTTAGCGTACGCATTCGTGTAAATGCGACTGTGCTGCGCGAGTGAATCCACAAAGGGCGTGTAACTTACGTGATTTTTGATGCCCATTTCTTTGTTGAAAGAACCAAAATACTCTTTTCCGTTACTTTCTAAAATTAGGATCACGATGTTCGGACGCGTTTTGGGATTGTTTTTGTACTGCTTGTAAGGCTTTACTAACGAATCGATTTCACTTTTCGAAACAAAGTTTACCTTTTTAAAATTATTGCTAAATAAAGTTCTAAAAACAGCAAAAGGCGTGTTTAGCACAATATCGGCCTGCGAAGAAACTCGAACATATCGATTGGCATCGACCAAATTTATGGGTCGGGTACTTTTTTTGAAATCGCCGCGAATACCTCCTATGGCTAAGGTAATGATTACAAGCATTGCCAATAGAGAAAAAACGAAGTACGCAAGGGTAAAACGCAGCTTATCGAACAGCGGACGAAATAAACTGTAAGCTTTGATCCAAGCCAGCAAAAGCACGATAAATAATAAAAAAACGTGCCAATAGTTCAAAGCGAAATTGGCAAAAAGCAATAATTTATTGGATTCATGCGCAATGGAATCGGTTATGGCGCTTGTTGAACGTCCGAAATTGAAGCGATAATAGATCAGATCAACGCAATTTAAGGCCAAACCCACTCCGTTTGTGACAAAATAGAGGACTTTTAGCGCTTTTTGATATGTTAAATTTCTTGTTTGCGGCAACGGCAAAATAGCCAACACAATAAATAATCCGTTTAAGTATAAAATTGCTGTGGTATCGAAAGCTAAACCGTGATATGCCAGATGGAAATACTCGGAAATACCACTAACTTCAATCAAATCAGCATTATACACATAAAAGAGCAACCTACACAGTTGATACATCACAAAAGCCAAACCGATTCGATAAAACAAAACTGCGTATTCATCGCCTCGAAAACGACTCCAATTTTTATTTTTCCACATTGTTAAAAAATCTGCTGCAAAACTAATTCAATTGAAATTTAAGCCTATATTTTTTTAGCAATATTGCGAAAAAGTATTTTAATAGTTAATTTGCCGCATAAAGCACAAAACATGACGTCGATTACACGTTTATTTGATTTCCCCTACCACCAACTCGAAAAATTACCTATTTCAGACGCACTAGTGTCTAAAAAAGACGGTAAGTGGATAAAAACCAGTACTCAGGAATACGTCGATTTAGCCAATCAGGCGTCACGTGCCCTACTCGCTTTAGGTGTAAAGCCCAACGATAAAATAGCTGTGATAAGTTCCACGAATCGAACCGAGTGGCATATTTTAGATATAGGTGTCTTGCAAATTGCAGCGCAAAACGTTCCGGTATATCCAACTATTGGCGAGGAAGATTACGAATACATTCTCAACCACAGCGAAGCGACGCACTGTTTCGTGTCGGATCAAGTCGTATACGACAAACTGATGAAAGTGCGCTCGCAAATCCCGAATCTAAAAGAAATTTATAGCTTCGATACTATTTCGGGCTGCCACACCTGGGAGCAGTTCTTGGCTTTAGGCGCCAGCACCGAGCTACAAGCGGAAGTGGAAATCCGTAAAAACTCGGTAAAAACCGACGATCTGGCTACGATCATTTACACTTCAGGAACAACCGGAAAACCAAAAGGTGTGATGCTTTCGCACCGAAACATTGCCTCGAACGTACTCGATTCTGAAAAACGTATTCCGTTCGCTGCCGGTAAATCGCGCGCACTCTCGTTTTTGCCCATTTGCCACATTTACGAGCGTATGGTGGTGTATATCTACCAATATTACAGCGTGAGTATTTATTTTGCAGAATCAATCGAGCAACTCAGCGCCAATTTAAAAGAAGTACAACCTACGGTAATGACGGCAGTACCGCGCCTGATCGAAAAAGTGTACGACTCCATTTACGCCAAAGGTTCGGAGCTGAGTGGCCTTAAGAAAAAACTTTTCTTCTGGGCAATCGATTTAGGTTTGCGTTACGAACCCTACGGAAAAAACGGGGCTTGGTACGAGTTTCAGTTAAGCATTGCCCGCAAACTAATTTTCAGTAAGTGGAAAGCTGGTTTAGGCGGCAATTTAGAGCTGATTGTCTCGGGAAGTGCTGCCTTGCAACCGCGTTTGGCACGAGTTTTTGCTGCCGCGCAAATCCCTGTTATGGAAGGTTACGGCTTATCGGAAACTTCGCCAGTAATTGCGGTAAACGACCAACGTAACGGCGGTTTTAGAATTGGAACGGTCGGTCGCGTGATTGATAACGTGGAGGTGAAAATTGCCGAAGATGGCGAAATTTTGTGCAAGGGTCCGAACATCATGCTCGGCTACTATAAAGATCCGGAAAAGACGGCAGAGGTTTTGAAAGACGGCTATTTCCACACGGGCGATATCGGAATGATTGATGCCGATGGCTTCCTGAAAATAACCGATCGTAAGAAGGAGATGTTTAAAACCAGTGGCGGAAAATATATTGCGCCGCAGTTGTTGGAAAACGCCATGAAACAGTCGCGCTTCATCGAAAACATTATGGTAATTGGCGACGGCGAGAAAATGCCCGCGGCTTTTGTACAACCCAATTTTGTTTTCGTCCGCGAATGGGCAAAAATGCACCAGATTGAACTCTCCGACGACAATAAAGAACTGATTAAAAACGAGAAAGTTATCGCCCGAATCGACCAAGAAATTGAAAGTATTAACGAGCGTTTTGGCAATTGGGAGAAAATCAAGCGTTTTGAGCTCACGCCAGAAGTTTGGAGCATCGACGGCGGACACTTAACGCCCACGATGAAACTCAAAAGAAAAGCGGTGCTAGAACTCTACCGCGATTTATACGACAAAATCTACCGTTCGTAAGAACAAGAAAGCAGCCAAATAAAGAGCTGCTTTTTTAAAACCTGAGTTCGATTTAAAAATTGCAGTCAGAAAATAGATAAATGGTTGATTAATACCAATTGGGACTGTAAAATAGGCTAAAGAAAAAAGGTTGTTTTTGAGGCAGAACAATGCGAAAAAGTGTTGCATAGCGGCGCTACGGAAGATTTTTTTAAAGCAGTTATGGCTTAAAAACGTTTTTTTATTAGGCTGTTTTATAGATCCAATTGGTATAACAGGCGGATTTGTTTTGGGATACTGTAGTATCGCAAAAAAATCTAACGAAGTAAGCAGCCGTTTATCTGTTTAGCATGCAAATTGTGATTTTTCTTTGCTTTTTGACTTCACATTTTGTTGATTTCAAGCGATCTGACAAAGATTTTTAATCGAACTCAGGTTTAATGACTACTAGTAGCTATTCCAGCTGTTCGCTATAGTCCGCAAAAAATACGGTTTGTTCAATCGGCAGGTGTTGGGCTTCTGGTGTCGCCCACACCCATCGTTTCACAATACCGTATTTTTATTACGGGCTGCCGCTACCATCCGGGCTAGGGAATGCGTTGATACGAGTAAGAAAACTATTTGAAAAGCGCTAGGCTAAACTATTTGGAGTTTTGCTACTTTTGTAAAAACAAGTCCATGGATTGTTAGCAATATACTGCGAACTTTATATCTCCTATGATTGTTTTTTAATTTAAATGATGTAAAACGTTTTTGCTATGAAAAACAGCATATTCTTAGTTTTAATCGGTATATCACTTGTTTTTGCGTTAGTTGGTTTTATTTTGAAAGTATTGGGATTAACTGAACAATCAGCGGATATTTATATCGACGCGGGATTAAGTTTGCAAATCTCATTGGATTGATTATGTTACTTTATAATGGAACCATTTTCAAAACTGCGTACTTTCTAGTCATTATATTTTGGTTTTGTATCGCCGTTATTGGTGTAGTTTTCAAATTCATGCACTGGCCTGCCGCTAATTTGTTAGTACTTGTCTCGGTTTTAGGCATACTACTAACGTACACTGTTCGCTTCTTCAAAAAACAAGAAAAACAACGCTTAGATGTACTTAAGTTGCTGTGGGTAATTACTTTCTTATTAGGAGCTTTAGGTGTAATTTTAAAATGGTTCCCTCGAGAGTTTATGCACGTAAGTACCCTTGTATTCTGGTTAACTTTAACCGATCAAATTATTATGATTTCCCAAAAAAACGCGCAACGCAGACAAAAGTCATCTGACTAAATTCCGAAATCATCATGAAGCATGCCTTAATAATTTTCGCACTGCTACTTTTCTCGTGTAAGCACACACAAGAGAACAAAACAACAGACAAAAACGAATCTGAATTAGTCGATGCTATACCGCCTGAGAATATCAGATCTTACATTCATCATGTTGATCCTAGAGATTCGCTTTGCCTGCGTGACATGAAATTTGCAAAAGCCCAAATAGACAGTGGGAGAATTGTTTTTACACTGCAAAGGGGACACGGTAAGTTCAACACCCGGCAGTCGAAAAGGCTTAAACAACTATGTAAAAGGTATAATCTGACTTTTGGTTACGACGAAATTACCGACGGTTTCGAGAGCAAGTACGAACGAGCAGGTTGTTACGGAGCTGTCATGGATGAGGCAATCGAAAAGAAATTTGGCAAAGATTTTAAAAAGAACCTGATCAGAGAAGCCGATGAACTGATCATCGCAAATAATGACACCGTAAATGGTTACGAATGTGATATTGAACCCGAAATCTACGGGCTAGATTCTAATCGTGTAATTTATCTATCTACCAAAGAACTAAAGATCAAAAAAAATAAGCAGTGGAAATCGATAAATCTGTACCTAAACGTGTACATAGATAAATCTGGGAAACAAAGCGGACACCAACTTATTCTGGAAAACACGGACAACCTTAATTCTGAAAGAGAAAAATTATTCGAAATTGCCATTGCCGAATTGAAAAAATACCAAAAGTGCAAACCCGGAGAAGTACTCGGAAAGAAAGTGATTACCGAAAACTACGTCACCGTAGTGTTTGATTAAACTTCAGTAACCACTACGCCGAATAGTATTCTTTTATGGAACTCTTCAAATTTGTAAAAATGAGAAAAACAATCTTCGCTACGTTTACAGCACTTTTAGCACTGTCAAGTTCAGCTTATGCCCAGGAAGAAAAGGTCAATTACATCAAATTTGAATATTCGGTCTCAATTAGGGTATATTCCGAAATCGAAATTTACATCGGTCGTTCGTTTCAAAACCCTCTTAATTTAGAAGCAACGGAAAAATTTTACAAAAAGGGAAAACTCATTGAAAAAGCAATACCGATTTCACAGGCTCAACTGGATGAATTAATAACCGAATTTAAAAAAATAACAAGTGCAGAATTAATCGAATCTTTTGAAAACGGATTAGACGGATCATCTAGTTCTTTAACTCTAGGCAATATATTTGATAGTAACTCAATTAAGTACTCATTTTGGGGATTTGATCCAAAAAATCAAGATTTAAACCAACTAACCAAAACTATTCAAATGATGATAAAAACGGTTGATATCCCCGTACTTGAATTAAATTAAGCGAGTAAATTAACAAATCAAAAAGCAAGTAATTTAAATACTACGTAATTGGTTTCACTAACCCGAATAACAAAAATCGATAATCGCTAGCGTATTCGTTACACGTGTAAAAGTACGTTAATTTACACGTGCATTTTCACCCGTTTTTATATCTTTGAAAAAAGTAGGTTATGAACACAAAATTGACGCTCGTGCTTGAAAAAGAAGTCATCCAAAAAGCAAAAGACTACGCGAAGCAAAAAAACGATAGCCTGTCTAATATCATTGAGAATTATCTTAAAGCACTAACGAACGAAGACGTTAAGAAAGAAACTGTTAAAGCGAGTCCGATTGTAAAATCACTGCGCGGATCTTTCAAACTACCGAAGGATTTCGACTACAAAGAAGAACTTATCAAAGCCATCGAAAAGAAACACCTGTAAATGGATAACGTACTAATTGATTCCGACGTAATTCTCGACTTCTTTTTCGACAGAGCGCCTTTTGCCGAACACGCAACTGCCATTTTTACCCTGTGTGAGAACAAGCAAATTAAAGGTTACACAACTCCTGTGATTATCAGCAATGTTTACTATTTGCTATCGAAGATTGCCAAACACGAACTGGTCATCGAAAAACTCAAGCAACTTTTGCGCATCATCGATATCGCGCAAGTTAATAAGGAGGTACTTATCGAAGCACTTAATTCTAAATTTAAAGACTTCGAAGACGCTATTCAAAATTATACCGCTGAAAATAGCAATTCAATCAACATCATTCTAACGAGAAACATAAAAGATTACCAAAACAGCAAACTAGCGGTTTTAAGTCCGGAAATGTATATAAAAAGCAACGTTCGCTAGTACCTCACCCGAGCTTTACTTTGCTATAAATCAATAACTACTTTTACATGCCGTATAAAAACGATGCAAAAACCACTGCACAACGTAGATAGAATCTCAAGAAGTTTATCAATCAGCAACAGTCTTGTAATTTTCAGAAGCTATTCCGGCTGTTCGCTATAGTCCGCAAAAAATACGGTTTGTTCAATCGGTAGGCATCGGGCTTCTGGGGTCGCCCTTACCCACCGTTTCACAATACCGCATTTTTCTTACGGGCTGCCGCTACCATCTGGGCTAGGTAATACGTTACTAACGTTTGGTGGAAAAATACCTATAAGTAGGTAGTTTTGGGAGTTGGGAATGAAGTAAATTAGCAAATCACAAAAGGGAATTTTTTTTAATTCAACTATTTAAGAGGACTTCGCCAATTGTCGAGTTACCTGCTATGTTAAAGAACGTCCGTGCAAAAAATAAAATTAGAACGACATATTTTGACCGACTGACAACTGACATTTGCGGAACTAACGGGAAAGCTGAAAACCGAACAGAGTAAGCACAACTATCAAAACTTATAAGAATGAATATTCTGCAAATTAAAAATGGAAGAATAGAAATTCGTAAAGACAATGGTTCTCTAGTGCGAACAATTGGTAACGGTGATGCTACTTCAGCAGACTTTAACTCTTCTCAAACTTTAATAGTAATTACAACTGTAAAAGGAAAAGTTGAAATCCGAAAAGATAATGGTTCATTAGTTCGCACTATTGGCAACGCAGATGCTACCAATGCAAGATGGCACGGTTCTGACATTGCTGTAACAACTGTAAAGGGAAAAACGGAATTAAGAAAAGAAAATGGCTCACTTATACGAACTTTATAGATAAAATACCAAAGGTGGCTACGCCACCTTTGGTATTTTCAAGCACATTATTTATATGGAGAAAAAGACTTTATCGAATATTTTAGAAGGAAAAATTTTTCAAATTCCAGATTATCAAAGAGGATATGCTTGGGAAACCAAACAATGGAAAGATTTTGTACAAGATATTGACGCATTGATTGATGATAAAATAATTAGCCATTACACAGGAACAATTGTTATTTATCAACCATTTGACAAACCGACAGAGAATTATGGCACAAAAAAACTTGAAATAGTTGACATCGTTGACGGACAGCAACGTCTTACAACTTGTAGTATTTATTTGTCAATTATCCTAAAAGAACTAATTAAAATTAGCGAAGAAGACTTTACAGCGGAAATTCCAATTTATCTACATTCGGGAAGCAAAAGTAAGCTAAGGTTAAATAATGATACAGCTGATTTTTATTCAGACTTAGTTTCTAAAGGCGTTAGCAATATTGAACCAAACTCGGTTCATCAAAAAAGAATTTACGAAGCATATTGCTTTTTGAAAAAGCATATCGAAGAACAATTAGAAATAAGAGCAGAAAAAGGCGAAGAATATTTGAGAGATTTGTTTGATGCTATTATCCGCAAATTAAATTTTTCCTTTTATCCAATTGAAGTAGAAAGTGAAATAGGGATGACTTTTGAGTTAATGAATTCAAGAGGAAAAGATTTGTCATCTATGGAACTGCTCAAAAACTATTTGATGTATTGGGTTTACAGAAATATTCAAGATGTTTCGGAGAAAGAAGATTTTACAAAAATTATTAACAAAACTTGGAAAGAAGTTTATGTAAATATAGCAAAATGCAACGGTAGCGAAAGTCAGTGTTTACGTATTGCTTGGACTTTATTTGTAAACTATACTCCAAAAAATTGGAACGGTTATAGCGGTTTTAAATCTGATGATGTAATACCATTGAGAAACTTTTCAATCAAGAGTAAAGAGGAAGTAAAAAGTTTTCTTTTACAATTTGTCGATGGTCTTGCGCTAATTTCTAAACATTACTCGGCAATTATTAAATCTAATCATAGTTCTTTTAATGAAACCGAATTACATCTATTAACTAAAATCCGAAATGCAGGAAACATTGCCAATTATCTTCCATTAATGGTTGCTTCAAGAATTAAACGTGAAAATAATGAAGCTTTAAATGACGAATACATTGGACTTTTAAAATCGCTTGAAATTTTTTCTTACCGAGTATTTCTTTGGCAAGGGAAACGAAGTAATGCAGGTTTGTCAAAATTCTACCGTTGGGCAGATGATATATTTTCATCAAAACATTCAATGTATTCTGTTACAGAATGGATATACGGAACTATAAATTGGTATTCACCTGAAAATAGTTTTAGAAAATCATTGAAAGAAGATTTTTTCGAGTGGTATCATCACAGACGATTGTTGAAATATACACTTTTTGAGTATGAACATTTTTTACTGAAAGGCAAAAACAAACCAAAGTTGAATTGGGAAGATTTAACCGACTCTACAATCGAGCATATTTTACCGCAAAATCCAGACGCAAATTCAAATTGGCTTTCTAAATGGACAGACGAAGAACGAAAGAAATTTATACACGACATTTCAAATTTAGTTCTGACCAAAGACAATTCACGATACAGCAACTTTGAATTTGGGAGAAAAAAGGGAATTGCAGGTTCAGGTTTCTCGTACTCTAACTCTGATATAAGACAAGAAAGAAAAATTGCAGAATTTGACGATTGGACACCTGTAAGCCTAAATAAAAGACGAGAAGAATTAACGGGTTGGATTATTGATAATTGGGGCATTGACATACATTTTCAACCGCCAACAGACGACATATTGGAAGAAGATGAACTAATATTTAATGATATTGACTAACAAACAACAACACAGCAGGTAACAGCGGTTTAGAATAACTAAACCTGTTAAGTATTAATTTTATTGATAATTAAATAAAATAAATGTAATTGGTACAACATAAGTACAACAAATGAAAGTTTCCTAATAGTTCAAAATATATTGTCTTATTTCAATAAAAATTTAAACTGGAAAAAATAAATACGAGAGAAACCAATACGTTTCATCCCCCTATTTTGTCTATAGTAATAACGGATTGTTAAATCTATCTTCAATTTCAATATATCTTATTAAAATTGAGTACTTTTGTATGTAATTTAAATTTTAGTGAGAAAATTTCGTTTCATATTTCTTTTGTTAATTGGCTTAATCCTTACGCCAAATATTTCTTTGGCTTGTGGTAAAGGTTCAGACAAGAGTTCTTGCAAAAAAGAAATTTCCTCTTCTAAATCAGAAAAAAAGAGTTGTTGCAGTAGTGATAATTCTAAAGAGAAAGACAACAAAGGTTGCAAAGGTAATTGCGGTCATTCTAAATGTGGATGTTCGTCAACCTGTCCTACTTCTTCGGTAAGTTTTTTATCTGAAATTATTTTTAAAAATTACATGTTTAACTATTCTTCAATCGAGAAAGTTAAATTTTCATACACAATACCATCAATCTCAGATGGTTTTTATTCTATTTGGCTCATTCCTAAAATAAGCTAAATCCATTTTTGACAGCCATAAGTGTGTCAAATTTGTAGCGTTTTGCTATCCAATTCACAACAGTTTTAGAAACATTTTACTACACAATTTTCGTGTTGCAGTATCATTTTTTTTATAACTGTAATTATCTCAAATTTATTTTATCAATCAATCAAGGTAAATTACTTTGATTACTAATACCTTATTTAAAATGAAAAATTCATTTATAAAAATAATGGTAGCAGCTGTAATGTTGCTATCTACTGCTATCAACGCACAAATAAAAAATGCAAAAACCGAAACAGTTAAAATATTTGGAAACTGTGGTATGTGCAAAACCAAAATAGAAAGAGCAGGGAATCTAAAAAATATTGCCCAGGTCGATTGGAATGAAGATACCAAAATGGCTACCCTGACTTATGATCAAAATAAAACCAATCAAGATGAAATACTAAAACGTATTGCTCTTGTTGGTTATGATAGCGAAAAATTCCTTGCTCCTGATAAAGCCTATTCAAATCTCCCTGGCTGTTGTCAGTATGACCGAGAAGCAAAAGTTCCAGTAGCAGTAGATGCAGTTTCGGGAGCGAATAAAATGGTAATGAATGACCATACTGCAATGAATGATAGTCAAGACCCGAGCAATAGCGAACTGGCGAAGCAAAAAAATCAATTGCAATCAATATTTGATAACTATTTCTTATTGAAAGATGCCTTAGTAAAAACAGATTCTAAAACAACAGCAGCTAAAGCAAATGAATTACTAACATCAATTGAAACCGTAAAAATGGAAACTTTGAATATGGACGTTCACATGGTTTGGATGAAAGTATTGAAAGATTTGAAAGCTGATGCTAAAAGTATTTCAGAAACCCAAGACATCAAAAAGCAAAGAGATTCTTTTAAATCATTATCTAAGAACACTTATGAATTGATAAAAGTTTCAAAACCTACAGAACCAGTATATTACCAATACTGCCCTATGCAGGATGCCAATTGGTTGAGCAAAGAGAACGCAGTAAAAAATCCTTACTATGGGTCACAGATGCTGACTTGTGGTAAAACAGTAGAAACAATTAAATAACCTAAAAAAAATAAATATGAAAAATTTATCAATGATAGCTTCATTTATTGGAGCGATATTTTTAACCTCTT
>NZ_JBMLTK010000061.1:32947-44648 GCF_049240005.1 Flavobacterium sp. | reverse complement strand
GTATTGCGCAAAAATTCTTTGAGGTTCAGTGTTTTCCGTGCGCTTAAAAAGCTGGGTACATGAGCTCGTCGAAGGAAAAACATTGTGTACATCGTGAAAAACTTTGTGAAACATGGTGCTCCATTTTAGCTGTTAGCTGTAAGCTTCTTTTGCTTCGTTCTATTTTTTAGCTATCTCCGGCTGTCCGCTATAGTCCGCAAAAAATACGGCACGTTCAGTCGGCAGGTGTTGGGCTTCTTGGGTCGCCCACACGTACCGCTTCACGTTGCCGTATTTTTCTTACGGGCTGCCGCTCCCATCCGGGCTAGGGCATACGTTACTAACGTTTGGTGGAAAAATACCTATAAGTAGGTAGGTGATGGAGTGGGGAATTTGATATTTTCGTAAGCGACATACAATTAAGAATGTTGCTTGTATCGAGTTGCATTTTTTGAAATTTTACAAAGAGAACGGGTTTATCATTGAATGTAATAAAGTTTGTTAACAATTTCGGTAAACTAAATTTTTAGGATGTACATATTGAACAGAGAAATACAAGTTTAAACTTTTCCAAGAAACAAAACTATAATTGACGATTGCAACTACCTCCGAAATTTGTTCAAGCTAGTATTTACGTTATCTTACGTGAAAAAAAAGCAAAGTTAAGGATGGAGAACTTTCGTATATTTGGGAGTTAGCAGTAAGCGTTGAATACTTTAATCTTAAAAAACAAATTATGAAAATATCAAAAGTTTCAATTACCACTTTTAGACACTTAAGTAATCTCAACTTTGATTTTGGAAGTACATTAACAGTTATTGCAGGTGGAAATGGTACTGGAAAAACCTCAATCTTAGGTTTAATCGGGCATATTTTTAAATTTGGCAATACGTCTCATAATTTATTTAACGGTAGGTTTGAAACAAAATATTCATCTGTATTTCGTTTTTCAAGTCAACATGATACTGGGAATTCTTATCACTATAAAATTACATTTACCGACAATTCAGAAAAGGAAGCGCAATTTAGAGAAACAAACGAAAATGGAAGAATCAGACATAGAATTGATGTTGGAGGAAGAAAAAGGCATGGAGGTAAAATACTTAAACCTGTTATTTTCTTAAGCTTAAAAAGACTTATACCATTAGCTCAAGAAAATGAAAGAAACATTAGGTTAGGTATGCAAACGTTAACTCCAGAATTAGCTACAGAATATAATGAGCTATATAACGAGATATTTTCTGCAAATGAAATTATCAGTCCAGTACATACAATCTCAAATAACAAAAACTCATTTTCCCCAACTACAAGTAATTTTGACGCACATGGAATTTCTGCTGGACAAGATAATATTGGACAAATAATATTAGCCTTACTTTCTTTCAAGCAACTAAAACAGAATGACCCAAATTATGAGGACGGCCTTTTATTAATTGATGAACTTGATGCTACACTTTATCCCGCAGCTCAAAAAAACTTATTAAAAGTGATGCTCAGAATTGGTCGAGAATTAGATGTTCAAATTGTTTTTACAACGCACTCGTCAGATTTATTAAATTTCTTGTCTTCACGAACTGGTTCTCAATTCAAGCATCATACAAATTTTGTTAGTCTAACAAATTCTTTGGGTTCAGTAACTGCGACACAAGGTTTTCGTGAGTTAACGATTTTGTTAGCTGACTTAAATCATGAAGCTTTAAGGGAAATTAAACCTAAAAAAATAAACTTCTATTTCGAAGATTATGAAGCATGTTGTTTCTTTAAGGGCATAGTAGAAGGAGTTGACTTCGGCTGTGAGAATTCATATAAAAATTTAAGTATAAGTTGCGGAACGTACAAAACTCTTATTGATAAAGGTTTTGAAGAGTTTTTCAGAAGCGTAGTTGTTCTTGATGGAGATTTTAAATCAAGTTTTAGTCAGACACAAACAAATAACGTAGTTTTTTTACCCGGAACTGTTAGGCCAGAAAATATTGTTAAAGATTTTCTAGCAAGTCTTCCAGAAGATGATGCGTTTTGGGACAACACTTTCAGATATACAAAACGTGTTTTTCTTGATAATATAAATGGTGTAGCAGATAACCGCGACGCGATGAAAAGATGGTTCAATTCCCAAATTGAATTTTGGGGAGTTGATGCATCTTCATTATTCAAGAGATGGAAAGAGTTAAATCCAGTCGACGCACAAGAAGTAATAACCCGAACAACTGAAATTATAACCCGAATAGTTGATAATTTTTATGATTTAGCAACGCAAAATTAAACGCCTACTGCTAACAGCGGTTTTGTGCTATAGCTCGTACATCTTTCTTGGAAAATACTCTGAACATCACAATTTCTTATTACATTAATCCTTAACTTGCTACTACGGGGAAAATCCATTAAACGTAATTTTTATTTATTCAATATCCTAGTAAGAATTAACAATGAATAAAGCATTTATCTTTATTGACGAGTTTGGAAATTCCCATTTGAATCTATCAAAAAATGGTACTTTCTCACATTTCATATATACTTCAGTTATTGTTGACGAAAGTTTTATCGAAAAAGCTAGGCAAGTAAGAAGTGAAATTTGTCAAAGATTTCGGCTTGGACCTGACATTAAATCAAATAATATTAAAGTTAAGGACTTCGATAAGCGGTTACAAATTTTAGAATATCTAATTGATAATTTAGATTTTCATATTGATGTATTAGTTGTCGATAAATCGCGAATAGGTAGCTTAGGGTTACATGATAAGAGAACCTTTTATAAGTACTTTCAAAAAACTTTTGTTCGCAAATACAATGACCGCTTTGACCGCTTTTCTATTTTCGCGGATGCAGTTGGAACAGATTTCCGAAGTGAACTTCAAAATTTCGTAGTTACAAACGGAATAGACAGAGACCTATTTAATCCAGATCGTGCGTTTGAGCTGACAGATGATAAAACTGGCGAAAAATTAGTTCAGTTAGCTGATTTTGTTTCGGGATGTCTTGGCAAAATTTTCTGCATAAGTCATTCTTCTCCGAGAGCAAAAGAAATTTATGAAAGAATTCATCAACGACTATCGGTTGATTATTTTCCTTATGAAACTTCACAGAATTATTATTTAAACACTTCTAACACAGAATTTGATAGCGTTATCCGGGAAATGAATTTCCATTCTGTACACAAATATTTAGATAAAGAAAATCACAATAAGCAAGAACATTTCCGACTATTGGAATATCTACAGCTGCAAAATCAAATTGATTCATTGAGACTAGTTCCAACCTCTGAAATCTTAGCTTATTTACAAAAATTCTATCCAAACTATTCAATAGAAAAACTACGTCTCTTAGTTAGAGATTTACGATATGATGGACTTTTAATAATTAGTCATTCAGGAAAACCTGGATATAAACTTGCATCATCTTATCAAGATATTTATCAAAACTTTAATCATTTTTTGAAATATGTAATTCCAATGCTCCAAAAAGTTCAGGCGATGAATAAAAGCTTATCCTCTAATTCAATGAATAAGATAAATCCAATTGAAAAGGATAAAAATATGCTACAACTAAAAGAACTATTAAACGCACTATAAACAGCAAACAACACGGGTAGCTGTTGCACAACCTCTTTTAAAAAGTAAAAAACATAAATCTAAACAGAAAAGACCTCTTTACAAGCGATTTTAGTGCGGCTTATTTTTTAGTTCAAGTTGTAATTGGCAAATTTTAGAGGGGTTAGAAAACCTCTTTGTAAGCGATAAAAATTGGTTTTTAGACTTGTTTGTACTTTTCCTTTTATCGCAGCAATAACTTTGGCTTGAGATATGGGTTTGTACAAATAATACGCTTTAGTTGTTGGTTATGTAATAAGTGTAGCGGTTTGTAGCACTAGTAGTCTATATCGTTACATGGGTGTTCTGTCCTAACGAAAAAAACTTCGTCCAACAGAAAAAACAATTCGCAACTTTTATTGTTGTGTGAGTTCCAGGAATGTTACCCAAGAATGGGGCTAAACATGATTTGTCGACAATCGAATCCAATTTTGTACTTTTATAAAAATATAATTGGTCATGAGAGATTATAAGGAAATAATTACCATCGAGGCAGGTAAGCGTGGAGGACGACCAACCATTCGTGGGATGAGAATAAGCGTAAATGATATTCTTAACTGGCTCGCTTCTGGCATGACGATTCCCGAAATCCTGGCAGATTTTGATGAGCTTACACAAGAAGATATATACGCAGCGTTAAGTTATGCCGCTGATAGAGAAAACAAAATCTATCAAGTTGCTGTATGAAATTGCTTTTCAACCAGAATATTTCGCATCGAATTCTAAATCTTTTATCAGAAAACTTTTCTGGTTCGACTTGTGTAAAAAACGAAAAACTAATTGACAGTTCCGATAAGACAATCTGGGAATTTGCAAAAGAGTCGGATTACACTATTGTCACACAAGATTCTGATTTCAACGACTTTAATTCTCTTTATGGATTTCCGCCGAAAGTCATTTGGATCAGAACGGGAAACCTCCGAACGGATCAACTCGCCAATATTTTAGAGTCGAATTATAATGAAATAATAAATTTTAGAGACAATCCAAATTATGGTTGTTTTGAGATTTTAGCGGTGAGAAAGTAGCACTCGCGCTCCGCAATTCTGTCTACTTAGAAATTATTTTAAAAAACACACCAACTTTAAACCAACTTCAAAAAGATAAACCATCGCCCATAACGCAAATCTAATTGTACGTATTTTAAACACGTATTTCCGGGTGAGCGACAGCAGCGGCATCCTTTGCGGCGTTATGGTATTTCCACCAGGCGTTTGCCGCAAAGATATAGCGAATGGCGCGACGGCGGTTCGGTGATCCGTTTGCGAAGCGCTATGATTGCACCGCCGGCACCCCCAAAAAATCATGAATTTAATGTAGTTATCCCTCGAAAATATCTCCAGCGGGATAGGGTGCGCGAATTTTCACTTCGGTTTTAGCAACCGGATGCACAAATGTGAGCTCGCGCGCGTGTAAACTAATGCCGCCGTTTGGGTTGGAACGCTTGGCACCGTATTTTAAATCGCCTTTAATGACCATGCCGCAAGCCGCCAACTGCGCCCGAATTTGATGATGCCTGCCCGTTTCTAAGTGTATTTCCAACAAACTATAATGGGTAAATGCGCGAAGCAATTTGTAATGCAAAACGGCTTTTTTGCTGTTAGTAACCTCTTTTTCAAAGGCTTTGCTGGTATTGTTTTTTTCGTTACGAACCAAAAAATGCGTTAACGTAGCGGCTTCCTGCTGTGGCTTTCCTTCGATTAAACAATGGTAAACTTTCTCCGTTTCTCGGCTGCTAAAAAGGGCATTCATCCGAGCTAAAGCCTTCGAAGTACGGGCAAAAACAACCACGCCCGAGGTAGGTCGGTCTAATCGGTGCACCACGCCCGCAAACACAGCTCCAGGTTTCTGATATTTAGCAGCAATGTAGTTTTTTACGGCATCTAACAAGGTTTCGTCGCCGGTTTTATCGCCCTGAACCAAGTCGCCACAACGTTTGTTAACCGCAACTAAATGATTGTCTTCGAACAAAACCTGCAAGTTCGAACCGTCTGCAGCCGTTTTCATTAATACTGTTCTCCGGCGTTTGGAAAATCAACCGACTTCACATCCGAGACGTACTGCGAGATTGCAGCCGTCATTTGATCATATAGATTGAGGTAGCGACGCAAAAAACGAGGTGAAAACTCATTATTCATGCCCAACATATCGTGAATGACCAATACTTGTCCATCGACATCGCTTCCGGCACCAATACCAATTACAGGAATGCTAATGCTTTCTGCTACGCGTTTGGCGAGCTCTGCTGGGATTTTCTCGCATACTAATGCAAAACAACCCAACTTTTCGAGCATGATGGCATCCTCAATGAGTTTTTCGGCTTCGGCGTTTTCTTTAGCACGAACGTTGTACGTTCCGAATTTATAGATGGATTGTGGTGTAAGTCCTAAATGTCCCATGACGGGAATTCCGGCATTAAGTATTTTCTTGATTGAATCTTTTATTTCGCTTCCGCCTTCGAGCTTTACGGCGTGTCCGCCACTTTCTTTCATGATGCGAATGGCCGAACGCAAAGCTTCTTTCGAATCCGATTGGTAGCTTCCAAAGGGTAAATCTACAACTACTAAGGCGCGATTGATGGCACGTACTACCGACGAGGCGTGGTAAATCATTTGATCGAGTGTAATCGGTAGCGTGGTTTCATGACCTGCCATAACGTTACTGGCCGAATCGCCTACCAAAATGACGTCGATCCCCGCTGAATCTACGATTTTGGCCATGGTATAATCGTAGGCAGTGAGCATGGATATTTTTTCGCCCTGACTTTTCATTTCAATCAGCGAACGGGTGGTAATTCGTTTGTAGTCTTTTTTAGCAACCGACATAGCACAAAATTTAAGTCGCAAAGTTAGCTAATTCGCGATACTGTAGTCATCAAATTTCACGCTATTAAGATATATTTGCCGAAAGTACTACTACTATGAAAAAGTTGTTTTTGTTTACTGCTTTGTTTGCGAGTTCGGCTTCGTTTGCGCAAGATTCGGCTAGTCCGGAGAAAATTGTCGAATGGTTTTTTTCGGGTTTGAATCAGAAAATGCCAGCCATTATGCGTCCGTTATTGTTGAATGATTCCGTTAACTTTGATACGTTGATGTACATTGATGGGGAACCTAAAGTTGTTTCGAGAGGTGCAACTGATTTTTTGAATGAGTTTTCGAATATTCCTCAAAGTATCAAGTTAGAAGAGCGTATTTCGAATGTTATTGTCCGCAACTACGGCCAAATTGCCGACGTTCACATGGATTATGAGTTTTATGTAAACGATACGTTGCAGCACAGCGGTCGAAATTACTTTTTCCTCGTTGCTGTTGACGGTCAATGGAAAATTGCCCATACGTACGATACGCGAAAGTCTGCGAAATAAGAATTAGCAGTCGGCAATGTTTACGGCCACTGCTAAACCACCTTCAGAAGTTTCTTTGTATTTGGAATTCATGTCTTTGGCCGTTTGCCACATGGTATTGATGACCTTATCCAAAGGAACTTTTGCATTTTTAGCATCGGTTTCTAGTGCGAGTTCTGCGGCGTTAATCGCTTTTATTGCGCCCATGGTATTTCGCTCGATGCACGGAATTTGGACTAAACCGCCTATCGGATCGCAGGTTAATCCCAAATGATGCTCCATAGCAATTTCTGCTGCCATGAGTACTTGCTCGGGTGATCCGCCCATTAATTCGCATAATGCAGCTGCGGCCATAGCCGATGATACACCAATTTCTGCTTGGCAGCCACCCATTGCGGCCGAAATCGTTGCGCCTTTCTTGAAAATACTACCAACTTCGCCGGCAACCATCAAGAATTTCTTTACTTCATCGTCGCCTGCTTGGTGGTTTTCGATAACCATATAGTACATTAATACGGCAGGAATCACGCCCGCCGAGCCATTTGTAGGAGCGGTAACCACACGACCTAAGGCCGCATTAACTTCGTTGACAGCCAAAGCAAAGCAAGACACCCACTTTAAAATTTGGCGAAATTTAACTTCGGTTTTACGAATGGTTTGCAGCCATTCTTGTGGGTTATTGTATTGTCCGTTGCCCATTAAATTCTGATGCATATCGAACGCGCGTCGCTTTACATTTAAACCGCCGGGTAAAATTCCGTCGGTATGGCAGCCAATATACATACATTCGAGCATGGTATTCCAAATTCGGAGCAACTCGCTGTGCACCAGTGCTTCCGGGCGCATAGAAATCTCATTTGCATACACTACCTCCGATATTTTTAGTTGATTCTCGCTGCAATAATGCAATAATTCAACTGCGGTATCAATCGGGTAGGGGAATGCACAAGTAAAATCGGTGCTGTTTTCGTTGTTTTGCTCTTCTTTCACAACAAACCCGCCACCAATCGAATAAAAAGTTGATGCATAAGCTTCGCCGCTTTCTTTAAATGCGGTGAATGTGAGGCCGTTTGCATGAAAGGGTAGGAAGTTCTTATGAAATACGATATCTGTAAGAAATGAAAATCCGATTGTCTTCTCATTTCCCAGTTGCAAAGTCTGGCTGTTTTGGATGTCTGCAATGATACTTCCGATGTTTTCAACAGGAATGTACTCTGGGTCTTGGCCGCTCAATCCGAGCATAACTGCTAAATCAGTTGCATGTCCTTTACCGGTTAGAGAAAGTGAGCCGTATAAATCGACCTTCACGGCGAAGGTTTCTGCGAAGAATCCATTTGCGCGAATTTCACTTAAAAACTTTTCGGCAGCACGCCAAGGCCCAAGTGTGTGCGAGCTTGAAGGCCCGACACCAACTTTGAGCATATCGAAAACAGAAATGCACTTATCCATGACGCAAAGTTAGCGCGAAATCGTTTGCGTACGGTCGGGTCCTACCGAAATAATTTTAATCGGAACGCCAACTTCAGCTTCGATAAATGAAACGTAGTCTTTTAATTCGGTTGGTAAATCGCTGTATTCGGTAAGTCCAGTAAGGTCGGCATGCCATCCTTTGAAACTTTTGTAAACCGGACTCACGTTTTCTTCTTCGATGTTGTAGGGTAGGTGGTCGATGATTTCGCCGCGATAATTGTAAGCTGTACACACTTTAAGCTCTTCAAAACCAGAAAGTACGTCGCCTTTCATCATCATGAGTTGGGTAACGCCATTTATTTGAACGGCGTATTTTAGAGCAACGAGATCGAGCCAGCCGCAACGACGTTTACGTCCGGTAACCGAACCGAATTCGTTGCCAATTCGCGCCATAGTTTCGCCCACTTCGTCGAAGAGTTCTGTGGGAAAAGGTCCGCTGCCTACACGTGTGGTATAGGCTTTGAAAATTCCGTAAACGTCTTTGATTTTATTTGGAGCGATTCCCAATCCGGTACAAGCGCCGGCAGCCGTTGTATTCGAAGAAGTTACAAACGGATACGTACCGAAGTCAACGTCGAGTAAACTTCCTTGAGCACCTTCGGCTAAAATCGATTTGCCGTCTTTAAGCGCTTGAAAAAGATAGGCTTCGCTGTCGATGAATTGTAGTTTTTTTAATGTTTCGATGGCTTCGAAAAATTCGTTTTCCATTTCAGCCAAGTTGTACTGAATGGAAACGTCGTAGAATTTAATAATTGCCTCGTGTTTATCGGCGAGATTTCGGTAACGTTCTTTAAAATCGTCGAGTTCTAAATCGCCGATTCGCAAGCCATTACGTCCGGTTTTATCCATATACGTTGGTCCGATGCCTTTGAGTGTCGAACCAATTTTTGCCTTGCCTTTTGAGGCTTCGGATGCCGCATCTAGCAAGCGATGTGTCGGTAAAATCAGATGTGCTTTGCGCGAAATGATCAGTTTGTTGTAAATGTCAATTTTGAATTGTTCCAAACCTTCGAGTTCTTTTACAAAAACCACGGGATCGATAACAACACCGTTTCCGATGATGTTGACCGCGTTTTTGTGGAAAATTCCGCTTGGGATGGTTCGTAATACGTGCTTGATTCCGTCGAATTCGAGCGTGTGTCCGGCGTTTGGTCCGCCTTGGAATCGAGCAATAATATCATACTTTTGGGTGAGCACGTCGACAATTTTTCCTTTGCCTTCGTCGCCCCATTGCAAGCCTAACAGTAAATCTACAGACATTAGTTGATTGGGTTATATTCAGTTGTGTTGGGAAGATTCTCTTCCGTAGTTGTTGCGTTTTGAGATTTACGAGTACCGTAAAAATAGAGGGAATGATTGGAAATTTCCACGTCGAAAATCTCTTCAATCGTTTTTTTGATGGTTTGAATGCGCGGATCGCAAAATTCGATTACTTCGCCGGTATCGGTCATGATGATATGATCGTGTTGTTTGTCGAAGTACGATTTTTCAAAATACGCCTGCGATTGTCCGAATTGATGTTTGCGCACCAAGCCACAGTCGAGCAATAATTCGATGGTGTTGTAAAGCGTAGCGCGACTTACGCGGTAGTTTTTGTTTTTCATTTTGACATACAAATTCTCGATGTCAAAATGCTCCTGACTGTCGTAAATCTCTTGTAGAATAGCATAGCGCTCGGGAGTTTTCCGGTGCGCGTTTTTCTCGAGATATTTTGTAAAAACGTTTTTTACAATCTCCTGATTCTTGCTGTTGTCTTCGCTTATGAGTGTCATAGTGGCAAAGATAGTAAAATTGAATTTTAGATTAAAGTGTCGTGTTTCTCTCTGTTTAGTCAAAAAACCACAAGAATTTCGCATTTAGTTTTCTTTGTTTTGATGACAAAAAATAACGACGAGGGTGATGGTATTTTTTCTACCTTGCGTTAAAACTTTTGTCTATGAGACTTTCTTTAAACTGTATTCTTCTGTTTGCCCTGCTCTCAATTCACACTGTATTTAGTCAAGATGAGCCGCCAAAAATTAATTCTGAAATTAAATCGGTGAAGGTTTTTACCTCGGGCGCTCAGGTAACACGTACCGCACAAATACATCTTATTGCTGGAAAAAATGCAGTGGTACTGACGGGATTGAGTCCGCAGATCAAAGAAAATAGTGTGCAAGTTACTACTCCGGATTTTGCAAGTGTAACTTCGGTTAAAGTACAGCTAGACGTTTTGTCTTCGAAGAAAGTGCGCGATGAGGTTAAAGCTTTGGAAGATCGATTGGAGCGTTTGCGAAAACAGCGTAACGACCAACAGGATCTATTGAAAGTGTATAAGAATGAGGAGTCGATTTTATTGAAGAATCAAGCCGTTGCTGGCGAAAATGCGGGTTTGAAAATGCTCGATTTGAAAGCGGTTGTCGATTATCAAAAAGCGCAATACACGGAGAATTTGCGCAATCAGAGTTTGACAAATGCCGCAATTAAATCGAGCGATAGTTTGTATTCCCTTGTGAACCAACAGCTAAATGAAGTTCGCGGTTCGGCGAATAAACAAATCGGTGAATTATTGGTAAGTATACAATCAGATCGCGGTGGAAAAGCGCAAATTACGTTTACCTATTTTGTAGACGACGCAGGTTGGGCGCCGGTTTACGATTTGAAAGTAACCGACATCAGCGCGCCCGTAGATTTGGCTACGAAAGCCGAAGTTTATCAAAATACAAATGAAGACTGGAAAAACGTACAATTATCCTTGAGTAGTGGAAATCCGACAGAAAACGCCATAGCGCCAACTTTACGACCTTGGTATGTTGCTAAAGTTCGAGAGACTATCACATTAAGAGGATCGGCATCAATGCGCAAGACTTTTACGGATTCGAGCGATACAAACTTAATTACTTCACTACAAGGTCAAGTTGCCGGCTTAGAGATTAGTTCTGCGGCACCTGGAGCTGCAAAAAATATGCGTAGAAAAGTTAGCCTAGCTGAATTGACATCTCAAACCACTACCGTTACTTTCGATGTTAAAGAACCGTTTACTGTTTTAGCCGATGGCAATATGTACACGGCTAATTTGAGTCAGCAGGAAATTCCGGCAAGCTATCGGTATTTTAGTGTTCCGAAGTTGGATAAGGCGGCGTATTTAAATGCGGAAATTAGAGATTGGCAGAATTACAATTTACTTCCAGGAGCCGTAAATCTGTATTTTGAAGGCACGTACTTAGGTCAGTCGTTTTTGAATGTAGAACAAGCATCAGATACTTTGTCGGTTTCGTTAGGTCGTGATAAGGCGATTGTTATCGATCGTGTGAAGCGACAAGATTTTACCAAAAAGCAGTTC
>NZ_JBMLTK010000061.1:0-32847 GCF_049240005.1 Flavobacterium sp. | reverse complement strand
GCTGCTAAAACCGTATTGAAGCTAGGCACGCCAACGCGACCAACGGAAGCGCTTGGATTGCCTAAGATGAAAACGGTTTTAGCTGTTGCTGTTGAAACGGAAAGCCCGGTTGCTTGCAAAGCCGCCAAATCAAACTAATCGTGATAGACACGCGTTACCTTATCAATACCGTCGATTTTTTTGATGTTGTCGACCAAACGGCGCAAGATGGTATTGTTTTGGACAACGACAGCGACCTGCCCGGTGAAAATTCCGGCCTCAGAACTTAATGAAATACTTTGAATATTTACGTGCATGTTGCTCGAAATCACTTGTGTAAGTTGGTTGGTAAGTCCGAGTGAATCCATACCCGTAATTTTAAGAATGGCCTTAAATTCTTGCTGCGTAGAGTCGATCCATTTTGCGGGAATGATGCGATACGCGTAGTTTGATTGCAAACTTATGGCATTCGGGCAGTCTTTGCGATGCACTTTTATACCGTCGTTGATGGTAACAAATCCAAACACTTCGTCGCCTGGAATCGGGTTGCAGCAATTGGAGAGTTTGTAGTCGAGTTTGTCTTGTTCGACACCAAACACGAGCATGTCGTAATTGCTGCTTAATTCTTCTCTTTTAATCTCTTCGGGTTCGATTTGCGTGTTGCTACGCTTGATTTTGCTTTTGAAGAAATTAATGATGGAATTGCTTTTGAGCGACGCATATTCTTTGAGTTGCGCGTTTTCGATGGTACCAATTCCGACGCGATAAAACAGATCTAGACTTGTTTTGAGTTTGAAGTAAACAACGAGCTCATTCACCACCGTTTCGTTGAGTGTAATTTTGAGGTGACGGAGTTTTCGAACCAGTAATTCTTTGCCTTCTTCGGCTATTTTCTTGGTATTTTCGTTGAGAACGCTCTTGATTTTGTTTTTCGCTCGCGAGGTGGTTACGTAATCGAGCCAGTGCATGGTTGGCTTTTGATTTGGCGACGTTATTACCTCGACTTGATCGCCGCTTTTGAGTTCGTAATTTAAGGGAACGAGTTTACCGTTTACGCGTGTTCCGCGGGTTTTTACTCCGACCGCCGAGTGTATACTGAACGCAAAATCAAGTGTTGTTGCGCCTTTAGGTAGCGATTTAATTTCGCCTTTGGGCGTAAAGACAAAGATCTCTTTGTTGTAGAGATTCATCTTGAAGTCTTCAACGAAATCTACTGCATTAGTTTCTTGATTTTCAAGAGCTTCGCGCAATAAATTTAGCCACACGTCTAAGCCGCTTTCTTCGGTAGCTCCCTGTTTGTATTTGTAATGTGCGGCGTAACCTTTTTCGGCAATTTCGTCCATCCGTTCGCTGCGCACTTGAATTTCGACCCAGCGGCCTTTCGGACCCATAACCGTGATGTGAAGCGCTTCGTAACCGGTTGATTTAGGCGAAGAAATCCAATCGCGTAATCTACTCGGGCTCGGTCGGTAATCGTCGGTTACAATCGAATAGATTTTCCAAGCAAGAAATTTCTCTTCGTTAGGTTGTGCTTTGTAAATGATGCGCAACGCAAATTTGTCGTACACTTCTTCGTAAGTAACGTTTTGCGCTTTCATTTTGCGGCGAATCGAATAAATCGACTTTGGGCGGCCTTTTATCGTGTATTGAATACCTTCGGCGTCGAGCGATTTCTTGAGAACGTCGGATATGCTTTTAATGTATTCGTCTTGTTCTTCCTTGGTTTCTTTTATTTTACTGAGAATTTCCTGATAAACTGCAGGTTCGGTGTATTTGAGTCCGAGATCTTCCAGTTCGGTTTTGATATTATAGAGTCCGAGACGGTGTGCAAGAGGTGCGTAGATGTAAAGGGTTTCGGAGGCGATTTTCATTTGTTTGTGCTCCGCCATCGAATCCATGGTTTGCATGTTGTGCAAGCGGTCGGCGAGTTTTATCAGAATTACGCGAACGTCGTCGTTAAGTGTCAGCAACATTTTGCGGAAATTCTCGGCTTGAATAGAAATGTTGTGCTCTTTTTGAACTTGGGAAATTTTGGTAAGACCTTCTACCAGCTGCGCTACCTTTTTGTTGAACATTCGTTCGATATCGGCGACGGTAAGCGGCGTATCTTCTACGACGTCGTGCATAAGCGCTGCGGCGATTGCCGTTGGGCCCAGGCCGATTTGAGACGCTACTATTTTAGCGACGGCAATTGGGTGAAAAATATACGCTTCTCCCGACTTGCGTCGCTGGTCTTTATGTGCGTCTACAGCTACATCAAACGCTTTGCGAATCAGCTTTTTATCGTCTTCAGACAGTGTTTGGTAGCTGATGCGTAAAAGTTCTTTGTATTCTTTCGCAATGGCTTTGTTTTCCAATTCTAATTCAACCTCGGTCATACCTTTGCTTTAAAATTTGAATGTAGCAAATTTTGTGCAATAATTCAAGTGCCGAATTAAATTTTAGAAACCTCGTTGGCGTGCGGCTTCAAAGAGTAAAATAGCGGCAGCCACCGATACATTCATCGAGTCAACTTTGCCGCGCATCGGAATAATGATGTTTTGCTGAGCAGCTTCGCGCCAGACGCTAGTAAGGCCGGTAGATTCGGTGCCGACGGCTATGGCTGTGCCTTGGGTAAAATCGACACGATCGTAATGATTAGCATTTTGTAAGGTTGCCGCAAAAATTGAGATCTTATTTTTAGTGAGGTATTCGATTGCTTCCGCAGAACTAGAAATGGCAACCGGAACGCTGAAAACGCAACCCACACTCGAGCGAATAACGTTCGGATTGTACAGATCGGATAGATTGTCGGCTAGAATTACCGCATCGGCTCGAACGGCGTCGGCTGTGCGGAGAATTGCACCCACATTTCCTGGTTTTTCGATCCGTTCGGCTACCAAAATCAACGGATTTTCGGGTAGTTGAAGTTCTGCTAAGCAGTGTGATTTCGCTGCGGCAACAGCTACGATGCCTTCGGTACTGTCGCGGTAAGCTAATTTCTGATAAACGGCTCGACTTATCGAAATGCGTTCTTTGGCTTGTGGAAGTTCACGCTCGTTGAAAATTTCGTCGCAAAAAAGTACTTTTTCAAGAACATAACCCGATTGAACCGCAAGTTCGATTTCCTGAATGCCTTCGATAACAAATGCGTTGGCTTGGCGGCGTGCTTTCGATTTTTCTTGCAACAGCAGCAGTTCTTTTATTAACGGATTTGAAATCGATTCGATTTTTTTCATTTACAAAATACCGCGCGATTTAATTTCCAGATACTT
The DNA here is from genome assembly GCF_049240005.1 of Flavobacterium sp. Taxonomy (GTDB): domain Bacteria; phylum Bacteroidota; class Bacteroidia; order Flavobacteriales; family Flavobacteriaceae; genus Flavobacterium. The sequence continues at coordinate 29,614 of NZ_JBMLTK010000061.1, read as the reverse complement.
GTTTAACGTATTTAGGGTCAAATCTTCGGGCTTGGTGAGTATGGTTAAAATTCCGTGTTTGCGCAATTCAGCTGCTAGTGCGCGCTTTTCAAAGGCAAATTTCTCTGCAATAGCGTGGTCGTAAATTTCGCGAAGATTATTTGCTTTCTTTTCAGCAATTTTATCGAGTTCGGTATTGGTAAAAAATATCACAACCACTAAGTGCGATTTGGCTAGACCTTTCAAATATTTGAGTTGTCGTTGCCAACCATCCCGCGTTTCAAAGTTGGTGTAAATCATTAACAAACTGCGCTGACGAACGTTGGTTTTCACGTAAGTGTACAGTTTTCCAAAATCAGTTTCTTGGTACTTGTTATCGATGTTGTACAAGTTTTCGAGAATTTGCTGCATGTGAATGGCACGACGTTCGGCCGGAACTTTGTTGTCAACAAATTTGGCAAAACTTACTAATCCGGCTTTATCTCCTTTTCGAAGAATGGCAGAACTCAACACCAGCGAAGCATTCACGGCGTAATCGAGTAAGGAGAGTCCGTCGAAAGGCATTTTCATCACGCGACCGCGATCGATAAGCATATACACATTTTGCGAACGTTCTTCTTGGTATTGATTAACCATGAGTTGCGATCGCTTGGCGGTAGCTTTCCAATTGATGGTTTTTAAATCGTCGCCGGTAACGTAGTCTTTAATTTGTTCGAATTCAGTTGCTTGCCCAATTCTTCGAACTTTTTTTATTCCGTACGCTTGAACTTGCGATGTTGCGGCAATGAGTTCGTACTTTTTGAGTTGTATGAAACTCGGATACGACTTGGTATTCTGCGCTAGCGGATGTATTTGTTTTCTTGCCAATATTCCCAAGGCGGTTTGGGCAATGGTAATGACATTTCCAAAATCGTAATCGCCGCGTTCTAATGGCTTTATCTCGTAGGTTTTAGTTAATCGTTCGCGTTCATTGAGCTGAAATTCCAAACTGAAATTCCGAATTTGCAATAAAAATGGAAGCTCATCGATTACCTTCAGTTGAATGGGGAAGTTATAAGTCGATTGAATGAGCAGCTGCACGGGATTCTTATCTCCGTTAGAGATTTTTTCGGCTACTTTTCGTTGAACGCGAATGGGCTTTTTCAATCCGAATAAGCGCAAGATTTCGTAGCCTAATAAACCGCAGAAAAATATCGATAGCAGCACAGCCGAATAAAACAGTTGCGAAAAGAAAAAGCTAAGAACAAACAGCACAATCAACAGCGCCATTCCAAAGAAGAAGCGGTTGGTAGGAACGAGGTTGAATATGCGATTTAATCTTTTCACTTAGCGTGGAATTTCAGTGTTTTCGATAATTTGCGTAATGATTTCTTTTGCTGTTACGCCTTCCATTTCGCGCTCTGGCGATACAACAATGCGGTGAATCAATACCGGAACGGCAGCTGCTTTGACATCGTCTGGAATAACGAAATCGCGACCGGCGATCGCTGCAAAAGCTTTTGCGGCATTTAAAATGGCGATGCTCGCACGTGGCGAAGCACCCAAAAAGATAAACGGATGTTCGCGCGTCTGACAAACCACTTGGGCAATATACTTCAGTAAGTCGTTTTCTACCAATATTTTACGAACCGTTTGTTGCAGCGTTTGAATGTCAATTCCCTTTATAACCGACCCAATTGCGGCTGTTTTATCGGTTCCGTCTTGATTGTTTTCGCGAGTAAGAATTTCAATTTCGTGATCTAATTCCGGATGGTCGATATTGATTTTAAACAAGAATCGGTCGAGTTGCGCTTCGGGAAGTCGATACGTACCTTCTTGTTCAATCGGGTTTTGGGTGGCGAGTACCAGAAACGGTGCATCCATAACGTACTGCTCGCCGTCGATGCTAATTTGGCGCTCTTCCATAACTTCGAATAAAGCCGCTTGTGTTTTTGCTGGCGCGCGGTTAATCTCGTCTATGAGAACGAGTTGTGAAAAAATTGGTCCTTTACGGAATTGAAACTCCGAGGTTTTCATGTTAAACGTTGAAGTTCCCAAAATATCCGAAGGCATTAAATCGGGTGTGAATTGAATCCGATTGAATTGAATATCAAGCGATTTAGCAACCAATTTAGCGGTTAGTGTTTTTGCGACTCCGGGAACGCCCTCGAGCAATACGTGTCCGTTAGCTAAAATAGCCGCGATCAGGTAATCGATTACGTCTTCTTGACCAACAATTACTTGCGCAATATTGTCGCGAATGGCATCCACAGCCGTGCGCAATTCCTGCAAATCTATCTTTTGCTCAAATTGTGGCAAGTGGGTTTCTTCGGGCATGGGCGTATTTTCCATATTTAGTCTATTTTTTTGTTGAAGAATTTGTCTAGTGCGTCGTTCAGTTCAATTAAATCTGCTTTAGTAAATCTAACTTTTTCGTTTCCAAGTCGAATGATCAAATCGATCAATGCTTTTACTTCCTCTTCCGGTTTCCCAGCTTTCAAGCGAAGTTTTCGAATAAATGTTTGATCTAAAACATCGGTTTGGAGGAAATATTCCGATTTAATCCGGTCAAAAAAGTAAATGAGTTTCTTTTTAATTAAGTCGTCGTGATTGTTTTGATTGTAATAAAGATTTCCGATTGTTCGAACAAAATCAACCGTAGTATTTCGATTGGGTACCAATTCGGGAATGATACGCTGCATGCGACGCGAGCGAAATACCATAAGTAAAAACAAGCTGAGCAGCAGTAGTTGCCAAGCAATTTCTAAGGAACTATTTTCAAAAATAAATCGAAGCGGAGAACTAATTCTGTCGCTATTTGCGTTGTAATTTACATACCAATCAATTGGTTTATCGTTGATGAATGACAGTAAATACGCCGCTTCTTTTCGTGATTGTTTTTTATGTAGCAGATCAACATTACTGAAATGATACGGGTTTCCGTTTAGATAAAAAGTTCCTTTACCGTATTGTATTTCAATCGCTTCTACGTATAAACTGTCCGCTTTTTTTGCAGAAACAATTCGTGTTGTCTTTGGATCGACTTTTTTGAAAGTACTGCTAGGAAACAAACCGTGCGCCTGGTTTATCTCGTTCTCTTTGATTTCGAAATTGTAATGCGGTTGCAATTGAAAATGAAGTGAATCGCGTAACATTTGCGGAAAAGTAAACGCAGAAATCATCACTTTCGAACCGGCATCAACGTATTTTAATAGTTCTTCCACAGAAGAGTCATCGATTTGCACGTTCAAGGGCAACACAAACAGGTAGTTTTTGTCGGCGTGATATGCGGTATCATTCTCGAATTCTATATAAGGAGTTTGAAACTTTTTTTGAATTGCTTTTTCCGACAAGGCGTTTACTTCTCGGTCAAAAATGTATAAATCAAGCGGTCCTTTTTCATACAACTGAAATTTTGGTGTCCAATCGATCTGCTTCGTTTCTTCGCTTTGAATTATCGTGAGTAGCAAACAAAGTATGACCAAAATACCGATTAAAAATCCTGTTTTTCTATCCATTTAGTCGCTTATTTAACAGGTTAAACGACTTTTCCATTTCACTAAAATCGATGTTTTTTAGTTCTTTTTCGCCGTACCAAACATTTTCAAATACATAAACTATGTGGTCGAAAAAACTTCTGATTTGCGTATTCTTAATTTGTCTTCTGAAATCAATATTCGTTTTGTCGGCATCGTATATAATCGATCCTGCGGCAGCTAGCTTTTTAATCGTTAATAAATAAATAACTCGGCTGGCGAAGCGGTAATTTTCTTCTTTTTTAAATTGTACCAATAACTGCTCCAAATTCTCTTCGGTTGCTTCTACGGAAGTCGCAAAATCGAACTGAAAGTCGGTTTCCTTATTTTCGAAAAACCAATTTCCTTTGTGTTTAATCACGGCACGAACCACAATGTAAATCACAATAGCGAGTAAAATTAAGCCCACAGTGTTTATCAAAGTGTCTACTGCGTTTTCAAGTGATTTCTGGCTGTCAAAGTCAAACAAATCATTAAGCACTCGGGCGAGCCATGCTTTAAGTTCATCCCACAAATTGGAAACCGCTTTTTTTTCCTGATACTGAAAGTCGCTATCGGCGTATTTTTTTGCCAAGTCATCCTTGATTGTTTTGTAGCTACCAGTAGTATCCACAAACGTCTGGTTTGCTGCCAATGAATCGGAAACGTTCTTCGGGATCTCGCTCATGGCTAGTTAAAGTCGGGTTTTTGAAGTACAACTTTAGCCATGCGCAACGGCAAAATCAGGAAATAGAACGAAATCAGAAACAAGGTTACAAATATGATTCCGAAGTTTACGTATGCTGGCATTACGATAGCATATCGTGTCACGAAACCTTCGAGAAAGCCAGCGCAAATCAGAAAAGGGTAGGTGGTCAGGAAAATGTAAAACACATTTCTAAATGTTCGCTTAAACGAATCAAATCGGGAGTAAGTTTCAGGAAATAGAATAGATCCGCCCAAAATAAAACCGCAGGCCGCTTGCATCGTTATGGCAAATATTTCCATCGATCCATGGATCCAAATTCCTTGAACAGATTCATACAATACGCCTTGTTCGTAAAAAAAGTACTGAAACGAACCAAGCATAATGCAATTATATAACAATACGTAGGCTGTGCCAATTCCAAGGAAAATACCGTACAAGAAGCATCTTAAGCCCACAAATAGGTTGTTCATAGTAATGCCAATAAAACTGCCCCAGTTGCTGCCACTACCGTAAATGGCAGTCGGATTTCCAGCTTTAATGTTTTCTAGAGTTTGGTTGACATATGCGTCGCCTAAAATTAAACGGACAAAGCTCGGATCGTACTTAGCCGAAATAACTCCAATACCTACTAAAACAAAAAATGCGATAAACGTCCGGTAAATGTATTTTCGGTAGCGGTAATTAAGCATCGGAACTTCTAAAAAGAAAAAGTTAACCAACCGATTGCGCTCCTGCCGCCGCGTTCGGTAAATTTTTTGAAAAACCTCTACCGTTAGTTGATTGAGATAAGCTTTTGTGCGACTTTTCGGATAAAAAGTTTGCGCAAATGAAAGGTCGTTTACTAACTCAATGTACATAGACGCCATCTCGTCGGGCGATTTAACACTTCTGGTCTTGATTATTTGTTCATATTCAAGCCATTTTTCTTTATTTTGCTTAATAAAGGCTACCTCTCTCATCGAAAACGAAAATAAGGATTATGAGCGAAATTTCAATACTTACCACGCAAAATGTTGCCATAGATTTTACTGCCGCCAGTATCGGACAACGTATCTTAGCAACAATTTTAGACACGTTAGTACTTATAGGCTATAGTTTCTTTATCGGTTTCTTCGTTTTTCAGTATCTTGGAGTGTCAGATTATATTAAAGATCTCGATAATTGGTCGCAATTGGCTATAGGGATTTTTTTCTTCTTTCCTTTAATTATTTACAGTGTCACCCTCGAAACAATCTTGGAAGGGCAGTCGCTCGGCAAGAAAATCGTCGGTATTCGCGTGGTTAAAATAGATGGTTACGAAGCTGGCTTTGGCGATTACCTCATTCGTTGGTTTTTCCGTTGTATCGATGTACTTATCGCCAGCGGAACAATTGGTTTAATAGCTATTGTCGCTACAAAGCGCTCGCAACGATTAGGCGATTTAGCTGCCGGAACTGCTGTGATTTCCCTACGCCGCAACACTTCAGTAAAACAAACCATTCTGATCGAGCTGGAAGATAATTACAAACCAACCTATCAACAGGTTTTAAAACTCTCCGATAACGACGTTCGAATCATAAAGAATGTTTTTGAGACGGCATCAGCCGAGTTCGATGTAGCGCGTATCAAACAACTGCGAACAAAAGTCGAATCGGTTATCGGCGAGCAACCGCAGGAATTAAGCGATACACGTCTGATCAATACAGTCTTGCGCGATTATAATTACTACACCGGCCAAGCGTAAATCAAGCGCCTTTATTCTTTTAAATGTAGTGTTTTTTGGGCACATCCTGCCGCATGAAATGGGTTGAAGTGCATGCGGCAGGTCGGGCTTTCCGCGTCAATATGCCGTTTTGCACGTAGTTCAACGAGGCTCAAAAAAGGGCTTCTTACTGTCGCCTTTTTTAAAGCCGTTTCACTGCGCGCAATGCCGGTCTATTTCTGCTGCAATCCCTTGTGCAAAAAATCGTTTACCAAATTCATTTCCGCTAATTCACCGGTCTTTTTCCAGAGCATAAAAAAATCCGACACTAAGGCCGGATTTTAAATATAAAAATTTGGTGGTTAGTCTGCTTGGTTGTGCTCTTCTTCGATGCGTTTGTGTTCGGCATCCGAAATGGTATCGCACAATACTGGCGTTGCAATGAATAGGGAAGAGTAGGTTCCTACAACAATACCAATTAACATTGCGAAGATAAATCCACGAATCGATTCGCCGCCAAAAATGAACATGATTAAAAGTACCATGATCATCGTAAGGGACGTATTCAAAGTACGTGACATCGTCGAGTTAATCGATTGGTTTACGATCTGGTTAAACGATCCTTTTGTTCTTCCACCTAAGTACTCACGTACACGGTCGAATACAATTACGGTATCGTTCATCGAATAACCGATTACGGTAAGAATCGCTGCAATGAAGTGCTGGTCGATTTCCATACCAAAAGGCATTACCTTCCATAACAATGAGTACATTCCCAATACGAAAATAACGTCGTGTGCTACCGCGGCAATCGCACCTAACGAATACTGCCACTTTCTAAACGACACTTTTAAGTAAAGGAATACGATAAACATCGCACCTAAAACAGCCCAGTATGCATTTGTTTTGATGTCTTCCGCAATGGTCGGGCTTACTTTATAAGCTTTTAATACTCCTAATTCTTTTCCATCATAGGTATTAACAAACTTGTCGTAAGTCATTGAAGCATCGAAGTGTTTTTTAAGACCTTCGTAAAGTACTGTATTCACTTCTTTATCGACTTCAGTTCCGCTAAGTTCAACTTTATATTTTGTAGTAATTCTAAGCTGATTTGGATTACCAAAAACTTTAACTTCTACAGCACTTCCGAATACTTTAGCAAGTTCTTCTTTAACTTCTTCTGTTGAAATTTCTTTTGCAAAACGTACTTGGAAAGTTCTTCCACCCACAAAGTCAACGCCGTAGTTTAAGCCGTTTGTAGCCAAAGAAGCCACAGAAACGATACAAACTACTAAAGAGAAGATATAGAATCCTTTTTTGTATTTCAAGAAGTCAACATTAAAGTTAGTGAACCAGTTTTTAGTAAGGTTCGTGCTAAACTGTAAGGAGTGTCCTTTTGCAATACTCCAATCAATCAAGATTCTTGAGATGAAAATAGAAGTAAAAAGTGAAGTCGCAATACCAATTAATAATGTAATTGCGAAACCGTAAATCGGACCTGTTCCGAACAACAAGAGTACAATACCTGTTAAGATGTGTGTAACGTTTGCATCAACGATTGAGCGCATGGCACCTTTCCATCCATACGATGCTTTAATAGCCTCTTCGATTGATTTTCCGTGACGCAATTCTTCTTTAGCTCGTTCATAGATAATAATGTTTGCATCTACAGCAGTACCCATTGTTAGTACGATACCTGCGATACCTGGTAATGTTAGTACGAAACCAGCGCTCGCCATTACACCAAAAATGAACAATAAGTTTACAGCAAGAGCAATGTTTGCATACCAGCCCGCTCTTCCGTAAAATACAATCATCCAAAGTGATACCAATAACAAACCAACTAATGATGAGTTTATACCGTTATCGATGGCTTCTTGACCTAAAGACGGACCAACAACCTCCGAAGAGATAATGTCTGCGGCAGCAGGAAGTTTACCAGCACGTAATACGTTAGCTAAGTCTTTAGTTTCGGTTACATCAAAATTTCCAGAAATTACAGAATTTCCACCAGAGATTTTTCCAGAAGAAACACCTGGAGCTGAGTAAACTACGTCGTCGAGTACAATCGCGATAAAGCCTTTTTCAGTGTAGGCTTTCTCGGTCATTTCTTCCCAAGTTTTTGCACCAGCACCGTTCATCGACATGTTTACACATGGCTTACCTAGTTGGTCGAATGAATCGCGTGCATCAGTAATAACTCCACCGCTCATTGGAGCTGTGTTTGTTCTGTTTCCGCGTAAAGCGTATAATTCAAAGGTTTCTTCCTCTTCTTTAGTTTTATCGTTTACCTGATTTACTGGTTTACCCCAAACAAATTTAGCGTAGCGCAATGCTGGACCCATCAAGGCTTTTACATCGGCACGTTTCAAATATCCGTTGATTGCCGCAGTATCTTTTTTGGCATAAATACCTAAAACCGGACCACCACCTTGTGCAACCATTTTACCAACAAGCGGACCCGCTTCAGCAGCAGCAGCCGTAGTATCTTTTGAATCGGTCAAAAGTTTTGCCAATGAATCGTTTTTGGTTGTATTAGGTGTTTCCTTTACAGCTACAGTCTTTTCTGTCTTTTTCAATAAATCGTTAGCTGATAGCAAGAAATTACCAACTTCTTCAATCTTGAACGTTTCCCAGAACTCTAATTGAGCTGTACTAGAAAGTAGTCTCTTAATACGGTCAACGTCTTTAGCACCTGGTAATTCAACCAAGATTCGGCCCGATTCACCAAGCTTTTGAATATTTGGTTGTGTAACACCGAATTTATCGATACGTTTTCTCAATACTTCGAAAGCCGAGTCAACCGATTCGTCAACTTTTTTACGGATAACTTTTTCAACTTCTTTATCAGACATGTTGATGTTAACGCCGTCATCGCCTTGTAGTAAGCGATTAGCAAAAATGTCTGGTGAAGCTAATGGCGTACCGTTAGCTACTTCAGCGAAAGCGTCAAAAAATGCATCAATGTAATCTTGATTTCCTTTCTGATTCTTTGTTGCTTGATCAAGCGCTTTGTTAAAAGCCGGATTGGTAGTCTTGTTAGCCAATCCTTTCAAGATGTCTTTTACTGAAATTTGAAGCGTTACGTTAATACCGCCTTCAAGGTCAAGACCTTTGTTGATTTTCTTTCCTTTTACGTCGTTGTAGGTAAAGTAATTCAGAAATACTTTTTGTTTCCCGATGGAATCCAAGAACTTTACTTCTTTCATCGGATCGCCTTTGGCATATGCCTTAGCTTTCTTTTCCCACGTATCTGCAACAAATGTAAACGTCAACTGGTAAATGGAAACCAGCGCGAACAAGATGGCAAAAAACTTAACTAAACCTCTATTCTGCATTACTTACTAATTAATTAAAACGTTGTTTTTTTGTCTTAATGATGTTAAAAATCTTCTAAATGTTTGGATATGAGGAACTAAATACGTATACTTAGGTCACCCTATTTTTTAAAACGGACAAATATATAATATTGACGCTATTTGCACCAATTTATTTGTTTGAAATACACAAAAGGCTGTCGATATCAACAGCCTTTCGTTGTATTTGTCTTAAAAACTTATGCTAAAATCGATTTTAAGTCGGCATTCATGGCGCGAACTGCATCAGCGCTCTTTGCGAATAGTTCTTTTTCGGCTTCATTTAAATTGATCGTAACTATTTCTTCCAATCCGTTTCTTCCGATGATGCAAGGAACTCCGATGCAAATATCGTTTTGTCCGTATTCGCCTTCTAGATAAACCGAACAAGCAATCATTTTGCGCTGGTTATTCAAAATACTGTCTACTAAATACGCTACGGATGCTCCCGGTGCATACCAGGCTGATGTTCCGAGTAGTTTTGTAAGTGTAGCTCCACCTACCATAGTATCGGCAGCAACTTGTTGCAATGCTGCTTCGCTAAGAAACTCGCTAACAGGAATTCCATTATAAGAAGCTAATCGCGTTAGCGGAATCATGGTTGTATCGCCGTGACCACCAATCACCATCGCTGATACGTCGTTTGCAGGTTTATCTAGAGCTTTCGATAAAAAGTATTTGAAACGAGAACTATCGAGAGCGCCTCCCATACCAATGATTCTATTCTTAGGTAAGCCTGTAGCTTTCAAAGCCAAATACGTCATTGTATCCATTGGATTCGACACAACTACCAATATAGCGTTTGGAGAATGTTGTAACACGTTCTCGGCAACCGACTTTACGATTCCGGCGTTAATTCCAATCAACTCTTCACGTGTCATTCCCGGTTTACGTGGAATTCCTGAGGTTATTACAACCACATCGCTGTTTGCAGTTTTGGTGTAGTCGTTTGTAACACCACTTAATAGTGTATTAAAACCTGTCGTGGTAGCGCACTGCATGATGTCCATCGCTTTTCCTTCAGCAAAACCCTCCTTAATGTCGAGGAGTACAACTTCTGAAGCAATTCCGCGATATGAAATGATATCGGCACAAGATGCGCCCACGTTGCCGGCGCCAACAATAGTAACTTTCATGTTTTTCGTATTTAATGGAAATGGTATTGAATTGAAATATTTGAGTTTACAAATTTACCGAACGCAAGCGAACTTTGTATGTAAAAGTTCTTTAATTGGTATCGACCACTAATTTCGCCAATTATATTCGTCTTTGTTTTTTTCAGGGTTTCTAGTGCTGTATTCACAGTGCTTTGGAGGGGAAATACGTCTTCAATCGCTCCTCGATTTCCTGAAACTGAGTAATTGAAATCGCTGCTGTTGAAAATCACGGCACTAATTAGCTCGAATTTCTTCCAAACTTTTGAACCGTTGAGCTGAAATTGGTAGGTGTTTATGTCGCTATTTAGTGCAGTCAAGCCCAAATTTCCGAAACCGGTTTGTACGTCTAAAAATTCTACAGTTATATCTTCTTTAGAGTAACCTGCGAACGCTGAGATATAAATTTTTTGCGCTTCTAACTTTTTAAAATACCTGCTAATTGTATGTTTTAAACCAAAACCGCCAACTTGATATTCTACATTTTTTAAAATGGTTCGCGGAGCAATTTTCGCTATGAAATCGGTTCCAAAACCTAAGCCTACACTAGCTTGAATATACGGGTAAAAGATTGTTTCACGATCTACTCCTTCGGGTGTACGCATGCTTACGGGTTCATCATTTAGTGTTCCGGTAAGCGTGACATATTGGTCGTCGCCAAGCGTTGTCGGTGTTATAACTTGCGTTCCTTCGCTAATTTGAAAAAATTTAAGCTCGTTTTGATTGAGCGTAAAAGTTTGGTCGCGATGGGGAACAAAAAAAGCGTTAAAATGCAGCCCAACATTTACGTCCCAGCGATCCAAATGCCGCGGCGTATTTACCCAGCTCGACGCAGCTTGGTATACTGCTGCGTCGGTTGCTGGAGTAATGTATCGATCTGTGAGAAGAAGGGCATCTTGAATCAGATTCCCGATTTCAGTTATCGTGGTGTTTTGTGCTCTCGCAGAAACAGCTGTAACAAAGAAGGCTAGTATGTAACCTCCTAATTTACGCATCAATTTTTGCGTAAACTGCGTTCTTTTCAATGAAGTCGCGTCGTGGTGGAACTTCATCGCCCATCAACATCGAGAAAATCTGGTCGGCTTCAGCTAGACTGTCGATTGTAACCTGACGTAAAGTTCTAAAGTTAGGATCCATCGTTGTTTCCCACAATTGTTCTGCGTTCATTTCTCCAAGACCCTTGTAGCGCTGGATTCCCGCATTTCCACCCATACGTTCGTTGGCTTGATCGCGTTGGATATCATTCCAAGCATACTCTTTCTTGTTACCCTTTTTAACTAGGTAAAGTGGTGGAGCAGCAATATATACGTGTCCTTGCTCGATGAGTTCTTTCATAAAGCGGAAGAAGAACGTTAAAATCAATGTTGAAATGTGGCTACCATCGACGTCGGCATCACACATAATAATAACCTTGTGGTAGCGCAGCTTCTCTAAATTCAGTGCTTTCGAATCTTCGGCAGTTCCAATCGTCACACCTAAAGCAGTAAAAATGTTTCGAATTTCTTCATTTTCAAACACTTTGTGTTGCATGGCTTTCTCTACGTTGAGAATTTTACCTCGCAATGGAAGAATAGCTTGGAAGTTACGATCCCGACCTTGTTTAGCAGTACCACCCGCCGAGTCTCCCTCGACGAGGTAGATTTCGCACTTTGCTGGATCTTGCTCTGAACAATCCGATAACTTACCGGGTAATCCGCCGCCACCCATTACGGTTTTACGCTGCACCATCTCGCGTGCTTTTTTCGCTGCGTGACGTGCCTGGGCTGCAAGAATTACTTTTTGAATAATTATTTTCGCATCATTCGGATTTTCCTCCAAATAATTTTCCAACATTTCACCTACAGCTTGCGAAACAGGCGAAACTACTTCTCGATTACCGAGTTTTGTTTTGGTTTGTCCTTCAAATTGTGGTTCGGCAACTTTTACTGAAATAATTGCTGTTAAGCCTTCACGAAAATCGTCGCCAGTAATTTCGAATTTTAGTTTATCCAACAATCCAGAAGCATCGGCGTATTTCTTAAGTGTACGCGTCAATCCCGAACGGAAACCTTGTAAATGCGTTCCTCCTTCGTGTGTGTTGATGTTGTTTACGTACGAGAAAATGTTCTCTGTGTAACTTGTATTGTAAATCAATGCTACTTCAACTGGGATTTCAGACTTATCGTTGTCCATTGAAATCACGTGTGAAATAATAGGCTCGCGGTTTCCATCGAGGTAACGAATGTACTCTTTCAAACCTTCGTCGGAGTGAAAGGTTTCCGAAATCGGATTCCCATCTTTATCCAAGTTTCTAAAATCGGTGAAAGTGATGGTAATTCCTTTATTAAGGAAGGAAAGCTCGCGCATACGAGATGCCAAGGTATCGTAAGAAAATTCGATAGTTTGTTGGAAAATAAGCGGATCAGGATAGAACGTTTGTCGTGTTCCGCGCTTGTCGGTTTCCCCAATTTGCTTAACGGGATATAAGGCTTTACCGCGCTCGTATTCTTGCTCGTATATTTTACCGTCTCTAAAGACAGTCGATTTCATATTTACCGAAAGAGCGTTTACGACCGATACACCCACACCGTGCAAACCACCCGATACTTTATAGGAGTCTTTGTCGAATTTACCGCCCGCACCAATTTTTGTCATTACGACTTCAAGCGCCGAAACGCCTTCTTTTTTGTGCATATCGACAGGGATTCCGCGACCGTTGTCTTCTACAGTTACAGAACCATCTTCGTTAATGGCAACGGATATGGTATCGCAGTGTCCTCCCATAGCCTCGTCGATCGAGTTGTCAACAACTTCGTAAACGAGGTGGTGTAAACCGCGTACACCAACGTCGCCAATGTACATCGATGGGCGCATACGCACGTGTTCCATCCCTTCGAGGGCTTGAATACTGTCTGCTGAATAATTGTGCTTTTTCTCTTTTTCTTCGCTCATAATACAGCTAATGGTCTTGTAAATTGTTTAACGAGCAAATATAGAAATTGGCTGTAAACCGAAGCCTGCTTTTAAGCTGTTCACGCGTTAAGTTATCAACAAAATAGCTTGATAAATGCGTGGGTTTGTGATTTTTTCGTCAAGATTTTAACCAAATTCATACTTATGCCTAACTTTAGTGAAACTGATGCTGCTCTAATAATCTGAGCTATAGTTTTTTAATTTTTTATTTCTCAAAGTCGAGCTTTCGACACTAGTAATACCTAATTTCATTGAGAATCGAAACTAGGTTTTGTAAACTTTCTTACGATAGGCTGAGTCTTCTTATTTTTTTGAAGAATTTTAGAATTTGCAAATCAAGTTAAACAGATCTTGATCATTACATTGTCGCTTTGCCCGCGCTGGCCAACATCCATAAATCTTTCACTGCAAAGCTTGCGAAGCGGTTTTTAATAGTATTAAGATTGGTGTATTAAGATTGGAGTATTAAGATGGAAGTATTAAGCATTAAGACTTCGAGACGTTCACCATTTTACGTTTCATGTTCCCGTCCTTACCCACATATTGTCGGTTACTGAGCTTGTGTAAGGCTGGCGTTGTGTACATTGTGAAAAACTTCGTGAAACATTGTGCTCCCTCGACGCCCGAGCTTGTCGAAGGTTGGTGCCTGAGCTTGTCGAAGGTTGGTGCCTGAGCTTGTCGAAGGCTAACCGCAAAGTTCGCAAAGATCTACGCAAAGTTCGCAAAGGGGAAATCGTTCCTTTTTTCAATCTTTCAATCTTTCAATCTCGAAATTTTATAAAAAATACGGTTTTTCCGTAAAATTTATTTCTGGGAATTTCGTACGTGGGAATCGCTCCCCATCCCGCCCGCCCCCATCGAGGCGAAGTTTTAAAAAAAAATCGACATAGCATTACGGGTTTTCCGCATATTTTAGGATGAAGTATCAAGTATTAAGATTTGAGTATTAAGACTTCGAGACGTTCACCACTGTACGTATCGTTTTTTCCGCCTGAACCCAAGTATCCTCGGTTCCTGAGCGTGTTGAAGGCTGGTGTTGTGGCCATTGTGAAAAACTTCGTGAAACATTGTGCTCCCTCGACGCCCGAGCTTGTCGAAGGTTGGTGCCTGAGCTTGTCGAAGGCTAGTGCATTTTTTTGTTGGCTTGACACGGTCTGTGTTTTCCTCAACGGTACCCTATTGCGCAAAATTCTGTGAGGTTCAGTGTTTTCCGTGCGCTTAAAAAGCTGGTACGTGAGCCTGTCGAAGGCTGGTACGAATTATGAGTTACGACACGTTCTGTGTTTTCCTCACCAGCTAAAACTCCATCCAATTCTGTGCAATTCGGTGTTTTCTGCGCGAATAAAAGCTAATGCGTGATCTTGTCGAACTCAGCGTATCGATGGCTCAACCGCAAAGGACGCAAAGATTTATGCAAAGATCGCAAAGAGGAAATCTTTCAATCTTTCAATCTCTCAATCTTGAAATTTCGAAATCTTTTAATCTTTCTTTCTCGAAATCTATTTCCCGGCCCCGATTGCAACGAAAAGCGCGCAAAGCAAGAAAAACAAACAGCTAGCTATTTTAACGAGCGACTGAAAGAAGCTGTGTTAAAATGGACTAGCTGTGTTTTTGTTGCTGCGTACTTGTAGTGTAAAGCGGGAATAGCCGCATTAAAAAATCAATCTTTTCCTTTTAAATTCTTTATGCGTGTTCGGTTGTTTTGGCGATTTCGACGTCGGCATGTACGTGTGCAGCATTGGCACGTCCGCTTGGATCTTGGTTTTCTTGCCATTTCGGAATCCATTTACGAACCGTTTGCGCAGCGCTTTGCTGTGGGTAAAATTTGTGGAAAATACTGCGATAAAAATACGCTTCCTTGGTTGCCGGCGTGTTGTATGGGAACAATTTTTCGGCCTCCGTCATTTGCAAATCGCTTACCTGCGACGCACAATATTCAATTAACGTATCGATCCAGCTGTAGCCCACACCATCGGAAAACTGCTCTTTTTGTCGCCATAAAACCGACTCCGGTAAAAACGGATCTTCCGGTGTGTCAAACGCTTTACGTAAAATATATTTCTCGCGACCTTCGTAAGTTTTTGGCTGCTTTTCTACCGGATCAATCTGCATCGCAATATCTAAAAATGCCTTGTCTAAGAACGGAACGCGCGCTTCCAATCCGTGTGCCATGGTCGATTTGTCGGCGCGAAGTAAGTCGGCAGTAAATAACTTTTGTACGCGTTCTACCGTTTCTTTTCTAAAATCTTCAGCAGTTGGCGCGTTGCGGAAATACAAGTAACCTCCGAAGACTTCATCGGCTCCTTCGCCAGAGAGTACCACTTTTACGCCCATGTCTGTAATGGCTTTTGATAAGAAAAACATGGGCGTACTGGCGCGAACCGACGTTACATCGTAGGTTTCGAGATGCCAGATGAGCTTTTCAAGAATAGCAATTCCTTGCTCAATCGTAAAGTGGATTTCGTTGTGTTCGGTTCCGAGAAATGCAGCAACGTCGCGAGCTGCTGCGGCATCTGGGGCTGATGCATCGAGACCGATTGAAAATGATTTTAACTTTTTCCCCTGTTTTTTTAGCAAACGCGCTGCAATAGCCGAGGTTAGGGAAGAGTCTAACCCTCCCGATAACAGCACACCAATAGGCACGTCGCTCATTAATCGTTTTTGAGTAGCTGCAATTAAACCTTCGCGAATGGCTGTGTAATCTACAGCAACGGCTTCACTTTGTAAATCTTCGTATTTAGGTCTGTAATATTTAACAAATCCCGTTTCTGGAGTGTAATAGTGACCGGGAGGAAAGGTCGAAAATGTTTTACACTGATCGGCAATTGCTTTCATTTCTGAAGCAAAATAGGTTCTGCCGCGCTCGTCGACACCATAATACAAAGGCTTTACACCTAGTGGGTCGCGACCCGCAATAAAATCATCGCCATCAACAACAACAAAGGCAAAGTCGCCGTCGAGCTTGTCTACAAAATCGTATTTGAATTTCTCGTACAAACGCACAATGATTTCAGAATCCGATTTCGTTCTAAACGTATCATGGGCAAAGTACGCTTGCTTAAGCAGTTGGTAATTATAAATCTCGCCGTTATGGATCATCCAAGCCGAACCGCTACCTTGAATGGGTTGTTTTCCTGAATGTAAATCTATAATAGACAAACGTTCATGGGCCAAGATATGTCCAGATTCAGTTACGTGGATATCACTTTCATCGGGTCCGCGGTGCGACATTCGTTTCGACAGTTGTGCAACTAGTTTTTCATCTTTTCCTTTTCCTATAACAGCTAATATTCCACACATAATTTTATTGCTTTAAATCTGTTGCAAATATGTTTGTTGTTGTTATTAATTTAAAACGAAAATATATTTTTAGTTATAAATTAAAACATTTTAGTGTTATTTTATTTAAATCATTAAATTTTTTAATTCAAATTACCTTGGTTTTATTTCAAATTAGAAGATGAAAAGCCCAGCGATTTCTCAAAACCAAACAAAATTGGAAGTCGGGCTGCTAATTATTGCTTGTTTTCGAGAGAAAATCATGCTTTTATCATAGGTGCGGAAGCCTAGTAAGACGGTAGTATGAAAAAACATTTCAATACGAAAACGTTGTAGTTTCTTTCTGGTTTTTTAGGCAGACTTTAAAATCTTACTTTTGGAAATTTGCCAAACCAATTGTAACCTATGATTACCAATACCGAACTTGAATACAAAGGCGATCAGTACCCTTCGGCGGTGCTGGAAGTAAAACAAGAAGCCGATTCTATTTTCTTTTCAACAGGAATTAACGTCATTCTCAAAGTAACTGTTCTACGCGACAGTTTGTTGCGCTTTCGCTACACAACTAAAGGGTATTTTAGCAACGATTTTTCGTACGCCATTGATAAAACACAGTCGCACGGTTATAACTTTTTAGAACTAACCGAAGGAACCGACGTGTATCAAATCAAAACCAATAAAGTGGTTTGTATGATTCGAAAAGCCGACTTGCGTGTGGCGATTTTCGATTTAAACGGAAACATTATTCTAGAAGACGAATCGGGTTTTCACTGGGAAGAGAATTATCACTTCGGTGGAAACATCGTTAAAATGAGCAAGATTTCTCACGAAGGCGAAAGCTATTACGGTATGGGCGATAAGGCTTCGCATTCGAATCTAAAAGGAAAGCGCGTCGAAAACTGGGCGATGGATCAGTACGCGTTTCATAAAGATCAAGAGCCGCTATATAAAGTAGTTCCGTTTTATATCGGTTTACACAACAAAAAAGCCTACGGAATTTTCTTTGACAACACCTTCCGTACGTGCTTCGATTTTGCACACGAACGCAGAAATGTTACCAGTTTTTGGGCTGAAGGTGGCGAAATGAACTACTACTTTATTTATGGTCCGGATATGGCCGACGTAGTTACCACCTATACGCACCTCACTGGAAAACCGGAAATGCCGCCTATGTGGACACTCGGTTACCACCAATGTAAATGGAGTTATTATCCAGAAAGTAAAGTGAAGGAAATCACTTCCAAATTTCGTGAATTGCGTATTCCCTGCGACGGTATTTATTTGGATATCGATTACATGGAAGGTTTTCGTTGCTTTACTTGGAATAAGGAGTATTTTCCTGATCCAAAACGCATGGTTGCAGAATTGGCTGAAGACGGATTTAAAACCGTTGTAATTATTGATCCTGGAATTAAAATCGACCCGAATTATTGGGTATATAAAGAGGCGCTAGAAAAAGATTATTTCTGTAAGCGTGCCGACGGTCCGTACATGAAAGGAAAAGTGTGGCCCGGCGAATGTAATTTCCCTGATTACACAAACCCAGAAGTACGCGAATGGTGGGCTGGTTTATTTAAAGAATTGATTGCCGACATTGGTGTAAAAGGAGTTTGGAACGATATGAACGAACCTGCCGTAATGGAAGTTCCCGGCAAAACATTCCCTATGGATGTGCGCCATGATTACGACGGAAATCCGTGCAGCCACCGAAAAGCACACAACATTTACGGAACTCAAATGGCGCGTGCAACCTATGAAGGTGTGAAGCGATTTGCCTATCCGAAACGTCCGTTTATTATTACACGTTCGGCATATTCAGGTGCACAGCGTTATACTTCGTCTTGGACTGGCGATAACGTTGCAAGTTGGGAGCATCTGTGGATCGCCAACATTCAAATGCAACGGATGTCGATTTCAGGAATGGGCTTTACCGGTTCCGATATTGGCGGTTTCGCAGAACAACCTAGCGGTGAGTTGTACGCACGTTGGATTCAATTAGGCGTGTTCCATCCGTTTTGTCGTACGCATTCTTCCGGCGATCACGGCGAACAAGAACCATGGTCGTTCGATGCCGAGGTAATTGATATCACTCGTAAATTCGTTGAACTCCGTTACAAACTGCTACCGTATTTGTATACCATGTTTTGGGATTATGTAAACGACGGTGTTCCGATGCTTAAACCCTTGGTGTATTTCGATCAAGAAGACATTCAAACGCATTACCGAACCGATGAATTTTTGTTTGGAAATCAGATTCTCGTTTGTCCGATTTTAGAGCCAAACGCGCAAGGCCGACGCATGTACTTGCCGCGTGGAAACTGGTACAATTACTGGACCAACGAATGGATTTGCGGCGGAAAAGAACTTTGGGTAAGCACGGCTTATCACCAAATTCCGATTTTTATTAAAGAAGGAGCCATCATTCCAAATTATCCGATTCAGCAATATGTGGGCGAGAAGAAATTTGAAGAAATCAGTTTAGAGGTGTATTACAAAGAAGGTAAAGAAAAATCGACTTTGTACGAAGATGCACAAGATGGCTACGATTACAACAAAGGACGTTACAGCCATTCAACTTTTAGCTTTCGCGGAAAGGAAAAAGAAGTTACCATTCTTCAGCACAAAGAAGGAAAATTCGTTACCGATTACAACAAATACCGCGTTCGTTTTTATGGCTTGCCTTTTGAAATCGGTAAAGTTCAAATCGACAATGAAGAGGTGAACTTGAAAGACGTTTTGGTAGGAAAGAACGAATTGTTGGTCGACAAAGATTTTACCGAATTACATATCGCTGCAAAAGGCTTGAAAAAATAGTTCGCTTTAAAATCGGGAATCCAAAAGCTTTGCGCAGAATTACGTAAGGTTGGATGTACAATATCTTGTATTTTTGTATAAATTTTAACGAAATGAAAAACCGATTTCTAGCCTTGGGAATCCTATGTTTAGCCTTAGCAATTGCTTGTGCAACAAACCCAGTTACGGGTAAAAAAACACTTGCTTTAGTACATAACTCAGCGATTTTACCTTCGGCTTTTCAGCAATACAACGATTTTTTGAAAACCAATAAAGTGGTTGCAGGTACAGCCGATGCGAAACGCGTTGAGTTGGTAGGAAACAAAATTCGCGCTGCAGCAGAGAAGTTGCTAGCGGCAAGAGGGCAGAGTGCAGCCTTGAAAGATTACCGTTGGGAATACAAATTAATTGAAAGCAAAGAAGTAAACGCTTGGTGTATGCCCGGCGGAAAAATTGCGTTTTATACCGGAATTCTTCCAATAACTAAGGATGAAGCGGGAATGGCTGTAGTTATGGGACACGAAGTAGCGCATGCACTCTTAAATCACGGACAGCAACGCATGAGTGGCGGTGTTTTGGCGGAGCTTGGTGCCGGATTAGTCGGAGCCGCAGTTGGAGGAAAGTCAGAACAAACACAGGCCTTGGCGATGCAGGCGTACGGTGCTGGTGCACAGTTTGGAGCTTTGCTTCCGTTTTCGAGAAGTCACGAAACTGAAGCTGATGAAATCGGACTTATTTTGATGACCATTGCTGGTTACAATCCGGAAGTAGCAATTCCGTTTTGGCAACGTATGGCGGCACAATCGGGAGGGAAAGAGCCTGCCGAGTTTATGAGCACACACCCTTCGAACAGCACGCGAATTGCAAATATTCAGAAACAAATTCCGATTGCGCGACGCGAAGCAGCCAAGCTGGGAGTTACTCCAAAATAAAGACTGTATAAAAACATTTCAATTAACGCGAATGCTGTTCTTTTGGGCGGCAATTCGCGTTTTTTAGTTCTCCCGATAGTTATCGGGACGCAGCAACAAAAATACAGCTAGTTCAATCAAACGAGAAGAATTATCAGCTAATGCGAAAGTAATTACCGATTTGCGAGAATGGCTACCAAAGAAATATTTTGATCAAAATTAGCTGAGGCTGAGCTTGCTGGTGTTTTAGAATGCTACTTCAAAAGGAATGGTAATGCAAAATACGGTCTTTAAAACCTGAACTCGATTAATTTTTTTTGTCAGAACGCTAGAAATGAACAAATTGTAAAATCAAAAAGCTAGGGAAAGGAACAACTACCACGCTAAACAGATAAACGGCAGCCTGTGTCGTTTGATTTTTCCGCTATCCTGATAGTATCCCAAAACAAATCTGCCTTGTAATCAAACATTGCTTTGTGTTTACATCGATTTTAAAAAACAATTGGATTAATTTGTACTTTTAAATTTCTTAATTAAAATAGCCATGAAACTAGAACAAAGCTTGCAGAGTAAAAAATTGGAGTTAATACAATGGCTTTCATCCGTTGAAGATGTTTCTATTATCGAAAAAATAGTGGAATTGAGAAAAACAGAAACCACCGACTGGTGGCATACTATTTCAGAAACTGAGAAAAAAGCCATTGAAAACGGAATCCAAGATGCTAATTCGGGTAAGTTAAATCCGCATTCAAGCGCAAGAAAGGTGTATAAGAAGTGGTTATAAAATCCTGTGGACTGATTTCGCTTTAAAAGAATTAGAACAGACAATCAGATACTTAGAGGAAAATTGGTCAGAAACGGAATTAAGAAATTTAGCAACAAATATTGAAGAAAAATTAGTTCTAATTTCTCAAAATCCATACTTGTTTCAAGAATCAGAATTTAAGAAAGGCATTCGCTGTGTCATCATTTTAAAATACAACACACTTTACTACAGATTTTCAAACGAACAAGTTGAAATTATCGCATTTTTTTCAAACAGACAGAGTTCTGAAAAAATAAAGCTAAAGTAATACGATACGTACTAGTGAATTTCCCCTGCACTAGGGATTGCAACGGAAAGCCGTGACACCCAAAAGCGATTGAAGCCTGTGTTGTAGTGGCGACCAACGGAAGCCGCTGCAACGCATAGCTGAAACGCTTTTGGGTGGCGCGCCTTGCAGTGGAAAGCCCGACCTGCCGCAACCAAACTTCCACTATTTTCGTGCGGCAGGAAGTGCCCAAATTATTTTAAAACCTGATGCCAATCGAAAATCCTTTTTCCAACAAATTAAGAAAGCCGAAACTTCGATTACGTGCCAATATTGTTATATTTGGCGTTCGTTTATTAGAAGCTAATTGTTACTATGAAATTACTTGAAGGAAAAACAGTGATTATTACTGGCGCAAGTCGCGGAATTGGAAAAGGAATTGCCGAAGTTTTTGCAAAACACGGCGCAAACATTGCATTTACGTACAGCTCGTCGGCGGCCGCTGCTGAGGAATTGGCTGCAAAATTAGCTGCTGAAGGCGTAACCGTAAAAGCTTACCAATCGGATGCCTCGAAATTCGACGCCGCACAAGCTTTCGTCGATCAAGTTTTACAAGATTTTCCTTCTATCGATGTGCTTATTAACAATGCCGGAATCACCAAAGACAACCTTTTGATGCGTATGTCGGAAGCCGATTTCGATCAAGTAATTGAAGTAAATTTGAAGTCGGTTTTTAACATGACCAAAGCCGTTCAGAAAACCATGTTAAAACAACGTTCGGGTTCGATTATCAATATGAGTTCGGTTGTTGGTGTGAAAGGTAACGCCGGACAAACCAATTACGCGGCCTCGAAAGCGGGAGTTATTGGTTTCACGAAATCGGTGGCGCTTGAGTTGGGTTCGCGAAACATTCGTTGCAACGCCATTGCTCCTGGTTTTATCGAAACCGAAATGACCGCGAAATTGAACGAAGAAGTAGTTAAAGGCTGGGCCGAATCGATTCCGTTGAAGCGCGGCGGAAGCACCGAAGACGTAGCCAACGCCTGTTTGTTCCTCGCTTCAGATATGAGTGCGTACGTAACAGGCCAGGTTCTTAACGTCGACGGCGGTATGCTAACCTAATTATTCCCAATTTTATTATGGACGTATTGACGGTTGTCAGTATTCTTATCGGCGCAGGCGCAGCTTTCGGTCTGGCGTGGTATCAGTATTTTTACCAATCTACCGATCGTTCGCGCTATTACAAACTGCTTTTTTGGTTGCGATTTTTGGGAATATTCTTCATCATTCTCGCAATTATCAATCCGCGGTTTAATCGAACAACGCTCGAAGTTAAGAAACCAATACTTGCAGTAGTTGCTGATAATTCGTTGTCCATTAAATATTTAAAAGCTGAAAGTCAAGTTCAGCAAACCGTTGCGTCTTTGCAAAACAATAGCGCCTTAAACGACAAGTTTGAACTGCGTTTGTTTACCATCGACGAAGCTTTGAAAGATACGACTGCTTTCGATTTCTCGGGAAAAAGTTCAAACTTACACGAAGCAGCGTCTGGCTTGCAGAATTTGTTCCGCGGGAAAAGTCGCGCTACCGTACTTGTTAGCGATGGGAATCAAACCGGCGGCTCGGATTTTGTGTACAGTTTTGGGAAATCGCAACCTGTTTTCAGTGTTGTTGCAGGCGATACGCTCAAACAAACCGATGCTAAGATTGCGAAAATCAACGTAAACAAGTTTGCGTTTAAAGGCAATCAGTTTCCGTTTGAATGTTTCGTGCAATACACAGGCAAAAAGGCTAGCAGCGGCGTATTGCAAATTAAAGAAGGTGCCAAGGTGGTGTTTTCGCAAAACGTCGATTTCAACGCTGGAACCGATGTAAAAACGGTTTCAGGTTTGTTGCAAGCCGATAAAATTGGTTCGAAAGTGTACACGGCGGTGTATCAAACGTCGATTTCCGAAAAAAATAAATATAACAACAATCAGGTTTTTGCGGTTGAAATTGTGGACCAACGCGCCGAAATTGCGATCGTTTCCACGGTCAATCATCCGGATTTAGGAGCCTTAAAGCGCGCCATCGAAACCAATGCGCAACGTAAAGTTACTATTCTAAAACCATACGAGGCTTTAGAAGGCAAAACCTACAACGCCTATATTTTATACCAGCCGAACCAGAATTTTAAGAAATTGTGGACGAAGCTCGAGAACGACAATCAAGGTATTTTCTTCATTACGGGCATGTCGACCGATTTCCCCTTATTAAATACTTGGCAATCGGTTTACAACTTTAAGATGTCGGCACAAACCGAGGATTACCGACCTTCACAAAAAACCGATTTCACCTTGTTTGCGCAAGAGCCAATAAATGTTGATTCGTGGCCGCCGTTGCAAAATCCGTATGGCACGATTAGTCCGAGTCAGAATCGCTCGGTGTTGTTTAGTTCTCGAATAAATAACATTGAAACAGGTGTTGATATGTTTGCTTTCGCGGAAGCAAAAGGTCGCCGATTGGCCTTTCTTTTCGGCGAAGACAGCTGGAAATGGCGCTTGGCAGATTACGCTCAAAATCGCAATTTCGAAGCTTTCGATTTGTTGATCGACAAAACCATTCAATACCTAACGGCTAATCAGAAGAAGAGCCGTTTGTTGCTCGATTACGAGAAGTTTTACAATTCGGGCACTGCTGTGGAAATTACCGCACAGGCGTTCAATAAAAACTTTGAGTTTGATCGCGAGGCTGAGTTGCTGTTATCACTGACACAATTATCGACCAACAAAACGCGTAAACTGGAAATGCCGAGAGGTGAGAGTGTGTATAAATCGACTTTTGATAACCTATCGCCCGGAAAGTACCGATTTACCGTGACTTACACTGGCGGTGGTGCGGCTTCGGGATATTTTGAAGTTTTGGATTACGATGTGGAACGCCAGTTTGTAAATGCCGATTTCACAAAAATGTCGGAACTCGCTACACAAACGTCGGGCGGTGTTTTTCTTGCCAATCAAACTCCTGCATTGATCGATAAATTGCTAAACGATAAGCAGTTTAAAGCCGTTCAAAAAGAAACTTCTAAATCGACATCTTGGATCGATTTATTCTGGTGTTTGTTGTTTTCGGGCTTGTTGTTGGGTGCCGAGTGGTTCTTACGAAAATACCGTGGCTTGTCATGATACGTTTGGTTTTTATCGCAGCACTTTTCCTTTCCACGCAAGTGAGTTATGCCCAAACTTGGGAACGAAACTTAGAGAAAGCCTTTGCCGATTCTAAAAGTCAGCGAAAAGAAATCCTCTTGGTATTTACCGTACGCGATCACTGTGAAACCTGCGATTTGTTGGAACAACGCGTGTTTCAATCGGAGTATTTCAAACAGGAAGTTGCTTCGCGCTACATCTTGTTTAAATACGATTTTGAAACCGATAAACACAGCATCAGCGAGCAAGAGTTGGCAGCACGACTGCGGATGGTGGAGAAATACAACAAAGACGGCTTTTTTCCGTACTTGGTTTTGGTGGCGCCCGACGGTCGGATTCTCAAATCACGCGGAAGCTACGACGGCGAATCGGCGGCTTCTTTTCTTAAGTTTTTAAAATAAACTACGCGGTTTTCAAAAGTGGAGCTATCGCAATCGCGGTAGGAAAACGTTATCGTAACCATTTGTTTAAAAAAACTCGGTATTTGAGGCGCTTTTTGCTTGTCAACGTTAAAAAAATCTGTAATATTTGTAAGAGTAACATTTCAAATTTTGTTGCAGCACAAACGCTTTTGATGCGGCTTTAAATCGAGCCATTTCGTTTTTTTCGGTGCTGTAGAAACGAAGATTCAATTTGGAATGAAATCAAAAGAAAGTTAGCAATCGCGCGCATTTGCCGATTAAATGAGAATCGTACACATACATGGAATCGATAGTATCAAAAGTGAATCAGTCAGACAACCAAGCCATCGTGGAACCGCGTTTGAACATCATTTTGACGACAGATGAAGACGACTTTAGGCCGGTTTATATTGCAGGAAATTTCAACAATTGGGATACACAAGATCCGAATTACGAAATGGAACATCTGGAAAACGGGTTATACCATTTTACGTTTCCCACCGATTTTACGTTTCCCGAACCTTTACAGTACAAGTTTACCAAAGGCGATTGGAGTGAAGTAGAAATTGATCGTTTTGGAAACCGAACCGAAAATCGCGTTTGTCCCGATTTAAAAGGCGTTCGCCGCGAACACGTTGCGAAATGGCGTAAAAATTGGTTGCCTTTTAAACCAAATTTCCTACCGCAGGTACAACTCATTTCCGATGAGTTCGAAATGCCGCAACTCAACAAAAAGCGCAAAGTTTGGGCGCTTTTACCACATGATTACGATCAAACCGACGAGCGTTATCCGGTTCTTTATCTGCAAGATGCACAAAATCTGTTCAACGAAAGTAGCGGATTCGGCAATTGGGAAATCGACAAGAAATTGGCGGTTATGTCTGAATACAAAATCGGAAAAATTATTGTCATTGCCGTAGAACACGCCGAAGCCGATCGCATTAAAGAATACAACGTAGGAAATACCGTTTTGGGCGTCGGACAAGGTAAAAAATACATTCGTTTTATAACCGATACGCTAAAACCTTTTGTAGACAAGCGCTATCGCACACTAACCGAACGCGAACACACGGGTATTGGCGGCAGTTCTATGGGCGGATTAGTGAGTTTATTCAGCGGTTTGCTGTATCCGGAAGTGTACGGAAAACTCATGATTTTTTCACCCTCGCTGTGGGTAGTTCCTAAGCTTAAAATCGATGAAGAAGATCTGGCTTTGCAAGGCAGTACCAAGATTTATCTTTATGCCGGTGGCGACGAGTCGGAAACCATGGTAAAACACGTCACGCAGTTCAAACGCAATTTATTGCAATCCAAACAATTGTCCGAAAAAGTACAAATACAACTCAGTATCAATCACCACGGAAAACACAACGAAACGTATTGGAGCGACGAGTTTCCAAAGGCAATCGAATGGCTCTTTTTCCAAAAAAAATAAATTATGAAACTCTCTTTTCAACACGATATTCCGTCTTTTTCTGGAAACTTTATCATTCCAGTC
This sequence comes from Flavobacterium sp., assembly GCF_049240005.1. GTDB lineage: Bacteria > Bacteroidota > Bacteroidia > Flavobacteriales > Flavobacteriaceae > Flavobacterium. Next base: position 3,191 of record NZ_JBMLTK010000061.1, on the reverse strand, counting down.
TTTGAAACGGGTCCGAACCATTTAGTGCCCATCGAATTTTACGGCGTTAGCGTACCGTCGAAAGTTTTTTACGGAAAAGCCAACGAAATTTACGCCATCGAAAAATACGATAACGTTCACTTATTCATCGGTCTAGGGAAAACACCTGATTACAAGTCGGTTGTAACCATGTTCCGTCGTGCGGCACATAAATATCCCGAGTTTTTCAATAAAGCGGTTTTAGTTGATTTACCAAACGGACTCGAACCGCAGCTCGTTTCAGCGCTCGTTTCCGGACTCAAACTCGGAACCTACAAAATAGGGCATTTCAAAAACGAAAAGACACATCCGATTACGAATTCCGATTTTGCACTCACCATAAATAATTACAAATCGGAAGAAGCCTTTCTACAAAAAGCGTTAATCCTGGCAGATGCGCAGTTGCAATGCATGCAATGGGTTGATTTGCCACCAAATGTCGTAACGCCCGATTACATGGCAAAAGCGGGTACCGAATTGGCAAACGAAACACAATTACAAGCCACGGTTCTCGACAAAAACTCCTTGCAAGAATTAGGTATGGGCGCCTTGCTGGCTGTGGGACAAGGAAGTAAAAACGATGTGCGATTGCTCGTGCTCGAACTCAATCCGGAAGCTGAAGGCAAACATTATGCGTTGGTTGGAAAAGGCGTAACTTTCGATACCGGCGGACTCAACATCAAAACTGCAGGCATGCAATTCATGAAGTCGGATATGGCTGGCGCCGCGGCCGTGGTTGCTACAATGCACTATTTGGCAAATTCGGATTGTAAAAAACGCGTTACGGCGGTGGTTCCGTTGTGCGAAAATGCAGTAGATGCTACGTCTTTAAAACCTTCTGCCGTCATTGAAGCTTTCAATAAAAAAACAATCGAAATTATCGATACCGACGCGGAAGGCCGACTCATACTTGCCGATGCGCTCGCATACCTCATTGCTAAGCACAAACCCGACGTTATTGTAGATATTGCAACCTTAACCGGCAGCAGCGTGGCCACTTTTGGGTACGAATGCGGTGCGCTGTTTACCAATAACGTTGATTTAGAATTTGCGTTGCGAAGCGCCGGAAACCAAGTGGGTGAAAAACTCTGGCCGTTGCCCTTGTGGAGCGCTTACGACCCAGACATCAGCAGCGATATTGCCGATGTGCGCAACTACAGCGGAAAACCGATTGCCGGCGCAATAACGGCTGCAAAATTCCTCGAGTACTTTACCGATAAGCACGAAGCTTGGGCGCATTTAGATGTAGCCGGTGTGGCTTTTGGCGATAGCGAATTTGCAAAATCTAAACACGCTACGGCCTTCGGAGTTAATTTATTTAGTACATTTATTGAAAATCACTAGCAGATGGAAAACACAGCCAAAACCTTCGTTTGTATCTCAAATTACTTTAAAGGATCCGATTTTCTAATCAACCTGAAGAAGCTAAACAATAAAGTTTTTCTCATCACTTCAGAAAAGCTAAACAACAAGCCGTGGCCGTTCGAGTATATCGATGAGGTTTTTTATATGCCCGGTCAGGATGTCGATTGGAATTTGGAGCATTTGTTGTTGGGAATCAGTAATTTGATGAAGCACGAAAAAATTGATGCTGTGGTTGCGCTCGACGATTTCGACGTAGAAAAAGCTACGTACATCCGCGAAAATTTACGCATCGACGGTATGGGACAAACTACCGGTAGATATTTCCGAGATAAGCTCGCCATGCGCATGCGCGCCAAGAGTTGTGGCATTTCAAACCCCAAGTTTTCGGCACTTTTTAACGATAACGAAATCAATAATTTCGCCGATTCGGTTTCGCCGCCGTGGGTGTTAAAACCGCGTTCGGAGGCTTCGGCATCTGGCATTATCAAGGTGCACAACAAGGAAGAATTGTGGAATAACATCAACGAGCTGGGCAACAACCGCTTTAAGTATTTGGTGGAGCAATTTCGTCCGGGTGCTGTGTATCACTGTGATAGCTTGATCGTAAACGGCAAGATTTTGTTTAGCATCACGTCTAAATATTTGGCAACACCTATGGAAATCTCGCAAGGCGGTGGCATTTTCCGTTCGGCGGTGATCGAGTACGGCTCGGAAGACGATGTGGCGATCAAAGCTTGCAACGAGCAAGTAATTAAAGGATTCGGATTAAAGCACGGTGCGGCGCATTCGGAATATATTAAATGCAACGACGACGGCAAGGTGTATTTCCTCGAAACGTCGAGTCGAGTAGGTGGAGCGCACTTAGCCGAAATGGTAGCAGCAGCGTCGGACATTAATTTGTGGGCCGAATGGGCGGCTATTGAAGACGCGCTGGCTAAAGGTCACACGTACAAATTACCAAAGGTGAAAAAGGAGTATGCGGGCATCGTACTCACGCTTTCTAAATACGAGCATCCCGATTTGAGTGCTTTTAACGACCCAGAGGTTTGTTTCCGCGTACCGTTGGAGTACCATGCCGGCCTGATTGTTAAATCTAAAGACCGCGACCGCGTGATGCATTTATTGGACGATTATGCCACCCGCCTCACAACTGACTTTGCCACAGTAGCCAAACAACAAGAAGTCAAGAATTTACATTAACTGAATAGGATTGGTTTTTAGAAGCTAATCCCGTTTTACGCTACAAGTACGCAGCCCAAGAAGGTATTTAGCACCTGCAGCTCGCGGCTTCCGTTGGTCGCCACAGCTTTCGGCAAAATAGTCTTCTTGGGCTTTGCGCGCTTTTCGCTGCAACCGGGGCTAGGAAATGCGTTATTGACGTTTAGTGGAAAAATAATTACAATTAATGAGTTTTAAGGAGGCTTTTTTAATTAACGTACAATGTTTTACATTTAAAAGTACGTTGAATCGAATTAATGAACTCAAAAAAACGTGCTTTGTATTATCAGTTAGATAATTCAAAATATTGTTTATCAGTAAATTAAACTATTATTTTTAGCAAAAAAGGCTCAAACGTAAAGTTGTTTGAATTATTCTATGTCACCTCTGTGCCTATGTGGTCCACCGAAAATATGTAGTTGTATAGGTCGAGTGCAATTTTCAATAGCTATCGTAAGCGAATGAAGTGAAAAACCAATTCCCCTACAAACAATAGAATCCTTCTACCTATGTCACCTCTGTGCCTATGTGGTCCACCGAAAAAATGTGGTTAGAAAGGTCAAAAGCGAATTTCAATAGCTACCGAAAGC
>NZ_JBMLTK010000060.1:38779-42715 GCF_049240005.1 Flavobacterium sp. | reverse complement strand
TTACACGTTAAATCTGAAGTGCATTACATCGCCATCTTTAACAATGTATTCCTTGCCTTCTACACGTAATTTACCCGCTTCTTTTACTTTAGCTTCCGAACCATAAGTTACGTAATCGTCGAAAGCGATAACCTCAGCACGAATAAAACCTTTTTCAAAGTCGGAATGTATCACACCAGCGGCCTGTGGTGCCGTAGCGCCAATGTTTATAGTCCACGCACGTACTTCTTTAACGCCTGCTGTAAAATAGGTTTGTTGTTTTAATAATTTGTATGCTGCACGAATCAAAACCGACGAGCCGGGCTCACTCAGACCTAAATCCTCTAAAAACATCTGACGTTCTTCGTAGGTCTCTAATTCAGTAATGTCGGCTTCTGTAGCAACCGCAAGTACAATAACTTCGGCACTTTCTTCTTTAACCAACTCGCGAACTTGCTCCACATATTTGTTACCCGATACCGCCGAACCTTCATCAACATTACAAACGTACAACACTGGTTTGGTGGTAATTAATTGAAAATCTTCTAAAAGTTTCACTTCGTCGTCGTTGTTCGCTGAAACGGTACGTGCCGATTTTCCTTGCAATAGTGTTTCGCGAATGCGATTTAATAATGCTTCCTCAACCTGTGCTTCTTTATTTCCCGTTTTGGCTGCGCGTTTTACCTTTTCCAAACGCTTTTCAACGGTTTCTAAATCTTTCAGTTGTAACTCAATATCGATCGTTTCTTTGTCGCGAATCGGATTCACATTTCCGTCTACGTGAACAATATTATCGTTGTCAAAACAGCGCAATACGTGAATGATGGCATTACATTCGCGAATGTTTCCAAGAAACTGATTTCCAAGACCTTCGCCTTTACTCGCGCCTTTTACCAATCCTGCAATGTCAACTATATCGACTGTTGCCATAACCACACGTTCGGGCTTCACCAATTCTTCAAGTTTGTTAATTCTAGGGTCCGGAACGTTTACGACTCCCACATTGGGTTCGATCGTACAAAACGGAAAGTTTGCACTTTGTGCTTTCGCATTCGATAAACAATTAAATAAAGTTGACTTTCCAACGTTGGGTAATCCTACGATTCCGGCTTTCATGGCGTGTGTTTTTTAAAATCGGGCAAAGATACGTTTTGCATTTTAAGCAAAATAGATTTGTAGTCGAATTTTCAAAGCAGATTTACTGAGGCAAAATTTTAATTTTTTGGAATGATTGTACGGAAGATTGCCTGCACTTTTTTAAAACTTATTCATGAGTTCTGAAAACTAGTTGAGTTAGCGATTAGCATCTGTAAATGCACCACTTTACATGTCGTTTTGCCCTACTGAACCCACGTATCGCTGGTGCCTGGTCGTGTCGAAGGCTTTTTTAGAAGTTAGTCCCGATAGCTATCGGGATCGCGACGTTTAACATTTTACGTATCGTTTTGCCCTACTGAACCCACGTATTGTGGGTGCCTGAGCTTGTCGAAGGCGGCGTTATGTATATTGTGAAAAGTATCGTGAAACATTGTGCTCCCTCAGCTCCTAAGCCTATCGAAGGTTGATGCCAGAGTTTGTCGAAGGCTAACCGCAAAGTTCGCAAAGATCTACGCAAAGTTCGCAAAGTGGAAATCGTTCCTTTTTTCAATCTTTCAATCTCAAAATTTTTAAAAAAATACGGTTTTTCCGTAAAATTTATTTCTGGGAATTTCATACGTGGGAATCGCTCCCCATCCCGCCCGCCCCCATCGAGGCGAAGTTTTGAAAAAAAATCAAGATACCATTACGGATTTTCCACATATTTTTTGTGTAGTATCAAGTATTAAGATTTGAGTATTAAGACTTCGCGACGTTCTCCACTTTACGTATCATTTTACCACCCGAACCCGCTTATAGCCGGTGCCTGAGCCTGTCGAAGGCCGGTGCCTGGACCCGTCGAAGGATAAGTATCGACGCGTTCTGTGTTTTCCTCAACAGCTAAATTTTCCACAAAATTCTGTGCATTTTTGTGTTTTCAGTGCGCTAACAAAGAAGTTCCCAAATATAACCGCAGCAAATGCAATCTGTAAACCGAAAGCCGTTACCGTTATTTTCATGCTTAAAATGGCACTTCACACATTTTTATCCTTTTATAATTCCCAATTTCGCAACTTTTTACCACAACATAACTACACAACAAACCTCTTTGGTTATTGCCTAATCTCGCTGCTAGCAGTCGTATAGCCGTTATTTAATTAGTTTTCGCCTGTATAGTTTTTGTAACGTCACAAAAAATCTGATAATCAGTAAAATGCCGTCATTTACAGAAATTAACTAAACCATGAAAAACCTCTTATTTGCGATACTGCTTGCAGCTTCAGCTCAATCATTTGCACAACCCACCACCGCTCCAAACGCACCTTCTAATAATCCGGCCGATGTAGTTTCTATCTACGGAAATACATTTCCAAATATCGCCACAAATTACAATCCCGATTGGGGACAGTCGGGTATTTGCTGCACCAATGCCAGTTTCGATGTTGGCGATGGCAATCTAGTACTAGCCTACCTTAATTTTAACTACCAAGGAACAAACCTCGCAGCGCAAAATCTTTCCAACATGGAATTTCTTCATGTCGATGTATGGACCAACGCCAATCCTACAAACACAATCTTACAGGTAACTCCCGTAAACAACGGCAGCGGTCAGAGCGAGTTTCTAGTAACCATAAACCATACACAAGGAAGCTGGTACAGCGTTGATATCCCCAAAAGCGCATTTACAGGTATGACGTGGGATTCTGTTTTTCAAATGAAATTTGCTGCAAACGGACCCGGAAGTACCTCGCCCGTTGATATTTACCTCGATAACATCTATTTCTGGAAACCAGCAACACCCGCCGGCGCCGATGCTTCTTTGGCCGCATTGAACATCAACGGCATCAGTATTCCAAACTTCTCAGCAATTACAACCAGTTACACGGTCGATTTAGTTGTTGGTACTACCGATATTCCTCAAGTGTCGGCTGTTGCCACCGATCCAGATGCTAACATTGTGATCGTGCAAGCAAATGCATTACCCGGAACCGCAACAGTAGTTGTAACTTCTTCAAACGGACAAGTACAAGAAATTTATAATGTAAATTTTACGACCAACACCCCAAATGCGGCTCCAACGCCTGGTACTCCCAACGCCGAAGTGCTTAACATTTACAGCGACACTGGTAACTTTACCAATACATGGACACCCGATTACGTTTTTGGAGAGTTCGCTTCAACGCCCGATTTAGACGCTACCTCCGTTACAAACGAAGCCATACGCATGAACTTTGCCGTGGCTGGTTATGGCGAAGGAACTAACACAGTAACCGATATTTCAAACTACAATTACGTGCATTTCGACTATTTCGCCGACGCTAACTCGAACGAGATTCGTTTTATCTTAATTGCCAATAACGGTGGAGTAGTGGAGTACAATTACGAGTTAACGCCAACAGGAAGTAACGGAACGTTGGTTAAAGGTGCGTGGCAGTCGGTTAATGTGCCCTTGAGTTTTTTCCAAAATTTAGGATTCAATAAAACCAAATTTTTCCAATTTAAGTTAGGAACCAGTTCCGATTTGGTTTCAGATATCGTGTATTTCGATAATATCTATTTCTCGGTAAATCCAGGAACAATACTCAATACCAATACTTTCGCACAACAAGCAAGCCTTCGCGCATTCCCAAATCCATCGCATGGAAACTGGACAATACAGTCGGATCAAAACATTCAAACAATAAGCGTACACGATGTTTCCGGCAGACAAGTGCTAGTGCTAACACCTAATTCGTCTGAAGTTATCATCGATGCAGCTTCGTATCCCGCCGGACTCTATTTTGCAAAATGTAGCACCGCCGGAGGTTCACAAGTGTTGAAATTAGTCCGCAAGTAATTAGGAAATCCCCAAATTTTCTAATCTTTAAATCTTTCAATCTT
>NZ_JBMLTK010000060.1:0-38679 GCF_049240005.1 Flavobacterium sp. | reverse complement strand
AATCTTTCAATCTTCCGGCCAGCTTTTCCCGCCATTTGTTCCAAGTACGCACCAAAACGGGGTATTTTGCACGTGCAGCTCACGGCTTCTTTCAGTCGCCGCAACTTTCGGCAAAATAGCCCCGTTTTGCTTTGCGCGCTTTCCACGTCTGTCGCGGCTGGGAAATCCGTTACTAACGTTTAGTGGAAAAATACCTAAGGAAAATAAGAGAACTTTGAATTCAGTAACTAGTCTAAAAAGTTTTTCTCGCGAGGTTTCGGTAACCAACCTCACCAGTTCATTCCACATCCTTACACCTTATACTTCAAATTTACACTAGCAATATTGGCGTTTAAATCGGTACTGCGGTCGTAATGTCCAACTCGAAATTCGAGCATGGCCCAGTGCGGGTTTCCAAACAAGCCGTTCTCCGGTGCCATCCGAACACCAATTCCGTAAAAATTACTGTGAAAAGGCGATAAGTCGTAGTTGCTCGTGCGGTACTGCTCCGCTGCTGTGTGCTCGCCATACGCTTTAAAATACTTAATTCCCGTCTGGTCGTAATAGCGGTAAAAAGGCGTTAGCGAGAAAAAAGGCGTGATTTTTACCGGCAATTCCAATTCTGCGGTATGCGATTGCATATCCCAATCATCCGTATAAAAACGATAAAAAGCACGAACAATTAAATGATCGCCAAGGAAATAAGACAACCTACCTCCAATCGGAATTTTTGTTCGCGTATCGGGTAAATTCTCCTGCGATACCGTACCATCGTTCAGATATACACGGTGAAAAGGCAAACTCAAATACCCTGTTTGTTGCACGTAATCGGCCGTTAAGCTTACTTGCAAATTCTTATTAATTGCTTGTGCATAACTCAAACTACCTGCAAACGTATTACGCGCTTCCGTTCCGCCGTCGTCCTGACCCTGACGTAGCTCTATCGGTTTGATGATCTTTACCTGATCGAGAAACGCCTGAAATCGTGCGGTAAATTCGCCGTTTCGGTCTTTCGTTTTTTGAATGAATGCCGCAGTTCCGTTAAACGATTGATAATCGTATTCAGTCGACGATCCTACGCCAATGGCAAACGAACGTCCTTTGTCTATCTGCTCAGCAGTATACAACAAACTAGGATACACGCGAATATCAGAAGATGACGCCGAAGTATTGGCTTGTAAATCAACACGATCCGAGGAAGCCGACGTGTAATGATCCACACCAATTTCTACATCTAACGTATGTTTTTTGCCCGTCTTGCCGTATTTCACTAAAGTTACATCAATCACATTGGCAATGTCGGTTAGTTTTTGCGAACCAATACCGCCAGTAACCGAAGCATTGTCGCCGTTTTGCCGGTAATACGACGAAACGAGATTAACCTCCTCGATTTTCAATTTAGTGGGTTTGTAACCGGTCGAATCTTTTGGCGTTTGTGCCTGTATTTTGAAAAAAGCGAGCAAAGCCAAGCCGCTGATAACTATTTTTTTCATCGAATGTTCTTTTGGGAATTAATTACAACCACAGCCACCACCTACTTTTCCAGAACTTGCTCCACCAGAGCCTTCGCGGTAACTCTGAAAAGACAACTCCGTTTTTGAAACCTTGCGCGGCGCCAGTGTCATCTCGCTGTCGTTAATTTTTGATTTTTGATAGCCTTTTAACGACGTGCAATTTGCGCCACTAAACGATACAAGCGCGAGAATTGCCAGCTGAAACAGATTTTTCATTTTAATTGAATTTGACTGGTTTTAAATAAATTGTTTTGATCATCTATAACAATAGCATGAACTTCAGGAATTTGCTCGATGAGGTACAAGCCACTTTTTATGCCCATGACGCTCACGGGCGTTGCCAGCGCGTCGGCTAGTTCGGCATTAGGTGCGATGATCGTAACACTCTTAATGCCTTGAACCGGTAATCCGGTTTTTGGATTTATCGTATGCGAATAACGTTTTCCGTTAATCGTTATAAATTTTTCGTAAGTGCCCGACGTGGCAATCGCCCTGTTCGAAATACTGAGATACGAAAACGGTGCATCTCTCAAATCCGGATGTGCAATTCCCACCGTCCACGGATTTCCATTGGGCTGCGTTCCCCACGCACACAAATCGCCGCTCGCATTCACAATACCGTCTGTTACACCGGCTTTTTGAAGCACCAATTTCACCTTTTCGGCAGCAAAGCCTTTCCAATGCCTCCAAATCCAAGGCGCATGCCCTTTTCTTTCAGGAAAACAGTTTTCTCCGATTCGTTCAAAATCACATTTCTGTAATTCACTAAATGCACACTTTGTAAAGCTTTTTCTGGCGAGGGTAGGGAAGTCATCATCCGATCAAAATTCCATAAACTCTTGTCAATGCCGCCGTACGTAATGTCGAACGCACCTTGCGTAATTTCCGAAAGGAATAAAGATCGTTGTATTAAATCAAAAGTCTCGTCGGATACACAAACAGCCGCAATGCCAGCCTGTGCGTTTATCTGCGCCGTTTCACTGGTTTCGCTATAGGTAGTCAGTATTTTTTCAATGCGTTTTACTTCCGCGACAGCTGCAGCAACCAATTCTTTAAAGGCAGCTTCACTAGCAGTTACCATGGAAAACGTGAACATGTTTCCCATAAGTTTTTCGCTATGTGTGAAGGTCTCCATTATTTATTTACTACACAAACTGCGCACTTCGTCGGTAAATTCTTGAACGCTATTTTTAGGTTTTCCGCTCCATTTCTGAATTACTTTTCCGTTTTCATCCAAAAGTATCGTAAGCGGAAATTCGCCATCCGGATTGTACTTTTCGGCAAGTGCGTCATTTTTTGCTTGCTGTTCTGCACTAAGCTGATTGGCTTTTCTTCGCGGAAAATCGGCGTTTAACAGCACCAATTTGGTTTCCGCCATAGCGCTAAATGTCTCACTATCTAAATAGTTCTTCCGCGTTTGAATACATGGCGCACACCAATCAGAACCGGAAAAATAGAGCAATATGTTCTTGTGCGATTCGCTGGCTTTTTGTTTAGCGGTAGTGAAGTCGGTTTCCCATTGCAGCGGTAGCAAAACAGCCGCTACAGTAATGAAAAAAAATCAGTAAATCATTATATAAATTTACAGTTTATAACGTCCGATTAACACAAGTATTTCAATTCAGACGTAATTTGGATTTAGTCTAAGTCGTTCAACAATTCTTAAAATTCCTTAGACTAATAAAACACCAGGAAATTACTTTCTCAAAACACAAATGCTAAGATTATGATTCAGTAAAATACTATTAATCAGTCAATTTTAACTTTTCTTCTTCTTTTTCTGCGCTTGAGTTTTCAATAAATTTCGATTTACCGAACCATGCGTTTTCTTTTTAGTTTTCGATGGTCCGCCTAAATTTACTTTCTTGTTTTTTGCTGCTTTCTCTTGAAAAGCTTCTCCTTTGGGCTTTTTTGCGGCGCGACTAATTTCTTTCTTAAACTTCTGTTCTTTCTCCCAAGCGTTCAAAACCTTCGAAATTTGTACATCTTCCGGGATGGCAAGTACGTCAATCTCACGATTCATTAAAATCTCAACATCCAAACGTGCATTTTGGTCTTTCGGTCCACAAAAAGAAATGGACGTTCCACCCATGCCGGCACGTCCGGTACGCCCAATTCGGTGAATATAAGTTTCGGGTTGTTCCGGAAATTCAAAATTTATAACGTGCGAAATATTGCTAATATCCAATCCGCGTGCCATCACATCCGTAGTAATCAAGCCTTTTACCTCTGATTCCTGAAAAGCACGAATGGCATTTAAACGGTAATTCTGTGTCTTGTTGGAGTGTATGATTTCTATTTCAGCTTCAAAATCTTCTGCCAATTTATCGTACACCAAATCGGCCATTCGCTTGTTATTCACAAAAATTAAATAACGCTCAAACTCCTCTTTTTGAAGCAGATACTTCAGTAAATTTAATTTGGTATTGAAGTTAGGCAAATCGTAAACCAACTGTGTAATCAGTTCAATGGGGGTACCGCTAGGCGCCAACGACACTTCCTCTGGATAATCAAAATAATCTTCCAGCATATCATCTACATCGTCGGTCATTGTTGCTGAGAAAAGTATATTCTGTCTCTTGCGCTTCATCATCGAGAAAATCGACGTAAGCTGCGGTTTGAATCCTAAATTCAAGAGTTCGTCAAATTCATCAATAATCAGTTTGTTCACTTCATCCAAACGCAAAACGCCGTCGAGCGCCAAATCCATGACACGGCCGGGCGTTCCTACTACGATATCCACACCTTCGTAAATCGCCGTTTTTTGCGTATTGATGTTTACGCCTCCAAAAATGCCTAAACTTTTAATAGACATGTACTTAGTGAGTTTTTCAACCTCGCCTAAAACTTGTACAACCAACTCGCGCGTCGGAACTAAAATCAGAATTTTCGGATTCAGCGATCGGGTAAACTGATACGTTTTTAAAACCGGAATCAAATAAGCTAAGGTTTTCCCCGTTCCGGTTTGGGCAATTCCCATCACATCGCGTCCGGAGCAAATCACCGAAAAAGCTTCTTTCTGAATAGGAGTAGGCGTGCTAAATCCTAAATCGTTTAGGGCGTTTTGTAAACCTGCTGTTAAGTTAAAATCTGAAAATCCGGACATCGCTAAAATTTTGGCAAAGATAGCTTTAATTTTTTGGGGGCAACCCGCTCTCCCTACGCAAATCCGAGCAAGCGGGTCGGGCTTTCGCTCATAGTCCTCGCGGCGTTGCCCTCGCCGGTCAACCCGCTGCGGGCTAATCCGCTCTATCCCTTGCCCAACAAACGTCCGTACGAAGAGGTTTCAAACCTTTAAAAGTCGCTACTAGATCCCAGCAATGGCTTTCTTATTCACACCCAAACCAAATAAGGCGTAATCGTACTTCACCGGATCACTGGCATCAAACAACCGCAATTGCGTATCGAGTTCCAACAAAGCCTGCGCATCGTTTTGTTTTCGCTTCAATAGTCCCAACTCGCGTGCGATACCGCCGGAATGAACGTCGAGCGGACAAGAAAGTTGCTGCATTTTTACTCGATCCCAAATTCCAAAATCAACCGCAGCGGCATCTTTTCGTACCATCCAGCGCAAAAACATATTAATGCGCTTAGCGGCACTGTTTTTCTGCGGGTCCGATACGTGTTTAAAACTTCGTAAAGCCGTGGCATCTTCAAAGAAAGCGGCTCGAAATCTACTAATACACGTTTGCAAACGTTCGTCGTCGGTGATAAAAAAATTTTCTAAACTGTCGTTTTTTTGATACAATCTGCGAAGCGATAAAATAAACTGCCTAAAATCGAGTCCGTTAAACGTTCGATGCACAAAATCATCGAGCTTCTGCTGCTGTTTCGAACTGCTGTTCATCACAAAATCGTAGGGCGAATTTCCCATTAAGTCCATCATTTTGGCTCCCGATTTCAAAATGGCCGCTCGGTTTCCCCAAGAAATGGTCGCAATCAAAAAGCCAGCAATCTCAATGTCGGTACGCGATTCAAACGCATGCGGAATACGAATCGGATCGGCATCAATAAAGTCGCGCCGGTTATATCGTAAAACCAGTTCGTCGAGATATTCTTTCATTAATTCGTGTTCCATAACTACTTTTCCTCAAACGGGCAGCGCTCACTGCTGTTCACTAGTTGAAGTTCGACCGATTTCTTTCGAGTAAAATCCGTCTTTTAATTGATTTGTTCTCAATTGCGGAATGATGTTCAATTGCTGTCTAAACAGTTCGATGATGTTTACATTCGTGCACGGCAAAGGTCCGTCACCCGTTCCGTAATAAAAAAAGTTTGGCTTAGGCGAATAATAATTTAAATTCCCTTCGGTAAAACGTTCAAAACCAACCTCGTAATACTTCGAATTGGGCTCAGGAATAACAAGTTGTTGCACATGTATTTGTTCAGACTTTTGCATGTGTTCGTTTGCGGTAAACGATTTAAAATCAATTAGAAAAGCAATTGCAATCGGACAAACAGCAGAAAAAACATAACCCAAACGAAATAGTTGGGGCTGTAATTTAATCTTATTGCAAATCGACATAATCAACCAAGCACTGAGAAATAAAAAGTCGATTAAGAAAAAACGAAATTGCGGTGAACTAACAAACACAATCGTAAAGTGCACTAAAGCAAACATATACGCAATTCGGTAATTTCGTATCGTTCGAAATTCGAGCGTAAAAGGTGCAATCAAAAAAAGGATCACTATTCCTTTATTGAAAAAACCGTCGATTCCTGAAAATTGAATCCAAACGACAAATTTTTCTCCTAATGAAAGCGTTTGGTAGTTCGGAATCGCCAAAAATTCGTGATCGGCAATCATCCGATTGATGAAATGCAGCAATCCGTCGGGCATCCGCCAATCAACATTCAATCCGCCAAAAGCAAACGGATAGAACGGAAATCCCGTGAGCAAAGCGTTCTTCGCCAGCCAAATCAAACCAAAACAGCTTCCAACAGTAGCAGCAAATCCGAAATTCTTATTCTTTAAAACGAGTAGCACAACCAAAGTAGCCGACAAGGGTGCAACCGTGATTTTCACAAACGTGATGAAAATCAACAAAATAATCGCCATTTTGCTTTGTTCGGTGAGGTGATTTTCAGAGTTTAGAAATAAAAACAAAGCAATTTGTCCGAGAAGCATTACCGGAAAATCGGGCGATGGTGCATTGATGAATTGAAACGTTAAGGCATTGAAAAAAAGCAAGGCACCTATCCAATGAAAACGCTTGCTGTCGCGAAAACGCTTTTCAAATTCCAAAAGAAAGTACACACTACAAACCAACAGTAAAAATCCATTGATGTCGTTTAAACGATTTGTCCAAAAGTGGAAGTTAAAACCCGCTTGCAGCACCTGCCACGGCGAACTCTGTCCGAACGAGACGTTAAAGTTGGCAAGTCCGGGCACAAATCCGTATTCATTAATCCATTTTATTGTTTGTATGTAATAACTTTCGTTGTCGAGAATTAAAGGCGCTAAAGCCGATTTTAATAAGGCTGCTACTAAAAGTACAAACAAACTCAGTTTTCCTAATTTCGGCAATTGCTTGCACTGCGAGAAAAAGTAGCGCCATTTTGCTTGCGCAGCAGTTGAAAAACGAAACAGCAAAAACGCGCTTAGTGCCAAATTCCCCAAAAACACTTCGATTCCGAGCGGTATGGCAAATGCCAGAAGGCAAAGTACTGCCGTTTGCGCCATCATGCCCAAGACCATAGTTAATGGCAAAGGCGTGGTTCGCCATCGGAAAATTCGTTCAATCGCTATTCCGGTGCCGAGAAAACAGCAGAAAAAGAATAGCCAACTGAATAGAATTAACAGCATTTAAATCAGAATTTTACCATCGGAAATAACCAACTTTCGGTCGGCCATCTCTGCGAGTTCTTCGTTGTGCGTTACAATGACAAAAGTTTGTCCGAACTCTTTTCGCAAGTCGAAAAACAACTGATGTAAATGCTTGGCGGCTTTGGTATCTAGGTTTCCAGAAGGTTCGTCGGCAAAAACCACAGCTGGTCGGTTAATTAGTGCTCGAGCTACTGCTACGCGTTGTTGCTCGCCACCAGAAAGCTCGTTTGGGCGGTGTTGTAAACGTTCGGATAAGCCTAAAAACTCGAGTAGGCGAGTGGCTTCTTTTTCCGCATCTGCCGTTTTAGTTTTCCCAATAAAAGCAGGTAAACAAACGTTTTCAAGTGCCGTAAATTCGGGTAAAAGTTGGTGAAATTGAAAGATAAATCCCAAAGATTGGTTGCGGAAGTTTGCCAATTCCCGGTCGTTCATTTTCAAGACATCGACATCGTTGATCCGCAGTTCGCAATTCGCTACGCTCGTGTCGGCCTTGTCGAGAGTTCCGAGAATTTGGAGTAAGGTCGACTTCCCCGCACCACTTTGCCCGACGATAGCTACAATTTCTCCCGCAGCTATCTGTAAATCAATGCCTTTTAAAACGTGTAAGTTGCCGTATTTCTTATGAATATGGGTTGCCCGAATCATACCTAAAATTTGCTGCAAAGTAAGAAAGTTTTGCAGCTTTACACCTGATAAAGTTTCGTTAAACGAAAACGCTGCCCAAGAGTGTCGGCGTACCTTTGTTCGTAAATAATTTTGTCATGCGAAGATTGATTTTATTGCTGTTGACAGTCTTAACCACTTCATGTCATTCGCAATCCAATTCTAAACCACAACCTATTAAGAAAGCTCATAATATGGAACTAGCAACTTTTGCAGGCGGCTGTTTTTGGTGTACCGAAGCCGTTTTTTTAGATTTAAAAGGCGTAAAAGCAGTACAGTCGGGTTATACAGGTGGAAAACGGCCAAATCCAACCTACGAGCAAGTTTCATCGGGCGGCACCGGACATGCCGAGGCAATTCAAATTGAGTTCGATCCGTCGGAAATATCTTACGAAGAGCTGTTGGAAGTGTTTTTTGCCACGCACGATCCAACAACACTAAATCGTCAGGGTGCCGATGTGGGTACACAATATCGAAGCGAAGTGTTTTATCACTCCGATGCGCAAAAAGAAGCTGCTGAGAACTACATTGCTCAAATGACCGCCGCGCTAACTTTTAAAGATCCGATTGTAACGAAAGTAAGTGCCGCACAACCTTGGTATCCTGCCGAGGATTATCACCAAAATTACTACAAGCGCAACACCTCACAATCGTATTGCCATTACGTGATCACACCTAAAGTAGAGAAAGTACGTAAAGTTTTTAAAGACAAGTTGAAGTCGTAAAGTGTTGTTTGGCACAGCGTTTGAAATTAGTATTGAAAAACCTGTGATGAACTTAGCTTCCATTTCGCCAACAAAACGCTTGTTGTTTTGCATTCTTTTGGATGTCATCGGAACTTTATCGTACAGTTTGCCAGTGTTGGGCGAGTTGAGCGACATTGTTTGGGCACCAGTAGCGGCCATTTTGTATCGAAAATTGTTTTCCGGTGCAGGCGGTTGGTTGGGCGCCGGAGTTGTTTTCTTAGAAGAGTTGCTGCCTTTTAGTGATGTAATACCCACATTTACACTTTCGTGGATAGTAACAAATGTGTTTTCGATTCAGCCGCGAACGCTGAATAAAAACGTTTAAGATTTTGTATCGGCTTTAAACAACAAATTGAAACTGAGCTGTCGGATTAATTTTCTTCCAAAAGGGAAAAAAAACTTCGATTGTCCGAAAACCCATCCAATTCCCATCAGCATGAAAGGATAGAGTGGAAGTACCAGTACGAGAAGAACGATATAGTACAGAAACAGCCCTAAATTTTCTTGACTTAGAGAAAGGTATTCCATTAGGGCTTTAGAAATTCGAGCAGCAGACGTTCCTGTAATAGCAAAAACAACGAGCACTACGAAAAGTTGCACATTCGAACGAATTCCCCATTTTTCTTTTAACCGACTCATTGAAATCTGTGTGGTTGAAAAGTTCCTAATGAAATTTTATTTTGCAGTTGAAAATAGGTTAAATAATTAAAGAGCAAATAATTAACCTCGTATCCGTAGTTGATTTTCGGATCGTAATCAATTTGCATCAAAAATAAGTTTCCACTGCCCTGGGTAGCTGCTTTAATGTTCCATTGCTGTACCCAAACCTGATTTCGTGCTTCCAAATACGACTGAGAATAGTAACCGCGTGGTGCGGCACGTAACAACCAACTATTGAATCCGGGATCGAAAATTACTACTTCGTATTCTAAACTGTCGTTTGCTATTCGAATGGTATCGTTTACAGCTTTCGCAGAATCGACGTTATTTAAATTACCACTGCTGCAATAGGTACAAACTACCGCAAGCACTGCAATAAAAAAGCCGACAACCTTACCATTGATTTTCATGAAGTAAAGTTCGGAAAAAATAGCGTTAAAAGTTAGCCTTGTTGCGTCTTTAACAACGAAATAATTTGAGCTGCCAATTCACTTCCAATACGGTCTTGCGCTTCTAAGGTTGCGGCACCAATGTGCGGCGTAAGTGAAATATTTGGATGCATAAGAATTCGAATTTCCGGATTCGGTTCGTTCTCAAAAACATCTAATCCAGCAAAACTAACCTTGTTGCTATCCAGAGCTTTAATGAGAGCCACTTCATCTAATACGCCTCCTCTCGAACAGTTGATGATACCCACACCGTCTTTCATCGCGTCGATTTCGGCTGCACCAATTACATAACCATTTTCCTGAGCCGGAACGTGTAAGGTAATAAAATCAGAATGACGTAATAAATCTTCAACCGGTTCGGTTTCAATTTCAACATTGATGAATTGTCCGTTGTAGAAATCCAATCGAATTTCAGCTTTTCCGACAAACTTATCGGCAGCAATAACACGCATGCCCAAGCCAACCGCCATTTTAGCAACCGCTTGTCCGATGCGCCCAAAGCCAATAATACCAATTGTTTTACCGCGTAATTCACGGCCATTTGCGTAGGCTTTTTTAAGCATTTCAAATGCCGTTTCGCCTTCCAAAGGCATATTTCTATTCGAATCGTGTAAGAAGCGAATGCCGCTGAACAAGTGCGCAAAAACCAGTTCGGCAACCGATTCTGAAGAGGAGGCTGGTGTATTGATCACGTGCTTACCAGCAGCGCGCGCATAGTCGACATCAATGTTATCCATACCCACACCACCGCGACCAATAATTTTTAGTCCCGCGCAAGCATCGATAATATCTTTTCGGACTTTGGTAGCACTTCGAACCAAAAGCACCGAAACATTGTTCGCATTGATGTAATTGGCAACCTGCTCCTGAGCAACTTTCGTAGTAATTACTTCAAAGCCGGCTTTTTCAAGCGCAATTTTTCCAATTTCCGAAATCCCGTCGTTTGCTAATATCTTCATTATGCTTGTTTTTCAAATTCTTTCATTAAGTCGACTAGTGACTGCACGCTTTCTATTTTCATGGCATTGTACATAGATGCCCGGTAACCACCCACAGAGCGGTGTCCGGTTAATCCGGAAATGTTAGCAGCTTTCCAAAGGGCATCGAATCGTTCTTGCAAACGCTCATCGGTTAAAACAAAAGTAGCGTTCATAACACTGCGATCTTCTCCTTGAACCGTCGATTTAAACAACGGATTTCGGTCAATTTCCGCATATAAAAGTGCAGCTTTCTCTCGATTTCGCTTTTCTGCTGCGGCTAAACCACCGTTATTTTTTATCCATCGCATTGTAAGTAATGAGGTATATACCGCAAAACAGGGCGGTGTATTGTACATACTTTCTCCTTTGATGTGCTTTTGTAAATCGAGCATGCTCGGAATCTCGCGACCAGTTTTTCCTAAAATCGATTCTTTAACCACAACCAATGCCACTCCCGCCGGACCCATATTTTTTTGAGCTCCTGCGTAGATATAATCGAATTTGGAAAAATCGAGCTCTCTGGAAAAAATATCGCTACTCATGTCGCATACCACGGGAATTGTTACTTCGGGAAACGACTGTATTTGAGTGCCGAAAATGGTATTGTTACTGGTTAAGTGCAGGTAACTGGCGTCTGACGAAACACTGATTTCCTTCGGAATGTAATTGAAATTAGCATCCTTTGAACTCGCAGCAATTTCAACTTCGCCAAACAATCTGGCTTCTTTTGCTGCCGCAACAGCCCAAGTACCGGTTTCCAGATAACTGGCTTTTTGGTTGGCACCTAATAAATTGTACGGAATCATGGCGAATTGTAAACTCGCACCTCCGTGGAGAAACAAAGCTTGGTATCCTTTATTTTCTAGTCCTAAAAGTTCTAACGATAAGGCTCGCGCTTCGTCCATTACTGCAACAAAATCTTTACTTCTGTGCGAAATTTCTAGTAGAGATAAGCCCGAGTTGTTGAAATCAAGCACAGCCGCCGCCGCTTGTTCAAATACTTCTTGTGGTAAAATACTCGGTCCGGAACTAAAATTATGTTTCTTCATGGATAAGGAAAATCGAGCTGCAAAAATCGGCAACACAGACTTCTTCCAAAAACGAAAGCTTACAATTTAAAAACAGTTTATTAACAAAAACGTTGTAGTTAATCGATTTTAAGTAAGAATTCGAGCGTGTCGATACCGTCGGCGTAATCCCAAAGTTCTGGTTTTTGCGTGGTTCCGAAAGGAATAGCGCCCGACAAAGGCAAGTTGGAAACCAAACATTGAATTTGATTTGCTTTGGTATTTAATTGCGATTGAAGTTCGGAGAGATCCGTGTAGAATTCATAAAAAACTGCGGCAATCGGCGAACTAAACGATTCGTCTTCCACTAAAATTAAAAAGCCGTTATCGTAAATCTGTCGATTACTCATCATGAACACGGCTTTGTTGTAGTCGTAATTATTACAATATTTTTCTAGTTGTAGCACATCGCTTCGATGATAAATACCTTGATAAAAGTGCGCCATATCGTATTTCTGAGGAAGGTAAATTTTAGAAACATTTCGGCAACCTAAGCCAAAATAGGTAAAGATATCAGTTGCCAATCCTGCTAAATCTTCGGCAGTTTCTTCTCCACTTAGTACAGCTATACCGTTTCGATTTTTCCGGATGATATTTGGCTTGTTTCGGAAGTAATATTCAAAGTAGCGCGCACTATTGTCGCTTCCCGTTGCAATCACGGCATCAAAATCAGTTAGTTTTTCTTCCACGAAAGTGTAGGCATTAGCGAAATCTGGAGCAATAGATTCCAATAACTGCACTACGGCTGTGGTAAGCTGCTGATCGGACGAAGATCGTTTAATCAACGCATGATTTCCAGACAACCAAACGCATAAAATGTCGTGAAATCCAACCAATGGAACGTTGCCGGCTAAAATTAACCCGATTCGTTTAGGCGATTGGTTTTCAGTAATCGCATATTTTGTTAGCCAGTTCTCTAATTTTTCAACTGTAAAGTTCTCCGACCAACCTTGTAAGCAAAAACGCAGCATTTCTTCGGTGTACCAACCGTTATGATGTACCGCGCGACTCAGCCACTGCTGCACATTTTTTTCTGCGGAAGTAAGCGAATCTGTTGAAGCAGTTTCATTCAAAATCCGAGAAAATGCGGCTCCTAATTGCACTAATGATTGAATTTTCGCTTGCAAAGTCATAAAGTTGTTTGTTAATACGTTTGTTTGCACGTAATTTTGCAGCAAAAATAAGTGAATTCACGAGCAATATCACTTTCAAATAGCGAAGCATGGCCATAATCATTACAGACGAGTGTATCAACTGCGGAGCTTGCGAGCCCGAGTGTCCAAATACAGCAATTTATGAAGGAGCAGACGATTGGCGCTACAAAGACGGAACTGCCTTAAAAGGGAAAATTGTACTTCCCGACGGTACCGAAATTGATGCTGAGGCACCGCAAACGCCTATTTCTGACGAGGTGTACTACATCGTTCCCGGAAAATGCACGGAATGTAAAGGTTTTCACGACGAACCTCAGTGCGCTGCCGTTTGTCCGGTCGATTGCTGTGTACCCGATCCGAACCACGTGGAAAGCGAAGAAACCTTGCTTAACAGACAAGCGTTCTTACACAACAGCTAGATCACACAAACCAAAATAGGGCAGCTGCCTTATTGCACAGATATTCTCAGAGTTCCATTTTTACATCGTTCTTGTAAATAATCTAGAGCGATGAAAAAATGGAACTTTTTATTTGTTCTGAATCTAGCGGCTGAAATGTTTGCTGCTTGTTCAAACGGTATTGGAGGATGGAACTGTTGCTGTTGCCGTTCTCGAAAAGCAATAACTTAATGTGCATTCAATATAAAAACCGAAGTTAAAAAGCGTTAAAATGCTTAGCTTTAGAAAAATAGAAAGGAGAAATTTTTCACAAGGAAGCTTGAAAAAGTCACTTTCCATGATCTAATAAAGTTTTTTAGGTCGAACACACAGTAAAGTATTTTGTGCGTGAAATTGAAATCTGCTTAAACCCGAGTTAACGCTCGGGTTTTTCGCATAAAAAAACCGATCACTTTCGCAATCGGTTTTTGTGAAGATTTAAGAAGAAACTATTCGATGGTTACTGGAAAAGAAACTTCGATATCGGTGCTTCCACCTGCGTTGGTGATGATACCTTGATCTACTCCAGTTCCGTTTTTGTTCAACTCGTGACGTAGGGTAAAGGTGATACTTCCCGTTCCTGCAGTTGCAGCTGTCTGCAAGGTAAATGTTAAACCAATCGGATTGTTATTGCTGTCGGCATCGGTGTACGTAAATGTACCTACCGTTCCCGTAGTTTGGTAAAAGAATTGGTGCTCTTCATCTTTTTCCAAAATCTCAGGATTTTTAATTTCTGCTGGCGTTTCTGTTTCATTTTTTAAAACGATAGAACCCGTATAAGTAGTGCCAGCCGTTAAATTTCCGCTAACTACCGAAACAGGTAAACCAGGTCCGTCTCCGTCTAAGTCTCTCGAAACTAAAGTGATCGTTTCTCCACCTCCGGTCAGCGTTACTTCGATAGTTGTAATAACTTCTTCTTCAATTACTTGCGAAGCGCTGTCGTCGTCGCATGAAGTGAATAATGCCGTTGCTAAAGTTGCGAAAATAAATACTTGTTTTTTCATGATTAAATATTGATTTGTACTTGTAAAGTGATGTTTCTGCCTAATTCATCAGCGAATAGGCGTTGTTTATTTAAATAATTTCTATAACTCTGATTTCCAATATTTTGAATTCCCAAACTTGCTTGTAGCGCGGTTTTTTGTAATTGAAAAGGCCACGAAGCTTTTAAATCAAAGAGTTGGTAAGCGTTTGGCGGTCTGGAAATCGGGACCGTTACCTGTGTTAACTCATTGTTTTGAACAATATTGGTCTCAAAATCAAAATCGGGAAAGGCATTTTGAAACGCAACGTATTCTTGTCGGAGTTCTAAAGTAAAATCCGATTTCTCGAAAGGTTTTACTATAATCGAAGAGTGCCAATTAAAGGGCGGCATGTCGATCAAGTTTCTGCTTTCGCGAACGTCGTAACCCGAAACGTATGAGGCAGCCGTTTTAAAGGAAAAGCGATTTGAAAATCGGTACGTCCAACTAAAATCGGCACCAAATAAGCGCGCAGTAGTGCTTTTGTATTCATAAACTGGAAATGCACCGCGGATTGTCGTCAGAAAACCAGTTGGTTGTAAGTAAATAAAGTTCTCAATGCGTTGCAAAAACGATTCTAAACTAAACGTACTCGCTTTCCATGTCAGATTTTGATTAAGCGCTACTTTCACTGCATTTTCCTGTTTTAAACGCAAATCTCCCACTTCGATAATACCCGATGAATGGTGTAAACCGTCCGAAAAAAGTTCGCTGACATTCGGATTTCTGTTTAAGGCAGTCGCTCCAAATTCAATGCGGTAGTTTTCGGAAATTTGTCCCGAAACTTTGGCATTCGCGGCAATATTGTGGTAATTAAAAATTGGTTCTACTAAAAGTTCACCTGCGTTTTCAAAGACTACAAACTGCCCAAAATCCGACTGATAGTTGCGTTCGTTCCAACGCGAATTTTGGTAGAATTTACTTGCCGTTATTCGCGAATAATCGTAACGAATACCGCTTTCTAAACGAAAGGTGCTATTTAATTCCAAATCCGAAATGGCATATAATCCCAAATCTGTTTTAGTAAAATTCGGTACTATAGGTCGTACGCCTGTGTCTGGATTCGCAAAATTGGTTTGATAGCCGCCCGAAATTCCCAACTTAACTTCCGTATTTTGGAACATTCTTTTAAAATCGGCCAAAATACTGTGCGACTGCAAAGTCAGATCCAACGCTGGGATATTGTCGCGGTTTCCACGTCGAATATCGAATTCTTTTCGATTGTTGCGTTGGTAGCCGTAATACCATTTGCTATTCCAATTGCCGAGTTGCATTTCCAGCGAAAGCTGTGAGAACAAATGCGACACTTGTTGTTTCGGGTTCGCAATGTCGTACGTGAAAGGTCTTACTACCGACGGTTTCTGCGATTGGATGGCAAAATACAAATCAGTTGCATTTCCAATATGCGAAGCGGCAAGGATGCCCGTTTCAGTTTGAAAGTACGACAATTCGGCGTTTAGGGTTCCGAATTTCAATTTGCGTCGGAGTTGCGCTGCTGCAGAGAAATCCCGATTTCCCGTATTTGACAGTACGTAATCAGCAGCACGGCGATCACCAAACATTTTTGCTGCGGCATCGATCCGGTACGAAGTTCCCTTTTCCTTTGCCCGAACAAAAGTTGCAGCTAGTGCCCCACCGCTACCGTTTGATTGCGCTGTAGAGGTAAGCTGACTAAAAATTGTGTCGTTTTCAGGAATCTGACGTTCCAATAAAATCAAACCACCTACGCCGTCGCCACTGTACTGCAAAGCAGCGGCATCTTTTACAACATTTATTCGCGTTAAGCCGTTCACATCCACAGCTGGCGCATGTTCGGTTCCCCATTGTTGGTCTTCCATGCGCAAACGATTGGTAAGCATCGAAATCCGACTCCCGCTCAATCCATGAATGATCGGTTTTACGATGTTATTGCCTGTCTTTAAACTGTTTACCCCGTTTATTTCGCGCAAAGCATCGCCCAAATTTTGAGCCGAATATTCGCGCAGCGTTTTGGCATTCAGTTTATTACTTCCTGAAACATCATAAACCAATGAGGCTTTTTTCCGAACAATGATTTCGGCCAAATCCTCGGCATGTGGCGACAAATTAAATTGGTACACTTGTACAGGCTCGCTGCTTATTTTTTGAACAACTTTTTCGAAATGAGGTGCAACTACAGTAAATTCTGCAACAGAATTATCTACTGTAAAGGAAAAAGTTCCTTGCACATCGCAGCTAATTTTCTTTTTTCCAACATAAATGACGGCATTTTCAACGACCATGCCACCCGATTTTACGTTTCCAGAAATGGTTTTTACCAACTGCGCAAATCCGAAGTCAACAAAAAACAAAGCAAAAACGGCGCCTAAAATGGTTTTATTCATACGTTTTACTTTTACTTAATGTAGCTAGGAGTTACGTAAAAGTAGGCGGTGCACGAAGTGATTTATAGGTAAAGTGTTTATTAATCCAACTGTTCGAAGGTTGAACAATGGTTTTTTGCTTGAGTGTTGCCTGAGCAGTTATTCCGACATACAAATCGGATGGAAATAAATCGCTGATTACAGCCAGCGTACAGGAGTCGCAATGCAAGGAAAGATCTCCGTGGCTGTGGTGCAAAACCGCTCTGTCGCTCGTTTCGGTAAAAAGCGCACAATGCTTTGATTTATTTTCTTCGAAGTGATGAATGCGATGCGCAGATTGCCAACCTAAACTTCCTAAAAGCAAGGCGACAAGTAAACAAACTAGGTATTTTTTGGATGCATTCACGGGTCAAAAGTACGCTTCAAATAGGTGAATGTGCCCTAAATTTAGAAAACTTTCACACTGAAGTCGAGGTGTCGCGGGCAATTTTAGTGGTAGCTAAGGCGCTTTTGACCAAGTTAAACCAGTCGTTAAAATCGGATGGTTTTAGGAAAAAGTTCTGTGCACCAGCGGCTTGTGCCAAATCGTAAACTTCTTGCTGTTCGATGGTAGAAAGAACAATGGTAGGTATTTCTTGAAGTTTGGGTTGTTGTTTGATCCACAATAAAAAATCAATTCCGTTTGTAATGGGCATGTAATAATCTACAAAGATTATATCGGGAATAAACGATCCGTTTTCCAAAAAGCATTTAGCTTCGCTTGCTGTTGTGGTAAAACGATAGGCAGGTGTATCTACAAGTTTACTCAGTGCGTCGAAAAGAAAATAACTATCATCGGCATCGTCGTCAATATGCAATACACGTACCGTTTTCATAGAAATTCTAGTTTAAGATGTCAAAGAAAAGCGGAACAGCGAAGGCAGTTGATACGTTTTAGCGTTATTCTTTTACAAAATTTTAAGGTTTTTAGATAAAACGCTGTACCTCAGCGCGAAGCATATTGATAGCTAAATTGGTTGTCGATGCGCTATTCACAGCATTTTGCAACAATAATTGTCTGAAACTATCCGCATTTGTAGCTTCGGCCAACAATGAAATTTCTCGTATGTTTCTCAGTGTAGCATTTTTAGCAGCAGTTATCGCCAGCCAACACTCGTCGGAAACATAAATTTGTTGCGTTAAATTGTGTTCAAATTCTTGTTCTACGGTGGCCGATAAAATTTGTACGTACGATTCGGTGTCGTCGTGAACCGGCGCAATTCGTACCGCCACTTTAGCAATCGAAATTCGGTCCATCAATAAAGTTAAGCGCTCGTATGCTTGCAGTTTAAGAGGCAACGTCTCTTTTCGCGTTTGGCGAAGTATCTCGAATCGGCGCTCTTCATTCTGATTTGAGACAAAATTTTTGAAGAAATTCACAGCAACAATGCCTACAATGAGTGCAGGTAAAATGTTGAGTAAGGCTTTTAAAAGATCGTCTGCATTCATAATTGCTAAAATTTTCGCGCAAAGGTAGCTAAATTCTGTTTCCGCGACTAGCTGCCGACATTTCCTCGTTTTTTCTAACGATTCTTAAAAATTGATTTTATTTTTCAAGTTGCTGGTACATTCGAAGTTATGAACTGTTTTTCTTTGATGCTAGAAATTACGTCAGCTAGGGTCTTTTTTGTGAAAATGCCTTTCGGCGAATGGATTAAAACCGAGTAAGATTCTTTAAATTTGTGGTTTATTATTTTACGATGGAACGCTATATAAGCCAGTTAAACGATGCTCAGAAACTTCCTGTTTTACAGAAAGATGGCCCGATGATAATCATTGCCGGTGCCGGTTCTGGCAAAACACGAGTGCTCACCATTCGAATTGCTTACCTGATGAGTCAGGGTGTCGATCCGTTCAATATTCTAGCTTTAACCTTTACCAACAAGGCGGCACGCGAAATGAAAAAGCGTATTTCAGATATTGTTGGTTCGAACGAGGCAAAAAATCTTTGGATGGGAACTTTTCACTCGGTATTTGCCCGAATTTTACGTGCCGAATCTTCGAAACTGGGTTATCCAAGCAATTTTACCATCTATGATACGCAAGATTCTATTCGCTTGCTTTCTTCTATAGTAAAGGAAATGCAACTCGATAAAGACATCTACAAACCAAAACAGCTCTATAACCGCATTTCTTCATACAAAAACAGTCTCATTACCGTTCGTGCGTATTTCAATAATCCGGAATTGATGGAAGCCGACGCCATGAGTAAGAAGCCACGTACCGGAGATATTTATCAAGAATATGTAGATCGCTGCTTCAAAGCTGGTGCCATGGATTTTGATGATTTGTTGTTGAAAACCAACGAATTGCTCAATGTTTTTCCAGACGTGCTTAGCAAATATCAAGATCGATTTCGATATATACTCGTGGATGAGTATCAAGATACCAATCATTCGCAGTACTTGATTGTTCGCGCCTTATCCGATCGTTTTCAGAATATCTGTGTCGTGGGCGATGATGCACAAAGTATTTACGCATTTCGCGGCGCCAACATAAACAATATTCTAAATTTTCAAAAAGATTATCCCGACGTAAAAGTATATCGACTCGAACAAAATTACCGCAGCACACGCAATATCGTTGAAGCGGCAAATTCGATTATTGAAAAGAATAAAACCAAGCTAGATAAGGTGGTTTGGACGCATAACGACGACGGTCCGAAGGTGAAAATTCATCGAAGTATAACCGATGCTGAGGAAGGTCGATTTGTAGCTGCTACCATTTGGGAAGAACGAATGAATAAACAGCTTTCTAATAATTCGTTCGCCATTTTGTACCGAACCAACGCTCAATCGCGTGCTATGGAAGATGCGCTGCGCAAACGCGATATTCCGTACCGTATTTACGGTGGTTTGTCGTTTTATCAGCGAAAGGAAATTAAAGATGTTTTGTGTTATCTGCGTTTGGTTTTGAATCCGAAAGATGAAGAAGCACTCATTCGTGTCATCAATTATCCTGCCCGAGGAATAGGCGATACGACCATCGAAAAACTTACCGTGGCTGCAAACCATTACAAACGATCGATTTTCGAGGTTATGAAAAACATCGACAAAATTGATTTACGACTCAATGGCGGAACGAAAAACAAACTGCGCGACTTTGTGACGATGATCGAATCGTTTCAAATCATCAGCAAAGAGCAAGACGCGTTCTATGTAGCCGATCATGTGGCCAAAAAAACCGGATTAATTCAGGAATTGCGCAAAGACAATACGCCCGAAGGAATTGGCCGACTTGAGAATATCGAAGAATTACTTAAC
Source organism: Flavobacterium sp. (assembly GCF_049240005.1). Lineage (GTDB taxonomy): Bacteria > Bacteroidota > Bacteroidia > Flavobacteriales > Flavobacteriaceae > Flavobacterium. Next base: position 18,537 of record NZ_JBMLTK010000060.1, on the reverse strand, counting down.
GGTATAAAAGATTTTATTGAGGGACAACGCGAAGTTGATGGCGCCACCGGAAGCTTAACCGAGTTTTTAGAAGACGTAGCGCTGGCAACGGATTTGGATAAAGATACGGGCGACGATGATCGCGTGGCTTTAATGACCATACATTTGGCAAAAGGACTAGAGTTTCCGTATGTGTTCGTGGTTGGAATGGAAGAAGATTTGTTCCCCAGCGCCATGTCGGTGAACACACGTGCCGAGCTCGAAGAAGAACGCCGATTGTTTTATGTAGCACTGACACGTGCCGAGCACCAGGCGTATTTAACCTATGCGCAATCGCGGTATCGTTGGGGTAAACTTACCGATTGTGACCCGTCGCGATTTATCGATGAAATAGAACCGCAGTACGTCGAATACCTGACGCCACCCGAAAATACCTACCAATACAAACCCATGATTAATCTGGATATTTTCGGCGATATCGACAAATCGAAATTGCGCTTATCCAAACCAGCACCGGGAACGCCACCGGCATACATTACAAACGAATTGCCGAAAAAACCAGAAGGTTTACGTCGATTGAAACCCGTTAACATTCCGTCGAAAAATACGGTTGATACCGGGAATAGCAACTTAAATGCGGGAACCACTGTGATGCACGAACGATTCGGAAAAGGTATTGTTATTGGTATTGAAGGCAGTGGAGCCGACAAGAAAGCCGAAATAAACTTCGAAGTGGGAGGCGTAAAGAAACTCTTGTTACGCTTCGCAAAACTCACAATTCTTAACTAACATGGCACAATTCATTAAAATTTATCCCGAAAATCCGAATCCTGCTGCCGTTAAGAAAGTAGTTGATGTACTAAAAAACGGCGGTTTGGTGATTTATCCAACCGATACAGTTTACGGTTTAGGCTGCGATATAACCAACTCCAAAGCACTCGAACGTATCGCAAAAATTAAAGGTATTAAACTCGAGAAAGCGAACTTTTCCTTCATTTGTTGCGATCTGAGTAATTTATCGGATTACGTTAAACAAATTGATACGGCAACGTTTAAGTTATTGAAACGCGCCTTACCGGGTCCGTACACCTTTATTTTGCCCGGAAACAGCAATTTGCCAAAAGAGTTTAAGAAGAAAACAACCGTTGGTATTCGCGTACCGGATAACGAAATTGCGCTTGAATTGGTGCGTCAGCTCGGAAATCCAATTGTCTCCACATCAATTCACGACGATGATGAGGTTCTTGAATATTCCACCGATCCGGAACTCATCTTCGAAAAGTGGCAAAATTTAGTCGATGTAGTAATCGATGGCGGTTATGGTGATAACATGCCTTCAACCATCATCGATGCGAGTGGTCGCGAACCTTTTGTTGTTCGTGAAGGAAAAGGCGATATTTCAATTATCTAGCGCTTCGTCTGCAAGAAATTCACTTTCGAAAACGCTCCCAAAATTAACTTTCCCTAAAAATATAATTGCGGAAAATTCAATTGACCTTACTCAGTTAATACAATCGCATAAAAATTGAGCTGTAAATTTTAAACAGTATCAATAAAATTTTCTGCTTTAACTAAATTCTAAGAATAATCTACGACGGTAAAGCTGTGTTTATTGCGTAATTTTGTGCCGCGCAAAAAAAAGCGATACCACATTATGGCAAAATCTCTTTCCCAAAGATTGCTCGATATATTATTTTCTACGCGTTTAATGGCCGTTTTGTTTATTTCGTATGCGGTGGCCATGGGCATAGGAACCTTTGTAGAAAGTGGCTACAACACTGAAACGGCGCGTATTTGGATTTACAACGCCTGGTGGTTTGAGCTGATTCACTTGTTATTTTTGGTGAATTTTTTCGGAAACATCAAACGCTATAAACTGTACAAGCGCGAAAAATGGGTGACCCTATCCTTGCACCTGTCGTTTATTTTAATCATCATCGGTGCTGCCGTTACGCGTTACATCAGTTACGAAGGCGTTATGCCGATTCGCGAAGGCGCAGCATCAAACGAAATTCTTTCAGACAGAACGTACCTGACCGCTTTTGTGGATGGCGAATTTCAAGGCGAATTTAAACGTAAAACCATCGAAGAACCACTACTTCTGAGCATGGTTACCGACAACGACTTCAGCATTTCGGACGATTTTAAAGGAAAGCCGTTCGAAATTACCTACGTGAATTACATCATGAACGCCAAATCGACCATAAAGCCCGATCCCAACGGCGTTTTGTATTTGAAATTAGTAGAGGCAGGAAATGGCGAACGTCACGAGCATTATCTGAAAGAAGGTTCGGTGCAAAATATTCACAATTTACTTTTTGCTTTTAATAAAGAAACAGCTGGAGCCATTAACATCAGCGGCGATGCTAACGGCTTGAAAATAGCGACACCTTTCGACGGTACGTTTATGCGTATGGCCGATCAAATGCAAGGAAAAGTACTTCCGAATACCACGGCCGATTTAATGCTTCGTTCGTTATATAACGTGGGTGGAAGTCAGTTTGTATTTCCAGAACCTGCCATTAAAGGTGTGGAAACCTACGAATCGAATAACGATTGGGAAGATAAAAATACCGATGATGCGCTGATTGTTAACGTTACCACAAACGGAAAAACCGAAACCGTAACCTTGGTAGGAGGGAAGGGCAAGCAAGGTGAACCCAAAAGTTTTAAGCTGGGCGATTTAGATTTTACGCTCTTCTACGGAAGTAAAGTTTACCAATTACCGTTTAAAATTCAACTCAATGATTTTATCGCTGAAAAATACGCCGGAACTGAAAAGAGTTATTCGTCGTTCGAATCGAAAGTAACCGTTATTGATGGTGCGAAGAAGTTCGACGAACGCATTTATATGAATCATATTTTGGATTACGGCGGCTATCGTTTCTTCCAAGCATCGTTTGATCCCGACGAAAAAGGAACCGTCTTATCGGTAAATCACGATTTTTTTGGAACTTGGATTACCTACATTGGTTACTTTATACTGTATCTAGCGATGATGCTTATTTTATTCACAAAGAACACGCGCTTTGCCGATTTGAAAATGAAATTAGAGAAAATAAAAGCCAAGAAAGCCGCACTTACGGTACTAATTTTACTTGTTTCGGTTTCTGGTTTTTCACAGCACGAGCATCAGCAAACTTTGAGTTTACAGCAAATAGATTCGATACTGGCAAAGAATATTCCGCCTGTTGCGCATGCCGAACGTTTTGGCCGACTCATTATTCAAGATGAAGGCGGACGTATGAAGCCAATCAATACTTTTTCGTCGGAATTGTTGCGAAAAGTTAGTAAAAGCGATCACTATAAAGGCTATAATTCGGATCAGGTTTTTTTGTCCATGACGCAGTATCCGCGATTGTGGTTTGAAGTTCCGTTTATCTACATTAAAAGAGGTAACGACAGTATTCGCAAAATTATTGGCGTAGAACCGGGAGAAAAGCTTGTAAGTTTCCGCCGATTTTTTGACAAAGAAGGTAATTACAAACTCGCGCCCTATCTCGATGCGGCGTACAAAGCAGCTATTCCAAACCAATTTCAGAAAGATTTTATCGAAACCGATCGAAAAGTGAATTTGCTTAATTCGGCTTTGAGCGGCGGTATTTTGCGCATTTTCCCGTTTCCAAAAGATAAAAACAATAAGTGGGTGAGTTTCTTAGAAGTGCACCAACCTACCGGGACCTCGCTCGACACCATTAAAAGTATCATGCCACTCTACATGACCTCGCTGGCAAAAGGAGCGGAGACGGGCAATTATACCTACGCCAATACCTTGGTAAACGGCATGGAAAATTATCAAAAGAAATTTGGCGCCAGCGTGCGACCATCCGACGATAAAATAGACGCTGAAATTGCATACAACAAATACGATATCTTCAAGAATTTATTCTGGATGTACATGCTCACCGGCATTCTGATGTTGCTTTTCGCGATTGTAAACATTCTAGCCAACAAAAAATGGATTAACTATGTGATTAACGTATTTCACATTTTGGCCGCGCTGTTGTTTGTTTTGCACACAGTGGGTTTAATTGCCCGTTGGTATATCAGTGGTCACGCGCCGTGGAGTAATAGTTACGAATCGGTTATTTACGTTGGTTGGGCAACCATGTTTTTCACTTTAGCGTTCGATCGTAAATCGAAGCTTACCGTTGCATCCGGAACTTTTGTTGCCAGCATGATTTTAATGATAGCCCATTGGAGTTGGACTGATCCAGCTATCGGAAATTTGGTGCCGGTTTTAAATTCGTATTGGTTGATGATTCACGTAGCTGTAATTGTGGCAAGTTACGGTCCGTTTACCTTGGGTATGATTTTAGGTTTGGTAACGCTCATCCTGATGATTTGCACGACAGCAAAAAACAAGGTGAAAATGAATTTGCACATCAAAGAACTAACCTACATCAACGAAATGGCGCTCACAATTGGTTTGGTTATGCTTACCATCGGGAACTTTCTCGGCGGGCAATGGGCAAACGAAAGTTGGGGTCGTTATTGGGGTTGGGACCCAAAAGAAACTTGGGCCTTGATTAGTATTATGGTGTATGCTTTTGTAATTCATGCGCGCTTTGTGCCTGCGTTGCGCGGCGTTTGGATTTACAACTTAATGAGTGTACTCGCGTTTTACTCGATTATGATGACGTACTTTGGAGTGAATTTCTATCTCACCGGACTACATTCTTACGCAAGTGGCGATAAAGTAGTAACTCCCGTTGAAGCTTATTATTCATTCGCAGCTATTATGATACTGGCCGGATTTGCTTGGATTAAATACCGAAAGTATTACAAAGTGAGCGCTTCGAAGTAGCTTCATTAGTGCTTTTACTTGTTTTCAGTCTTGCAAATCAATAAAGCGGAAGGTCAGTCTTTTATTTGTATGTCGCTTTTTTAACTCCATTCAGCAAGTTTTGTTACTACTTAAAAAGCAGTTTTTTAATAGCATTTCTTAAAAAAAAAGCGTTGTAATAATATGTAAATCAGTCATATAGAAAAACGTTGTTGGTCTATATTCTAATCCACATAAATTTTTAGCAACTTAAAAAAATACCTATAAGTAGGTATTTTTTAGCTATTCTGATTTTCTACTTTTAGCTCAGTTAGCTGCTAGGTTTCTCAGCGTACCAGCTAGCGATTGTTCTCGTACAATACCAACAACGAGAGGTGGAACCGAAAAGCCTTACGAGTAGGAAATCCTAAAATCTATAAATTATGTCAAATTTAAAAGCAACCTACTCCTTCTATTCGGAAAGTTCGCAAACGCAGTACGATCTAAACCTAGAAACCGGAGCTTTTAGCGATTCAATTCAAGTTATGGGTTCCGGAACCTGCGCTGGTTGGCCCATTTTGAGCGGCAATCTAGAAGTTACTGTTAACGGAACAAAAAATACGTATCCCGTTCCAAGCGGGCAAACGCCTTTCATTTATAACGGCTTGTGGCAAAGTGCTGATTTATCTCCAGATGGTCCGGGAGCGCCTTGGTGTAAAGGAATTGATCGATTGTTCGTGAACTTTTCTTCCGATTCAAACAATACACTCATAAATGCGAATACCGATGGCGAAAGTATTACCGTAGTTAATGGCAGTTCGCAAGATATTGCACAGTTAAAAGCAGCAAATTTTCCACCGCAGTAAGCTTTTTCTAGAAGCACTATCGCTCGCGGCCGTGATGGCAGTGAAAATAAAAGCGAGGCAGCGGTTTGTTTAGGCACTTTGAGTAAAGCGACCAACGGAAGCTTTGCGAAACGTAGCCGAAACTACCGCTGACAGCTTTTATTGCAACGAACAGCGCGAATTGCCGCCCAAATAAAAAATAGTTGAGAGCACTTTATATTTTTTTTGGCAGCTTATCCGGCTTTCGGCTGTATCTTTTTGTTCTGCTTCGCGCCTCAAAAAGGATGCCGCCTCTATCCGGGCTGCGGGAAATCGTTATCTATGAAAGTGCATTGATTACAAGAATAACCAATTACAATTTTAATACGCCGCCTACGTTTAAACTGCCGTATGTGTTTTTAAGATCGACATTTTCGAAGTCAGCAACTTTAGTTAATCCAGCCATTGCTTGATAATCGATCAATAAGCTGAATTTCTGCGAAATTTCGATCTTGTATCCAATACCAATGTTCAAGCCTAGTTGAAAGGTTTCTACAAATCCATCCAAATCGATCTTCACACCGTTAATAGTACTTTCGGCACTACTTAAAAAGCCAAAACTAGGACCGAAGTTTAAATTCCATCTTCTATTTTTACTAAAGTGCCAATTGGCATTTACCGGTATAGTCACATATTTTAAGCGATCTTCATCTGCTCCGAATTGAGTTCCCATAGTTTGATAGAACGCTCCACTTCTTAAACTCCATTGATCATTGAAGTAATAGTCGGCAGCCACTCCAAAATTAACACCACTTTTTTCTGAATTTGCCGTAGTGATATCCCCGTAATAATTTGCCGAAGAATAACCCACTAATGGAACTAACTCTACCGTTCCTTTTGAATTTATTTGCGCGGATGCTCCCGAAATCATTAGCACTGCCACAAAACCAAAAAACTTTCTCATAACTTTTTATTTTTAAATTTAATTTTCACAAAGTTACTATTCGCATTGTATTTAAATTGTTAATTATTCTTTTCGGTGGAATTCTACTACGCAAACGATTTCTTTCTAAAAAATGGTAGATTTGCACGACTAAAAAATTGGCTCTTAAAGCATGGAACAACAAGCACCGTATCAACCAAAAAATAAAGTAAGAATTGTAACTGCAGCCTCACTATTTGATGGGCACGACGCGGCGATAAACATCATGCGCCGAATCATTCAGGCAACGGGTGTTGAGGTAATTCACCTTGGGCACGATCGCTCTGTGGAAGAAGTGGTGAATACCGCAATACAAGAAGATGCTAACGCGATAGCTATGACGTCGTATCAAGGCGGTCATAACGAGTATTTTAAATACATGTACGATTTGCTTCAAGAGAAAGGTGCGGGTCATATCAAGATATTTGGCGGTGGTGGCGGTGTTATTCTGCCGTCGGAAATTGCCGAACTCCACCAATACGGCATTACGCGAATTTACTCGCCAGACGACGGTCGCGCTATGGGACTTCAAGGCATGATTAACGATTTGGTGCAACGTTCCGACTTTCCTATCGGCGATAAACTTAACGGTGAATTAAAAGATTTACCCGCTAAAAAAACAACTGCCGTTGCCCGTCTGATCTCAGCAGCGGAGAATTTTCCAGAAACTGCTGCAGCAGCCTTGTCAGAAATTCGCGAGCAAAATAAAACTTCGAAAGTTCCCGTCTTGGGAATCACCGGAACGGGCGGAGCCGGAAAGTCGTCGTTGGTCGATGAATTGGTACGCCGTTTTCTTGTAGATTTTAAAGATAAAACTCTGGGAATTATTTCGGTTGATCCGAGTAAAAGAAAAACCGGCGGTGCACTGCTCGGCGATCGTATTCGAATGAATGCCATCAATTCGTCGCGCGTTTACATGCGTTCTCTTGCCACACGTCAATCGAATCTAGCGTTATCCAGGTACGTAGCCGAAGCCATCGAAGTATTAAAAGCGGCAAACTACGATTTGATTATTCTCGAAACCAGCGGCATCGGACAATCGGATACCGAAATTATGGATCATTCCGATGTGTCGCTATATGTTATGACACCTGAGTTTGGTGCAGCAACACAACTGGAGAAAATCGATATGCTCGATTTCGCAGACTTGGTTGCGCTCAATAAATTTGATAAACGCGGAGCACTCGATGCCTTGCGCGATGTGAAAAAACAGTACCAACGCAATCACAATTTATGGGATGTAAATCCGGACGACATGCCTGTTTTTGGCACTATTGCCTCGCAATTTAACGACCCGGGAATGAACGCCTTGTACAAAGCGATTATGGACAAGCTGCATGAAAAAACTGCCGCTTCGCTGGAATCAAGCTTTGAGATTACACGCGAAATGAGCGAGAAAATTTACGTGATTCCGCCACACAGAACACGTTATTTAAGTGAAATTGCCGAGAATAACCGCAAATACGACGAACGTACCTTATTGCAATCGGAATTGGCGCAAAAACTATACGGCATCTTTAAAACCATAGAAACCGTTGCGCACAAGCGACCTAAATTAGAGAAAAACGGTCTGGAAGTTATAACGTCCAGTTCCGAAAATGCCGAATTATTAGATTTATTGTACAAAGAATTCGATCGAGTGAAAATGCTTTTGGAAGGCAAAAACTGGGAGCTCATTCGCGATTGGGAACACGTACAGGCGCAGTACAAAAATCCGGTGTATTCGTTTAAGGTGCGCGACAAGCAAATTAACATTGCTACGCATACTGAGTCGTTAAGCCATACGCAAATACCAAAAGTGGCTTTGCCGAAGTACGAAGCTTGGGGCGATGTGCTGCGTTGGCAATTGCAAGAAAACGTTCCTGGAAAGTTTCCGTTTACCTCGGGTTTATATCCGTTTAAGCGCGAAGGGGAAGATCCGTCGCGGATGTTTGCCGGCGAAGGCGGTCCTGAACGTACCAACAAGCGTTTTCATTACGTATCTGCAGGTATGCCAGCCAAACGTTTATCAACAGCTTTCGACAGTGTTACTTTATACGGAAACGACCCGGATTTACGTCCGGATATTTACGGAAAAATTGGCAACGCCGGAGTTTCTATTTGCTGTCTAGACGACGCTAAAAAATTATACAGCGGATTCAATTTGGTGCATCCGTTAACGTCGGTGAGTATGACCATCAATGGTCCGGCTCCGATGTTGTTGGGTTATTTTATGAATGCCGCGATCGATCAGCAATGCGAGTTGTATATCAAAGAACACGGATTAGAAGCTGAGGTTGAGGCAAAAATTGCAGCGATTTACAAAGAATCGGGTTGCGAACGTCCGCGTTACCTAGGAACTCTACCGGAAGGAAACGATGGTTTAGGTTTGATGCTGCTCGGAGTAACAGGCGATCAGGTATTGCCTGCCAACGTGTACGAGGAAATTAAAGCCAAAACCTTGATGCAAGTTCGCGGAACGGTTCAGGCAGATATATTGAAAGAAGATCAGGCACAAAACACCTGCATTTTTTCAACGGAGTTCGCGCTCCGATTAATGGGCGACGTGCAGTCGTATTTCATACAGAAATCGGTTCGTAACTTTTATTCAGTTTCGATTTCTGGTTATCATATTGCCGAAGCGGGTGCCAACCCCATTACGCAGTTGGCGTTTACGCTCGCAAATGGTTTCACTTACGTGGAATACTATTTGAGCCGCGGAATGGACATCAACGATTTTGGGCCAAACTTATCGTTCTTTTTCAGTAACGGTATCGATCCGGAATATGCGGTAATTGGGCGTGTAGCGCGCCGATTGTGGGCAAAAGCACTACGCGATAAGTACGGTGCTAACGAACGTTCGCAAATGTTGAAGTATCATATCCAAACCTCGGGTCGTTCGTTACATGCGCAGGAAATCGATTTTAACGACATCCGAACCACTTTACAAGCGCTGTACGCGATTTACGACAATTGTAACTCATTGCATACGAATGCGTATGATGAAGCGATTACAACGCCGACTGAAGAATCGGTTCGTCGAGCAATGGCAATTCAATTGATTATCAATAAAGAATTAGGTTTAGCGAAAAATGAGAATCCGATTCAAGGTTCGTTTATTATCGAAGAATTAACGGATTTAGTGGAGGAAGCTGTTTTGCAAGAATTCGACCGTATTACCGAGCGTGGCGGAGTTTTAGGTGCTATGGAAACCATGTACCAACGCGGAAAAATACAGGAAGAAAGTTTGTATTACGAAACGTTAAAGCACACAGGAGAATTCCCGATTATTGGTGTGAATACGTTTTTGAGTTCGAAAGGTTCGCCTACGGTTATTCCAGCGGAAGTAATACGAGCTACCGAAGAAGAAAAAGCGTACCAGATTCACATGTTAGGAGAACTGCACAAGCGTTATCAGGTTCAGGTTTCAGAAGTCTTAGAACGTGTACAACAAGCAGCAATTAACAACCGAAACATTTTTGAGGAATTGATGGAAGCTACGAAGTATTGCTCTCTGGGACAAATTACCTCGGCACTTTTTGAAGTAGGCGGACAATACCGAAGAAATATGTAAAACTCTGCAAAAGGGATAGCGCGTGATAGCCCACAGCTTGGCGTCCCAACGGGCGGCAAGCGAGGACTATTAGCAATAGCCCGACCCGCCACAGATTTTTTGTTTAAACGTGAGTTCGATATAAAAATTAAAGTTAGAAATCATTTAAATAGTTGATTACAAGGCGTATTTTCTTTGGGATACCGAGGTATCTCAAAATAATACAACGCGGTAAGCGACTGTTTAAATGATTAGCTTTAAAAAAATGCTGTGGCAAATTTTTCGTAGTCTATCTAAAAACCACATTTTAAGCGTTCTAACGTAGATTTTTATGTCGAACGCACGTTTTTAAGCACTTTGTGGCGGGATTTGCCCAAAAAAAGAAGAAAAACACTAGTCGAATTATAGCGTCTTCAAGTATTTTTGTGCCGTGAAAAAGTGTGCGTGTATTCTCGGTATTTTGTTCCTGCTTAAGCCGGTTTTTCCACTTTTTACGTATGTTTTGAATTACCAGTACATTGTCGAAAATCTGTGTATCAACCGAGAGAAACCGCAGTTGTCGTGTAATGGTAAATGTCATCTTGCTAAAGAGCTAGCGAAGGAAGTTGATGAAGAGAAGTCGGCTAAAGATTCTTCTAAGAAAGAAGTAAAGCATATCTTAGAATGGGTTTCATCATTACTGGAAAAGCCCATGTCGGCTGCATTCGACCACTTACAAACCGTCGACAGAGCAAACTTTGCCCAAGTAAGGCAGTCAATTTTGTCGGGTTACAGCAGCATCGTGATTCCACCACCAAACGTCCGCTAATTTTTTTTAACAAGTTTTAGTGTCGATCCTACCGCAGTGAAGGTCGATCAATGCTGCACTTTCCTAATTTTTACAAAGTTGTTCTCTGGAAGTAACTGAAGATAATTATGCTAAGCGCTCAGCTAATATGTTTTTTATTTTATCTTGCACTGCATTCACAACTATTTCTTAAAATTTTACATCAAAGAACTCAAAATGAACTTTTTATATAATTATCGAATTGTTTTTAGCCTTTTTTTACTCACCTTTTTATCTTCTTGCTCTTCATCTGAGGATGCTGTTAGCGGAACCGGGAAGCTCAACTTAGAATTCGATCAAGTTTTTGGAGGTGCCGACTTAATTTTACGAACACAGCCCAACACCATGTCGAATGGCGAAGTACTAAGAGTAAACGACTTAAAGTACATTATTAGCAACATTCGACTCACAAAAGCCGACGGTACGGCTTTTACCTATCCAAAAGCAGATTCGTACTTTTTAATTGACGAAAGTAATGTGCAAACCCAGTTGGTAAGGCTGGAAAATATACCTGCTGGGGATTACGTATCGGTAACCTTTGGTATAGGCGTTGATCAAGAGCAGTTTAACCTTGGAGCTGCCGGACAAGGCAATTTTTTAGCCGTAGCAGAAGCAGCAAGTATGCTTTGGAGCTGGTCGGCAGGATATAAGTTTTTAGTTTACGAAGGTACTTTTACGACGCCAACAGTAACTGATGCCGAGACCTTTATGGTGCATACAGGAAGAACGGGCATTGCCTATAATTACACCGAAACAACGCTAACTTTACCCGAAGCTGCTACAGTAAGAACTTCAGTGACGCCTCAGGTTCACATTTTTGCCGATGCGAAACGGATTTTAGAAGGACCAAATGCTATTAGCTTGGAAGAAAATAGTGCTACAGGACTCGGTGCTATGATTATGGGTGGTGCGATTTTAGGTGAAGTCACAACAAACGTTTCTCAAGCGTTTCAGGTAAATCACGTACACAATGATTAAAACAGATAAAATGCGCCTTTCAAAAAGGATTGCAAGTATTTTTATTGCCACGGCAGTAGGTCTGTTAAGTAGTTGTGGTTCGGATGATGATTCGTACACGGAGATTGATCTGAGCTTTCAAAGACCCGCGAATTTTCCGGCACCTACCTACGATTATGCTGCGAATCCAGCTACGCGTGCAGGTTTTGAACTCGGGCGTAAGTTGTTTTACGACGGTCGTTTATCTTCTGATGGTGTTGTTTCTTGCGGATTTTGCCACGAACAAGCGGCTGCTTTCACACACCACGGTCATAGTGTAAGCCATGGCGTAAACGAACAAATCGGGACACGAAATACGATGCCGATCCAAAACCTTGGATTTTACGACAGCTTTATGTGGGACGGTTCGGTAGATCATCTCGATTTAGTAGCAGTAGTTGCTTTAACTTCTGAAATTGAAATGAACGGCAATTTTCAGCAAATGCTGTCACTTTTTGGAACCGATTCGGAGTACAAACATTTATTTGAACAAGCGTTTCCCAACGAGCAGATTTCAACAGAAAAAATGTTGTTAGCACTCGGACAGTTTATGTCGCTTATGGTTTCTTCAAACAGTAAATTCGATAAGTGGCAACGTGCCGAAGACGGTGTTACACTAACTGCAGATGAGGAATCTGGTTACGAAGTATTTCAGCAAAAATGTGCCTCCTGTCACGCCGGGAGCTTGTTTACGGATCAGTCGTTTCGAAACAACGGACTAGCGATTAATCCGTTTGTGAACGATCTTGGGAAGTTTCGCAGTACGCAAGTCGAAACGGATAAATACACCTTTCGGGTTCCGAGTTTGCGAAACATAGCGAAAACGGCACCGTACATGCACGATGGCCGATTTCAGACACTCGATGCCGTTTACAGCCATTACCACTCAGGAATTCAGCAAACGCAGAATTTAGATCCGAGTTTAGTTACTGGCATTCCATTATCTACACAAGAACGAGCGCAACTAACCGCATTTTTAAATACGTTGACGGATGAGAAGTTTCTTACCGACAGTCGATTTGCGCCGTTTTAACGCGAATCTTACTGGGGTACTGATTTTACTTTTCATTTCGTTTTCACTACATGCAATAACCGTAACCGACAGTTTACGGACATTTTCAACTGCGTTTACAAGTCAGCGACTGTTGTGCGACGCCTGTGGTTGTTCGGCAAGTGGCGGCAGTATGGGTTTTTCTACTGTGGGAGAAAACTCATTTTTAGGTGTTCGCAGCATGTATCAGCGGTATGAAAGTAACGATCGATTGTACACCAACTCGCCCTGGCGATTAGAGCAGTTTAGAACGTACCAGATTTGGACGCGTTTTCGAATCAGTACTAAACTAGAACTTACTGCACAAGTTCCGTGGCAACATCACAACCGAGAAACCGCTACGGGAGTACAAACCCGCACAGGTTTGGGAGATGTAAGCATTAATGCTTTATACAAACTTTTTTCTTCGGAGAACGAAGCCAAAACTAAATCGCATCGTTTTCACGGCGGTTTGGGAATCAAGTTGCCTACAGGCGAATTTGATCAAGCGAACAGCAACACGGTTAATCCGGCTTTTCAGTTGGGAACAGGTAGTTTTGATTTCACTATTCTTGGAGAATATGTATTCGAGTATCAAAAGAGCGGTGTCAATGTAATGGCCTCGTATTTAATTAAAACGGAAAACGAACGCCGATATCGATTTGGAAATCAAACCAATTTGGCAGCTATTGCTTATCGCAAAGTAACTATTTCGCATTGGCAAATGTTACCGCAAATGGGCGTGGCTGCTGAATTTTTTGAGTCGAATTACAGTCGCCGTTCTCGTGTAGATGATACCTCTGGTCGGGTTGTTTTTGCACGAGCCGGATTCGACGTTTCCCGAAAATGGATCAATGCAGGCTTTTCGGCCATGTTGCCTGTCGCACAGTACTTAAATAATGGGAAGGTTCGAGCACACGAACGTTTGAGTGTGCATTTGAATTTAATTCTTTAAACCTAAGTTCTATTCTAAAACTAAAGTCAGAAAACATATAAATGGCTGATTACGAGGCTGATTGTAGTATCGCACAGAAATTTAGCGTTACAAGCATTCGTTTTTAGGATTAGCTGGTTTAAAAAACAATCTGATTGTTAGTTTTATTATAGGCAGCGATTTGATGATGATTTTTAATCAAACTCAGATTGTATGCAAAGTACTTGGTAATCAGAAACAAGAATTCGCAGTTGCTTTTTCCCGATGTAAAAGTAACTGCGAAGTTTTGTTACATCGGTATTTCTTCTCATTTTTGCGATGCTATACAAGCAATCCACAAAAAGGGCGATTAGCTCAGCTGGTTCAGAGCACTACCTCGACAAGGTAGGGGTCACTGGTTCGAACCCAGTATCGCCCACTTTTTTCAATCTCTAAAGCTTCCTCAACGGGAGCTTTTTTCCTTTTTTACTGCTGCAAATCTTTAAAACTTATCGATAGGGAGGTAGCCTAAAATAAGTTCATCTGCTGGCGAATCGGTGGGTGTGATGTCGATCGTAAAATCTGGATACAGCGCTTTCAGATGTTCGTTAACCTGGAAAACTTCGTCGATGTCGAGTGCATATTTGTCGTCTACATGAGCAGGCGCACCTTTTGCGTTGTAATCCGTAAAGAAGAGGTCTTTTTTAACCCGTGCCGTCGCCTCCGCTAACGATTTTGCTATTACAATTTTCAAATCGTGAAATTCGGTAAAAACACCGGGTTTGTATCCTCCTAAATTAAAAACAAATAATTTTAAATCGGTTGTGGCTGGTTGGGTACTTACTTTAATGGAAAATCCCGAAACGACGTGCATTTTAAGATAGCCATCGATATGAAGTGATTTTCCCGCCTCTGGCCAATGATTTTTTATCGCGGTTTTCAAATCTTGGGGTTTTTCTGCGATACCAAAAAACAGATCGTGCTGCTCAATGAGTCGGCCGTTTGGTGTTCCTCCCAAAAGAAAAAGGTATATAAATGGATTTTTCATAGTAAAACTTTAAAAAAGTATGCCAAAGTATAATAAATGGTTTGATTTTTGGTTAGGTATTTTTACATCAAAAAACGAAAGATTATGAAAAAACTACTTTTTACACTGAGTATACTAAGCGTAGCGTTATTTTCAAGCTGCGAAGGCGATCCAGGGCCAGCCGGACCTCCAGGAACCAATATCGAAAGTGAGGTTTTTGAAGTTAACGGAACATTTACTCCTGCAAACGAATATCGCGTATTTTACGATTTAAATCCAGCCATTTTCGCTTCCGATAATGTGTTGGTTTACGAACTTTCTGGCGTTGAAAACGGATTAGACGTTTGGAAACTCTTACCGCAAGTTTATTTTCCTTTTGGAGACGATAGAATCATGCAATTTAATTACGATTTTACCCGTGAAGACTTCAGTATTTTCGTAGATGGTAATTTTGATTTAACGACTACTCCAGACGCAAATGCGTTTTTTAATAATCGCGTTTTCCGAATCGTAATTATTCCCGGCTTTTTCAGTAGAGGGGTTGCAAGACCTGACCACAATGATTACTACGAAACCATTGCCGGATATGGTATCAACGATCAAAACGTCACCATTCTTCCACAGAAACAACGTTAAGGTCAACATACATTTATAAGAATCCGCTTTCGAGCGGATTTTTTTTTGCAATAAGAAATTGTAAATTTTTTAGGGGTGTAAATGCGAAAAAATAAAATTCGCTTATATTTGCCACATAAAAATAGGGGGTATCCTCAAAAAAACAATTAAATTTATGTCAACACTACGTTTTCGTGCCTTACAAGAGGCGTCTTCGCGCAAACCAGTAAAATTTGAAGAAACCGACAGAAAATCTGTTTTATTCGGATTAAATGTTTTCAATCAGCGTGCTATGAAGCAGTTTTTAACGCCTGATGCTTACAAAGGTGTACAAGATGCCATTCAGCACGGAACTAAAATTGACCGTAAGCTGGCCGATTACATTGCCATGGGCATGAAAGAATGGGCTTTAACTAAAGGTGTAACACACTACACACACTGGTTTCAACCTTTAACAGGCGCGACAGCTGAAAAGCACGACGCGTTTTTCGAAACTTCGTACGATGGCTCAGATCCATTGGAGAAATTTGGCGGCGGACAATTAGTACAGCAAGAACCAGATGCCTCGAGTTTCCCGAACGGAGGTATCCGAAATACATTTGAAGCACGCGGTTATACAGCTTGGGATCCAACTTCACCGGCATTCATTTTTGGAACTACTTTGTGTATTCCAACGGTGTTTATTTCTTACACCGGAGAAGCACTCGATTATAAAACACCACTGTTACGTGCATTAAATGCTGTTGACGAAGCTGCAACCGATGTATGTAAGTACTTCGATAAAAATGTAAAGAAAGTAACTGCCACTTTGGGGTGGGAACAAGAGTATTTTTTGGTAGATACCGCCTTAGCTAACTCGCGTCCGGATATATTAATGACGGGTCGTACGTTGCTCGGACATACTTCCGCAAAGGGACAACAATTAGAAGATCACTACTTTGGATCAATTCCGTCACGAGCATTGAATTATATGCGCGAATTAGAACAAGAGTGCATGCTTTTGGGAATTCCAGTAAAAACACGTCATAACGAAGTAGCGCCAAATCAGTTCGAAGTAGCACCGATTTTTGAAGAAACGAACTTGGCTGTCGATCACAACTCTCTTTTGATGGATGTGATGCAAAAAGTAGGCGAGCGTCACGATTTTAAAGTACTATTCCACGAAAAGCCTTTTAAAGGTGTAAACGGTTCCGGAAAGCACAACAACTGGTCGATGGCAACCGATACCGGCGTAAACTTATTGTCGCCCGGAAAAACGCCTATGAGCAACTTACAGTTCTTGTCGTTTTTCATCAATACCATCGTTGCAGTAAACAAATACGAAGAGTTATTGCGTGCGAGTATTGCAACAGCAAGTAACGACCACCGTTTGGGAGCTAACGAAGCACCGCCTGCCATTATTTCCGTATTTATTGGTCAGCAGCTTACCAAGGTTTTGGCCGAGTTGGAAGGCGTTTCGGATGGTAAACTTTCGCCGGAAGAAAAAACCGATTTAAAACTGAACGTTGTTGGAAAAATTCCAGATGTATTGCTCGACAACACCGATCGTAACCGTACGTCGCCGTTTGCCTTCACAGGAAACAAATTCGAATTTAGAGCGGTAGGTTCGTCGGCAAACTGTGCCAATGCCATGACTACGCTTAACGCAATCGTAGCCAAGCAATTGCGCGATTTCAAGAAAGAAGTAGATGCACTAATCGATGGCAAAGGTTTAAAGAAAGACGAAGCTATTTTCAACGTTTTGCGCGAATACATCAAAGGTTCGAAAAACATTTTGTTTGAAGGCGATGGCTACAGCGATGCCTGGGAACAAGAAGCGGCAAAACGCAAGTTGAGCAATCACAAGACTACGCCAAAAGCTTTGAAAGCGAAAGTAAGCAAAGCCGCTTTGGAATTGTTTTCTGAACTGAACATTATGAATCATGTTGAGGTAGAGGCACGTTACGAAATCGAGCTCGAAGAATACACGAAAAAGATTCAAATCGAGGGCCGCGTATTGGGCGATATTGCTCGTAATCACGTGATTCCAACGGCAATTCGTTATCAAAATACACTGATCGAAAACGTAAAAGGTTTGAAAGAAATTTTCGGAGCCGAATACGAAAACATTGCCCGTGAGCAAATTGCGTTGATTAAAGAAATAAGCGGACACATAGCAGGCATTAACGCCAATGTAGAGCAAATGACCGAAGCACGTAAGCGCGCAAATGCCCTAACTGATGCACAGGCTATGGCAGAGGCGTACTGCGACGAGGTAAAACCTTATTTTGATGTTATTCGCGAGCACTGCGACAAACTCGAGTTGTTGGTAGACGACGAAAGTTGGACACTCACCAAATACCGAGAGTTGTTGTTTACGCGCTAATCATACCGGGAACTGATCTTTATAAAGCTGCTTGTTTATTCGAGCAGCTTTTTTTTTGCAGTCTTTTTTTTTTTTTTTTGGGCGCGCCGGCAAACGAGTCGTCGCTACGCCAAAGAGGTTCACGCCGTCACGTGTTCCGCTGTATCTTTTTGGCAAACGTTCGCTGGAAATTAAAATCGCCAAAAAGTATGCCGCTGCACCCGTTCGCGCGGAAAAGCTAAGCAAGGGAAAGATTTCTAGATTTCGAGATTGAAAGATTGGGAGATTGGCCATCGACAAGCTCAGGCACCAACGAATTGTGGCTTCAGGCGGGCAAAATGATGCGTTAAGTGGTGAACGTCGCGTAGTCTTTCCCGATAGCTATCGGGACTCAAATCTTAATACAAAAATCACCATTAGCCTTCGACAAGCTCAGGCACCGACGATACGTGGGTTCAGTGTGGGAACATGAAACGTTAAGTGGTAAACGTCGCGTAGTCTATCCCGATAGCTATCGGGACTAACTTCTATCTTCTAAAAAAAGCCTTCGACAAGCTCAGGCTCCGGTCATCGATACCGTCAGGCACTATTTTCTCTGCACGATCCTCGCGTTAGCGGTTGGAGCGACATCCTTTTGCCGGAGTTCCGTAGGCAAAAGATATAGCGGAAAACGCGACGGCAGCCGCACCACGTTCAAAATAAAC
>NZ_JBMLTK010000059.1:0-3385 GCF_049240005.1 Flavobacterium sp. | reverse complement strand
CAAACCATTGCCTTATTGGAAACGGTGCCGGTTTGGTTTGAAATTTGGCGACGCCTCAACGGATTCCCACCGAATTATTACAAAGGCGCTAGTTCTGATATTAAATCTAATTCTTCAACTCCGAAAAAAGACGGTAAATAATGAAAGTACGACTGTTACTGCTTGCTTTGATCGGACAGCTTTCCTTTGCGCAGGATAATCCCAAAATCATGTCGTTTGAAGAATACATGGGATTTGTGCGCAAGTTTCATCCTCTGGTGAAAAGTGCTGATTTAGAAATATCTGCTGCACAAGCTGCGTTAATGACGGCACGCGGCGCTTTTGATCCGGTTTTGGAGGCCGATTTCGAGCGCAAAGATTTTAAAGGAAGTACCTACTACAATGTTTTCAACGGAACGTTTAAAATCCCGACATGGTACGGAATAGAGATTAAAGCCGGAATCGACGACAATAACGGACAATACTTAAACCCGCAAAACCTAGTACCAGCAACAGGTTTAGGGAACGTGGGTATATCGATTCCGATTGCACAAGATTTGTTTATCAACAAGCGCATGGCCGACTTACGGAAAGCGAAGTTGCAACAAACCTTGAGTCGCGCCGATCGAAATTTGATGGCTACTGCTGTATTGTCGGAGGCAGCCGAAGCCTATTTCAGCTGGCAGCGGCAGTACCGCGAATACGAGCTGTATCAGGAATTTGCCAAAAATGCTAAAATTCGTTTAGACGGTATCAAAATTTTGATTCAGGAAGGCGATAAACCAGTTATCGATAGTACGGAAGCGCGAATCGTGGTAGTGAATCGAAATTTATCTTTAGAAGATTCCAAGCTAAAACTAATTAAAGCCCGATTAGAACTGAGTAATTTCCTTTGGATTGAAAACAATGTACCGTTGGAACTGGCTGAAGATATGATTCCAGAACCCGATACAGAACAACGTATTTCGGAAGTTTTACAAACCAACGAAATGATCACCAATAACGTTGATTTAAACCAACATCCTAAGGTACAAGCACTCGAAACCAAAGTAAAAATGCTGGAAATTGAACGTCGATTGGCTGCTAACCGACTATTACCACGGGCCGATTTTGGCTATAGCTACTTGTTTCAGCCCGACTCGTTCGATGCTTCTAGGCGATTCGATGACTATAAAGTAGGATTCAACTTCTATTTTCCAATATTTATAAGAAAAGAACGCGGAAACTTGCAGCGTGCAAAACTAGCTTTAACGGATGCTAATTTGTCTTTGAAGTTTGAGACGCGGCAGTTAGAAAATAAAATTCAAGCAGCTCAAACGGAAATTATTTCTCTAGAAAAGCAAGCTTCGCTGATGCGGGAATTAGTTCGAGATACCGGAACAATGCTCAATGCAGAAATACGATTATTTGAGGCAGGCGAAAGTTCATTATTCCTTTTGAATACCCGAGAGAACACGCTTATAAGCAGTCGTTTGTCAGAAATCGCGGTTAGGAATAGGTTGCTTTCCGCGCATGCAAAGTTGTTTGAAACGTTGGCAAATCCAGACTAATACATTCCTGAACCTGAGCGACGCTGTTTTGAAGCATTGACTCCAAAAACTTTGTAAATCAAACAAACTTTAAAAACAGCAGTCAAAATCAAATAAATACTGGCGATATACAAAACAATTTGGACCGAAAAATTATCCGCAATGTTAAAGTAAGCGCAGAGGATTAAAGCAGCTGCAAGAATAGAACGTCTCCACTGAGATCCTGAACTTAGGTTTGCTTTCATTGTGATGGGTTGGTTAATTGGGGAACCGTCCCAAAAATAGAAACAAATATTAACAATCAGACTATTAAAAGAAAAAAAACTAAATTTCTTTTGGTCCTGTCCAAGAAGAAAAGCCGCCAAGGAGGTTGTAAGTTTCAGTAAATCCGAGCGCTTGCATAATATCACAAGCTTGAGCACTCCTGCCGCCAGACTTGCAATATACAAAGTACGGACGCGTTTTATCTAACGATTCCAACGCAGCAATAAACTCCTGACCTCCATAAATATCAAAATGAATCATTTCTGGAATGTAGCCCTCGGCTACTTCTTCGGCAGTCCGAACGTCGATAATTTGAGCATTTGTAGATTCTGAAAGCTTTGCTTGCCAGTCTTCTTGATTGAGATGAGCTACCATAAAATTTATTTAACGAAAATTTAGCGTACCAAAAGTAAACAATCTAATTTAGGTTTATACATTTGTACCTACAAATATTGTATATGCAAGAGTTAACACAACAAGCTAGTAAAATTCAAAATCAGGACAAGCGACTGATTGTGAATACAATGCGTCTTGCAAATGCGTTTTACGAATCTTTGGCAACTAAGTTTAAATCGTTCGATTTGTCTGCAGAACAATTTAATGTGTTGCGTATTCTACGCGGGCAACAAGGAAAACCTGCTAACATGTGCCTGATTCAGGAACGTATGATTTCCAAAACAAGCAACACGACGCGCTTGGTCGATAAACTGCTGGCAAAAGAACTCGTTACACGTACCGTTTGCGAGGAAAATCGACGTAAAATAGAAGTATGTATCACCGCTAAAGGACTCGAACTTCTCGAGCAAATAGATCCGATACTCGCACAAAAAGAAGCCGAATTGCTCTCAAAGCTCAGCTCAAGCGATAAAGAGCATTTCGCAAACCAAATTGAACATATTTTAAACCATCTTAATACTTAATTTTAACAATGAAAACAATCAAATTATTGGCTTTAAGCCTATTCGCATTCGCTACAGCAACAACAGTTGCACAATCTAAAAAAGTCGATGTAAAAGCAAGTACCGTTTCTTGGGTAGGTAAAAAAGTTACGGGTTCGCACTCAGGCGATGTTAGCTTGAAAGAAGGAACGCTTATCTTCAAAGGTTCAAAAGTAGTTGGCGGTAACTTTACGGTTGACATGACGTCGATCACAGTAACCGACTTAAAACCAGGCCAAGGTAAAGAGAACTTGGAAGGTCACTTGAAAAACGAAGATTTCTTCGGTGTAGAGAAATTCCCAACGGCTAAATTGGTTTTCAAATCAATCGGCGAGAAATCTGCTGGCGTTTATTCTGTAACTGCTGACTTAACGATCAAAGGAATCACAAATTCAGTGAACTTCGAATTGAAAGTTGCTAACGGTACAGCTACGGCAAACTTTAACGTAGACCGTACTAAATACGATATCAAATACGGTTCAGGAAGCTTCTTCAGCAACTTGGGCGATAAAACAATCAACGACGAGTTTGAATTAAGCGCGAAGTTGAAATACTAATTCTTGATGTTTGTCCAAAAGAGCCGGTTTTCGAAAGGAAATCGGCTTTTTTATTGGAGATTAAAAGATTAAAAGATTAAAAGATTAAAAGATTAAAAGATTAAAAGATTAAAAGATT
>NZ_JBMLTK010000058.1:54035-115925 GCF_049240005.1 Flavobacterium sp. | reverse complement strand
TTGACCAATATCTAATCCATTTATTTTTCGAAAATAATTACACCCAACGGGTAAATCCTATATTGTAACCACTAATGGTATCGTGAATCTCAGTGTCAATAGTTGATAATTCGTCAGCAATATGCTTTACCTGCGCACCATTGTTTAATTTCCATTCAGTTAACGCTAGATTGTAAAGGCTTCGTTTTTCTGTGTCGGATTCTGTTGCTGATTGAGTGAAGTAATCTTTTGCAATTTGAAACTCGTCCAATTGAAAATGACAGTAACCTATATTATGCAAAATGTCTCTGCATTTTCCAATTTGGTAGGCTTTGGTCAAAAATGGGATAGCTTCTTTAAACTTCCTCTGGTCTAATAGCATATATCCATAGAGATAATATGGGTAGTATGATTTGGGATTTAGTGCTATGCACTCTTCTTGAATTTGAAAAGCTCGTTCTATAGCACCGTCTTCTTTCCAATACCATTCTATTTCTGACCATTCAAAGTAAAGAAACCAAGCAAAGTTGTGTGTTGATTTAACTGTCTTTTTTAGGTTATATGCCCTTTCAAAATAGTCGAAGTCTTCTTTATTTGACTTTTGGTTGGAATATTCGAAATAAGCAATAGCCAAAGAATTTAAAACGTCGAGGTTATTAGAGTCTTTCTCCAACTTTTGAAGTAATTCTTTTATTTCTCTAGCTGAATTAGCTGCCATTTAAAACTGTATAAAACAATCGCGAATTCCCTTTTAGTGCTGCCGTCACTGACGACTATAACGAAATTACAACTTTTCCTTGAGAGAAAGGCAAGTAATTACCAAGTTATAAGCTATGGATATAAAGATATTTAGGGAAAGACTGCGGCTGCGGTAAGCTGTTGTTTCTATTGTATAATAGATAGCTATCGGTTGGAATATACTTATAAATCTTAGCAACCAAAAGCTATCGAAATAGGACGAATTATTGCGTTGAAAAAAGAAAAGATCTTTATTAATCAAAACAGAGTAAGATGACTTCAAAAACGCCATTTAAAGTGCTCTCAAATTTAAAATTTCGAACCCTTATCAAGAAACAAACCTCGCTTAAAGCACTGATTTGACATTGAATTTTACAGTTTTTCAGATTTTTCTTTGAAAATGAGTGGTTGTGTAATGCTTAACGCTTTACCAGCAGTTACTTTAGTTTAAATGTCTTAGCGATCTTTTTAAAGATTTCTAAGTTTTGTATTTGATCATTTGAAGCTTGCCCGAGCAATATATAATATTCCGACTTGTTATATAATATGACTTGATAAACAATCTCATCTTGGGAATCAGCATTTTTACCATTTGCTATGATTTCAAAGCCATTTAAATTATCTATCACAATTGGGTTCACTTCTTTGATTTTACTCAGCTCTCCGTTAGGAAGTTTCTTCAATCGTTCAATTGAGTGCTGTTTGTGATTAAATTCTGGAAATTTACCTACCGAAGTACTTACTATAAAAATCCCTTTATCGGTAGGCAAATTCCCATCTTCACTATATAGTAAAGAGCCAGATAAATACTTAACAAATTTGTAATCAGTTTCTTTGATATCAATCGAAAATTTCACTGCATCAAATGGATTATCGTTTTGATTATCATTATAGATTGTAGAAAAAAGAGATTTTTTAATTTCACTTTCTATTTCTTTGGACGATTCAGGATAAATACCGTTTATCATAATGGTCTTATTTTCGTCACCAAACATTAAAATCTGTTTTAAATATGTAGTTCCATATGCAGCTTGACTGACCTGAAAGAAGGTTGCCTCTTTTCCCTTGAAGTCGACTTTCTCTTTTAATTTCAAAATCATTCCTTTAGTTTTCAAAGCTTCGGCAGTAAATCCTTTACTTACAATAAAATAGGAAGAAGGTATCTCAGTAATCATAATTGAGGATCCATTTTCAGTATTTTGAAATCCGCTAAAGTTTGATGCACTTATAAAGCCGTCTGGCGGAATTAAACTGAATTTTGTTCCTAAAACTGACACATGTTTCTGAGCATTTGTATTTTCAAAGCAGAAAACTAATAGTGTTAGAATGAATAAAATTTTTTTCATGATTTATCGATATTGTTCGTTTGTGATTGCTTATAATTTTATGAATTTTATCAACAGTAGATACTTGTTTCAATTTATCAATTACTAATTAAAAAATCTGCTGTTTTATTCTCGCGAATTTACACACTTCCCTCCTCCCAAAACTACCTATTTATAGCTATTTTTCCACTAAACGATAGTAACGTATTTCCTAGCCCGGATGGCAGCGGCAGCCCGTAAGAAAAATACGCGCGTTGGAACCGCAACTGCAGCGGCGACCCAAGAAGCCCGCTGCAGTGCGTGTGGAAACAGCGTATTTTTTGCGGACTACAGCGAACAGCGGGAATAGCTTCGCAAAGATTTCGAGATTGAAAAATTGAAAAATTAAAAAATAGAAAAAAGGGAATTTCGATAGCTGTCGGAAGGGAAAAAGAAAAATTAGCCTTCGACAAGCTCAGGCACCCACGAATTTTGGGATCAGGTTGGAAACATGACACGTAAAGTGGTGAATTTATCGAAGTCTTAATACTTAATACTCCAATCTTGATATTAAAAAAGCTTTGCGACCTTTGCGTAAATCTTCGTGTTCTTTGCGGTTAAAAATTCAACAAGCTTGGGGACCGATGGAGCACGATGTTTCACAAAGTTATTCTCAATGTACACAATGTTCCCGCTACGTGCTCAGTCTAGGAAGAATTGCGGGTTAGGCCGGGCGAAATGACGCATTAAATGGTGAATGTTTCGAAGTCTTTATACTTAGATCTTAATACTAAAAGTCTTTGCGCTTAGCCTTCGACAAGCTCAGGCACCGATGATACGCGGGTTCGGGCGGGCAAAACGATACGTAAAAGGGTTTAAGTCATGATCCCGATAGCTATCGGGACTAACTTCTAACTTCTAACTTCTAATTTTAAACTTCGCGCTTCTCACCCCGCTATAACCCCACTTCCCAACAATTCATTCCCCGAATACCAAGCTACGAACTGGCCGGCGGTAATGGCCGATTGCTTTTCGTCGAATAAAACGTAGAGGCCGTCTTCGTGTTGCCACAATTGAGCCTGCTGTAACGGTTGACGGTAACGAATACGCGCCTGAACATCGAGCGTTTCGTGCAATTGCAAACGCAAATCTTCGCGAACCCAGTGCACTTCTTTATTGGCAACTTTTAAAGCTTTGCGCCATAAACCGGGATGCTGCTGCCCTAAACCGGTGTAAACGATATTTTCGACCACATCGGTGCCAATAATGAATAAAGGTTCTTTGGTTCCACCTACGTTCAATCCTTTACGCTGACCTACCGTAAAGTAATGCGCGCCTTGATGTGTACCCACGACTTTCGGAATGCCTGCTGCTAAATCAAACGGTGCGGCTTCGAGTACCAAAGTATCGGAATTGTCGGAAAACGAGCGTTCAAATACCGGATCGTCGGCCATTAACTGCACAATTTTACCGGGCTTTGGCTGTAACTTTTGCTGCAAAAATTCGGGTAATCGTACTTTACCAATAAAACACAAACCCTGCGAATCTTTTTTACCCGCTGTAACCAAACCTTGCTGCAAGGCTATTTCGCGAACCTCGGCCTTTTGTAGGTGTCCGATTGGAAACAAGGCTTTAGCTAATTGCTCTTGCGAAAGCTGACACAAGAAATAGGACTGATCCTTATTGGCGTCGGCACCAGCTAAAAGTTGAAAAACTTCTTTTCCGTTAACAGTTGTGCTTGACTTTTGGCAATAATGACCCGTAGCTACGAAATCGGCTCCTAAGTCAAGAGCGATTTTCAAGAAGATATCAAACTTAATCTCGCGATTACACAATACATCTGGATTGGGTGTACGACCGTTCTCGTACTCAGCAAACATATAATCTACGATGCGTTCGCGGTATTGTTCACTTAAATCGACCGTTTGGAACGGAATGCCCAGCTTTTGTGCTACCAGTAAAGCATCGTTTGAGTCTTCTAACCACGGACACTCATTTGAAATGGTCACCGAATCGTCGTGCCAATTCTTCATGAAAAGTCCAATAACCTCGTATCCTTGTTGTTGCAACAAATAGGCCGCCACACTCGAATCAACACCACCAGACAGCCCAACTACTACTTTCTTCATACCTAAAATTCCTGCTGCAAATATACGGCGCTTCCCCTTAACGTCTTTTGCAGACGCCCATTTTAGCAAAAAATTGGCTGCTCGTTTATTAGTGTATCAACGCGATTACTTTACTTTTTTGGCAACCGTTTTCTTGGTTATTGGGTATTTCTCGCGCTTATCAAGCTTTCCGTCTTTATAAAATTCCCAATAGCCTTTCTTTTCGCCTTTTACAAACTTGCCTTTCGACGCTAGTTTACCGTCGCTTTCGCGGAAAATGGCATCACCGTCGTACTGATCGTTCACATAGATGGTTTCTTCCAAAACGATGCCTTCTTCGGTGATTTTCTTGTACGTACCGTTTTTCTGACCGTTTTTATATGTCGATTCTTCGGCGGTTTTACCCGATAGGTAATACACTTTACGAATACTGTCGAGCTTGTCGTTCTTGTAAAACTCTTCCAAAGCTACGACGGTCGATTTCGGGTGATAGTATTTCCACAAACCTTCCTTCTTTTTGTTAACCGTTTTGCCTTCCGAACTTAAAAAGCCGTTTTCATAAATTTTAGTGTAGGCTGTTTTACCTAAATCAGAAAAAACGCGCTCGGCGGTTAGAGTAGAATTCTTATCGTCTGCAAAGAATTTAAAGGTACCTACCTCTTTTCCGTCTTTGAAGTTGCCTTCGTAACGAATGCGTTTCGATGTTTCATAAAAGCCTCGCCACAATCCTTGCTTCAGTCCTTTTGCATCAGTACTGTTAATTTGTTGTGCACTTAACATTTGTGTAACTATCATGAAAACAACTATTAACCTCATATACATGTTGATTTTGCGTGCAAATATAACCTCAAAACCTGAGTTCGATTAAAAATCTTTGTCACATCGCTTAAAATCAATAAATTATGAAATCAAATAAAATGTGGAAAGATATAACCTTCACGCTAAACAGATAAACGGCTGCCTACTTCGTTAGATTTTTTTGCGGTACTACAGTATCCCAAAACAAATCCGCCTTGTATTCAACCATTTATCTGTTTTCTGACCGCAATTTTTAAATCGAACTCAGGTTCAAAACGCGGTGCAGAGTAAAATATTTCGCAGCGGTTGCGTCTGTTAAAAGCAATTTCACTAAAGATTAACGGAGATGGTTAAATTACTCCTAAAAGTGTTTAATCTTCTTGAATAAAAGTTAAACAAAAGAATTTTCTTTCCTAGTTTTACTCCATCAATAAATCAATAACTATGAAAAATTTACGAAAATTTGCAGCCATTGCATTAGGTGCTCTTGCACTAACAACGTTTAACTCGTGCGACGATTCCGATTCAAACGGAGAAACAAGAAACATTGCTGAAATCGCAACAGCAACTCCAAACCTTAGCATCTTGGTTCAAGCATTAACAAGAGCAGGATTGGTTGACGATGTGAGTGGCAACACCAATTTAACTGTATTTGCGCCAACAAACGAAGCATTTCTAGACTTTTTAGAAGCGAACAACTTCAATACCTTAGAAGATGTACCGGTACCTCTTTTGCAAAAAGTATTGCTAAATCACGTTGTTGCTGGTTCACTCCGTTCAAGTGATTTGCAAACTGGTTATGTAAAAACGCTTTCAACAGGAGCAGCTTCTACCACTTCAAACATCTCAATGTTTATCAATACAAACGGTGGTGTTGTATTAAATGGCGGTGTTCCAAACGGCGGAGCAACAGTAACTACACCTAACATCGCAGCTCGCAACGGTGTTATTCACATTGTTAATAGTGTAATTAGTGTTCCAGATGTGGTCGATTTAGTGTTGGCTAATCCAAACTACAGCTCATTACGTGCTGCGTTAACTCGCAACGATCAGCCAGATTTTGTTAGCTTGTTGAGAACTCAAGTTGGAACTGAACCAGCCCCTGTAACTGTATTTGCACCTGATAATGATGCGTTTGCAGCTTTATTAGGCGAATTAAACGCTCCAAACTTAGCAGCTATCGACGGTGCTACATTAACAGCAGTATTATACTACCACGTAGTTGCAGGTGCTAATGTGCTTGCAGGAAGCTTGCAAAACAATCAGCCAGTAACAACTGCTGGCGATGGAATTTTCACCATTCAACTTCCAGCTACTGGAGCTCAGATTACCGACGGAGATAACCGCGTAACTAAAATTGTTGCTACCGACATTCAAGGCGACAACGGAGTTATCCACGAAATTGATCGCGTTTTACTTCCATAATTTCCTTCATATATTTTCTTGGAAAAGCTGCCTACGGGCGGCTTTTTTTGCTTAAAAAAACAAATCGAGATTAAAAGAGTAAGATCCGTAGTGCAAGCGAATTATAGTCGACTTTCTTTTTTTTGGGCGCCCGGGCACGCTTTCGCCTTTACTCCTCGCCCATTCCGCTTCGCTACTTGGGCTGTGGGGTACCGGCTCAATCGTTGGCGCGGCAATCGTTGGCGCGGCAATCGTTGCCAAAAAATCGATTTATTGGAAGAATAAGGTTAAGGAAAATAGACATTAAACCAAACGAAATTGCCTAGTGCAAATTTTTATTAAACAATTGATTTAATGATATTTAATTGAGGTAATATTGCAATATTACGTTTTAAAAATCGCAAAGCTTCAAATAAAAACTACTAGCCATTTCCTGCTAATACTCAACCGTAAAGCATCGATAAAGCCAAACTGTTATTTTTTTAATGATTTCGAAACGCTATTAAACCTAAATGCGCCCGAAGCCAATAGCCAAAGCAGTCGCAGCAAATCGTTGCCAAAAAATCGCTACAACTGCAAAATCGGCGTTGCACGATGCCGTTCAAAAACTTACTTTTGCGCATGCAACACAACGTACTTATTTTAGATTTCGGCTCGCAATACACGCAACTAATTGCACGCCGCGTTCGCGAATTAAACATCTTTTGCGAAATTTTTCCCTACAACCAACCGCCTGCAAATCTCAAAGATTTTAAAGCTGTTATTCTATCCGGTTCGCCGTTTTCGGTTCGTGCCGACGATGCACCGCATCCCGATCTTTCAGAAATTCGCGGAAAAGTGCCGCTACTTGCCGTTTGCTACGGCGCACAATATTTAGCACATTTCAACGGCGGAGAAGTGGCGCCATCAAACATCCGCGAATACGGCCGTGCAAACCTATCGTATCTCAAAGAAAACGAAGCATTCCTCGCTAACATTCCCGCAAATTCACAAGTGTGGATGAGTCATTCCGACACGATAAAATCACTGCCAACAAACGGCGTTCGCCTAGCGAGTACACACGACGTTGAAAATGCAGCATACCGTATCGAAGGCGAGCAAACCTACGCCATTCAATTTCATCCGGAAGTGTATCACAGCACCGACGGTATGCAAATGCTAAAAAATTTCTTAGTCGATATCGCGAAAATCGAACAAAGCTTTACGCCAAACGCCTTCGTCGAAGAGATTGTTGCCGAATTGCAAACTAAAATCGGTTCCGATCGTGTAGTTCTTGGACTTTCGGGCGGTGTCGATTCTACCGTAGCCGCCGTTTTACTCCACAAAGCCATCGGTAAAAATCTGTATTGCATTTTTGTAAACAACGGACTCCTGCGCAAAAACGAATTCGAAAACGTGCTCAAACAGTACGAGCACATGGGCTTGAATGTTAAAGGTGTCGATGCCAGCGCGCAATTTCTCGATGCTCTTGCCGGAATTAGCGAGCCGGAAGCCAAGCGAAAAGCCATCGGACGCGTTTTTATCGAAGTATTCGATGAAGAAGCACACAAAATCGAAGACGTAACTTGGCTTGCACAAGGAACTATTTATCCCGACGTAATCGAATCGATTTCGGTAAAAGGACCGTCGGCAACCATAAAATCACACCACAACGTAGGTGGTTTGCCCGATTATATGAAACTCAAGATCGTCGAACCCTTGCGGATGCTATTCAAAGACGAAGTTCGTCGAGTGGGCAAAACGTTGGGAATTGATGCTGCGCTACTGGGTCGCCATCCGTTTCCGGGACCGGGATTGTCGATTCGTATTTTAGGAGATATCACTCGCGAAAAAGTAAACTTATTACAGGAAGTCGATGCAATTTTCATCGATGGATTAAAATCGTGGGGCTTATACGACAGCGTTTGGCAAGCCGGAGCTATACTACTTCCTGTAAATTCGGTTGGTGTTATGGGCGACGAACGTACTTACGAAAAGGTAGTGGCGTTGCGCGCGGTGCAATCAACCGACGGAATGACCGCAGATTGGGTACATTTGCCGTACGATTTCTTAATGAAAATAAGTAACGAAATCATCAATAAAGTAAAAGGAGTAAATCGCGTGGTGTACGACATTAGTTCAAAACCACCTGCAACCATAGAATGGGAATAGTTTTTGCCAATAAGTTTTATATGAAAAAAGTATTGTTTGTATTCGTTTTGTTCTTTTCGCTACTTGCTCAAGCGCAAAGCATCAAAAAACATCAGGTAAAGGCGGGTGAAACCGTAACCTCAATAGCGAAAGACTACAAGGTAACTCCTGCTGATATCTATCGTTTAAATCCAGATGCTAAAGCCGGACTTAAACCCGAAATGACATTACTCATCCAAACAACAACCGAAGGAAAAGTTAAAGCCGAAGCTCCCAAAAAAACTGAGGATACTCCAAAAAAAGTTACTGAAAAATCGCACACAGTGAGCAGTGGCGAAACCATTTACAGCATCGCCAAAAAATATGGCTTATCGGAAACCGAGCTCCTAGCAGCCAATCCGGATGCAAAAAAAGGTATACAACCAGGTGATATACTTGTACTCAAAGCAGAAAAAAAGAACGGTAAATCAGCTGAAAAAGCAACAACTAAAACCGAAACCAGCTTTCACATCGTTGAACCGAAAGAAACCAAATACGGCATCGCTAAAAAATACGGCATGAGTGTTACGGATTTGGAAGCCTTAAATCCGGAAATTAAATCGGGTTTACAAATTGGTTTTCGCCTAAAAATAAAACCAGGAACGTATGTAGAGCCCGAACCAGTAACGGCTCCAGCTCTTGAAAAACCTATCGAAAAAGAAGTTAAAAAAACAATCACAGTCGCTCCAAAGGAGACACTGTACGGACTTTCTAAAAAATACAAAACAACGGTAGACGAGCTTATTGCATTAAATCCTGAATTGAAAAACGGCTTGCAAGAAGGAATGTCGCTCGTAATTCCCGATGAAGAAAAATCCGAACCCTCAAAAATTGAAATTAAGTCGGCAAACAAATCCGTTAAGCTTGCCGTGTTGATTCCGTTTAATTTAGATAAAATTGCCGTTGATTCTATTCCGTTGGTTACCAATAAATTGAAAGCAGATCGTTTTCTAAATATGACGCTCGATTTTTACAGCGGTGTCGCAGCAGCCATCGATTCATTAAAACAAGACGGTGTAACTGTCGACGTAAGTTACTTCGATAGCGGCGAAAGCAAGCAAAGTTCGAAAGTTGCCGAATTAATTAAATCCGAGAATCTAGCTTCGTACGATGCGGTTATTGGTCCGTTTTACCAAAATCATGTCGAAAAAACCTGCGAACTTCTCGCAAAATCAAAAACCCTGGTCGTTTCGCCTTTAAGCAAAGATTACGACAAGAAGTTTAAAAATTTGGTGCAAACCATGCCCGATTCAAACGTACTTCGCGACGAAACTTTGGAATTCCTTTACGAAAAAGACGCCAAGATTTTAGCGATCGTTGAACCAAAGAAGGTGGCGCTAACCAATTATCTTAAAGCCAATTACAAAGACATTGTCTTTATTCCGCTTACCGAAAAAGGTGGTGTTACCAAAGAATTGATTCAACCACTACTCCATTCCACGAAAGTGAATTACATCATTTTCGAAAGCGAAAGAACAGGCTTAGCACTTAACTTTATAAATGCGTTAAATGCACTGGTGACCACGCATAAAGTAACGCCGGTAACGCTCGACAAAAACGAAACCTTTGATTACGAAGAAATTTCGATCGAAAAATTAGCAAAATTGGGCTTAATTACACCTTCAGTAACTACCGAATTAACTGAAGATGTGCCGTTTCGTGCAGCTTATCGCAGCAAGTACAAAAGCAACCCAACGCAATTTGCCATTCGCGGTTTCGACCTGACCATCGATCTTGTAAATCGTTTAGCAACTAACGAAAATGAGAAAGACCTGTTTCAAGGCGAAACCAACGGACTCGAAAACCGATTCAAATACGAGGCTACCAAAACTGGTACACGCAATTCGGGCATTTACATATTGCAATACCAACCCGATTTAACGGTTAAAACCATCAACTAATGACTAGCAAAGTAACTTATCAAGGACAGCTGCGAACAAGCTCAGTGCACATAGCATCGGGTAACGAAATTACCAGCGATGCGCCAATCGACAATCACGGCAAAGGAGAAGCTTTTTCTCCTACCGATTACGTGGCTAACGCCTTGGCCGCATGCATGTTTACCGTTATGGGAATAAAAGCATCTGAAATGGAAATTGACTTGACTGGCAGTTACGCTGAAGTAACTAAAATCATGGCTGCAGATCCACGTCGGATTGGCGAAATCGTCGTTGAGATGTACCTACCTCAAAATCTAGATGACAAAAACAGAATTATTCTTGAACGAACTGCAAAAACTTGTCCGGTTCATCATTCTTTACATCCCGATTTAATTCAGAACATTCGTTTTCATTATACTTTGTAAATGTTGGATGCACCCAACAAACAGCACTTACTCGAGTTGGCGCATGCTAAAATGCCGTTCGGAAAGTACCAAGATCGCTATTTGAGCGAACTGCCCGAGTATTATTTAGTATGGTTTCAACAAAAGGGATTTCCAGCTGGGAAACTCGGACAACAACTGCGCGAGGTCTTGGAAATCAAAGTAAACGGACTCGAACCGCTGTTGCGAAAATTAAGAGCCGATTTTCCAAAAAAATAGCTCCGAAATTGTGTACTTTTGCCACGTTTTTTTACGAAACCGCAACTACAACACAACAACTACATTATCATGAATCAAACCAAGTACGTCTTTGTTACCGGTGGCGTTTCCTCTTCATTGGGGAAAGGTATTATCGCAGCGTCGCTTGCTAAATTACTGCAGGCGCGTGGGTATCGCACGACGATTCAGAAATTTGACCCGTACATTAACGTCGATCCCGGAACGCTAAATCCGTATGAACACGGAGAATGCTTCGTTACCGACGACGGTGCCGAAACCGACCTCGACCTTGGACACTACGAACGTTTTCTCAACGTTCCAACCTCGCAAGCAAATAACGTAACAACCGGACGCGTATACCTGTCGGTTATCGAAAAAGAACGCCGCGGCGAATTCTTAGGAAAAACGGTACAAGTGGTTCCGCACATCACCAACGAAATCAAAGAGCGTATGCAATTGCTCGGAAATACCGGCAATTTTGATATCGTAATTACGGAAATTGGT
Organism: Flavobacterium sp.; assembly: GCF_049240005.1. Classification (GTDB taxonomy): domain Bacteria; phylum Bacteroidota; class Bacteroidia; order Flavobacteriales; family Flavobacteriaceae; genus Flavobacterium. The sequence goes on along the minus strand of NZ_JBMLTK010000058.1, from coordinate 104,379 downwards.
GGAACCGTTGGAGATATTGAATCGTTGCCTTACATCGAGTCGGTGCGTCAATTGGTTTGGGAATTGGGCGAATCGAACGCTATTGTGATTCATCTTACCTTAATTCCGTATTTGGCTGCTGCAGGCGAGTTGAAAACCAAACCAACGCAACACTCGGTTAAAACCTTAATGGAAAGCGGAATTAAAGCCGACATTTTGGTTTGTCGTACCGAACACGAACTATCCGACGAACTCCGCAGCAAACTCGCACTTTTCTGCAACGTGAAACGCGAAGCCGTAATCCAATCGATTGATGCCTCAACAATTTATGAAGTTCCGAATCTCATGTTAGAAGAAGGACTAGACGTTGTGGCGCTGCGCGAATTGAATTTACCACCAAAGTCGATTCCGGATCTAAAGAATTGGAATGTATTCCTACACCGATTAAAAAATCCGAAACATGTGGTGAACATTGGTTTGGTTGGAAAATATGTAGAATTACAAGACTCGTATAAATCGATACTCGAAGCCTTTATTCACGCTGGAGCGGCAAACGAAACGAAGGTTAATATCGTTTCCGTACATTCAGAGCATGTTGACTCACATAACGTAGCCACAAAACTTGCCGGACTCGACGGAATTTTAGTCGCGCCAGGTTTTGGAGAACGCGGAATCGAAGGGAAAATCGAAACCGTACGTTACGCGCGTGAGAAGAAAATTCCGTTTTTGGGAATTTGCTTGGGAATGCAAATGGCGGTTATTGAATTTGCACGAAACGTCGCCGGACTTAAAGATGCGAATTCAACCGAAATGAACCGAGGAACGGCATTTCCTGTCATCGATTTGATGGAAGAACAAAAAAACATCACCGAAAAAGGAGGAACCATGCGTTTAGGTGCGTGGAAATGCGAATTGAAAGAAAATTCTCTTGCAGCAAAGATTTACAAAACTACTGCCATTTCGGAACGACACAGACACCGGTACGAATTTAACGGCGATTACCAAGAAGTCCTGCAACAGCACGGCTTAGTTACTTCGGGCGTTAACCCAGATACGAACTTGGTAGAAATTATCGAATTACCCGAACATCCGTTTTTTATTGGTGTTCAATACCATCCTGAATATAAAAGTACCGTTTCCAATCCGCATCCGCTTTTTGTAGCGTTTGTAGAAGCAACGGTCAAAGCAAAACAAAAGTAACTCACGATTTTTAATCAATGGAAGAAAAAAAGTTAGACCTCAACACCATCATCGGCTTCGCCTTAATTTTCGGCTTGCTGTTTTGGATCATGTATCAAAATCAGCCTACAGCGCCCGAAGCTTCAACTAAACCAAAAACCGAGGAAGCGTCCACAAAAGCTTTGCCAGCAACAACTGCTGCTGCAACCACAGCAGCCGACAGCAGTGCGTATTCGCAGAAATTTGGTGTATTTGGAAACAGCGCTGCCCTAGCCCAGCAAAATGCCAAAAAAGAAGTGCAGCTCGACAATGAGGTTCTTTCTTTGAAAATTGCACTTAAAGGCGGACAAGTAACCGAAGCCACTTTGAAAAACTACGAGCGTTTCAAAAAAGGCAGTGGCGAACTTGTTCGTTTGATTCAAAACAACAATGCAAACTTCAATACGAAGCTAATTACTTCGGATAACAAAATCATCAATACGGCCGATTTATACTTTGAACCGCAGTTGTTAAAAAGTGGCGAGAACCAAATACTTTCCCTTAAAGCAAAAACAGCAAACGGCGGTTTTCTTGAGTACCGTTATAGCTTAAAACCAAAAGATTATTTGGTTGGATTCGACCTAGTTTCACAAGGATTAACCAGCGTTTTGTCGCCTAAGCAAGCAGTGGAAATAGAATGGAATTTGAAAACGTTCCGCAATGAGAAAAGCGTTTCGTACGAAAATCGTTATGCTGAAATCTACTACCAATACGAAGATGACAAAACCAGTTACGTAGGTCAAGGCAACGATGCTACCGAAAATCCGGAATCGGTGAAATTTGTAGCATTCAAACAGCACTTTTTCTCAAGCATATTATTAACAGACAAACCGTTTGCAAAAGCCGATTTACTGTCAAATAATCTTGTTAAAGACGAAGAAGTTGATACGCTTTTCACCAAAGATTTCAAGGCTAAAATTGCCCTGAAAGCGCAGGCAGGCGAAATCAACCAAAACATGCATTGGTATTTTGGTCCGACCGACTACAAATTGCTAAAAACGTATGAGCGTGATCTAGAGTACATAGTTCCGCTAGGTTGGGGGATTTTCGGTTGGATAAACCGTTATTTCTTTATTCCGGCTTACGATATTTTATCGGGCTTTTTGGCACAAGGCTGGGCAATTATCTTATTCACCATCCTAATTAAATTGGTATTGTCGCCCATTACGTATAAGTCGTTTTTATCTCAGGCGAAAATGAAAGTTTTACGTCCGGATATTGCCGAATTAAATGAGAAATTCAAGAAAGATCCGATGAAGCGCCAGCAGGAAACCATGAAATTGTATTCGAAAGCGGGCGTTAACCCAATGGCAGGTTGTATTCCGGCGCTGTTACAAATGCCGATATTTTACGCCTTGTTCCAATTTTTCCCGGCTGAGTTAGCTTTGCGTCAGCAAGGATTTTTGTGGGCAAACGACTTATCCTCTTTCGATGCCGTTGTACAATTGCCGTTTTACATTCCGCTGTACGGAAATCACATCAGTTTGTTCCCTATTCTTGCATCGATTGCCATTTTCTTTTACATGAAAATGACAACAGGCGATCAGGCCATGCAACAACCGCAACAAGAAGGCATGCCGGATATGGCGAAGATTATGAAAATCATGATTTACATTTCTCCAGTTATGATGTTGATTTTCTTCAACAACTACGCATCGGGCTTGAGTTTATACTACTTTGTTTCTAACGTGCTTACTATTGGAATTATGTTGGTTATCAAGAATTATATTGTAGATAACGATAAGATTCACGCACAAATTCAGGAAAACAAACAGCGCGAGCCAAAGCAGCAAAGTAAATTCCAACGCAAGTTGCAAGAAATGATGGAAGCTGCCGAAGCTGAAAAAGCTAAAAAGAAGAAATAATTTTTTTAGAAGTTAATCTAAACCGCTGCATTTCGTAGCGGTTTTTTTATGGCGTTCCGGCGGTAGACGTTTGGTGGGAGTTCATCGCTGCCATCGGGCTTTCTGCTGCGCCCGAGGCTTTAGCAGAACTGACTTAAGGTAATCCCTAACGCGGAAACTAGTACCAAACGTTTTGTTTTCATTTTGTATTTGGTTGTACAGTTGGAAAGAGAATTTCTTGAAAATTTGCCCAACATACTTTTGATCCAAATAACTCACGGAATTCACAGAATCTTAAATCTGATATTTCAAAAAATCAACAACAATTATCAATAGTTAAAATATTGATTTTAATTATTTTAATCGAGGTAATATTGCAATATTACGTATAAAATTTCGCAAAGCCAGACTGTTATTTTATTGCTCTTTATATCTGCAAAAAGAATGACTTTCCGTCTTAATACTCCAATCTTAATACTCCTGTCTTAATACTTCCTCAAACAATTAACAATATGCAGGTTAGATTTAATTTAAATTTTTAACAAGAGATTTTTGTTTCTTTACGTCATACCTTATTTGCTGACCATGCTATTCGATTTCAATTTTAAAAGCACTACACTTCTATTTTGCTGCTTTCACGCCACATTGTTCTCTGTTTTGTTACTTACAAAAGGGGCTAGAAAGGGAGAGAAATCGAGTATATGGCTCAGCATATTCACTTTTCTTGCAGCCTTATACATCTTGCCGTTTGCATTGGGTTATGCGGGCTGGTACTCAAGAAATCCGTATCGCGAATTTCTATTTTATGTTCCCTTTCAACAGCTATTTCTATTTCCTGTAGTTTTGTACTTCTACTTTCAAACCCTACTAGATAAGAATTTCCATTTTTCAAAAAATCTAGTGTGGCATTTTGTTCCCCCGATATTCTATTTATTGTATACCATTTTTATCTTCCTTGCCGATAAATTCTATTTCGGTTATTCGTATTTCTATGCCAACGGTCGAGACAAGGATTTTGATAGCTGGTATCAAGTTGCAGGGTTTCTGTCACTTGCTACGTACTTAATTTTAAGTTTACAACTATTAAAAAAATACAAAATTCTGATTTTCAACACGTATAGCTTTGCTGATGAACTAACATTTTCTTGGGCAAAAAAATTTCTTTATGCGCTTTTGAGTATATTAATTTTGCGATTGCTCTTTTTCATTTTTAATCCAGAGTGGGCAAATTTCGGCGCCAAATTTTGGTATTATTGCTGCTTTTCAGTGCTAGTATATTACATTTCAATCAATGGTCTACTGAATGTGGTTACTTCATTAACTTCCTTGAGTCAAAAAGATTTACATGTTGAACCTTCGAAATTAAAAACCAAGAAGGGTAACCAATTAGATAACGAGCTTTCGTTGGCTAGAGACCTAGAAAAATGGAAGGTACAGCTAGAGGCTCTTATGACCAATGAAAAATACTACAAGAATCCTGAATTATCGGTTTTCGATTTAGCAAAAGAATTGAATACCCATCCAAAAAAAATATCTCAAACAATTAATCAGGAGTTTGCTATGAATTTCAATGATTACGTAAATCAATACAGAATAAAAGCGGTAATAGATCTCTTACATGCTGGTGCTCATGAAAAACAAACTTTATTAGCAATAGCTTTTGACTGTGGATTTAATTCAAAATCAACTTTTAACAGAGTATTTAAATATCAAACTAGTTATACGCCTGCTGCTTTTTGCCAAAAATTAACAGTAAATATTGGTGCCAAATCCTGATTTGAGACGAATGGCAAACTACAACTTCCTAATCTTGCCAAAAAAAACATGAACAGCAAGCTTCTTCTTTTCCTCATTTACGTAGCAACGTTTCAGATTTCATCTGCTCAAGAACTTTCAATTTCGATAAACAAGTCTACTTTAGATTCTATCTCGGTGCAAGACGTGCCAAGCCACGCGCCTGGTATTGCAACAGCAATTGTATATCAGGGAAAAGTTGTCTATTCAAAATACGCTGGTTTTGCAAACTTATCCGACAAAACGTTAATAAACCAATCATCTCTCTTCAATATTGCTTCGAATGGAAAACAATTTACTGCGCTAGCGATACTGGAACTCATTGATGAAAAAAAGATAAATTTGTCAGACGACATTAGAACTTGGCTCCCTAAACTTTTTCCAAAAATAACCGAAAAAATTACTGTTGCACACCTTCTTACTCACAGCAGTGGCATACGAGATTGTTACGACTTGTGGTCTCTAAAAGGCATCATTTGGTGGGAAAATTCATTTAATAATCGCGATGCAATTAGAATTATTGAGCAACAAAACGAACTGAACTTTCCACCAGGAAGCCAATACTTATACAGTAATTCAAATTATATTTTATTAGCAGCTATTATCGAAGAAGCTTCAGGAATTTCTTTTGTTCAATATACAAATGAGCTTTTTCGAAAATTAAACATGAAAAATACATTCTTCGTAGACAAGGAAACAAAACTTCCTAAATCAATTGCGCATGCTTACTTTAATTTTGATACTTGGACAACTTTTGACTGGAAATGGAAGGTAAGCGGAGATGGGAATTTATTCACGACTTTAGAAGATCAAATCCAATGGGAACGTTTATTGCAAGGATATGGAGAAAGTACAGTAAAAAGGAAATTGCTCGAAGAAAGTCAAAAATTATGTAGTGAATCTTCAATTAAAAATTACGGTTATGGTCTGGAATTTGGTGAATTTAATAACAAAAAATGTACCTTTCACGAGGGTGCAACGGGAGCATGGAAAGCTACAACACTGCGCTTCAATGAAATGAATTTAGCGTTTGTTACATTAACAAATTCAGGAAAAACCATACCTGCTCAGCAAACGAGACAGCTCGCAGCAAAAGTTCTTAAAAACGAAAATGTGAACTCATTTTTAACTAAACCCACAAGCGTTGGCCCTTTCATTTCCAATGATGCTATTCTTGGAACATACCTAACAGAAAATAACTTCGCCTTTTCATTTATAAACAAGGATGGGAAGATATTTTTACAACGTTCAGGACGGAATGACGTGGAGCTAGAACGTGAATCTGATAACATTTTTCATCAAAAATATGATCCTGATTTTAAACAAGAATTTATCAGATTAAACAACGGGAAACTCATAGTTACTGCTTATTACACAAACCATGCACCGTATTCGCTAACTAAAACAACGCCAATTAATAGTAATTTCAACCCAAAAAATTGGAATGGCAGCTATTTTAATACCGAAACACAAACTCAAATCAAAATCGAATATATAGCAGATGACAATTTCAAAATATCTTTTTTAGAGAATAAGCCAACCGAAGGAAAACTAATCTCCGAACATCAAATATTAGTGGACAACTTTCTGCTAAAAAAATCGGACAACGGTTTATTACTAGATGGAGAACGAATTAAAAACGTTTCATTTACTAAAGAGTAAAGTATTTTATCTCGATTACAGATAAATAAACTGGAGAAAAACTGCCTAAATCTATCTAAGATTTCCCATCATTTGCTATCACGTGTACTTGAATTAATAAGAACTCTCTCAACAGCTATTTTGTAATCTCAACCTACCTATCATTATACTTCATGTTAAAACAATCGATACAACTCATAATAAGCAAGATACATTCAAAACACTGCTGATAAAGGAAAGTCATCCATATTATTCAAAAAAAATACTGTTAAAATTAGCAACCTTTTAACAATCGTTGCGTTGTAACCTCCACCAAATACTCAATGATAAATATATGATTTTTATGAGCGCTTGTTTAGCGAAAGATAGCTGCGATTACACTTGGTAGTTACTTGTTCTTCAATTTTTGAATTAATTTTAGTAGAGCTTCTCGATTTTTGGCTTCGTGGTAAAACTTGGGTAGTTTTTCCAAAAGGGTAAAATGCGAACGGTCTTTGTGTTCACGTAATTTGGCACCGATGTATTGTTCTAAATACAACAAATGCGCTTCGTTGTAAGCAAAAAAGAAGTCGTTTTTAAAAGGGGCCAAATACCAAGTTTCCACATCAAAATAAGCGCTTGCATCAGCCTTGTAGTTAGCGGTATAGCCTAAATGGGTTAACAAAGTGTCTTTTACATCATGAAAACCACAGTGCGTGCAGGTTAACTTGGCTTTCTTTTCGTCATAGTTTACGGTTGTGAGTGCTTTTTTACTACATTTTGGGCACGCCACAGCTACTTCTTCTTGGAAGTGAGTAAGACGAAAATTTTGGTCCTGAAAGCGGTTTTGCATAAATATGTAGTCACTATATCTATTTTTCGAAAGCGAATTGCAAATAAAACTTTCGAGCATTCTTTGATTGGAAAAGTTTTATTATTTCTCGACAAATTCGGTTTCTTTTGAAAAATACTCGAAAAGAATCCATTTCCCTTGCGATTCAATTTCTACTGTCGACATACAGAGGTAGTGCTTTTTTGAATCTGTTTCTTTATCCGAAGACTTAAAAATTTGATTTCCATCTTTAGAAATAAAATTAGTGCTCTCATAGCCTTGCGCATTAAAATCCAATATTAGGTCGTTTGCAATTTTCTCGTTGTAACGCACGTAGGCACTTTCTTTAAAACAAGTGTAATCGACGGTATTATTTTTTGAAAAAAGAATCTCTTTAAAAGCCTGTACTTGTTTGTTTTCATCAAAAACGAAATGGGTTAACAACATGTCGCCATTGGGTAGTTTTTCTTTTTCAAACTGCTGATTTTGCATTGCGTGATACATCTCTACAATGTCGAACTTTTCTTCAAGGAAAACTTGACCAAACAAGTTACTAGACGAAAGTAAAAAGAGAAATAATGCCGAAGCTTTAAGGTGGAAAAGTAATCTCATACTATTTATTATGTTGTTAGTCAAACCAGTACCCTTTCTCGATTGTATATCCTGCTTTTTTAAAAGCTTTTACCAAATCCTTGGCAAAGTATTCATTTTCTCGTAGTGATACAAAATACGTCCTAAACAAATCTACTTTTCTATTGGTTTTGATGTAGTTACCATCTTCAAAATATTCTTGTCGGATGACTTGGACTTTTTCAGGTGCGGATTCAAAAAAGATTCCGATGTCTTTGGTTACGGCTTTGATATCTTGTAAAGCAACAATTTGTTGCTCTAAGTAATAGCCTTTTTCATAGAGCATTTTTTGCTTTGTGGTGTAAAACAAGGTATCATTTTTAATAGCAAGTTCTGCTACTTCCAGACTGTCGATATCTTGTTGAATATAACCTATTTCATTACCTAATCTGTCCGCTTCTGCACGAAGCATTTGTCGAACTTCGTTTTCTTGTTGCAAAGTTTTTTGCAGAAGATGGGTGATGGTGGTGGTTTGTGGAGAAGCAGTTAAAGTGAAAAACAGTAAGCTAACTATAATTTTAAAATCGTTAATTATTTTCATCTTGTTTCTTAACTTTTCCAAAATTATAGGTTAACCCAAAAAAATGTCCAAATGAAAATTTTTCTGTCATTGGTAGAGTCCCTTCTGTGCCTAGGTCATATGAAACGCTTCCATCCGTTTTGTAATTGTCTGATATTCGAGAAATTCTTCCCATAGATAAACCTGTATGCAATACAATTCGTTCTTCTTTTCCAATGATAAAACCTAAACCTGTTAATAATTGGAATTTTTGGTTAGTAGTAAATAATGCACCAATGCTTAAACCCGGTCTAACCCAAGAACCACCTCGAAGAGATACATTGATAGTTGAACCAAAACCAAATTCATAATCTCCTCTATTTTTTTCAAAAATAAATTTTTTACTACCGTCATCTTTTGTTTCATATTCTTTATCCATTAAAGAAGTTAAAAATAAACCACCACTTATGTCAATTTTTACACCACCTTTCACCCAAATATTGTATGTATATTTATCTGGTGTTGGATTTGTTGAATTTTTGTCATAGCGTTCAACTGTTACTTCTACTACATCGATATTTTTTCCATTTATATCTACAGGAAGTAAGTAATTATATAATTTTAATTGATACATTTTAGAAATTTCATCTTTTATTTTTAGGGAAATAGGATTTATTTCTGCTGTTTTTTTGTTAAAATCTTCTAAGACATCAGTAAAAGCACTTGCTTCGTTACCAATACCTTGTATATTTTGAAGTAACTTTATGTAAGCTGAATTGAAATTCTGTCTTTTTGCTATTAAACTATCTTTGTTTAAGAAATCTTCTGCTGAAATTTCTGATACATAATTATCAATATCAATTTTTAAATCATCAAATGCTTGTTTCAAAACTATTGAAGCACTTTTGATGTTTTTTTTATCATCAACCTCATTCTTAGCATTAATTGCTTTTGTTATTGATTTTAGTAGATTGTTCAATTTGGTTTCGTTAATGATATTTGCAGAGTAGAAAGATTGAGAAATGTACTGCGAACTAGACTGCATACTCCTGTTTTTTAATTCATTCTGCAATGAATCAATTTCACTTTTAATTGCTAATTTTTTTGATAAAAGTATACTCTTATTATTTACACTCTTTAAATTAGTATCATTAATTTCTGCTTCAACTTTTTTAAGTTCTTGTTCTTTAACTTTAATTTTGTTTTCTAACTTAGTTTTTTCATCAACAACTTTATTTGAAATATTTGGATTACCTATAATTTTCCCAACACTATCTATAGGATTATAACCTTGTCCTTCAAAAAAATTAACTAATTTATGATTGATTACATACTTGTATTTATATGGATTACCATTAACTAATTTAAATGCTAATGGTTCTTTTGCTTTAATAACTAATTTGGAATTAGAATTTACCGAATCACGTAAAGAGTTTAACGTTGGTTCCCCAAGGTTTAAGGTAAAAACTTTTGTTTCAATTTGTGCTTGGCTTTGAATTGCAAAGACAAACGACACTACTAGTAAAATGATTTTTGATTTCATAAATTAAAAAGTTAATTTAGTTCTTTTATTTCTCCATTTGATGTTAGTTGAAAAACCTTACTTGTAAATTCTTTTCCTTTTGTGTTTTCGGTGTAATATCCAACTGTTATAATTGAAGATGTTTTAAAAACTTCCTTCTTTCCATTATTATCTTGTATGGGATTTCCTTGAGCTGAAAATTCATAATTTTTCGCACCTTTAATTAATGTTACTCTTACGTTTTTAATAGTTGAATTGAGCGAATCTTTTTCTAAACACTTCAAGTCAATTTTGATAGTGGCATTTATTTCTTCAAACACATAATTTGATTCATAGGCTTTATTTGTTGCGCCGTTAAATTTCTGTGCTATTTTATTAGTTAATTAAAAAACGTTATTTAAAAGAATTGAATTATCAGGAGTAGTCTTCTTTGATTGACAGCTTAATAGTACTATTAATATGAAAATCATAGTTGTCATTTTTAATTTCATGATTTCTAATTGTTTTTTTGATTAGTAAATATTTTCTTGATAATGAATCATAAAATTAATCTTCGAAAGGATCTTTGTCATCAGAATCTAATTCTTTTAGTCGCTCGAATGCTTTTGCTAGTTTTTTTATCTCTTTGCTATATGTGCCTTCCAGATCATAAATTTTATCTCCATAATCTGCGTTTACTGGAAAATAAATTTCAACACTTGAATCAAGGTAATTGTTGGGATTAAAGTAAATTTGAAAAGTTTCGCTTGTTTTGCCTCCATTTAATTTATCATCCCAATATTTTATTCCATAAGAGTTATAATAGGCAAATTTTACTTTATAGGTGTGGATACTTTCGTCTACAAAATCCAATGGTCCACCTTTTGATGAAAAAAAACTAGTTTTAGATTTGAAAATATAGCTTTTACTCGAATAATCATAAGATAGTCCAAGGTTTATCTTTTTTGTATAATAGTAAGATTTACCACTCCTAGTATTAGAGGTGCCATAATGTATAACAAGAGGACTATCAAATCTAATCAGTTTATTGATATAATCAATAGTCTCTTCTCTAGTCAATTTTATCTTTTTCTCTTCTGCTGGAATTTGACTGAACAAATCATTCTCGGGTGTACACACTTGTTTTAAATGTCTAAAGGCTCTCGCTATTTTTTGAGCATCCGCATCAGTAGCAAAGGTAATGCCATAACCAGAAGAAACATTTAAACCATTAAAATGAACTAAAAACTTATAGGCTCTTATCCCGTCAGGATAATCTACTTTTTGTACTAAATCGAATATATTAAAATTAATACTGAATTTATTGTCATCAAATTTTTGATCTGTGAATAATTCTATTCTTCCAGTTTTGTCAATCTTTACATCTTTTAATACATATCCTTTTACTCTACTATATGAGTCTAAAGCTCCTGGGTACATAACCCTACCTTTTGTGTTTTTAATTATATAATCAACCGTTTGTTCAAAAGTGGGGTCTGTTTGCGCACTTAATTTGTTGATTCCAATTGTTGTAATTATTAATAATAAATAGACTAAAAAATGGTTTTGTTTTTTCATAATCATACAATTTAAAAATTATTGACCACTCACGCCAGAGGGTTTTCGGGTTGGGTTTTTAGGTGTTGGCATTTTGATCCATCTTAAGGTATATTTTTTTTTGAATGCCTCTATTTTGTTGTTTCTGCTTTCAACATCGGATGCATACCATTTTTCGTGGTTGGATTTCATCCAGTTAAAAGAAATCACATACGAACCTGGCGAAAGTTCTTGCCAGCTCATTTGATCTACAAAACCATTGCGCCACGCTTCATGATTGTTGAGGTTGTCAGGCACGGTTATTTGTTCTAGTTCAGTGATATAAACAATTTTATTGGTATTGTCTATGGCATAAAACCAAGCTTCTCCTTTGGCTTGCGCACTCACTGCACTACTCATTAACATTCCTACAAATAGGAATAGAATTTTGATTGTTTTCATTGGTTATCTCTTCAAATGTTTATTTTATTTCAATAGCTTCAGATTCTTTAAATCCTTTAAAATTGCATTGGTCATCATAAGGTTTGTTTACCCTTTTCGTATCTACACACCCTCTCAGAAACTCAAGCTGCTGTCTTATTTCTCCATTGGAAATCACTTTTTGCATAGGATAATTTTTGTCATGATCCCAATATGAGATTAGTCCATTGGATTCCGCTTTATTTACAGTATAAAATTCATTTGGAATAGTGTATTGTCCTGTAAACCCTTTAGGCATTTTAAAATGTAAATCGGTTGCTTTTCCAGTTTTAGTATCCGTATCATATTCATAAATAGGTAAATAAATCACGTAGCCGTAGCACAATTCGTGGGTGCAAAAGCCAGCACCTTCTTTGTTGATTCGTAAATGAATCTTGTAGAATACTTTGTTGCCCTCAACTTTTGTTTTTTCTAACCGAAATTGCACAGGCTTATCACCTCTAAGGTACAGCCATTCGCTGAAGTTGTTTTGCGCAGTCACGGTACCGCTTACTAACATTCCTACAAATAGGAATAGCATTTTGATTGTTTTCATTTTCAAATTAATTTAAATGTTTAGACATTGGACTCCGGTAGTTTTCAGATTTAATGTTTAGATGATATATACTGTTTTATATTAAAAGACTTTTCTTTAACCCTAAAATCAACAAACTGATCTAGATAAAAAACTATATAACAACCCATAAGAAAAAATAAACCGAGTGACTACAAATTTTAACACCAAACAGTTTTTAAATAATTACAAATTTTATACGTTGGTATTAAGATATAACAAACAAAGCCTTCGAATAAACGATTGTGAAATTATTGTTTAAATTTTTATATTAAGTCACTACTTGTAGTGATTTTTAATTGGCATTTTTTATGGAAAAATTGAAATTCGACGATATGAAAAAAACTTGGTACGAAATTGCTCGATATCAAGAGAAGCCAATGGATGTGAATTTTGAATTACAAATTCACAAAAAATTACTCGATATTTTTCAAGTTGGAGAATACTACTATTATATTTTCAACCCCGCAACAGCTTCGTTCGAGTATGTAAGCGATACTGTACGAAATGTGATGAAAGTAGAAAAAGCGACCGACTTTACGCCTCAGTACGTCTTTGAAAATATGCATCCGGATGACCAAAATCGTTTTCTAGCTCACGAACAAAAAGTATTAGAGTTTTTTAGCCATTTAACTCCTGAGCAGGTTTTGAAATATAAAGTGAGTTACGACTACAGAATGAAAACAACCGAGGGCAACTATAAATGGATACTTATGCAAACTGTAACAATTCAAACCGACGACTTTGGAGCTGTAATTCGAGTGATTGGAGTACAAACTGACATCTCACATTTAAAAACCAACAACCAACCCTCTGGTTTATCATTCATAGGTTTAGACGGTGAAAAATCATATTATAATGTACCTGTTAACGATATTATTTCAATAGAAAATACTGCAAATACAATCAACCTAACAAACCGAGAGAAAGAAGTTCTGAGGAAGATTGTAGAAGGCAAAACAAGTTCTCAAATTGCCGATAGCCTTTTTATTAGCATACACACCGTTAACAGCCACCGAAAAAAAATTTTACAAAAAACAGATAGTAAATCAATTAGCGAATTAATCATTAAAGTACTGAATTACAATTTATTATAATTTCACTTAGTTAAATCAAAATAATATCTATATCTTAAATACTTAAAAATAGCTTTGCCAAAGTAAAACCCTCCTTTTAACCTTATACGAAGTGTAAACTTCAATTAAAAAATAATCTGCACCACAGAGCCTTTCCGCTGCAAGCCATATTATCACTCAAAAACCTTTAGAAAACAGAATTCTTGACAAACTCGACAGTTTAGCCAAACTTACTGGAAGTGCGAACTAAAGCAAAAACCAGTACCAAACCTTATGTTCTCATTTTAAATTTGGTTGTATAGTCGGCAAAAGATTTTCTTGGATGCTGTACAACTTTTTTTGGCTCACAGAACTCACGGATTTGGCAAAATTCAAAACCTAATACCCTAAAAAATCGACAACTAATATTTTACTTAAATTAATGATTACAAGTATTTTAATCGAGGTAATATTGCAATATTACGTTTTCATTTTCACCAAGCCGAAAGGCCTTCTATTTCCCTTTTTTAAAAAACAAATAATAACTTTCCTCTCTTAATACTTAAATCTCAATACCTTCCGTCTTAATACTCACATCTTAATACTTGATACTTCCACCTTAATACTTTCCCTGTGTGAGCGGGCGCAATGGCATCCTTTTAAGCGTACGGAATTTCCACTAAATAGTTGCTTAAAAGATACAGTGGAGCACGCGACGGCGCCACTACTACGCGGCGAAGCCACCACTGCGCCGGCACACCCAAAAAATCTAAATGATCGCTGCAACCGCATTGTGATCTATACCAACCGAGATTTGAACTTCGCAACAACCCAATCTATAAAACCTTAATTATGAGCGATATAAAATAAAAATTGACACGACTTGAAACCTTCTATCAATATTATCCAAAAAAATACTGTTAAAATTGGCAACCTTTTAACAATCGTTGCGTCTAAAGGGTAACCAAGATAAACAAACTATGAAAAAATGGCTATTCGTTCTCGCTTGCGTTGCACTATTTAGTTGCGACGACGATGAAAATGCACCAATACAACAAGAGATTGTTGGTTTATGGCGTGTGGAAAGTGCGGTTATTTACGGCGATGTTGCAGCTATAGTTCCGTATGATTGTCAAGTTACTTTCAATCTGTCTAATCAAACGGTAACGTTCGACGAAGATTTTAACTTACCTGAGTTTTCGATTCCCGGTAATTCGTACGATATCACAGGAAATGGTGCTCAGCTCAACTTTAACAATAAAACTTTTCGGTATTATTTCGAAAACAACAAGTTAATTCTGAATAACAATCCGTCAAATCAGGATGCCAAACCTGTAATTACTTTAGGACGAATTGAATAAGCAAAATTAGCTAGTCAAAGATATCTTCTTCGATGCCGTCGAAAACAGCATAAACCATCTTCGGATGTGAATCTAAATGAAAGCTGTTTCCGCTGGCGTCTAAAACAATAGCTCCGGCAAAACCATCAAAAGCCTTTAATTCGTTGAAGGTTTTTTTTGTGGCTTCCTCCACCGAAAAACCGTCGGTTACACGAGTAACAATTTTTGCAGCAACCGCTCCGCTAACAATGTCTTCGCCAACTCCGGTTAAGCTAACGGCGGCAACAGAAGTAGCAAAATTACCAGCAACCGTAGCCGAATCGGAAATGCGACCGGGAATTTCAAAACCTTTTCCGCCGGTCGATGTCGCGGCTGCTAAGCGTCCGTTTGCATCTAAAGCCACGCAACCTACGGTGCCCAAACCTTTGCTTTTTAGTTTCGCTTCGTACTCGTTTCGACGTTGCGGAATTTCTGTTGAAAAAACCTCAAATCCTTTCTGGCGTGCATACCGCGTAGCCGGTTCTCCACCCAACACACGATCGTCTTCTTGCATCAGTACCAAGGCAACCTCAATCGGATTCTTCACTTCTTCGATATTAATAACACCGCTAAACTTCTGGGTTGTTCCGTCCATCAAAGAAGCGCTCATCCGAATTTTACCGTCGGCTTGAATTTGCGAACCAATTCCCGCATTAAACAACGGATCATCTTCCAACAACTTAACGGCAAAAACTACCGTTTCCACAGCCGAATGTGTTTGCAAATAATCGAAAGCTTTACGAACAATTTGCTGTAAAGCGGCTTGCTTGCGCTGTTTGGTTCCGTCGTCGGTAGCCGATTCTGAAAAAAAGCCTCCGTGAATAAGTACTTTCATATTAATCGACAGCTGGTCCTAAATCGGCAGCATATTGCGAATCGCGGATATGCATCTTATAGGTATTTAAATCAAAAGTATCGTTCATACTCATTACATGCGTCACCAAATGGTTGATCGAAATGGGTTGTCCGAGTTCTACTTGTGTCAAATTGGTGTCTTTTATTTCGCGTCCGTCAACAAGAATAACCAGTCCGCTTCCAATCGCTTCCATTTCCTTGTTATTCTTAATCAACAAGCCGGTATCTTCTCCCAGACCAATTCCCAGAACTTTCGGATTGCCCACGACAGCTTGAAACAGTCGGCCAATTCTACCTCGTTGTACAAAATGTGTATCGATAATTACTCCGTCAATCAGTCCTAATCCGCTGGTAATCTTCACTTCTCCTTTCAACAAAGCTTCTGAACTACTTCCTTGATAAATCATATTGTTCGACGCCGCTGCCGCTCCCGCTGAAGTTCCGGCATAGATAAAATCTTCATTTACGTATTTATCCAAAATGATTTCGTGCAAGGGCGTTCCTCCCAAAATTGATGTTAACCGCAATTGGTCGCCACCAGTAAACATCAAAACATCGGCGTTCTTAATACGTCGCAAAACATCTTCATCACTCGCCATTTCGCGCTTTTCGATATGCAAAACATCGACATTCGAAGCGCCTAAATATTGCAACGCTTTTACATATTCGGGTCCGATTTCACGCGGAATCTTTGAAGCTGTAGTAATCACTTCAACGCGACTATCGCTTTTGTGCTTCGACTCATTGATAATACGACGCAAAATTCCGGTTTCAAAAAAGTTTAAGTTGTTGGCAACGTTTTTATCGAAATCCGTTTCTGTAAAACTGCCTTTATCGACAGCCCCTCCAATTATGATTAATTTTCCTTTAATATCCATAGTCATTCGTGAACGGTAAAAGTAGAAAAATAGGGTTTTAAAAGATTTTGCAAATTGATTTTTTTACAATTATCTGGTAATCATGCAGTAAAATTGAAACAACAGAAGATTTTTAACTACAAACGAAGCAATTCCTATGAGAATTTTACGATGTAAGTTAGGAGTACTTTACTTTTTGGATAAAATTCCGTTAATTTAGAGCACTGAAGTGCTAAAGACACACTGCACCAAACTAACCAAAACTGTAGACATATGAAGATATTGAAAATTCAAGCGTTGCGAGGACCGAACATTTGGAGTGTTCAAAGAAAGAAACTCATTCAAATGCGTTTGGATTTGGAAGAAATGGAAGAATTTCCAACCAATAAAATCCCTGGATTTCGGGAACGTATTGAAAAGCTAATCCCAACTATGATTGAGCACCGTTGTTCTGAGGGAACACGCGGTGGTTTCTTTTCACGAATCGATCGCGGCACTTGGATGGGACACGTTATCGAACACATTGCGCTGGAAATTCAGACGCTGGCAGGTATGGAAACTGGTTTTGGAAGAACTCGCGAAACCAAAACGCCCGGGACATACAACGTAGTTTTTTCATATACCGAAGAAAACGTGGGTCTGTACGCCGCAGAAGCTTCAGTACGAATTGCCGAAGCTTTAATTGCAGGAACCGACTACAATATTGAAGCAGACATCCAAAAAATGAGAGAAATTAGAGAAAGGGTGCGACTTGGGCCTAGTACTGGGAGCATTGTGGAGGAAGCTGTTTCACGAGATATACCTTGGATTCGTCTAGGTACAAATTCCCTCGTACAGTTGGGATACGGCGTCAATCAAATGCGCTTTCAGGCCACGATAACTCAGAAAACAAGCCATATTGCCGTAGATATTGCCTGCAACAAGGAAGAAACCAAACGAATGCTCGAAATGGCCAGTATTCCTGTAGCTAGCGGCGCCATTTGTGTAGACGAAGAAGACCTACAAAACGTCATTAAAAAAATTGGTTATCCAATTGTCTTGAAACCGCTCGACGGAAACCACGGTAAAGGTGCGTCAATAAACGTAAAAACATACGAAGAAGCCGTTGCTGGTTTGGCTTTTGCACAGAAGTATTCGCGAAAAGTAATCGTTGAGAAATTCATATCGGGCTTCGATTTTCGGGTGTTGGTAATCGACAATAAACTAGTAGCGGCTGCCAAAAGAGTTCCTGCAAATGTGGTAGGAAATGGCGTTGATAGCATCGAAAAGCTTATTGAAGAAACGAATAAAGATCCGCGTCGCGGCTACGGACATGAAAACGTACTTACGCAAATAGACGTTGATCGCGATACGCTCGATTTACTAGAAAAACTCGGGTATACTTTGCAAACCGTACCGAAAAACGGCGAAATTGTGTATTTAAAATCGACTGCAAACCTTTCTACCGGAGGTACTTCAGTAGATGTTACCGATATGATGCACCCGGAAAACATTTTTCTAGCTGAGCGTATTTCCCGAGTAATTGGTTTAGATATCTGTGGAATCGATATTATGGCTGAAAATCTGACACAGCCATTAAAAGAAAACGGCGGTTGTATTTTGGAAGTGAACGCCGCTCCTGGATTCCGTATGCATTTGGCGCCCAGCGAAGGACTACCTAGAAACGTGGCGGCACCGGTAATTGATATGCTATATCCGCCTGGAAAACCCTCACGTATTCCCATCATTGCAATAACGGGTACCAATGGTAAAACAACTACGACACGCTTAATTGCACACATTGTTAAAAACAACGGATTTAAAGTTGGTTTCACTACATCGGATGGTATTTATATCCAAAACCACATGATGGAAAAAGGCGATACAACAGGACCGCTTTCTGCTGAATACATTTTAAAAGATCCAACGGTAGAGTTTGCTGTTTTGGAGACGGCGCGCGGTGGAATTCTGCGCAGCGGATTAGGCTTTAGCCGTTGCGACATTGCCATCATAACCAATATTCAAGAAGATCATTTGGGCTTAAACGATATTCACAACTTAGACGATTTGGCACGAGTGAAAAGTACGGTAGTTCGAAGTGTGAAAAAAGACGGTTGGGCTATTTTGAACGCCGACGATCCACAATGTGTGAAAATTGCGAATGAACTTAATTGCCAGATTGCCTGGTTTAGCATGGACGAAGATTCGGAACACGCGAAGCGATTGAGTAAAGAAGGAAAAATTGTGGCTGTTTACGAAAACGGATTTGTCACCATTAAAAAAGGGGAATGGAAGATTCGTGTAGAACGCGCCACTTTAGTTCCGCTGACCATGGGTGGAAAAGCAAAATTTATGATCGCGAACGTTTTGGCGGCAACGCTGGCAAGTTATCTGTGGGGATTCAAAACCGAAGACATCAGTTTATCGTTGCAAACTTTTATTCCGAGTGCCGCACAAACTCCTGGACGAATGAATATTTTCGACTTCAAGAAGTTTAAGGTTATGATCGACTTTGCACACAATCCAGCGGGATATCGCGGAGTAGAAGATTTTTTAAGTACTGTAGATGCTACCAAGAAAATTGGGATCATTGCAGGCGTTGGCGATCGTCGGGATGAAGATATTCGCGAATGCGCAACCATCGCAGCACGTATGTTCGACCATATCATTATTAGACAAGAAAAGCACTTGCGTGGAAGAACAGCAGAAGAAATCAACGGACTGATCTTGGAAGGAATTAACGCCGCCGGCAAAGTGGTGACCTACGAATTGATTGACAAAGAAGTTGAAGCCATACGACATGCAATAAACTCGGCAGCAGAAGGAAGCTTCATCACGGCTTTAAGTGATGTGGTGACCAATGCAATCGACATTGTACAGCAATATCTGGACAAAGAAAATGAGGACGGACGCGCATAACCGACCCATTCCGGAGCTGATTTCCTACAAACTGCTTCGGAAAATGGTGGGTTGCATCGGATTTTTATTACCGATTGTGCTGTATGTAGGAGTTATAGTCGAGAAACTTTGGCTAAACCGCACCGAACATTTAGGTTTGATTGAGAATTTGAATTTCTTTAAACCCGAAAGTTCGATAAGTTTTTACTATTACAGCATCATGGGAAATGTGTTTGTAGGCATGGTAACAGCAATTGCCATTTTTTTATTCGCCTATAAAGGACACGAAAAAGATCCGGACGATTTAATGTCGGATAACGTAGCTGGCAATTTTGGATGCGTTTTTGCACTTGGTGTAGCGTTTTTTCCTTGTAATTTTTGTCCCGAAGTGCAAACCAATTCTGGAACGATACACATTATTTGTGCGTTCTTGTTTTTTAGTACACTCGCCTATTTTTCGTTGGTGATTTTTACCAAATTTAAGAATGCTGTTACGCCTAAAAAGCTAATTCGAAACAAAATCTACAAGCGCTGCGGTTACACGATAATCGCAGCACTTGCTTTTTTAGCTCTTGAAATGATTCCCGCTGTGCACGAAATTACGGGCAATACCATCTATTTTTGGGCTTGGGAAGTAGTTGCACTCTGGGCATTTGCCTTTGCTTGGTTGGTTAAAGGCGATTATTTCAAACGATATGCCGATTAAATAAGTAGGCATCTAATGTGAGTTTGATGTAAAAATTGAAGTTAGAAATCGTTTAAATAGTTGATTACAAGGCGTATTTTATTTGGGATACCGAGGTATCTTAAAAAAATACAACGCCGTAAGCGACTGTTTAAATGCTTAGCTTTAAAAACGGTTTAGCAAAATTTTTCTGAAAACATCTAAAACCCTCGCTACAAGCGTTCTAACAAAAATTTTTGTATCGAACTCACGTTATATATCTTTACCGCATGTGCGCAAAAAACCAATACTCAATCTATTTTATAAAGAAATGAAATTTAAACAAGTCGTTTACTCTGCACTCTTTTTTATTTGTTTCACTGCAGTAGCTCAAAAAAAGCAACTCACTTTATCCGATGCGGTCATGCAGCAATTTCGCGCATATGCCGCCGATCGAGTCGACGGATTTCAATGGATTCCCGACAGCAATCAGTACAGTTTTACCAAAAATCGCTATTCGGAAATTCACTTAGGTTCAGAAGCAAACAGCAACACCAAAGTTTTAATCACGGTTAAAGAGTTTAATGAACTTTTCAAAACCGAATTGAGCAGCTTTTTCGGTTACCAATGGCAAGACGCCAAAACGCTGTTGCTTACAATCAAAAACGAATTTATCGCGGTTAATCCGCACACAAAAACGCTGGTTTCAAGAACCAAAATCAATGAGGCAGCCGAAAATGTGAGCAGTTCCAAAAACGGCTTGGTGTTTGCCTACACAAAAGGGAATAATTTGTTTGCACACATTGATAACAAGGAAGTTCAAATCACTGATTTTAATGCCGAAATTGTTTCAGGACAGGCTATTGCACGTTCGGAGTTTGGTATTTCAAACGGAATTTTTATCTCGCCCGACGCCAAATACATTGCTTTTTATCAGAAAAACGAAAGCGAGGTAGCGCAATATCCGTTGCTAGACATTACGTCGACGCCCGGAACCCTCAACAACATTCGCTATCCAATGGCCGGACAAAAAAGCGAAAAACCACGCGTGGGCATTTACAGTATTGAAAGCGGAAAAACCGTTTATGTGAGTCCGCGTGGTGCCACCGACGATTATTTGACCAACTTTGCTTGGACGCCCGACAGCAAAGCGTTTACCATTGCCGAAGTGAATCGCGCGCAGAACGCCATGCAATTGAACTTATACAGCGCAGCAGGTCAATTTCAACGTACCTTATTCACAGAAACCGACAACACTTGGGTCGAGCCTGAACATCCAGCGTATTTCCCCAATGCAAAAGAAAGTTCATTTATCTGGATTTCAGAACGCGACGGTTACAACAACCTGTATTTGTACGACTTAAACGGAAAATTGTTGCGAAAGCTTACGCAGAATTTGTTTCCAGTTATCACTATTCTTGGCGCAACGGCTAAAGAAATTTACTTCACGGCTACAGGCGAAAACGGAACAAATACTTTGGTTTATGCTGTTGATTTTAAAGGAAAACAACGATTGGTAACCAAGGACTTAGGTGTACATACCGCAAAACTTAACGAATTTACCGGAACGCTCTTCGATGAATATTCGAACCTCAATACACCGAATATTAGCCAAATATTACCCGTAAAAGGAAGCGCCACGAAACTAGTAGAAAGTCCCGACAAGCTTAAGGATGTAGCGATAGGAACCACCGAAATTGTACAGCTAAAAGCGGCCGATGGAAAAACCGATTTGTACGCCCGCTTAATCAAACCGTCTAATTTCGATGCTTCGAAAAAGTATCCCGTTTTGATTTACGTATATGGAGGTCCGCATGCGCAAATGGTTACCAACAGCTACCTCGCCGGCGCCAATTTATGGATGCATTGGTTGGCAGAGAAAGGCTACTTGGTATTTACGGTAGATAACCGCGGCTCCAGCAATCGCGGTGCTGCTTTCGAGCACGTTATTCACCGAAATTTAGGCACCAACGAACTTGCCGATCAATTGAGTGGCGTGGCGTATTTGAAATCGCTCCCCTACGTTGATGCTTCGCGCTTAGCGGTACACGGCTGGAGCTTTGGCGGATTTATGACCAATACCATGCTCTTGAAAGCACCAGACACGTTTAAAGTGGGTGTAGCTGGCGGACCCGTAACCGATTGGGCGTATTACGAAATCATGTATGGCGAACGCTATATGGATACACCGGCCGAAAATCCGGAAGGATACAAAACGGCTGCCCTACGCAATTATGTAAAAAATTTGAAAGGAAAACTTTTGTTGATTCACGGAACATCGGATGATGTGGTGGTTGAACAACACAATTTAGATTTGGTGAAAAATTTTGTGGAAGCTGGTGTACAAATTGACTACTTCCCCTACCCGATGCACAAACACAACGTGCGCGGTAAAGACCGAGTACATTTGATGGAGAAAGTGCTGAATTACGTTTTAGAAAACAACTAATGGTTTAACATAAGTTCAAAACCGGATTACGATAAAAAAACTGCGAATTACACGCAGTTTTTTTGTGGGTAATTTTAAGTGACAATTTATGGTTTGAACGCGCGTTTAAAAAACAGACGATGCGTTTTTGCACGAGTTTCGCAGCAGGGAATGACGCGGAAATGCCGTGAAGCTACAGCTGATTTTTGGTGTTGTGCAGCGTGCGACTAACAGAAGCGCCGCGAAGCAACTACCAAAAACAGCGGGAGCGAGCGCCATTGCAGCAAAATGCCCGACCCGCCGCAACCCGATTCCACTAAACGCGCGGCGGGTGCTGCCCGAATAATCCGAGAACGATTTATTAAATTTTGAAGTGGTGATTGCCCGTTTTTAATTTAAGGTTATCTTTGCCTTTCGAATATTAAGAAACCGTACTGCTACTATGGAATACTTAGATTTTGAGTTACCTATAAAAGAACTCGAAGAGCAATTGGATAAATGCCAAATTATAGGTCAAGAATCGAATGTTGATGTATCAACAACCTGCAAACAAATCGAAAAAAAGCTGGAGGAAACCAAGCGAAAAATATACAAAAACCTTACCGCATGGCAACGTGTACAACTGTCTAGACACCCGAACAGACCGTACACGATGGATCACGTTAAAGCACTTTGTGGCGACTCGTGGTTAGAGCTTTTTGGCGACCGAAATTTCAAAGACGACAAAGCCATGATTGGTGGTTTGGGAAAAATCGGCGGACAATCGTTTATGATTATCGGACAGCAGAAAGGATACAACACCAAAACACGTCAGTACCGCAATTTTGGTATGGCGAACCCAGAAGGTTACCGAAAGGCTTTGCGTTTGATGAAAATGGCGGAGAAATTCGGTTTGCCGGTGGTTTCGTTTATCGATACGCCAGGTGCCTATCCGGGTTTGGAAGCTGAAGAACGCGGACAAGGAGAAGCGATAGCGCGCAATATTTTTGAAATGATCCGTTTGAAAACGCCGATCATTGCCGTAATAGTTGGCGAAGGTGCTTCGGGCGGTGCGTTGGGCATTGGCGTGGGCGACCGCGTGTTGATGATGGAAAACACTTGGTATTCGGTGATTTCACCCGAATCGTGCTCGTCGATTCTTTGGAAAAGCTGGGACTACAAAGAACAAGCTGCAGAGGCTTTGAAACTGACATCGACCGACATGAAAAAGCAGAAATTGGTCGACGACGTGATTCCAGAACCACTTGGTGGCGCACACTTCGATCGCGAAACTGCATTCAAAACCGTGGAGCAATACATCCTTAAAAATTACAACGAACTTAAAGACTTATCAACAGCCGAACTTGTTGCCCAGAGAATGGATAAATACAGCAAGATGGGCGAGTTTAAGGAATAAAATCGTATAAACTCACTATTTTATCCGAAGCCTTACCGTTTCGGATTTTTTTTGCGTTATCAACAAAAAAAGCGGGTTATAAACAATTTCGCGCTGATAACTCTGCCGGCAGAAACGCGCGGCAATGCATACTTTAGCACTATGGAAAACGTCAGAAATATAGCAACGGGATTTACCGAGAAATCTGCGGTAATCAATTTAGAGAAAGGAAAGCTTCCGCCGCAAGCGGTGGAACTTGAAGAAGCCGTATTGGGCGCCATGATGATCGACAAAAAAGGTGTCGACGAAGTGATTGATATGTTGCAGCCCGATGCGTTTTATCGGGATTCGCACCGACACATTTACGAGGCTATTCGCGAGTTATTCACACAAACGCAACCCATAGACTTGTTAACAGTTTCCGCACAGCTTAAAAAGAACGGAACTTTAGAAGCGGCTGGTGGCGATTACTACTTGATTCAGCTAACGCAGAAGATATCGTCGTCGGCGCACATCGAATTTCACTCGCGGATTATTCTGCAAAAATTCATCCAACGATCGCTGATTCGCATTTCTTCGGAAATTATCGAAGATTGTTACGACGAAACGACCGACGTATTCGACTTGCTCGATACGGCCGAATCGCAACTGTACGAAGTAGCGCAAGGAAATACGAAAAAGAACTCGGAAACGGCGCAAATGCTCGTTTTACAAGCCAAACGCCGCATTCAGGAAATTGCCAATAAAGAAGGTTTGAGCGGCGTACCTACCGGTTTCGAGAAATTGGATAAGGTTACTTCGGGCTGGCAACCGAGCGATTTGGTCATTATCGCAGCGCGTCCCGGTATGGGTAAAACGGCATTTATCCTATCGATGGCACGAAATATGGCCATTGATCACAAGGCGCCGGTAGCCATTTTCTCCTTGGAGATGTCGTCCGTACAGTTAATTACCCGTTTAATCTCGTCGGAAACCGGACTTACGAGCGAGAAGTTGCGTACCGGAAAGTTGGAGCAGCACGAATGGGAACAGCTGAGCACCAAAGTGAAAGATTTGGAAAGCGCTCCGTTGTTTGTGGACGATACGCCCTCGCTTTCGGTATTCGATTTGCGGGCAAAAGCGCGTCGTTTGGCTTCGCAGCACGGCATTAAAATTATTATTATCGACTACTTGCAGCTGATGACGGCGGGTAGTAAAGACAGTAAAGGCAAGGGAATTGGAAACCGCGAGCAGGAAATTTCGACCATTTCGCGAAACTTGAAAGCTTTGGCTAAGGAATTGAACATTCCGGTTATTGCACTATCGCAGTTGTCGCGTGCCGTTGAAGCGAGAACGGGCCATAAGCGTCCGCTGTTGTCCGACCTACGTGAATCGGGAGCGATCGAGCAAGACGCTGACATTGTGTCGTTTATCTATCGACCTGAATATTATAAAATTCCGGATTGGGACGACGAAGACAACTCGCCTACGCAAAATACGGCGGAATTCATCATTGCGAAACACCGTAACGGATCGTTGGAGAACATTCGATTGAAGTTTATCGGAAACTTAGGAAAGTTCGCGAATTTGGAAGAATACGGTTCCGGTTTCGACGATTTGCCTTCGAAGATGAACTCCGACAACTCACCGTTTTTCACATCGAATTTACCGAGTCCGGATCAGGCCTTTGGCAGTGCGGCAAACAACCAAGACGACGATGATAATGGGATTGGTTTTTAGCAGCTAATCGCGTTTTCCGTTACAAGTACGCAGCAAAACCAAGCATTTTACACGTGCAGCTTGCGGCTTTCGTTGGTCGCCACAGCTTTCGGTAAAATAGCTTGGTTTTGCTTTGCGCGCTTTCCACTGCAACCACGGCTAGGGAAATGCGTTGGTAACGTTTGGTGGAAAAACATTTAAACTTGCAGTTGTTCGAAAAAGACTTTGCGTATTATAGTTTGTGAGAACAAACCAAAAGAACTTTCAAGCTTACTGATCAGCTGCGTCTCTGAGATGATATTTATTACCTATCTTAACCACGACTTTCTTCTGATCAAGTATATCAAAAAAATCTTTTTTTGAATAGCCCAAGCCTCTTAGTAGGTTTTGTATGATGAATTCGGGCACGGGTTCGATATGATTTTGGAACGGTAAGGGTCTAGTTAAATCAGATCTAGTGTACTGAGCATGACCTTTTTTGTTCTTAATAAATTTACATAAGCAAAGCTCCAAAAAAGATTCTAATTGCGAAATTGTAATATTTCGCAGATGCTGCGTTGACATCTTTAAGCAAGTTGCAGATTAACTTTTGAGTAATCTTTAATCAAATCTTTTGATTTAAACAATTGATTAAAGTGCTCATTTTCAGCCAACATATCTTCAAAATCTGGAGAAACTACTCTTCTTTTCTTTTTATTGACTGCCCAACCGAGATTTTCTAACTCTGTGAATATAGTTTTCTTGTTATGTGTGTAAACAATAAACTCTTCTAAGACCGTTTCAAAGGATTCTCTTGCTTCCTCTTTACTTAAACCATAACCTGTTAGATCTAAAGCTGGAGCATAAACATAAAATATATTGTCTTCTTGCCATAGAAATAATGAAAGACTTAACTCAACATTATAGCGACCGTCTGAATATTTTGCGTTTGCTTGCTTTTTGTCCATTTTTACTATTATTCGTTTGAAACGTAATTAATCGTAATAAATCAACTAGATTCTTTACTTCAAAAGTAGCAAAAAAAGAACAATTATTATCAATGCAAAAAGGTCTAACAAGTGTTACGAGAAACTGTAATTAGTACAAATCTGAATTAAATACACTTAGTATTTTGGTGACCAAATTCGACAAAAGTGTTTATTTTTCAGGGTAAAAGCCTTTTTAATACAGAACAATTCTTAATCCGGAACGTTTCCCGAGAACAGGTTTCCGCATTAGCGATTGGCGCGAAAATAAAAGACGCTTTTTAAGCTAACGCTGCACAAGGCAAAACGCGACAGCGGGAGCGCTTTTGACTGTTGCTAGCGTGGTTAAAAAGCGTTTTTTATTGCAGCAAAAGCGCGACGCCGTTGACCAGACAGCGCTCAACCACGATCAACGGCGGAATGCCCAAATAATAAAACTAAACCAACTCCAGCACAAACTGGTTCGAAATAAATCAAAAAAAAAGGACACCCAAATGGATGTCCTTTTCATATGAAGTGAACCTACTTAGTAGGCTAATTTCTTAGTTACTGTACCTTTATCGGTTACGATTTTCACTAACAATACTTGGTTAGACAAGTTGTTTGTTGCAACCGTAGTTTGGTTACCAGAAGCTTTTACGCTTGTAATTTGACGACCTGTGATGTCGAAAACAGTTACTTGCTGTAACGT
Source organism: Flavobacterium sp. (assembly GCF_049240005.1). Classification (GTDB taxonomy): domain Bacteria; phylum Bacteroidota; class Bacteroidia; order Flavobacteriales; family Flavobacteriaceae; genus Flavobacterium. The sequence continues at coordinate 77,028 of NZ_JBMLTK010000058.1, read as the reverse complement.
AGCTGCACCCGCATTGATTTGAATGCCGTTGTTGTTACGGATAGCCACTACAGTGTTGTTTGATTCAACTGGGTTGTTTACGTTAAGCGTTGTTCCTTCGTAAACGATAGAAAAACGATCGTTGAATGTACCGATTTCAGAAGCAAATGTAAACGGACCTTCGCTTAGGTTGTGAACTGTACCTGTAGCGTAATCGCGAATGTAAATGTTTTGTCCATTTGCAAAGATACCATCGATGTTTGAAAGCGTGAACGTAAAGTTACCTGCCGTTTCAGTAGAGAAACCTAAAGCAGTTTCGTCGGCTAGATCAACCGGATTAGCTTTACCTTGAATGGTATACTTCTCGTTGTCTAGCAAGGTGTAAATCATTGCACTGTTTGTACCGATTAATTTACCGTCGAAGTTTGTATCGAATTCAGCAGTAGCGCCCTCTACGTATCCTAAAAGAACTTGGTTGTAATTGGTTTCGCCGCTGCTTAGGTCGATCCACAAACGGTTTGGTTGTGAAGAACCTTCAGACAAAGTTTGACGACCAGCACGGAAGAATTGGTTACCGTGATCGTCGATACGCATACCGTTATTAAAGTTCACCGAAGTAATTGTTGGCGTAGCTGGCAACTGTACTAAGAAACCTTGACCTGTTTGTATAGTTCCGTTTGGTGTAGCACCACCTGCTGGAGCAGCAGCACCAGTACCGTTCCAAGTAGCGTAATTAGCCGCAGAACCTGCACCTTGTGTAACGTGTGCCCAGAAATAAAGAGTTCCGATATTTGGGTTAGCCGCTACAAAAGATTGGCAAGAAATTGGCGATGGGTATGGGTTAGCAATAATATTGTAACCGCTCGTTGTGCGTGTTACCGGAACGTTGTAAGTTCCGTTGTTTGGCAGACCTTCAAAAGTACCTGTCCAGTTTGTATTGGTCGTGTTTGAGAGATTGTTTTCTGCACGAATCATATAGCCGCGACCTGGTTCGAACGCCGTTGCAGCAGCATCAACGTTTACGAATGCATTCGTTGGCTCGTTGAACGTGTAGAAACGGTTCGTAAGTGTAAATGGACTGAAATCAAGTAAATTTTGTCCTGTTACAGGTGCTCCCCAGTAGATATAATCTTGACGCTTTAAGTTAGCCACACGTTGTATTGTGATGTTCCCAACGTTAGCGTAGTTATTGTTTTGTTGGATTAAGTTTGAACCGCTTTCGAAAACTACAGTTCCTCCGTTTACAGCCAAGTCTTCAACCAAAGAAATAGTTCCTAAACCATTGGCAAGTACATCGCCTGATGTAACAACTAAACGTTTAGCGTTGATATCGCCATTAGCAGCAGTATTGTAATTTCCATCGATAAGGGCAACAACACTTGAATTAGGAGTACCGTTTGTCCATGAAGTACCTGTCCAAGTCGTGAATGTAGAAATATAGAAGTTTCTAAAACGCGACGTATTTGTACCTGCCGACATGCGCACACGGATGTAAGCTGTTGTACCCACGAACGTACTGAAATCGATTGTTTGACGGAAGTTTACATAGTTGTTGTTCAAGTAAGTAATTGAACCTACTGTGCTATAATTAGTTCCATCTTCAGAAACTTCAAGAGTAAGTGTTTGGTTCGTGTTGCCACCGAAAGTAGCACCGTCAAAACTTACTTCAACTTGCGAAATACCAGTGATATCAAATGCTGGAGCTGTAATGGTTCCGTTAATGCTTATTACAGCATATCCGCCACCACCAGCGTTAAAAGCTGTTGCCGCATATTGAAAACCTTGTAGTGCAGCATTGTTGTATAAAGTTTGTGTGTTAAACGCATTGAAATAAGGTACTGCAAAAGGTACGTAAACCGTTCCTGAAACAGTTACGTTAAATGAAGCAGTTCCACCGCCAGAAATCTCTACTGAACCTGTGTAGTTGTTTGCGCTCAAGCCACTCACTAAACGCACGTAAACAGGAGCGTTAGTTAGCGAGTTACCTGTGTACGGCAATTGTACTGAACTGGCAAAAGTGGTATTATCCGTAGAAACTTCGAAGTTAGCTGGTGCAGTTACTGTAAGGAAACTATCAACAGGCGTTAAGTTTGCAGCATTAACTGTGATGGTTTGCGAAGCCGAAGGACCTGCTGCCAAAGCATAGTTAAGGTTGGCAATGTTTCCTGGAGTTGCATTTAAACTTGGGTTTGGTGTGTTTTCAACTGAACCTGTAAACACATAGTTGTTTACACTCAAAGTTGCAGTAGAACCAGAAGTACCAAACCCGTATATTCTAAAGGTAATTTCGCTTGAAATATCTTGAATAGTACTAATATCAACCGTATTTATAAAACCTGGAGCTGCTGCTGCCGATAAAGTAGCAAATACAGTCGTAAAATTGTCAACACTAGTTCTGAATTGAATAGTTGTAGCGGAAGACTGCTGCAATTGCACCACAAAATTTGTAAAGTCAATTTGTTTACCTGTTCCAGGAGTAATTTTAAACTCGAAATATTTGTTTGCATCGAACGAAGGTACATTCCAAGCATTGGCATTGTAGCGGTCGTTTGCATTTGTACCAACAATTCCGGTACTTCTTCCAACACCACTAGAAGTAATATCAGCTGCGGTAACCATACCTGTTATGTACGGGTTTGAAGTATTTGGATTAGTACCCGTGATCGGGTTTCCAACCAAGGTAGATGCTACATCAAATGCGGCACTATTTGCACTTGTAACCGTACTGGATGCAGTGATAATTTGTCCGGTACCACCTAGTAGCATAGATACATTACTAAAAGTAGCGACACCCGCAACAGCAGGAAGTGAAGTGGTAGAACCAGCTGTAAAGCCTTGCGCAGTAGACAATGCAATTGAATCAACAAAATCTAAATCTAGGTTAGACAAAGCATCTACCGCACGAACGGTGAAGCTCGGTGTAATAGGAAGTAAGCTAAATCCGCCTAATGGCTGAACTCCAAAAACAAGAGTTGATGCTGTTACTTCGATTCTGTTTTCATCTAAAGTCGTTGACGATGTTGCGCCACCAGCGTTTCCAGCAGCAAAAAGTGAACCCGCTAAATCAGCAGTAGCAGAAGTAATGGTTACTTGTGGTCTGGTGTTATCTGTAACACTAGCTTTGAACGTAATTAAAAGAGAAAATACTTTTGAGGAGCCAGATGCTGCAACCAAATTTAATCCCGTAAAATTGAGCGTTGCTGCCGCAGCTAACTCTTGAATTTCAGTTGTTCCATCATATAATGCTACACGCTCTACTTGTGCCGACTGTGTCATAGATAAAGTTAACGCAGTAAGTGTTGTAGCAAACCCGTCATCTGGGCTACCCGCAATGTCGTTCAAGGAGAAACGAACTAATTCATAGCTTGCTGTTGTTACATCTGTTCCCTGAAATAAAGCGTAATTCACATTACTTGAAGGTGTGTATGCACCAGAAACAGTAATAGTTGACAACGAATTCGTTGCACTTTGAATAGGACCTTGACGAGGTGAAAATGTTTCACTACCGTTTTGCGTTCCCGTAGTGGCTATTGGAAGTACCGAAAAGCGAATGAATTTGCCAAGATCGTTATTTGTTAATGCATATGTTGTACTTGTAGCACCACCGATAGCCACTTCATTTAAGCCCGAATTATTATCGGCTCGATACCATTTAAATGTAGAAGTTCCCTGTGGATCGTTTTCCACATCATTGTAAGTGTACGATCCCGTTAAAGTTTGCCCCACAAATAAACTACCTGTAAAAGCTACGTTTGTAGCAGTTGGCGCATTATTGGCAGCAGCTGCATTCGCAGTAATGCTTACGTTATCGACGGTCAAGAGTGGAGCACTACTAGTAGTACTTCCTGTACTTACAGTATATCTCCACGCAAAATAAAACGCCTGCCCGTTTGATATTGGCGCCGCGGGGGTGAATACCTTATTCGAAACAGTAGTAGATGCACCTGGAGCAACAGTATAACCAGTATTGTCTGCATCTGGAGTAAAGCTCGTCACAAAATCAGCTCCGCAAGGCGTCCAGCTCGTCCCGTTGGTTGAATAAAACAACTCCATAGTAAAGTTTGCATTCGTGCCTCGACGATACTTTTCAACATCATAAGTTATATTGAAAGATGCAATATTAGAAGCTCCCGTATTTGATAAATGATAGTAGACCGATACTGTTTTTGACGAAGAACCAGAAGATAATCCGCCAATTGCGCTTTCAGTAGTTACACCATTTGCGTTTCCTCGATAAATACCGTTACTGGCTGTAGCAGAAACATTGTTCCCTGCCGCAAGCTCAACTGCGCCAACCGCTGAGTCGAAATTCACGATGTTACGTTCTGCCGCACTTTTCGAAACCCGCCAGTTTGCCGGCAGGGATGCTGTAGAGGATGTCCCCAAACCATTAAAATCTTGGGATACTGTAGCTCCCGCAGAAATACTTTGTTGCGCATGTACTTCCGGAGCAACCAAAAACGTCGCAACCAAGGCCAAAGTAGCTAAGCACAATCTTTGTAATCTTGTTTTCATAAAGTTTTAAATTTTTTCGGTACAAAGTTAATTACAATTTATTTGCAGCAGAGTACTTTGTGTAACCAAATTGTTAAGGTTTTTTTTTAGATTGTTGATAACCGCTAGCAAATTCCCATTTTTGGCATCTCATAAATCGATTTTTTTAGGAATTCTCTAAGCGAGTATTTAACGACTCTTTTAAATTATTTTCAGCGAAATCGGTTATCTTCGACACTTTCAAACGACCATGAAAAAAATTGTTATTCTTTTCCTGCTTCTTACTAGCTCATACAGCTCTTTTGCTGGTTTTCTGCTGCTTCCTATGGACGAAGTTTCACAGCAAAATCACCTTAAAGCCTATGGCGTTACCTACTGGGTGCTTGCTCAAAATTATAAAGCGAGTTGGCTGCTCAATTACCGCGGCGGCTCCTTCCTCCTACCCGATACCGCCGAAATCCGCAAAGAATGTCAGATTCGCGGTGTGAGTTTCGAAATCCTAACCGACAGCGAAGCCGCTCAAATTCAAGACGAGATCTCTTCGCCTTCGCAAAACATGGAAACCGTCATTCTCGAAAAAGCACCAAAAATTGCCGTCTATACACCTAAAGGCAAACAACCCTGGGACGACGCCGTGACGCTCGTACTTACCTACGCCGAAATTCCATTCACACCCATATACGACGAAGAAGTTCTATCCGACGGACTCCTACTCTACGACTGGCTGCACCTGCATCACGAAGATTTCACCGGACAATACGGTAAATTCTACGGTTCCTACAAAAATACGCCTTGGTATATCGAGCAAAAACGCGATGCCGAACTCCTCGCCACCCAACTCGGCTTCAGTAAAGTGTCGCAAGCTAAATTAGCCGTCTCTAAAAAAATACGCGATTTTGTCATCGGCGGCGGATTCATGTTTGCCATGTGCTCGGCAACCGATAGCTTCGATATTGCACTCTCGGCAGAGGGCGTCGATATCTGCGAACCCATGTTCGACGGCGATCCGAGCGACGCGAATTACCAAAGTCAGATCGACTACAACCAAGCTTTTGCCTTCAAAAATTTCATTTTAGAACGAAATCCGAATGCGTACGAGTTTTCGGATATCGATACCACCAACAAACGCGCTATGATTCCGATGGAGAAAGATTACTTTACCCTGATGGAATATTCGGCCAAGTGGGATCCGATTCCAACCATGTTGTGCCAAAACCACACACAATTGGTAAAAGGATTTATGGGCCAAACAACGGCTTTCGACCGCGAATTGGTGAAAAATAACGTTTTGGTTATGGGCGAATGTCTTATTAATGGCGAAGCGCGCTACATTCACGGCGAGCGCGGCAAAGGCATGTTTACATTCTTTGGCGGTCACGATCCCGAAGATTACCGGCATCAGGTAGGCGACGCTCCAACGGTACTCGACTTACACCCGAACTCACCCGGCTACCGACTCATCTTAAACAACGTTTTGTTTCCCGCTGCACGCAAAAAGAAACAAAAAACCTAATAACCTGAGTTCGATTAAAAATTTTCATTTGGGCAGCACCCGCCGCAGGTTTTGTGGAATCGGGTTGCGGCGGGTCGGGCATTTTGCTGCAATGGCGCTTGCTCCCGCCGTTTTTGGTAGCAGCTTCGCGCCGCTTCTTTCAGTCGCACGCCAAGCCACACCAAAAATCGGCAGCAGCTTCACGGCATTTCCGCGTCATTCCCTGCTGCGAAGTGCGTGCGCGAAGGAATGTTTTTTGAAGAATTTGGTACGGAACCAAAGAAAAAAACTCGTTTAAAAGTTCTTAAACGAGCTAACATTATTACAGATTGTTAGGAAAGATTGGTTGACAATGACTTGAGGCCGTCAAAGGTAGTTTGTCCAGCTCAACAAAATTAGTTAAAGCGTGATTGAAAGCTTTAATTGTCCGCCAAGTCCAAGCTCAACAATTTTTTGAAGCGTCGAAATGCGAACCTCTTTGATGTTGTTTTCAATCTTTGAAATATATCCTTTATTCGTGCCACATTTTTGGGCAAGTTCTTCTTGTGTCAAGCCTCTTTCAAGTCTCGCTTGTTGTATAAGAAAGCCAATTTTAAACGATTCATAGCCTTTCTCAAAATTGTCGCGTTTAGGTGTTCCTTTCTTGCCATATTGCTCGTCAACAAATTGGTCAAGCGTTTTTAAATTACTTTTCGCTTTCATACTCTTTTTTAATTTTTATTGCCTTTTCAATTTCAGATTTCGGCGTCTTCTGAGTTTTTTTGTGAAATCCATTTCCCAAAACAATGAGCTTTCCTTTGTCAAAAAAGCAGAAAATTCTAAAAATGTCGCTACCCATTTTAACTCGAATTTCATACAGACCATCGGTTCCTTCCAAGTGTTTAAAATAGTCGGTCGGTACAAGCGGTAGAGTTTCAATAATTCTAAAAGTCCATAAAATCTTCTCTCTTACTTTAGGCTTCTGCTTTTCGTAGAAGTCTGAAAAGTAGTTTTTATACAAGCTTATAGTCCTTAATTTTACTTCACTCATACGTTACAAAGATATTTAAAGTTGTCCGAATGAGCAACTTTGGCTTTTATCTAAAACAGCAAGCTACATTTTGCTTGCGGTTTGCGGCCATGGGAATTTGCAGTTTTTACTTATATTTATAATGCAGAAAACCAAACATAAATTCTCTCCTAAATTACGAAGTACGCTTTAGAAGTTAATTTTTAATCATTGTACAGTAAAAAACGGTTTTTAAACACCATATCCATGACCTAAAACCTATTCTTTATATTTGGGCAGCACCCGCCGCAGGTTTAGCGAAATCGGGTTGCGGCGGGTCGGGCATTTTGCTGCAAAGTGGGTGCACGAGGGAATGTTTTTGGAGGATTTACTACTTACATTTTGTAAATCGTTTAACGAAAAAAGCCGTTGTGGAGCGATAAAGGAAGCTAGCAATATATTTTCTTTTGAAGCTTTCGCCTGGTGAAAAACGAAAAAATAGAGAGTCTACAATCTCCCTTCCCTAAATAAGTCAAATTTCCGTAGACCTTTTTTCCATCAAAGACAAGTATAAGTTCTTTTCCTTGAAGCCAAAAGTCATTCTTGCGCATAATTACCAAATTCTCTTTCTCAACAACTTGTTGATACTTACCAGTGAATTTTAACTCACTTAAATGCGATGCCTTGTCATTTAAATCAATTTCACCTAGATACGTTAATTCATTAAGAAATCTCAAACCGATTATACCCCAAACAAAGGGTATGTTAACAAGAAACATAAATAGTATTCCTTTTAAATTAAAAACCTGATTACCATAAAAAATCAGGTAGATTGACAACATAGGAACTATAAACACAAAAAACATGTCAAAAACAAGGTATACTACTTTCTCCGAAAGCGTTCGCTTAAAAACCAATTTCTTGCGCTTAATGGATTGATCAATATCTATTTTCATATTACAAATTTACTTATCGGTCTAGGCATTTTGTAAGTTGTCGCTTGAAAACTCCTAAACAATTCTACAAAATTCTAAACAAAAGAAAGTTGCCGACACCAATTTATCAGCTACGAAGACATAAAAACAGTATTCGTTAACCGAGAAATTCCGCGAAACTATGATTGTGTATAGAGACTAATTCCACACCTCAGTTCTAAATTTTAAGATGGTGAAAACTAATAAAACATGAACAATTAATAGTAAGTAGCTGATTCTTTTAAAAGTAAACCTATCTATTAAAAAGCCATAAAGTGGGAATTGTAGCACTGCTAAAATTACATTTATTAAGCTCAATTTATTGAACCACAGGCAAGCTAGCATTCCAAGAGGAAAAAATGCAACAGCAGGTTCATAAAAGCCATGTCCACCACCACTTAAAAAAACAACGATAATTAATAAAAAAGGAGTTAAAAATGACAATCTAATTGTCCATTTGTACTTCATAGTATATTCTTGCATGTATAAGATTTACTTCCGTGTATTATTGCGGTTTACAGCCAGGAAAAATTCGCCGACTCTAAAAATATTTTTGCAGCAAAAAAGCATGTCTGATTCTCGCCTAAATTACAAAAAGCGTTTCTACAAGTTAATTTTAAATCGTGGAACGCAAGAACCGGCGTTTAATGCCAAAAAAAACTTCTCGACTTCTTTGGGCAGCACCCGCCGCAGGTTTTGTGGAATCGGGTTGCGGCGGGTCGGGCATTTTGCTGCAATGGCGCTTGCTCCCGCCGTTTTTGGTAGTTGCTTCGCGGCGCTTCTTTCAGTCGCACGCAAAGCCACACCAAAAATAGGCAGGCGCTTCACGGCATTTCCGCGTCATTCCCTGCTGCGAAGTGTGTGCACGAAGGAACGTTTTTTGAAGAATTTGGTACGGAACCAAAGAAAAAAACTCGCTTAAAAGTTCCTAAACGAGATCGGAATTTTATGTTTTGGGTGGGTTATCCAGGTTAGCGGTAGTTGCTATTTTATTTTTAGGTTGTCTGGGTTTTGTCTGTTGTCCCACAGTGTGTGAATTATAATTTGGTCTTGGTTAAATTCATAGAATACTATGAAGTTTTCAATGATTAATCCACGAACAGATTCTATTTCTGTCTTAATTCCGATTTCAGGTTGTTTTTTTAGAATTAAAATTTCTTCAATTAGTCTTTTGTATAGTTTAAGAGAATAGGTCTTGCTCTTATTTCTTTGAGTTTAGAACTCCATAATGTCAAGGAGTTTATTAGTTGCATTCCTTGACCAAATTATTTTGCGCTTGCCCATTTTGCAACCTTCTTGTCTAGCGTTTCATGGTCCATAGATAAACCTTCCTGTATTTCTTTCTTTGATTGCATAATTTCTTGTCTTTGGTCTTCGGTTAACTTTAGCACTTCTGCGTCTGTTTTTGAGTCAAGAATTGTTTTAAGAGCCTTAAGAAATGAAACATCGTTAATCTCGGATATTCTATGCACTAATAGTTTTTTTAGTTGAATTGCTGTCATGTTTTCTATTTCTAGTTGCACGAATTTACAAAATATTTCCGGTCTTGTGCTGTGCGTAGCAATTATTGCTAACGTTCCTTCGATAGCCTACTTTGGCGATAAAGCGAAACGATTATTTCTAACTTAGATAAACGTTTTTTACTTTGAAACGTTAGTGACGCCTGGGTCGTGTATGCCAAACGCCAAACTATCACATTCGAACCATATCGGCTGGCGGCTGTTAACAGATGTAGCTATAGTTCAATTTGAATTTTCACTTTTCCACCTAAACCTTTTTCAACAATGTCGTACAAGGTTTTTAGCGTTAAATTGCTTCCATTATTTTCAATTCTAGAAATATATTCTCTTTTTTTATCAACTAAATCTCCAAGTTCTGTTTGAGTAAGTTGTTTCTCTTCACGAGCTTTTTTTAAGAGTAAACCAATTTTAAAACCTTGGAAATCTCTTTCAAGTTCGTCACGTCTCTCGGTGCCTTTTTCACCGTAAACATTGTTTTTAATTTCTTTCCAGCTTTTAGTTTCCATAGTTATTTAGATTTTTTTTCTGAGTAATATTTAGTCATTAATTTCAACGCTTTGTCCATTTCATTTTTTGGTGTCTTTTGCGTTTTCTTTTGAAAACCATTGAGAAGAATCACAAGCTTTCCATTGTCAAAAAAGCAAAATACACGCCAAATGTTTGACCCGAGTTGAATTCTAGCTTCGTAAAGTCCATTTGTTCCTTCAAGAGATTTCAAATAATTTGAAGGAACTCTTTCCAGGGTCTCAATGGCTTGTATAATTTTAAAGATCTTATCCTGAACTTTTGTTGGCTGTGCAAGGAGGAAATCTTCAAAATGATTTTCATAGGCTATGACTTCGCGCACTTTCATTTTTCAAAGGTAACTTAAAAGTTACGTATATTCCAAATGTTATCCGGATTACTATAAGTCTTTTGCAGGAAACGCCATATCTGCTAACGTTCTGCTGCCATTCGACTGTTGCAAACTATGCGAAAGGCATTTCTTCCACTAAGATAAACGTTTTTTGCTTCCTACCGTTCGGTACGCTTGAAGCATGAAAGCAAACGAAAGTGCTTTAAGTCGATTTAAGAAAGAGCGGTTTTGGTAGATATTTTGAAGATGTGGTTTTTGAGTGGGGTTGTGCAACGGTTACGGCCGTGGGCAGCTGCCCTTTTTTATTTATGGCTCAATTACTCTAATTTTCCCTTCTTCGCTGATTACAAGCTTTTGACCTAGAGCTTTCTTTTTCTCAATCAGTTTCTGAGAAGAAATTTTTATTGCTCTTTTAATTTTTTCCTTTAGAATTTCTCTCTCATTATTGCTCATCGGAAATTGTTTTTAATTTGTTGAACTTTTGAGAATTATGTATTGTGAAACTTTCGTTTTCAATTTCTTTTTCTGCGATCAATTCTGATTCAGGCTTTGAGTTATCGAATATAAGCAAAGAATCAACTTTGTTAGAATAAAGAAGAAAAAGATTTTTTATTCCAGCTTTATATCTTCTTTCAATAACATCTGGTGCTATATTGTGTCCTCCCTCAATTACTCTTTTTTTAACCCCTCTAAAATTTGCCAATTACAACTTAACTAAAAAATAAACCGCTCTAAAATCGCTTCTAAACAGGTCTTTTTCTGTTCAGATTTATGTTTTTTACTTTTTAAAAGAGGTTGTGCAACAGCTACGGCTGTTAGTGGTTGTTTTTGTATTTCCATACTTGCCACCACTTTTTATTCTCAACTTCGACTTTTCCATCATTGTAATCACTGACATTTCTTAACATTTCCGAAATTCTCCTTTCGGCTTCTTTCTTTGAGATTCCATTGTAATAATCTTTTACAAATGGATGCTCGAAACTTTCATGAGGAAATAATTCTGGTCTTAAACCATCGTTTCTTGTAACTACATTCATTGGAATACTTTCTGAAAAGTCGTAGCCTAAAATATCATTGCAAAGCCAACCAAAATATACTTTTTCTTCGCTTTCCTTTTGAAAGCTATCTTCATAATCCAAATAGCTTTTTTCACTTAACGAAACCCAAAGCCCATAATCTAAATTTTCGCAATGATCATTTACTTTTTGAATTAAAACACAGCGAATAAATCTATCAGTTTGTTCTTCGTGTTTGATTGTACAAAAATCATTATCTAAATATCCAATTCTGTTTCTATCTTCTTCTGATAAGCAATCATAATTGTCAGGCGATATGAAGGTCAATGCTGGCCATTCTTCGTGAACTTTTCCACAGCAACTACATTTGAATTTTACGATTTCGGACATCTTGTCTAAGATAATGTTGTTTAAAAATATTCACTAATGTTCAAAGGCTTTTCTAGGTTTCGGACTAAAGAAGCCGAAACTTTTGGTTAATCACTGAACTCAAAGATACAAAACCAACTTTAAATTAAGCGCAAAACCCGCAATCTTGCAAAACCTATGTTGGCAGTAGTTTTTATTTTAATCTTCAAAAAAATCTTCAATTAAATTCTTTTCGTGTGTTAGATATTCTCTATCATCTTCATCCATTTCGGATATTCTTTTTTCTAATTCAGACTTTATATTTTCAGAAACGTCTTTATTGAAATTTGGAATTACCCAATCTTCAGAATAATCTTTTCTTGTGAAAAAACTAAATGATGAACAAGCAACTAAAAAACCATTTGTGTAATCTTTTTTTATCAGCGAAGTTGAATACTCTAATTCACTTAAGCTAAATTTCTTTTTGGTTTTAAAACTTAAGTAAGTTGCATATAATGCAAGAAGTCCAGATGGAGAACTAAATTTATAAAATTTATCGAATATTTCTTTAGAGATTACAGTTGTTGAAGCGTCTTTCGGAATAATTTCTTTATTATAAACATCAGATACTAATTTGTGTGTATTGTCTACTTTACCTTCTAAACTTTTTAGTAATACTGGAATATTTTCTATTTGTTGATTAAGTTTAATTGTACTTTCGTTTAATTTATTTGATGATTCATCAACCTTATTAGACGCACTGTTTAATTGACTCAATGTTTGAGATAAGGACATATTTGAATAGAATGCATAAATTATAGAGATTAATGCTAAAAATAAAGAGGTAATTGTTAAGGCAAATGATATGTATGCAACTAATTCACTTTGGTCTCCAAAATTGAACGTAAATAGGCAAATGATAATCATGATTAAAATACCAATTATGTATAAAAAAATGAATTTTTTGAGTTTTGTTATTTCCCATAAATATTTCTGTCTTAATTTTTAAAATGTGCTAAGTTTCTAAATTCTAGTTTTCTGCGGTAAAATTACTGCCAACTTGACAATTGGCGAAGTTCCTTCCTCAATCTCAATTTTCCAAAACAAGCTTAAATTATTTAATAACAACAACTTGCGTCAAAAAATTTATGCGTATTTTTGATATGTTAAATTGGGCACTTGTTTCGCCTTTTGTCTTTTACGAAGATACGTTTTTTCCACTAAACGTTAGTAACGATTTTCCTAGCCCGGATGGTAGCGGCAGCCCGTAAGAAAAATGCGGTATTGTGAAACGGTTGGAGCGTGGTGACCCAAGAAACCGCGCAAAAACCGATTGAACAAACCGGATTTTTTGCGGACTATAGCGAACAGCCGGATTAGCTACTAACCCTCGATCGTGATTTGATGTAGCCGTTTAGCAATACCGTGGCTAAAATTACCGCGGCGCCGATGTAAAAACCGAGACTCATTTGCTCGCTGTCGCCTAAGATGAAGTACGCTAAAATGATGCCGTACACAGGTTCGAGATTGGTGGTAAGCATAACTGTATAGGGCGAGAGCTTTTTCATGATGTCGACCGATGCCGTAAACGCATAAGCCGTGCAAATACTCGCTAAAATGAGCATGTAAAACCAATCGCTGCCCGAAAGTTGAAGTAACTCGGCCCTAATTTCGCCCGTTGCCAACAAGTACACACTCACGGCTAGAAATCCGGCGAAAAATTCGTACACCGTTAAAATAGAAGCGGGATTGTTGCGCGTTAATTTTCCGTTACACAAGGTAAATAAAACGCCCATAATCAGCGAAAACAAGGCACAAATAGCTCCTTCGAGATACTGCACCTCGACTTGTATGATAAAACTCAGTCCGGCCACGATTATCAATCCAAAAAACACTTCGTACCACAGCATCTTACGTTTGAAAAAGAAGGGCTCCAGCAAGGCCGCAAAGAACGAACCCGTAGAAAATACCGCCAAGGTTATGGAAACATTCGAAATTTTAATGGCTTTGAAGAAGAAAATCCAATGCAAGGCAATTAATAAACCTACGCCTGCCGTTTTGAGCAACAGCGCCCGAGAAATGGCCAAATTTACCTTCCGACTACGTTGCCACAAATACAAAAAAACCGTAGCTAAACCCATGCGAAACCACACCAAACGGTATTCTTGTATGCTGATTAAATCGCCCAAAACAGCGGTAAAACCCCATATAAAAACTATGAGGTGCATTTTTAAGTGTGCGCCGGTTTTATCGTTTAGCATTGCGAAGCAGGTAAATCGCTAAAGTACCGAAAAGTACGTTTGGTGTCCACACGGCCAACAAAGGCGGAATGCTCGATTTTTCGGCCAAAACTCCAAAGATTTTATCGAAGAAAATATATGTAAATGCCAGAGCTATACCGATAGCCAAGTTTATTCCCATACCGCCGCGACGTTTCATCGACGAAACCGCCACCGCAATTATGGTTAGTATAAACGCCGAAACCGGAATACTGAATTTCTTGTAATACACCACCAAATAAGAACTGATGTTGCTCGAACCGCGGTTTCGCTCCTTGTCGATAAAACTGCTCAACTCGTGTAAACTCAAAGTTTCAGCCACGTAAACGGTAGGCGTTAAATCTTCTAAATCGAATTGAAAAATCGTATCCATTTTGGGTTTCGACTCCAACTTATCCGACAGCGGTCCGATGGTGCGTTTTTTGTATCCGTACAGCGAAAAATTCTTCTTAATCGGATTGTATTTAATACGGTCGGCATTGATTTTAAACACCATTTTGTTATTGGCATCGAACTTCTCGTACGAAAAGTTAAACGCCATTTTGGCATCGTGATTAAAAGTACCTACGTGAATGAAATCGGTTTTATTAACTTGTCGAAATACGTTGCTATTTTTTCGAATTTGCGCTTTTCCGCTGCTGCCTTTCAGATAGTTATATCGGAAATTATTAAATCCTTCGCTGGCTTTTGGAACGATAAAAATTCCCATTAACAACGAAAACAAAGAAACGATGGTTGCCCCGAAAATGTACGGTCGTAAAAATCGGGTAAACGATATTCCGCTGCTCAGTATGGCAATGATTTCGGTATTGTTAGCCAACTTCGAGGTAAACCAAATTACGGAAAGAAACAGGAAAATCGGGAAAAGTAGGTTGGCGAAATAAATTGTAAAATCGAGGTAATAGAGTGCAATTTTACCGAAAGGTATTTTGTTTTCCATCATTCGATTGACCTTTTCGGCAACGTCGATCGTAATTCCGATGGGAATAAAAAGCATCAGCATCACCGAAAAGGTAGCCAAATACCGGTTCAGGATGTACTTGTCGATTATCGTTAACTTCCCCATCTTTAGTTTTTGCATATTACAAACGCTGGTTCATTTGTTTTACCATCTTATTTTTCCATTCGGCGAAAGTGCCTGCTAGAATTTGTTTGCGTGCTTCGCGCACCAACCACATGTAAAACCCAAGGTTGTGGATGGTTGCAATTTGTTTGCCGAGATACTCGTTTGCTGCAAATAAATGGCGCAAATACGCTTTCGAATATTCGTGATCTACAAAGGTTGTTCCGTTTTCATCTAAAGGAGAAAAATCGGCTTCCCACTTTTTATTTTTGATATTTATTGTGCCGTTTGCGGTAAACAACATGCCGTTTCGGGCGTTTCGTGTAGGCATCACACAGTCGAACATATCTATTCCCAACGCAATATTCTCCAAAATATTGATTGGCGTACCTACTCCCATCAAGTAACGCGGTTTATCTTGTGGCAGAATCTCGGTTACGACCTCAGTCATTGCGTACATTTCTTCGGCAGGTTCGCCCACAGATAAGCCTCCGATGGCGTTACCTACTTGGTTTGAATTTGCAATGTATTCGGCCGATTGTCGGCGTAAATCCTTGTACGTACTTCCTTGAACAATCGGAAAAAATGCTTGCGAATAGCCGTATTTGTACGGAACTTTTTCCAAATGTGCGATACAGCGATCGAGCCAGCGGTGCGTCATGTGCATGGAACGTTGTGCATAGCGGTAATCGCACGGATACGGCGTACACTCGTCGAACGCCATGATGATATCGGCTCCGATGGTGCGCTGAATTTCCATCACATTTTCGGGTGTGAAAAAGTGGTAGGAACCATCGATATGCGACTTAAACTTAACGCCTTCTTCTTTTATTTTTCGATTGGCCGAAAGCGAATATACTTGGTAACCGCCCGAATCGGTGAGTATGTTTCGGTCCCAATTCATAAACTTGTGTAAACCTCCTGCCCGCTCTAAAATATCGAGCTGCGGACGTAAATACAGGTGATACGTATTTCCGAGGATGATATCTGGATTAATTTCATCGCGCAACTCGCGTTGGTGAACGCCCTTGACCGAAGCCACGGTTCCCACGGGCATAAAGATTGGCGTTTCGATAATTCCGTGATCTGTAGTAATTTTTCCGGCGCGCGCACGCGAATGCGGGTCGGTATGTAGCAGATTAAATTCCATAGTATTTTTAACGGCTGCAAAGATACACAAAGCCTTGGCATCGTCGGCATTTGTGCAAAAACGGTAGAGTACTTTTAATTTGGGTGTGAAAGGGCGCTCATAATTCTTGACTAGGTACTGCGACATCCCGTTCCGAATAGGTGTAAAAGCTGTGTGCAATCGGCGTTTCAAAAAATATCTTAATTCAGTTGATTTTAAATAATTGGCGTAAATAAACCTATTTTTAAAAATTGGCTTAAATAAGCCTATTTTAATAAATTGGCGTAAATAAACCTATTTTTTTTGTATTTTTGAATAAATAATACTTTGCTATGTATGCAGTAATCACAGGCGACATTATTGCTTCAAGAAGCGTAGAGCCAAACCGTTGGCAACCTTTGCTCGAGAAATTTCTGCAGGAAAATGCCGAACCCGCTCACGAATACGCTATTTCGCGCGGCGACAGTTTTCAAATTCAGGTTTTGGCTTCTAGCTGTTTGGAAGTGGCCATTCAACTTTCGGCTTTGCTGAGCGCCGAATCGGGCGTTGGTGTTCGTATGGGAATTGGCTTGGGAACAACGGAATTGTCGGAAAAATCTATTTCAAAGAAAATGAGTGAGGCACATATCTTTTCCGGTAAAGCATTCGATATGCTCAAAAACGACCGCCTGCGCATTAAAACCAAAAACAAAGAATTCGATGAAACGCTCAACGTAATTTGTAGCTTTATCGGAGTTTTGATAAAAAACTGGAAACCCGCAACGGCTGCAACGATTTATCACGCTTTGAAGCAAAACAACTTATCGCAAAAAGCCTTGTCGGCACTGCTACAAAAACACGAAACCAGTGTTTCGAAAGCATTAAAACGCGGCGGATTTCACGAAATAGAACAAGCCATTAACTTGTTTAAAAATATGCTCGAAACATGCTCGATTTAGCACTAAAAATACTGTTAGCCCATTTGTTGGGCGACTTCGTCTTGCAGTCGTCTCGTATGGCAGCCGACATTGAACAACGTGTGTTAAAATCTCCCATGCTTTACTTGCACGCGGGCATTCACTTGTTCTTGTTGCTGCTGATGACGCAATTTTCAAAAGACACTATTTTGAGTTGCATCGTACTGGCTGCCAGTCATTTTTTAATCGATGCGTTGACAAAAACTGTATTAAAAAAACGGCTGCGTGTCTTTGTGGTGTTTATTGTCGACCAGCTGCTGCATTTCGGTTGCATCGCGTTGTTTGTGGCCTATCATCAGACATACGAAATAGATTGGGAACGCATTTTCGGTACGCAAACCCTCTTGACTGCAAACGCTGTTTTGGTAGCTACGTTTTGTTCGGCTATTGTGATGAAGAAATTGATGCAGTTTTTTCCGTACGAAGCGCCAAAAACGGGACTTGCAGAAGCCGGATTTTACATTGGAATTCTGGAACGTTTGCTGATTTTCATTTTCATCACGTGCAATTTGTGGGAAGGCGTTGGCTTTTTACTTGCCGCGAAATCTATTTTCCGCTTTGGCGATTTGCGTGAAAACAAAGAAATAAAACTAACCGAATACATACTTATCGGAACGCTATTGAGCTTCACGCTAGCTATCGTAACCGCACTAATTTATCTAAACATCCGAGTCACACTAAATTAAAAAGTTATGCAAACCGAATTTGAATCTGCCGAAGATTTTGCCGTCGACCAACTGCGAAAATTACGCGAAATTGTTTCTAAAACACTGGAAGAAGAGCAATTGATTACCGAAAATCTGTTGCATCCACCGCGCGAATACCTGACTCAAGGACAGAAAATTTCTGATAAAGTGGCACGTTTTGGCGGCAGCTGGTCGTTTATCATCAGCTTTTTTGTTTTGCTCGTCGTATGGATTTTATTCAACAGCTTGGCATTAACGTCTGAGCGCTTTGATCCGTATCCGTTTATTTTGATGAATCTCATCTTGTCGTGTATTGCTGCTTTGCAAGCGCCGATTATCATGATGAGTCAGAACCGACAAGAGGAAAAAGATCGGCAGCGTTCTGAAAACGATTATTTAGTAAATTTGAAATCCGAACTCGAGATAAGAAGTTTGCATCAGAAAATCGACTTAATCGCCGAAGAACAACTCAAAGCGATTTACGATTTAGAAGCCAAAATACTGACGAAATTAAACGATTCTAAAATTCAAGATTAGCTATTCGACTCATGGCAACGAAAACTTGGCAACAGAAATTCGATCAACGCAAGGAAGCAGAAGTGAAGCGAATCGACAAACGATTTGCAGACATTCCCGAAAACGCACTCATGCTTATTGCCACTCCAAAAATTTTTGCCGATTACATTTCACAAATTCCCGCGGGAACCTTGGTATCTATGACTGATATCCGGAAAGATCTTGCACTCACCCACGGTGCAACGCATACCTGTCCGGTAACGACGGGCATTTTCCTACGGATTGTAGCCGAACTCAATTACGAAAAGTATCAAGCAGGAACACCCTTAAGCGAAATCACACCTTTTTGGCGGGCAATCGCTCCCACCGCTCCTTTGGCGAAAAAACTAAGCTTTGGAACCGATTTTCTTCAAAAAAACTTAGCCGCCGAACAAGAAGTTAACGCTTGAAACGCTTGGCCTTTCCTAAAATAGCGCCCATTAAAGAACTGATTAGCTGGATCATTGCCCTGCTGCTCTTATCTAGCTGCGTTGGCTTGGTTTCGGGCGTGTTTTTGTATGTTTTGGACGGTGTTACTAATCTTCGTTTACAGGTTCCGTATCTTATATTCGGACTTCCTTTTGCGGGCTATTTCATGGTATGGTATTATCAAAAATTCGCGCCCAGTTATCAAGCCGGAACAAAAATGTTGGTTGCAGCTTTGCAGAACGGTAATCAAAACTGGAACTTCTTTTTAGCGCCGCTCATCTTTGTGACCACTTTACTTACGCACCTATTTGGAGGCAGTGCCGGACGCGAAGGAACCGCGGTACAAATGGCCGCCGGACTTGAATCGGCCGTTAGCAAACTAGTACAATTAGACGCAACAAAGCAGAAAACCTTTTTGCGTTGTGCGCTAGCCGCCGGATTTAGTGCTGTATTTGGCGTTCCGCTCGCAGGATTCGTCTTTGCCTTCGAAGTTGATAAAACTAAAGGCATAAACGCATTTGCGGTGGCATCGGTGTGCTTTTGTTCGATTGTGGCAAATACTGTGGCTTTGTTGCTTCCTATTTCGCATACTACGTATAAAACGGCGGATCTACCCGATTGGAGTTTTGGCTTATTCTTAGCTTTACTTGCATGCTGCCTAGCCTTCGGATTTACCGCGCGCTTGTTCATCGAATTACAAGAAAAAATAGCGTTTCTATTTCAGAAAATTACCGATAAAAAACCGCTGCAAGCTTTTGTTGGCGGCTGCATACTTATTGCACTTGCCTTTGTTTTACAAACCGACCGCTATCTTGGCTTAGGTATTCCCGAAATTGAAAGCGCTTTTCAACAACCCACCGACGGAACTGTGTTTGGCTGGAAACTTTTATTCACCGCAATTACCTTAGCAGCCGGATTTAAAGGTGGCGAAGTTACCCCGCTGTTTTTTATTGGAGCAACGTTAGGAAGTTTTCTCGCCGTACCGCTTGGTTTGCCCATCGGTTTTGTTGCTGCACTGGGTTTTGTCGCAGTATTTGGCGCAGCGGCAGCCTTACCGATAACCTGTGCCGTTATGTGCCTGGAACTATTTGGAATACCGTACTTTGTGGTTGCGTTACCGGTTTGCCTACTGGCTCGCATTTTTGCCTGTAAAAAAAGTATTTATACTTAGCGCACACGAACCAAACGCAGCAGCGGAGCCATGCGTGCTTTATTCAGCGAAAGCGTGTCGCCACGTAACGTAAAATTGTCTACAACTTCTAATTTTTGCAGGAATTCGCGTTCCAAACTCATGTCGTTACAAGCCATCATAGTGCTGCCCATTTTGCTGAATTTCAAACGAAAACTTCCGTCTGTTTCAAACGAACCAAAGAAATTATTGCAACTGGCATTACCCGAAATACGACCTGCTTTCTCTATGGTAATCACCGGCGTTTTCAATCCGGCTGTCACTTCTACTGCGCTACCATTTAGTTCAATCAACTGCCATTTACTGTATAAACTGCTCGATTCGTTGTTTTTTGCATCCGATAAAACTGCACGTTGCTGGCAAGCCGTACCTAAAATAACTGCTACTAATCCAAGGCCTAACTTCAATAATTTGGTCGTTTTGCTGCTATCCATAATTCCATTTTTTTTGAGATTTGAAAATACTAAAAATAAAAGCTGTTTCTGTTATTAACGTACTTTTACAGCCAACTAACCACAAAACTATGCCGCTGAAGTTTCGTTTTCCTTTGCTTTTTGTTTTTCTCTCAATAGGAATAAACGCCCAAACCACACGAATCACCGATCGCAACAACATTGGCTGGTACAACTATTTCGGAACGTTTAAAGTGGCCAACAAGTGGAGCGTACACACCGAATACCAATGGCGACGCGCCGAAACCATTTCCAATCCGCAGCAAAGTTTACTTCGCCTGGGAGCCAACTACCAAGCAAATCCGAAATTGCAACTTCGCTTGGGCTACGCTTGGATAGAAACCTATGCCTACGGCGATATTCCGTTAAACGGCTTCGGAAAAACATTCACCGAGCACCGCATCTTTCAAATGGCAACGATAACCGATAAAATTTGGAATATCGATCTCTCGCACCGATTCATGCTCGAACAACGCTGGGTGGGTCGGTTTAACTCGGCAGCAGCAACTTCCGAAGACGAATACCTGTTTTTAAATCGACTGCGCTACATGTTTCGCCTGCAAATTCCTTTGGCTAAAAATCCGAAACCTAAAACACCGTATCTAGCGGTTTACGACGAGATTTTCCTCGGATTTGGCGAAGATATCGGTGCCAATGTATTCGATCAAAATCGCCTCGGACTCCTACTCGGCTGCAACCTCACGTCTAATTTTAAAATCGAAGCCGGCTACCTCAACCAAATCGTGCAGTTTGGCAGAAACATCAACAATCAAGACGTTTATCAATACAATAACGGTTTGATTGTCAACACCATATTCAATTTCGATTTCCGGAAAAACAAAGAAACCAAATAACCGATTTTCAACTTTATTTGGGCGTTCCCGCGAGAACGAAATCGCTTCATCTAAAATCGTAACTTCGCGGTCGGGCCTTTCGCTATAATCTGTTTCGCGCCTTAAGCGGCAGCGCAAAACAGGATTTCCGCTTCAGTCCCTAACGCAAAATCCGTAACCGAAAAATCGTTTTCAAAAGAATATGCTTACCGATTCGTTTCTTTCCGAACTTCAAAATATTCCAAACCTCGACTGCTACCGCGATACAGAAACGCTGTTGCATTACGGCCACGACGAAACCGAAGACCTATCGTTTCCACCGCATATCGTAGTCAAACCAGCTACCGTTGAACAAGTCTCGGCCGTTTTAAAAATTGCAACCCAGCATAAAATTCCCGTAGTTACCATCGGCGGACGCACCGGCTTAAGCGGCGGAGCATTGGCCGTTCATGGCGGCATTGGTTTATCGATGGAACGTTTCAATCAAATTCACGAAATCGATTTGAAAAACTTGCAGGTAACTACCGGAACGGCTGTCGTTACCCAAACCCTGCGCGATGCGGTGGCGCAACACGGCTTGTTTTATCCGGTCGATCCGAGCAGTCAAGGCAGTTGTTTCATCGGTGGCAACATCGCCGAAAATGCCGGAGGAGCACGTGCGTTAAAATACGGCGTTACCAAAGATTACGTACTTAATTTACAAGCAGTTTTGGCCAACGGGACAATCATCGAAACCGGCGCAAATACGCTAAAGAACGCTACCGGCTACAACCTCACGCAATTGTTGGTAGGCAGCGAAGGAACGCTTGCTGTAATTACACGAGCCACGCTTAAACTCCTGCCCTTGCCTACGCAAAACGTTTTAATGCTCGTGCCCTTTCGCAACGAAGCCGAAGCTTGCGAAGCTGTTTCAGCCGTTTTTCGAGCCGGATTTGTTCCGTCGGCACTCGAATTCATGGAACGTGATGCCATCGACTGGGCGCTGCAATTTGTTGACAACCTTAATGTTGTAGTTGCACCAGACGTAAATGCACATTTGTTGGTAGAACTCGATGGCAACAACCTCGACCAACTGCTCGAAGAAGCTGAAAAATTGTGCAGCGTTTTCGAAGCTTACGACATAGACGATATTCTTTTTGCCGATTCTACCGAACAGAAAAATCAACTTTGGAAAATGCGACGCAGCATAGCCGAAGCGGTTAAAGCCAATTCGGTCTACAAAGAAGAAGATACGGTCGTTCCGCGCTATGCTCTACCTGAGTTGTTGCAAGGCATTAAACGCATTGGTGCGAAATACGGTTTTAAATCGGTTTGTTACGGACACGCCGGCGATGGAAACTTGCACGTAAACATCATTCGCGGCGCGCTCAGCGAACAGCAGTGGCAGGAAGATATTCCAAAAGGCATTACCGAAATATTCGAACTAACAGTGGCGCTAGGTGGCACACTTTCTGGCGAACACGGCATTGGTTACGTACAAAAAAATTATATGCCCATAAAATTCCCGACGCATCACTTAGATCTAATGCGTGGAATCAAAAACGTCTTTGATCCAAACGGAATTTTGAATCCAGGGAAGATTTTTCCAGATGCGTAGCTACCCATAAGGGAATTTACTCCATTGATTCACTGCGAGATCATGCAGTGAAAAATACGTCATTTGTAGTATTTCAGAAGATTAGCTCACTAAATAGTTTTGACTCATAACTAAAAACATTTAATTATGAGAAAATTACTATTTGTATTGGCAGCTCT
>NZ_JBMLTK010000058.1:35253-53935 GCF_049240005.1 Flavobacterium sp. | reverse complement strand
CTCATAACTAAAAACATTTAATTATGAGAAAATTACTATTTGTATTGGCAGCTCTTGCCGGAACTTTCGCCACACAAGCGCAAGAAACAAAATTTGGTGTAAAAGCGGGTGTCGACTTGGCATCTACAAAAGTGGATCTTGGACCATTAGGTGAGGTAACCGGTTCGGAAACAGGTTATTACTTAGGTGGATTTGCCTCTATTGGTATTTCCGAAAAATTCGCTGTACAGCCCGAACTAATGTACGTATTAATCAAAGATTTCAACTTTTTGAGCGTACCGATTTTGGCAAAGTACGAGTTAGCGGATAGTTTCCATTTAATGGCGGGACCAAGTTTAAACTACTTCACCGAATTGGAAGAAGAGAAGTTTAAAATTAACGTTGACTTTGGTGCGTCGTACGACATTTCGGAGGAGTTCGACGTAAACGCGAAATATTCGCTGGGCACAGGAGATGTGGCTATCAGCGGTATTTTCATTGGTGCAGGCTACAAGTTTTAGTCTGCCGATTTTTTGTTTTAGTTGGAACGCCGAACGTAAAATCCGTTCGGCGTATTTTTTGGATAATTTCTGATTTAGCCATTCATTGTTTGCAATTTTTCTTGATAATCAACATTTATGTTTACATATTAACAATTCCACTTCGTTTTAAATCTCGTGAAGTATGATAAATTGTAAGGATATCTATTTTATTTTCATCAATAATCTTATAAATTATTCTATAATTTCCTTCTATCAATTCTCTGATTGCCAAGTCTTCCTTTTCAGCCACTTTTTTACCTATAAAGGGCTTAGACTTTAAAATTAAGGTTCGGGACTTTAATTTGAGCGTTTGAAGTTGTGCATACTTTTTAGAATCTTTCGCAATATAATCGAAGATGCTTTTTAAATCCTCGACGGCAGTCCTTGTCCAATTTATTTGAACCATTTTTCAAGTTCTTGGTCTAATTCGGTTTCTGTAATAGTATTACCGACCTCCGATTCTCTTTCAGCTTTTTCTATTTTATCCAGCAAAATAAGTCTATCAATCAAATCTTCTATAGAGAACTGTTCTGGAAGTTTATCTAGTGTTACTGCAAGTTGCTTTTTGGTAATCATAAAAAAGTGATTTAAACAAAAGTAAGTTTTTATGTTACAGAAGTAAAAAAGTATGTGTATTTTAACTCAAATTCGGAAAGTAAAAGAGAAAAAAAATACTGAGTTTCTAGAATTTACAACTGCTGAAAGAACAGGCACAAACATGGAAATAATTGTAAGGCCTTTTAGTATTTATTTGTCTTCAGGCACCACTATTCTTTGATATTTCTTACATGTTTTAAAGCAATCGCCGTGGTAACGATTGCCGTGGTAACGATTGCCGCGCCAACGATTAAGCCGATACCCCACAGGCGGTGTAGCGCAGCGGAACTCGCCGAGGAGTAAAGGCGAAAGCGTGCCCGGGCGCCCAAAAAAAAGACCTATAGTTGAAGCTTAATTGATTGGTTTTTTACATTCAAACCGATTTTTATTTAACTCAATCTTTACGCCAAACTTTCGAAGTTAAGCTTAATTTTAGGCATTGATAAACACAAACATGTTGACAACCAAAAAATACGACGTTTATTTGATGCCCGGTTTGGCTGCAAGTCCACTTATATTTGAACGTATTGCACTACCCATCGATCGTTTTAACGTACATTTATTGGAATGGCAAATTCCTTTGGAAGCCGAATCATTGGCCGCTTACGCCGAACGATTATCGAAGAAGGTAACCGGGAAACACATTATTTTAATTGGCGTATCGTTCGGTGGCATTTTAGTTCAAGAAATGAAAAGCTTTGTGAAACCTGAAAAAGTGATTATCGTTTCGAGTGTGAAAAGTAATCTTGAATTTCCACGACGCTTTAAAATTGCCAAAACCACTAAAGCATACAAGCTTTTGCCAATAAAACTACTTTTAAATGTGGAGCAATTAGCAAAATTTAGTTTTGGCGATACTATAAACAAACGTTTGAAGTTATATGAGAAATTTCTGTCGGTTCGTGATGAAAAATATTTGCAATGGTCGATCGAACAAGTAATTTTATGGAATCGAATCGAGGTTGATCCCGAAGTAATACACATACATGGTGATGCCGACGAGGTTTTTCCGCCAAAATACATCAAAAATGCAATTTGGATTAAGGACGGAACGCACATCATGATTTTAAATAAATACAAATGGCTAAATGAAAATTTGCCAAAAATTATAGAACGAAATGAAAACGAATTGGAAAACACTGGCTCTTAGTGTATTGGTTAGCAGCGGAATTATTGCCACATCGATTTTTGCGGTACGGTATCGTTCTAACGATATGAAACATCCGTACGCGCCAACTGCGGCTGAATTCGCTGGAGAACCTACACCGTTACATGTTGAGGATGTTCGCGAACGCTTTGAACGTGAATTGATTGTAAACGCAAATTTGGATGCATCGACCTTGTTAATCATCAAACGTTCGGCACGCTTTTTCCCGATTATCGAACCAATATTGGCGAAAAATGGTGTTCCAGACGATTTTAAATATCTAGCTGTGGCAGAAAGCGCTTTGATGAACGCAACGTCATCGGCCGGAGCCAAAGGATTTTGGCAATTTATGCCGACCACAGCAAAAGAGCGCGGTATGGAAGTAACTGAGTTTGTTGACGAGCGCTATCACGTAGAGAAATCAACCGAGGCAGCTTGTAAGTACTTGCTCGACGCCAAACGCAAATTCGGATCGTGGACACTAGCCGCTGCGTCTTACAACGGCGGTATGGCAGGTGTACAAAAGCAAATGGATATCCAAAACGAAACAAATTACTACGATTTATTGCTCACCGAAGAAACGCACCGGTATGTTTTTCGAATTCTAGCACTAAAAGAAGTCATGAAAAATCCGTCAACTTACGGATTTACTTTTAGTGCCGAGGAATTATACAGACCCATACCAACCAAAAAAGTGGTTGTAGACACCACCATTACAGATTTAGTTCGATTTGCTAAGATGCAAGGAATCAACTACAAAACCTTGAAGTATCACAATCCGTGGTTGCGCGACAAAAAACTACCGAATTTAAATCGCAAACCTTACGAAATCCTGATTCCGCAGTAGATTACTGGTGTGCGATGTGCTCTTTTTTGAGATTGCTCTTAACTAAAACATCGGCAATTTGAGCATTATAGAATTCGAAGTTTAAACGAATAGCCTCTTTAATTGGGGTTTTCTTAGGAATTTGTAATGGCGCGCCTTTGCGAATACTGAGTACTTCTAAATTATCGTTTAAGAAATACGACGACAGATAACCGATTGCATTTTTCATTGTTGCCACCACTTCGGTATCTTTTGAATACGACTCGTTGGCATAGCACACTTCGATGTAGCCGTTAAATTGCGCAGCTACAGCTTTTGCGGCTTGTTTTCGATCCCAAAAAACCACAATGATTTGCAAATCTTTGGCATGCTGCCGCGCTAGTTTGTTCAAAGCGGGTATTTCGCCTTTGTTTATGATACACCACGAGGCATACGTTTGAATGAGTATTAGCTTTTTGATGGAAGAAAGTTTCAATTTTCCGCCGTAAAGACGTTTGAGCTGAAAATCGGTGAAGCGCGTACCTACGAGATGATTATTAACTAAAGTATCAAAAAGGTATTCAGCTTCGGCGGTCTTTCCAACCAAATAAGCTCGATCGCTGATTGCACTGTAGCGTTTGATGTTCTTTCGAATCGCATCGCTGTACGCTTTCTGGTCTGTCTGTGAAAACGACAAACTACCGAGCAAAAACAGTACTAATGGTACAAATTTTTTCATCTCATTCTGAATTGATATTCAGTACTATAGAGATAAAAGTATAAAAAAAACCGACAAACTAACACAAAAGTGTTAAATTTTTCGATTTTTTAATGATTAGAAGAAATATTTAACGAATAAAAACCAAATAATTAACGTAAAAACTACATTAAATCTTTTTCATTTGTTCTTTCATCAACTTGATTTGATCCTTCAGCAAACCTTGTTTGTCTAATTTCTTAGCTTCATTGAGCAAATTGGTAGCTTCAAGTTTTCTGCGACGCGTCATAGCAACGCCGGCAAGATTAAGTTTTGCAATAGCCAAATCGGTATCCATAGATAAACCCAATTCCACGGCTTTCTTGAAGTGTTTTTCTGCCTGGGTAATGTTGGTCTGTGAAAGCATAAGTCCATGTAAGTACTCAAAGTAACCTTGTTGTTTGCGCACCAGTGCTGCTTGTGGATTTTTAATGTATGCCAACCACTTCTTCGCGCCTTCAAAGTCTTGTTTACGCAGTTTAAAGAACGCCAAGATGATGAATTCGTTCTTAAAGTAGAATAAAATGAAAATGAGCGACAGTAAGATTAAGAAAATACCGTTTCCGATTTCAGATTCGGTAAACTGCCAGATAGCCAAAACATTAAGCGCGGCAAAGAGAAATAACTTGATATTTTTGTGATACATGATGATTCCGTTTTGGTCGGCAAAGATACTAATTCCCGAAACTTAAATTATTTTTTTCGCAACGACTTGCCTAACAAAAAAGTCTTCTTATATTTGCACTCGGTTTTTCAGAAACCAAATCCATCAATAGCTAATTTAGATTTTAAAGATACAGGCAATGAGCAAAAGAACATTTCAACCATCGAAAAGAAAAAGAAGAAATAAGCACGGTTTTATGGACAGAATGGCTTCTGCGAATGGAAGAAAAGTTCTAGCGCGCAGACGTGCAAAAGGTCGTCACAAATTAACAGTTTCGTGCGAACCAAGACATAAAAAATAATGAGTTTATCTCTAATGAACTAAGGCGTTACTTTAATCAGTATCGCCTTTTTTTTTAGAATTAAAAAGCGAATATCTAAAGTCTAAAATTTACCTTTACCACAACAACACAACTACAACTATATGCCAAAAGACAACTCCATTAAATCGGTCTTAATTATCGGCTCAGGACCAATAGTTATCGGACAAGCATGCGAATTCGACTACGCCGGATCACAATCAGCTCGTTCCATTAAAGAAGAAGGAATTGAAGTCATTCTGATCAATTCCAATCCTGCGACCATCATGACCGACCCATCCATGGCCGATCACGTTTATCTGAAGCCACTCACCACCAAATCGATCATCGAAATCTTAAAAGCGCACCCACAAATCGACGCCGTGCTCCCAACAATGGGCGGACAAACAGCCTTGAATTTGTGTTTAGAAGCCGACGAAAAAGGCATTTGGAACGATTTTAACGTACGAATGATTGGTGTTGATGTGAACGCCATAAACATTACCGAAGACCGCGAACAGTTTAAACAGCTGCTCGAAGAAATTGGCGTAGGAGCCGCGCCAGCAAAAACAGCAAATTCGTTTCTGAAAGGAAAAGAAATCGCCCAAGAATTCGGATTTCCGCTAGTTATACGGCCGTCGTTTACCCTTGGAGGAACTGGAGCTGCTTTCGTGCATCGCAAAGAAGACTTCGACGATTTACTTACACGCGGACTTGAAGCTTCGCCTATACACGAAGTACTTATCGATAAGGCTTTGCTGGGTTGGAAAGAATACGAACTCGAATTACTTCGTGATAAAAACGACAACGTGGTGATCATCTGTTCCATCGAAAATATGGATCCGATGGGAATACATACCGGCGACTCGATAACCGTAGCGCCTGCCATGACGCTCTCCGACAAAACCTTTCAACGCATGCGCGATATGGCCATTAAAATGATGCGTTCCATCGGAAACTTTGCCGGTGGCTGTAACGTTCAATTTGCGGTTTCGCCGGATGAAAAAGAAGATATCGTAGCCATCGAAATCAACCCACGCGTATCCCGTTCGTCTGCACTTGCATCGAAAGCAACCGGCTATCCGATCGCTAAAATTGCATCAAAACTCGCACTTGGCTACACCCTCGACGAACTTCAAAACCAAATTACAAAATCAACCTCTGCGCTTTTCGAACCAACGCTCGATTACGTAATCGTGAAAATTCCGCGTTGGAATTTCGATAAATTTGAAGGAGCTGATAGAACGCTCGGACTCCAAATGAAATCCGTTGGCGAAGTTATGGGCATCGGACGCTCGTTTCAAGAAGCGCTGCATAAAGCAACGCAATCGCTTGAAATTAAACGTAACGGACTTGGTGCCGACGGAAAAAGCTACACCAACTACGAGCAAATCATCGATAAATTAACCCACGCCTCTTGGGATCGGGTTTTTGTGATTTACGATGCCATTCAAATGGGAATCCCGTTATCGCGCATACACGAAATCACGAAAATCGACATGTGGTTCTTGCGTCAATACGAAGAATTATACCAACTCGAAAAAACGATTTCTACCTACCAAATCGATACGCTTCCAAAAAACTTACTTCTCGAAGGCAAACAAAAAGGATTTGCCGACCGACAAATTGCGCATATGTTGGGCTGTTTGGAGAGTCAGATTTACAAGCTTCGCGAACAATTAGGTGTTAAACGCGTGTATAAACTGGTTGATACTTGTGCTGCCGAATTCAAAGCACAAACGCCTTACTACTACTCTACTTTTGAAGCGGAAGTGGAATTAGCAAACGGCGAACGATTTGTAGCCAACGAAAGCATCGTAACCGAGCGCAAAAAAGTTGTGGTGCTGGGTAGTGGCCCAAACCGAATCGGACAAGGTATCGAATTCGATTATTCCTGTGTTCATGGCGTTTTAGCGGCCAAAGAATGTGGTTTCGAAACCATCATGATTAATTGCAATCCCGAAACGGTATCAACCGACTTTGATACAGCTGATAAACTGTATTTCGAACCGGTATTTTGGGAACATATTTACGACATCATTCAGCATGAAAAACCGGAAGGCGTTATCGTTCAATTAGGTGGACAAACCGCATTGAAACTCGCCGAAAAACTCGCGAAATACAACATCCGAATTCTCGGAACCAGCTTCGACGCCTTAGATTTAGCCGAAGATCGCGGTCGATTCTCAGAACTTCTTTCGCAACTCAACATTCCCTATCCAAAATTCGGAATTGCTGAAACTGCCGATGAAGCTTCTGTTCTAGCCGATTCACTCGACTTCCCACTGCTCGTGCGCCCGTCGTACGTACTTGGAGGTCAAGGCATGAAAATCGTCATCAACAAGCAAGAGCTCGAAGAACACGTAATCGATTTGCTCAAGAACATTCCCGGAAATAAGCTCCTACTCGATCATTACCTCGACGGTGCCATAGAAGCCGAAGCCGATGCCATTTGCGACGGTGAAAATGTGTATATCATTGGTATCATGGAACATATCGAACCATGTGGTATTCATTCGGGCGACTCAAATGCAACACTTCCTCCGTTTAATTTGGGCGAATTTGTCATGCAACAAATTAAAGATCACACGCATAAAATAGCACTTGCGCTAAAAACGGTTGGTCTGATCAACGTGCAGTTTGCCATTAAAGACGATACGGTTTACATCATCGAAGCGAATCCGCGTGCCTCACGAACCGTTCCTTTTATCGCAAAAGCCTACGGAGAGCCTTACGTAAATTACGCCACCAAAGTAATGCTTGGTGTAAATAAGGTAACCGACTTCAAGTTTAATCCGCAATTACAAGGTTACGCGATCAAACAGCCGGTGTTCTCGTTTTCAAAGTTCAGGAATGTGAATAAAGCACTCGGACCGGAAATGAAATCGACCGGAGAATCCATTTTATTTATCGACGATTTAAAAGACGATCAGTTTTACGAATTGTACGCCCGAAGAAAAATGTACTTGAGTAAATAAAGTGATAGAGGTATTCAGCGGCTCCGAAATCTTGGCACAGGCGGTCAACTACAATTTGCGTGAGGCAGGAATTACGGCCATCATACGCAATGAGTATGAATCGGCACGTTTGGCTGGTTTCGGAACGGCTGATGCAGCGGTTAGTGTTTGGGTCTCAAAAGAAGATGTGATTTTGGCGAAAATGGTTGTTGCGAAGATGCTGGAGGAATAGGAACTTTTACTCCTGGAAGTCTATTAAAAACAAGGCAAACTCACTTTGTAATGTTTCAAGATTCTTAGGCAAATTCAAATTTTAATAATTAACCTCAAAGTCGGGAGGTTTTCGGAGCGGATTAGCGCCGGTTACAAGACGTTCTATTCCAGGTGCTGAGAGAAGTCCATCATTTTGTGTAGGATTCTAACAACTTCAATCGTTTCTCTATTCTTTTTGAAAAACACATAATGTGACAAGGCTCGGAAATAGAAGAAGTCTGCCCCAACCTTTGGCATGGGCTTGGCTTTTTCGGGGTTTTCACTGAACAGCTGAATTTCCTCAATGATCGATTCAAAATACTTGCTTGCCTGATTCTCCGACCAGTTCTGAAAGGTGTAGAGATAGATGTCGCTCAAATCATTATACGCCGCTTCGGTAATTCTGTATTTCATGAATGGCGCTTCTTGAGTTCTTCGAGATGCTTTTTCGGGTCATAGTTTTCAACGAATCCACTTTTCTCTCCAATTTCGAGTTCATTTCTGAGCCATTTGATTTTCTGCTCCTCGATTTCCAGCAAACGAAGCGCCGATCTTACTACATCACTTGCAGAACTGTATCTTCCAGAAGCGACTTCCTCATTAATGAAATTATTAAAATGATCTCCGAGCAATATTGAAGTGTTTTTTGCCATAACAACTAGCTTTAAAACAAATATACCAAAGTATGGTATAGGTTGATGTTTTTTGCTCTATTTTTAACAAGATATCTTGTAATATACCGCCGCAAACCGACTGTTGAGAAGCCAGTGAACTGCGTACTGTTTACTTACATAATAATTTTACTTAAAAAACGGACACGAAACCACGAGTATCCAGCCATAGCGAAGTAATTCTTTATTCATCAAATCTGTTTTTCAAGTCCATTCCTTCGTGTAAAATTCTGACCACTTCAATGCTATCGTTTGAAATAACTTGATAAAAAATTATGTGTTTTCCAGTTCTCAACCCAAGTAAATTCTTGCTTATTCTATCGTATTTCTTTCCAAGTTCAGGGTTTTTCCCAATTTGTGTACAAGCAAATTCTAAAGCTGAATAATATTTATCGGCTTGTTTTTCTGACCATTCATCATAAGTATAAACCCAAATTTCATTTAAGTCGTTAATGGCTTCTTGTCTTAAAACAACCTTAGCCATTTTTTATTCTTCCTTCTTTTAATTTTTTCAAATTTTCTTTGAAGTCAAAATTTTCAACGAGTGGGCTTTCTAACCCTTGCTGAATTGCAGCTCGCAGAGCGATTACATTGCTTTCTTCGTCCTCTAAAAGTCGAAGTCCAGCACGAATAACTTCGCTAACATTTTTATAACGTCCAGTTGCAACTTGACTATTTACAAACTGATCAAAATGGTTTCCTAGTGCTATTGATGTGTTTTTCATTCATCATAAACTTTTATCAAAGTTACCAATTTTTGGTAAGTACATAAAGCGCCTTTTGTGAAATTTTAGATTACAGTTATCAAGCGTTGGTTAAAAGTGAATCTTGGGGAAATTGACTATGTTGGTTTGCGTATTATCGATGCCGGGGTCTTTCAGCACAAGTGTTCATTCGCAGAACAAAGCTTTCGGCTACCACAAAACTGTCTGAGGTGACGAAACCCTGCCTAATGCAAATGTGCTTGTAGTGGGATAGAATCAAATGTTTTGGTGAAGGTTGAGAGTTTTGTAAAATTTGGGTATAGTACATCGAAGTCGGGACGGTTTTCGGAGCGGGAGCTCTCTTGGAATTTTTGGTATGTGTTTTGGATTACACGGCTTGTTACTGTACCATGGCTTAGTATTGTCTATACGCTTTTTCGTGTGCCTGTTTAATTTGGTCAGCTAATGATTTAGGTTCAATTACTTTCATGTTGTCACCGAATGAAAGTAGTTCCATAACAAGGTCATGTGTCAGGCAGAGTTTAAGTTTGATTTTCATTTCTACGTCATTGTCCACTAAAACTTGTTGAGTGTCATGCAATGGAAGTGTCTTGATATACTTACCTTGAAATGGGTCAAATGATAGAATGATGTCTTGCGGTTCTTCGTCATTTGGGCTAATAATACCAAAGCAGTAGCGGTAACTTTGCTCAATGCTGTAATTGTCGGGATACTGGTATGTTTGATTTGTTATTTCAAGGTTTGTCAAACGGTCAAGAGCAAAACTTTTTATGTTATTGTCTTTACTGTCTTTAGCCATGATATACCAACGGTTTTTAAACTCCTTTAAAGCATAAGGTTCTGCCAAACGCTGGCTTGATTCTTCTTCCCAAAATTTCTGATAAGTGAATTTAATTTGAAGTCTGTTCTTGATTGCATGAAGTAAACCGTATAAATTGTCTGTTCCTTGTGGTCTGCGTTTTTCCAAATGAATAAATGGTGTTAAATCTTGGGCAAGGTTTAAAGAATTGAACATATCAAACGCCTCCATCATTCTTTGGAAATTCATGTTTTCATTTTCGTTTTGGCTGATGAAATAGCCTTTTTGAGATTTTGAATACTCTATGTCAATTCCAAAAACGTTTCTGATTTCCTTGATATCACGTTGAAGTGTTCGTTTTGAAAAACCAATATTCAACGTATCGTCTTGCATTTGCAGATAGTCAAACTGATTTTCAATATAGGCTTGTAATTCCTCATAAGTTGAATAAGGTTTTACTTTCAACTTTTTGAGAATAAGCAAGTATCTTGATATGTAGCCTCGTTTTGACATTTAATTGAATAAAGAGTTAATAAAATCAATTGCAATTTCAATTCGGTCTTTTTTATCATTGTCTTTTAGTAAGTAAAAATCATTAATTAACTCCAAAGAATATTTTGAAATGATATTGGAAGTTATAATTGAATTAACTGGCATCAACCATCCTTCTAAAGTGCAAGACATTGTCACTCCATTTTTTAAAATTATAGGAGAATTACCAGAATATTGAAGATAACATTGGTTTTCATCGCATATATTTTTATTGTCAATTCTTTGACAAACAGTCAATACAAAAGGACTTATATGATATGCTACTAATGGATTAGAACCCTCAGTGCCTAACATCCTGATTTCACAATCATTTGGCCAAACAAAATAATTTAGCTTTGACGTAAACTCAGGGTATTTCAAAAAATAATACTTATACGACCTATCCGCATTATTAGTAGCTAACCACTCATCAACAATCGCTTGTAATTTATTATCCGTTTCAGGATTTTTAATATTTATGTAGGTATCAAGAAATAATAAAATACTTTTTGAAATTTCCTCTTCCTCATTTGTCAATATGACTGACCAGTTACCATCTTTTCCAAAATAGTAAGTTTCACCCATCTTGGTATCTTTAATAAATAGACCATCAAAACTACAAGCAATTAAAGTTTGTATTCTTAATGTATCCGAAACAGAGATATTCCATATTTCTTTGACTGCTTGAGAATAGTATTGAAGTTTAGGTTGATTCAAAGTTGGTTTAAGTTGATGAATTAAACCTCCAAACTCATCAAATTCTTCCAAATCACGCAAAGCAGAACTTATGTTCGGGATATTAGATTGCAATATTTTTGCTTTTTCTATTTCGTTATTTAAGCTTGCGTCACTAATTCGAGAGCTTTTATTGTTTAAAGTAGGGTCTTGAATTGCTTTGTAAACATCAACTGATGCTAATTGCTCAAAAAGTATCCAATAACTACCGAAGAAATTAATACGAATATTAGTATTGTACTTTGTCTCATTTCTTTGTCTGGTTGCCTGCATTAAATTTCTGATTAACCTAACATAATTAACCAGTTGATTATCTGATGATGAAAGATTATGCTTAATCAAATAATATATAATACTAAAAAGTAAAATTTTATTTCTTGCATCCTCGTTTTTAGTGTTTGAAACAATTCTTTCAAAAAGACTATTCTCTCTTGTTGTGTTCCAAAAAAATGTAGTGATATTTTCAATTGATGCGAAGAAATTATTTATATTCTCTTTTTTCGCTCCTCCATTTAGGCAAAATATATCGTATAGTTTATCTAAACTAGTGAACAGAAAGAGTAGGTTCTGCTCGTTACTAAATACATCTTCATACTGTGTAAAATTATTTTTAAAATCATCAGCATTAGCATCTTTATGCTTTTTGAAATAGAGTATTTGCGTTAAAAATTCAAAATAGTTTGAAAATCCTTCATCAGTAGTCTTTTTGTCACCTCTATAAGCCCAAAATAAATCTGTCCATTCTTTTTCTATCTTATAGGAAAAATAACCTGAATAGGAAATTTCTCCTTTTATTGGATGTTCTAGTTTTTTATTTTTAAAATGTTTATCAATTAATTGAATAAAGTTTGCTTTAAAATTCTCAAATGGTGTGAGTTGTTTGCCTCTCGCATTCATTTTAATATAAAGTTCATCGGTTAGTTCAAATCCTTTTTTTCCTAAATCCAATAGCTCAAAAGAAATTGAGTCCTCGTTAATCAGTTGAGCAAATACGGAAGATGAATTAATACTATTAAATTTATTATGAATGTCTTGAATCATTACAAGCATTGCTTTAACAGTGGGGTCTGTATCCCACTTGTCTCTATACCAAGGTTGGTTTTTAATGGTTTTTATGAATGTGTCATCCCCAGTCGATAAAGGGATGACTATTTCTTCTCTGATTAAAGATTGACAAAATTCTCTTGAACTAATACGAGTATCATATACAAATTGACTTAATTTCGATTTTTCCTCATTACTGACTTTTTCTTTAAATGCAAAATACCAATGCAACAGAAATAATGTCGTCAACCGCTGCTGACCGTCAATGGGGAAAAAAGTATTGTCTTTCACCCTTCCATAAACAAAATCTAAATGCAGTTTTTCGCTATTTGTTAAATACTTAAATATGGCATTTAAAAACTTTTCACGTTTTTCAGATTCTTCTTCACGACCTTGAGCATAGTCCCTTTGAATAATGGGGATGCTTATTTTATTGGAATTTATAAGATTCCAAAATGTTGTATTATTAGTTGCCATTTTCTGTTTCTGTTAAAGTTACAAATGAAAGATAAACTGATTCTATGGCCTTAAAATAAACTTGCCTGTCGTCAGTGTTCCAGAATATCATTTCTCTAGGACTATTAGAATAATATTTTGAAAATGCCCTATGAGTACAAATAGGAACATATTTCCCAAATTTGCTTTCTTTTAAAATATCTCTCTTGATATCAAAAAAGGAATTATTTAGTTGGCTATTTGTGTCTTTATCGACTAAAGCTAAATTGTACAAAGTATGCAATTCTGTTTCTTTAAAATCAGAAATCTCACTATATAAGTTTAGAATTTCCGAAAATAGATTTTTAAATGTTTCTTTATCGTAATTATTCAATAACCCTTCAATTTGTAGCAATACACTACCAATCTTATCTTTATTGTCTCCTGCAAGTTCTCTTATTAAAGACAATGATGTCTTATGTTGCGAAAGCCATATCTTTGCTCTGTCTTCTTCCGCATCAATACTTGGCGGATTTTGCGGATGAATATGTTCTATGCTTGTAATTTTCTCCTTTTTATACAAGTGAAACGGAAATCTCGCATTTTCCTTTCTGTTTTTAATTAAGGCATCAATATTAAATAACAAAAGAACTTTAATAATTTCTGGATTATCTTCTCCGTAAGCTATTTGGTTCAATTGTTTTATAATACCTGTTTCTTTGTCTTTTTTATTGATTTTAACTGAATTTGAGATTCTTTTTTTGATGTTATTTTCAAAATCAGTTTTTGTTAGTTTCAGTTCGATTAATTCTCTGATGAGTCTATCTTTATTTTTCTCATTTGCCAATAAGAACCCTATGTAATGAAATAAGTTATGGTCGTTATACCATTCGTAAAATGTACTGAACATTTCTTTTATTTCTTTCCAAATCTCATTAACTGGTTCTAATATATCTTTACCTTCTTCATTCTTATTCAAAAACTCTGCTCGTTTGTTTATCAGATACTTGTCAAAAATCAAAAACTCAAAATGCTTGGGTTTTTCATCTTTTAATTCATATTGTATCAAATGTTGTTTCTCAAACTCATTCCATTTTTCGGAAAGAAGTTTAAAAATATATTCGATTTTGGAGGAGGGATTATAATCTGTGTCGTTCAAAAAAAGCCAAAATTTTTCATCTTGTAGTGTAGCTTCTATATTGTCCCATTCGGTTGCTATTTCAAATAGGCGTTGTTTTACAAAACGTTCTTCGTTTGTTGGATATAAATCTGCCTGAAGCAATAACGCTTTGATTAATTCAGCATCTGTTAAAGGAATTTTGCCGTCATTTAATCGGGTAAATAATTCAATAGAGCTATCATCATTTTCTTTAATGTTGTCAACTGCTTCGTACCAAATTATCGAAACATTGTATTCTGCTTTTAATAATGTATTTAGAATTTCAACCTTTTGATTATTTTGTTCAAACCACGTATTAATATGTTTATAGGCTAAAGAAATGTGATAAAAATCGACATTTGTTTCATCCACTGAGTCTTTATATGTCTTATTTTGAAAAAATGGATTGCAATTTTCTCTTGTTTCAAAGTCAATAGAATAAATGTCAAGCTTGTTGTTTAAAAGCTTCCTTACATCTTCTAAGTAGTTTAAAATGAGTAGGATTGTTGTAAGTCTTTGTTGACCATCTATTAGTTCCCAACCGTTAATTTTCTGACTGTTTTCTGAATTCCATTCTTTAGCTTTAACAACAACTGGTTGAAGGCAATAAAACTTGCTAACTTTATTTTCTCTATTTTGTGTAGCATTATAATACTCTAAAATGTCATCAAGTAACTCTGTAATTTCCTGCTTGCCCCAGCGATAACCTCTTTGATACCTTGGTACAAAAAAGTTTTCGGAGAGTAAATCTCCAACTGGTCTTATTCTTGGGTTTTCAATTACAAGTTCTTCCATTATTACGAGTTTGATTTATACAAATGTATTTTAAAAAGTTCAGCACATGCCTTAGCATCACTCAAAGCATCGTGATGGTTTAAGTTGATTTTAAATTGCTTGCAAAGTGAAGCTAAATTTTCTCCGTAAATTTTGTAAGTGCAATGTCCGGTAAATTCAGGTGATAAAATTTCATAGTATTCTAGAGTTTGTTTTAAGCAATGGAAGTCAAAAGCAAATCCATTGTGAGCCACAACATTTTGATTTTTAATGAATGGCTCAATAAGGTGCCAAATTTTATCAAATGTTGGTGCAGCTGCTGTTTTTTCGGCAGTAATTCCGTGTATATCAATGAAATTTCTCCAGTAATAGTTATTAGGTGGTTGAACCAAAATAGATAACTGCTCGGTAATAACCTGATTTTCTACACGAACCAATCCAACTTGACAAATGCTCCAACGCTTGCCTTGTGCGGTTTCAAAATCTATGGCAGTGTAGGAACTATGCACTTTTGTAACTTATTCTTTTGCAGTTCTCATCATAGGTTTCAATAAGGCTACCGTTTTTAACTGTAAACGTGTTGCCTGCTGCACCTCTTACCAATTTGCTTCCTTGGCTCATGTATGAAATACGTTTGCATTTTTCGTCATAAACTTCAATTAACGAACCGCTGATAATTACAAAGAAATTGCTTGCTACTCCTACAAGTTCTTTGCTTCCTGCACTCATGTATGAAATTCTTTTGCTGTTTGCATCATAAACTTCAATAAGGCTTCCTTTTTCTCTTACATCTGAAATCATGTTTTACTTTTTTATTTTAATGCCTACTCTGTTCAGTTTTCGGCTAACCTGTTATTGTTTATTGCTTGAAATCCTATTGGATTGCTTTTTCGTGTTTGTTGAAAATCTTTTTCGTCTTGGTTGTATATTGATGTTAATGTCATTGGCTTGTTGATGCTTGTATCAAAGCCGAGTTTGCTTGAAAGTTGTTGGGCTTTTTCAATCTCTAGTTCTTTAAATTCATACTTTGCAATCAATCTTCCTTTTCTCATTAAGGCACTATCAATTTTTGAAATGTCCGTGTTGAAGGAGCAAATTATTTGAACGTTCAAACAATCGGCAAGTAAGCCATCAGAAATATTCAATAATGCTGAAACTGGCGAACTACCGTCCTTTTCTCTATCAACAACAATGTTTTCTGCATCTTCAATTACAAAAATTGAATTTGGATTGTCTATAAGAATTGAAATGAGATTTGGGTTTGTAATGGCACTCGCCATATTTGGAGGTAAGAAAATAACATCCTTTTTTAGCGATGCAATTAAGTATCTGATGTATGATGTTTTTCCTGTTCCTGGTTTTCCATGAAGCAATACCAATCCTTTATCGTTTTTACGAGAAAGTCTTTTTAATATAGTTCGATGAATTTCTTTAAAGTCCTCGTTGTAATTGTCCTCTATACTTAATTTAGGCTTAGTAATTTGTAAAGATTTTGTTTCGATGCCAGACATGCTGTTTACAAGCAATGATATTTCGGGCTTTTGTTTTTGTTTTCTCTTTTTGAATTTGTGGATAGCATTTATAATTTCCTCAACTTTTGAAAGTTCTGTTTTACGATATAAAAACCTAACCGTTGAGCAATTGGTATCAAAGTCAACCATCAAATCATCATAGAGGAAATAAAAAATATCATCAATTTCGGCTTTTTTACTTCTTTTGAAATACCGTTTATCATAATAGAAGTCTTTGATTTCTGATTTGTAGTTTTCAGCAAACCAGTCATTGGCTTTTTTGCAGTCAATGTCAACTTCATGGATAAAGTTAGGGATTGAGTTAAAGTGAGCAACAAATAAAGTAAACTCATTGAGGTATGAACCTGTTCGTTCTGCAAAAACCTCTGAAATAGTCATTTTTGCTGATGTCTTAGCAAGTTCAAATGGTCTGTTAGTTGTTGTGTTAAGAGTTAAGTTATCTGTTTGCATACGTTCTTTGTTTCTAATTTCTTAGACAAAAGTGTAAGCATGAAACGCCAAAGTGTGTCGCTCTGAAAATTTCTTTCTGTGGGTGAGAAAATTTGGCTCTTTTGGATTTACTCACGGTACAATTGATTTTTATTGGTGTTCATGATTGCTTCGCAGTTGCGAAGAGTAGACTTATGTGTCGAGCAAAACCAAATACCTTTTCACCTATTTTGGCACTGTTAAATTGTACTCTTACTTCGTTACTTTTCTTTAACGAATATACACTTTTTCCACCAAACGTTAGTAACGTATGCCCTAGCCCCGGTTGCAGCGGCAGCCCGGAAAAAAAGACGGCTGTGTGAACCGCGTTGCAGTGGCGACCCAAGAAGCCAGCGGCAAGGCGTGTGAACGTGCCGTGTTTTTTGAGGACTACAGCGGAAAACGGGAATGGCTTCTAAAAAACGATTCAAACACCTAAATTCGATTGAAAATAATTGTCGGACGCTGTGGCTGAAAGCGCTAAAAATGGCTTGTTTTAAACTACCTTTGCGCAAATTTTTTGAAAATGCTTACAGTAAACGACGTATCGGTAGAATTTGGTGGAACAACGCTTTTTAGCGACGTATCGTTCTCTATTAATGAAACAGATAAGATTGCATTGATGGGGAAAAATGGCGCAGGAAAATCGACTTTGTTGAAAATTCTTGCCGGAGAACGCAAACCGAGCAGCGGAAGCCTCTCGATGCCGAAAGACACTGTAATTGCGTACCTACCACAACATTTGCTCACACAAGATAATTGTACGGTTTTTGAAGAAACGTCGAAGGCATTTTCGGAAATTTTCAGCATGCGCGATCGCATCGAAGCCATAAACACCGAGCTTACGGTTCGAACCGACTACGAATCGGACGATTACATGAAATTAATCGAGGAAGTAAGCGACCTCAGCGAAAAATTTTACGCCATTGAAGAAATAAACTACGAAGCCGATGTGGAAAAAGTACTGCTTGGTTTGGGGTTTGTTCGCGAAGATTTTAACCGAAAAACCAGTGAATTTTCGGGTGGTTGGCGCATGCGCATCGAATTAGCAAAACTGTTGCTAAAAAAACCCGATTTGATTTTACTCGATGAGCCTACAAACCACATGGATATTGAAAGTATTCAGTGGTTGGAAGGTTTTTTGGTGAATGCAGCAAAAGCCGTTGTGGTAATTTCGCACGATAGAGCGTTTGTGGATAACATTACCAACCGAACCATCGAGGTTACCATGGGACGTATATACGACTACCGTGCCAAATATTCGCATTATTTGGAGTTGCGAAAAGACCGTAGAGCACACCAACAAAAAGCCTACGACGAGCAACAAAAAATGATTGCTGAAAATATGGAATTCATCGAACGATTTAAAGGCACGTATTCAAAGACGTTGCAGGTACAATCGCGTGTGAAAATGTTGGAGAAATTAGTTTTAGTGGAAGTAGATGAAATTGATAATTCGGCACTGAAAATTAAATTCCCACCGGCACAAAAAAGTGGTCAATATCCGGTAGTTGTAACCGATTTAGAGAAAAAATACGGCGATCATATTGTCTTTAAAGGAGCAAATATGGTGATTGAACGCGGGCAAAAAGTGGCGTTTGTAGGAAAGAATGGCGAGGGAAAATCGACCATGATAAAAGCCATCATGAAAGAGTTTGCGCCAGACAGCGGAAGTATCGAAATCGGACATAACTCAATGATTGGTTATTTCGCACAGAATCAGGCGGCTTTGCTGGACGAGAATGTAAGTATTTTTGAAACCATCGACCAAATTGCGGTAGGCGACATCCGTACGCAAATCAAGAATTTGC
>NZ_JBMLTK010000058.1:0-35153 GCF_049240005.1 Flavobacterium sp. | reverse complement strand
GAAACCATCGACCAAATTGCGGTAGGCGACATCCGTACGCAAATCAAGAATTTGCTAGGTGCTTTTATGTTTCACGGCGACGATATTACCAAAAAAGTAAAAGTGCTTTCAGGTGGTGAGCGCACACGTTTAGCGATGATCAAACTCTTGCTTGAACCCGTAAACTTGTTGATTTTGGATGAACCTTCGAATCACTTAGACATGAAAACCAAAGACATCATCAAAGAAGCTCTGCGCGATTTTGAAGGAACAGTGATTTTAGTTTCACACGACCGTGATTTCTTGGACGGCTTGGCTACAAAAGTTTTCGAATTCACCAACAAACGCGTCGTGGAACACTTCGAAGACATCAACGGATTTTTAGCCGCAAAGAAATTGGAAAAATTAGCAGCGTTGTAGATTCAAGCAAGAAAGC
Source organism: Flavobacterium sp. (assembly GCF_049240005.1). Classification (GTDB taxonomy): domain Bacteria; phylum Bacteroidota; class Bacteroidia; order Flavobacteriales; family Flavobacteriaceae; genus Flavobacterium. Next base: position 34,738 of record NZ_JBMLTK010000058.1, on the reverse strand, counting down.
AATCTCAAAATCTCTCAATCTCTCAATCTTTCAATCTTTCAATCTCGAAATCTTTAAATCTCGAAATCTTTAAATCTCTAAATCCACTCCATATACCGTTAATTCGCCGTCGTTGCGGTCGTTGTCTTCGGCGAGATAGAAATGAAGAGTAGTTTCGGAACTTTTGTAACAGCTAATTCCTTCGAATTTATGTTCTTGGGAAACGATTTGTGTGTAAAGCACTTCCAGGGAATCGATTTTTAAAACGCCAAGTAAACTACCGCCAATTTCGCCATCTAGATAGGTGGAATCCGAAGCTTCTGCGGCAGCAGTAAATACGATAAAGTCGTTGCAAACGCACGCATCGGTGAAGGTGAAATCGAGATTGTTGAAATGAAGTTGGATGTCGTGTTCTGAAACGATTTCAAAAGCTCCGTCCGGTAATTGATGCGCTTTAAAGATGCGGTTTTGTTTCGACGGACCGTTTCCGCGATTGAAAATGTAGTACGTGTCGCCGTGTTTACAAAGCGCTTCCAAATTCAAATCGTCTTCAGAAATACCGCGACTGCTAATAGCATCGTACAGCAAACACTCGCTGCTGATGGCGAGATTTTCAAGGTCAGCAAACGAGGTTTTTATCTTTCGCTTTTCTTTGGAACCACTGCCGTAGAGGTGAATACCTTCCGAATCTGCATAAATGATCTCGTAATCTCGTTTGTGCTTTTTTTCGACCCAATGTTGTGCATTTTCGATAGTGGGAATCGCCTCGAAAGTATAATTCGTCGGATTTATTTTGAAAAGAAAATCAGAATTATCGCTAATGCAGAAAAGATAATCGTTCAACCAAAGCAAACCGGAAGACGAGTGTATTCCGTGCACAGTCCCAAAATTTTGAATTGCTGTAAATTTCATGTGGTCAAAAATACAAAAGCCTCCCGAGAGAGGCTTTTGAAAACATTGGAATGGTGGAAAAAGTTTTCTACAACTCAAAAGCGTAGGCTACACGAGCCACAACTTGCCCGATACCTTCATCGCCTGATTCGTCGATAAAATCTTTTAAATATTCGTAACGTAAACTAAAGTCGATCACTTTGGTAGCATAACCTACTCCAGGCGATAACAATAAAGAAGTTTTATCGTAATTGTTGGTCACGGCAAAAGCAGCGCCGGCTTCGCCAATTAAATAAAACTCATTTTCATACACAAAAACTTTGAATCCAGCTTTCAAGGGAATAAACCCTAAATCGTTGTCTTTTCCGCTAACGAAAAAGTTAGTAAAGCCCGTTGTTAGGGTTAAAGAAGTTTTTTTTGTTAAGTCGTATTGCAAGCGAACATCGCCGCCTAGCGAGAAATCATACGGATCGTTTAGTGGCAAACCACCGTTCAATCCAAATCCGAGTCGAAAGCCCTGATCGTAGTTTTCAATTGCCGTTGCGATAGTTTCTTGACCAAAAACGCTTGGTGCTGAAAATCCGATTACAAGAGCCAAACAAAAAGAGCGTAAAGTATTTTTCATATAAGTAAACCAAATAGTATTGGTCTGAGCTGCAAAGAACCGCCTTTTTTAAAGCTTAGTCTTACGCAATTTCGTTTAAGTTTTATGATATTAATGACCGATAGTCGGAATACAGTGCGCTATCTTTGCCCGATTTTTGTTGCTATGAAAAAGTATTTTGCAGAGTTTGGTTACAACTTGAAACTGGCTTATCCGGTGATGTTGGGAATGGTTGGACACACCTTAATTTCCATCACCGACAATATTATGGTCGGAAAGCTGGGAAGCACCGAACTTGCTGCCGTTTCATTGGGAAACAGCGTGATATTTATTGCGATGTCGCTCGGAATCGGATTTTCGACGGCCATAACGCCTATTGTTGGCGCTGCCGATGCTGCAAACGATAAAACCACTTTAGTAAAAGCGCTCAAGCAAGGATTGCTACTATGTAGCGTACTTGGTGTTTTACTTTTTGGCGTTGTTTTTCTTTCGAAACCACTGTTGCGCCAACTCAACCAACCTGCAGAAGTAATTGCCTTAGCAGAGCCGTTTATCGATTACGTTGCCTTGTCGCTGATTCCGTTGATTGTTTATCAAGGTTACAAGCAATTTGCCGATGGGATGTCGCAAACTAAATACTCGTTATACGCCATTATTCTTGCCAATGTTGCGCATGTAATTTTGAACTATGTATTGATTTACGGCATTTGGATTTTCCCGAAGTTAGGAATTATCGGCGCTGCTATTGGAACGGTGATTTCGCGCATACTCATGGTTGTGTTTATGCACCTAATTACGCGTTATTCGAAAGGCTTGCGCGAGTATTTCGATGCCTTGCCTACGGTTTCGTTTGACCGAGAAATTACGCGAAAAATAGTTCGCATTGGCATACCGTCGGCGGCGCAAATGCTGTTCGAAGTACTTTTATTTACGGCTGCCATTTGGTTGAGTGGCATTATCGGAACCAATGCACAAGCGGCAAACCAAATAGCGCTTTCGTTGGCCTCGCTAACGTTTATGTTTGCGGTTGGATTGGGCGCTGCGGCCATGATTCGTGTGAGCAATTACGTTGGAGCACAAGATTTTAAGAAACTTCGGTTGGTGGCGCAATCTGTTTTTTTACTGACTGTTTTCATCGAAATTGTCTTTGCTTTGGTGTTCATTGCGTTACACCAGATTTTACCGGAGCAGTTTTTAAATATGGAAAACAATACACAATTGGCCGATAACACAGAAGTAATTGCCATTGCCGCGAAATTATTGATAGCTGCTGCTTTTTTCCAGATTTTCGATGGTATGCAAGTGGTTGTGCTGGGTGCTTTGCGCGGCATGCAAGACGTTAAAATTCCGATGTACATTACGTTTGTGGCGTACTGGATCGTTGGATTTCCGCTGTGTTATTATTTGGGAATCAAGCTCGAATACGGAGCAGAAGGGATTTGGTTCGGATTGTTGGGAAGTTTAGCAACAGCCGCCTTTTTGTTGTACGCCAGATTTTTATATTTGAGTAAGAAATTCATTATCAACAATAAAATTGACAACCCTGACAGTGCAAGCGTACTGCCTTCACATTAAACTTTAACTCTATGGAACTACCCAAATTTGTACTTGGCGATAATACCGATTTTCCGGACGATATTTTTGTAATTCATCTTGATTTTCCGCGCTTTGTAATTAATTTACGAAACGATGAAGTGGAAATTATCGACGATATTGAAGAAGCCGAGGAACAAGAATTGAGCGAAGAATTAGAACGTTTAATCGTAGAAGCGACCGAATTTTACGACCGTGAAATTGCGCGTTACGACGAGTAAATAAGCGCTACGAAGATTAATTAAGCGTTACGATACAATTCCAACAATTGTTGTACCGCTGTTCGAGGTGTAATTTTACCGGTTTCTAAATCGACTACAACCGTTTCCCATTTGGCTTTTACGTTTGGATTATTGTTAAAATCAAAGAGCAGCGCCTGTTCAATCATGCTTTGAAAGGCTTTAAGCACTTGTTTTTTGCGATGCCCTTCGAAATGTCCGTTTTCCTTTGCTTGTTCAAAATAGGTTGTAATTTCATCGAATACATCGGAAATACCGCTGTGTTCCAAAGCACTCGCCGTAAGCACTTTACTTTCGTAGAAGCTCGTTTTGGGCGGAAATAACGACAGTGCACTTCGGAGTTGGGCTTGTGCGCGTTTAGCAGGTTTTACATTTGCGCCATCGGCTTTATTGATCACGATTAAATCGGCCATTTCCATGATGCCGCGTTTAATGCCTTGCAGTTCGTCGCCAGCTCCAGCGAGGTGTAGTAATAGAAAAAAATCGGTTAGGTCGGCTACAGTAGTTTCGCTCTGCCCTACTCCAACGGTTTCAATGATGATAAAGTTGTAGCCTGCCGCTTCGCAAAGTGCAATAATTTCTCGGGTACTTGCCGCGACACCGCCCAAGGTAGTTCCGGATGCCGACGGACGAATAAACGCCGACTCGGATTTTACCAGCTCTTCCATGCGTGTTTTATCTCCGAGAATGCTGCCGCGCGTCAGCTGACTACTCGGATCGACCGCCAGTACAGCCACTTTGTAACCTTTTGAAATGGCGTACAAACCAAACGCTTCGATAAACGTACTTTTTCCAACGCCCGGAACGCCGGTAATGCCTAAACGAACCGTATTTTGTTTGGCTTCTAGTGTGTTAAGTAATTGTGCCGCTTCGAGTTTGTGTTCGGGCAAACTACTTTCGATAAGTGTGATGCACCGACTTAAAGCCGCACGATCGCCGGAGCGCAAATCGGTTTGCAATTGCTGCACATCGATTTTGGATTTACGCAAATCTTTGATTCGTTGTGCGGCGTCGGAACTTAAAAAATCTGAGGTGGCATCCACAGTTGGTCAATTTGTTGGTAAAATTAACGTGAATTCGTATTAAACCTACTGCTGGAAACGAATTTTCGGTAACGATTTTCCGCAAAAGCGATTGCAGTGGAAATCCTGCTTTGCGTCGGGGAATTGCGGGCGGGACAAAGCAGATTGCAACGGAAAGCGCGACCCGACGGGCGGATGCAGAAAGGCGGAGGGATTTGCCCAAATAAAAATCGGCAACAGAAAAACTATTTTTCTCGTAAAACTGTATCTTGTGAAAAAATAAACACAGATGGGATATTCAGATAAAATGCTGCGCGACGGCGCTTTAGAAGGCAAAACGATTATAGTTACAGGTGGCGGAAGTGGTTTGGGAAAGGCCATGAGTACCTACTTTTTGGAATTGGGTGCACAGGTGGTTATTACCTCGCGAAACCTAGAAAAAATTACCGCTGCCGCAGAAGAAATGTCGGCTATAACCGGAGGAAAATGTTTAGCGGTTGCCTGCGACGTTCGGGATTACGCCCAAGTGGAACAGATGATTCAGACCACTGTGGCACAGTTTGGGGGTGTGGACGTACTGGTGAATAATGCCGCTGGGAATTTTATATCGCCCACCGAACGCTTATCGGCAAATGCATTTGATACGATTATTGATATAGTTTTGAAAGGTTCGAAAAATTGTACGCTCGCCGCAGGAAAATACTGGATTTCGGAAAAGAAAACCAACGTAAGTGTGTTGAATATTGTGACTACTTATGCGTGGACAGGCTCGGCATATGTAGTTCCGAGCGCTACTGCAAAGGCAGGCGTTTTAGCGATGACGCGTAGTTTGGCGGTAGAATGGGCGAAATACGGCATACGCATGAATGCGATTGCTCCGGGACCGTTTCCGACCAAAGGTGCATGGGATCGGTTGTTGCCGGGCGATTTAGCGCAGCAGTTCGACATGTCGAAAAAAGTACCGTTAAAACGCGTGGGCGATCATCAGGAATTGGCCAATTTAGCAGCGTATTTGGTATCGGATTTTGCTGGTTATGTAAACGGAGAAGTAGTTACTATTGACGGTGGCGAGTGGTTGCAAGGCGCTGGACAATTTAATTTGTTGGAGAAAATTCCGGCGGATATGTGGGACATGCTCGAAGCGATGATAAAAGCTAAAAAATCGAGTTAAACAGACAATGGGTGACCCCGATTAAAGAAAAAATATTTGGATTTCAGGTTGCATGCAGAATTTTAAAAATCTGATTTAAAAAAAGAGCCACAGGAAGTATTGATTACGAACTTGTTATTAGAACATGAAGGAATTGTTTACTAAAAAAAGACTTGTAATCAATGACTTAAAACAATTTTGAAATTGGTTAATAAAACGCGACTTGGTTAACAAATTAGACTTGATTACGCGGTAAATAATCGTACTTTTACGCCACAAAAATCAGACTACTGAATGGGTAAAATAATTGCTGTCGCCAATCAAAAAGGCGGTGTTGGAAAAACCACAACCACTGTGAATTTAGCTGCGGCGCTCGGTGTTTTGGAGAAGAAAGTATTGCTGATAGATGCCGACCCACAGGCCAATGCCAGTTCGGGATTAGGTATTGATGTGGATCAGGTAGAAATTGGTACGTATCAAATTTTAGAACACAGCAACACACCGGAAGAAGCGATACAACAATGTACCGCTCCGAACGTGGATGTGATTCCGGCGCATATCGACTTGGTGGCGATTGAAATTGAGTTGGTTGACAAAGAAAATCGCGAGTACATGCTTAAGGAAGCGCTTGCGGAAATTAAAGAAAAGTACGACTACATACTCATTGATTGCGCACCTTCGTTGGGGTTGCTTACCTTAAATGCATTAACAGCTGCGGATTCGGTACTTATTCCGATTCAATGCGAGTATTTTGCGTTGGAAGGTTTAGGAAAATTGCTCAATACGATTAAGAGTGTTCAAAAAATTCACAACGAGCATTTAGATATTGAAGGACTTTTACTCACGATGTACGACTCGCGTTTGCGACTGTCGAATCAGGTTGTAGAAGAAGTTCAAAAACACTTTGCCGATATGGTGTTTAAGACCATCATTCAACGAAATGTTAAATTGAGTGAAGCGCCGAGTTTTGGAGAAAGTATCATTAATTTTGACGCCACAAGCAAAGGAGCTACCAATTATTTGAGTTTGGCTCAGGAAATTATAAAGAAGATTAGCTAGTATGACCAAAGCAATCAAAAAACAAGCGCTTGGCCGCGGATTATCGGCATTGTTGAAAGATCCGAACAACGATATTAAATCGGCCGACGATAAGAACGCCGAACAAGTAGTTGGAAATATTATCGAGTTGGATTTAGATTTTATCGAAATCAACCCGTTTCAACCGCGCAGTAACTTTAACGAAGAAGCTTTAAACGAATTAGCGAGTTCGATTAAGGAACTTGGTGTCATTCAACCCATTACCGTAAGAAAACTCGACTTTAACAAGTATCAGTTGATTTCGGGCGAGCGACGTATGCGCGCATCGAAAATTGCTGGATTGACTACGATACCGGCTTATGTTCGTTTAGCCAACGACAACGAATCGTTGGTTATGGCTTTGGTAGAGAATATTCAGCGTCACGATTTAGATCCGATTGAAATTGCATTGTCGTATCAGCGTTTAATCGACGAAATTCAGCTTACGCAAGAACAAATGAGCGAACGTGTTGGTAAAAAGCGTTCGACGATCACAAATTACTTACGATTGTTAAAACTTGATCCGATTATCCAAACCGGTATTCGCGATGGTTTTATTTCAATGGGACACGGCCGTGCATTGATTTCGGTAGAAAACCAAGACGATCAAGCCGACATTTACCAGAAAATCATTTCTCGAAATCTTTCCGTTCGCGAAACCGAGCAATTGGTGAAAGAATATCAGGAAAAAGGACAACAAACCGCAACAGGAAAAGCACCAAAGCCCAGTGTTACACCGCATACGGACAAAGTTTCGGACTTGGCAGCTAAAATAGCGGTGAAGATTGATGTGAAAGTAGGTGCAAACGGTAAAGGTAAACTTACCATTCCGTTTAAATCGGAAGCCGACTTAGCGCGAATTCTCGAATTACTACAAGGCTCTTGAAGCGATTCTTTTACATATTAATACTCTTTTTGCCTTTGTTTGCTTTCGCACAAGGGCCTGGCACACCGTTAAAACTGCCAGATACGCTCAAGCCTCAACAAATTGATCCGTTACGACCTACTAGAGCTGCATTTTATTCGGCGATTTTACCTGGTTTAGGACAGGCGTACAACAAAAAATATTGGAAAATTCCGTTGGTTTACGGAGCTATAGGGACCGGTTTTTTTCTTCACCAAAGAAACAACAACGAATATCACAAATTTCGTACAGCGTATAAACAGCGACTTGCCGGCCAGCCCGATCAATTCTTAGGACAATACAACGACCAAACGTTGATTAATGCGCAACGAACGTTTCAGCGCAATCGCGATTTATCGTTATTGGTGACCGTGGGGTTGTATGTATTGAACATCATCGACGCCAATGTTGATGCGCATTTAAAGCAATATAATGTCAATGAAACGCTCACTGTGATTCCAGAAATATTTCCTTCTGAGATTTCAAATGCGCAAAATATAGGTTTGACACTTCAATATCAATTCTGATGAAAATAGCACTGCTTGGGTATGGAAAGATGGGTAAAATCATCGAAGTTATCGCACAAAATCGCGGTCACGAGATTGTTTTACGAAAGAACAGCAGCACATCATTTTCGGGTTTAGAAACAGCCGATGTAGCTATTGAATTCAGCACACCGGAAACTGCAGTTAGCAATATTTCGGAAGCACTGATGTTAGGCATTCCGGTAGTTTCAGGAACCACAGGTTGGTTGGCTGATTACCATAAAATGGAAGCGTTGTGTAAAGAAAAAGATACTGCTTTTTTATACGGTTCGAATTTTAGTTTAGGCGTGAATTTATTGTTCGAAATAAACCAATTTGCCAGTAAACTCATCGGAAGATTTCCCGAGTATAAAATCGAGTTAGAAGAAATTCATCATACGCAAAAGCTTGATGCACCCAGTGGAACAGCAATTAGTTTGGCGAATCAGGTGATTAGCAACACACGTTACGACAAGTGGAGTTTAGAACCCACGCAAGAAACCGATTTAAAAATAAACGCCATTCGCGAAGATGCTGTACCAGGAACGCATTATGTAACATTTTCGTCGAATATCGACCAATTGCAAATAAGCCACATTGCTTTTAATCGCGAAGGCTTTGCACACGGCGCCGTCTTAGCTGCCGAATTTTTAAACGACAAGAAAGGAATTTACACCATGAAAGATGTTTTACGATTAAACGAAGACATTTTTCCTTAATACAATTTAGACTATGACATTTAGTGAATGGCTTATCGTAATTCTCATTTTTCAGATAATTCACTTTTTAGGTACTTGGAAACTATACGTTCGAGCCGGCCGTAAAGCTTGGGAAGCTGCCATTCCGATTTACAATGCCATCGTTTTGATGAAAATAATAAATCGCCCAACGTACTGGGTGATTTTACTGTTTGTACCTGTTGTTAATCTAATAATGTTCCCAGTTATTTGGGTAGAAACAGCGCGTAGTTTTGGTAAAAACACGCTCTCCGATACCTGGTTAACTTTATTGACTTTCGGCTTTTACCTCTATTATCTTAACTACGTTGCTAATTTAACTTACGTAGAAAATAGAAGCCTAATTGCTCGAACAAAAACTGGAGATACCGTAAGTTCGATTTTATTTGCCATTGTGGTGGCTACTCTGGTACATACGTATGTGATGCAACCTTTTCAAATTCCAACTTCTTCGTTAGAGAAAACGCTTTTAGTTGGCGATTTTCTGTTTGTAAGTAAATTTCATTACGGAGCGCGGCCGCAGATGTCGGCAGTTTCGTTCCCAATGGTTCACGATACGATTCCGGTGGCGAAAGTTAAGTCTTACGTGTACGACGATGCTAATAAAGATTCGTGGAAGAACAAATTGCAATATCCTTACGTACGAATTCCGGGGTTTCAAACCATAAAAAATAATGATATTGTGGTGTTTAACTGGCCTTGCGATACGTTATTTCACATGTACGAGCGAGCTGATCGCAGATACGATAAGCCTATCGACAAAAGAACCAATTACGTAAAACGTTGTGTTGGTATTGCCGGCGACAAATTGGAAATCAAACAAGGAATTGTTTACATAAATGGCAAAGCTGTCGTTTATCCAGAACGTGCTAAAATTCAACAAGTTTATCAAGCCGCTCTCGATAAGACCAAGCCAGTGGACATCAATGCAGTGATGAAAAGCATTGGATCTACCGAACAAATTGGTTCCAACGACAACCGAGACACCATCTATTTCAGTGCATTAACAGAAGAAGGTGCAGAAAAATTAAAGACATTTTCAGCTTTTTCAGACATCAAACGCAGAATTGAAAAAGGTACCGACTCTAGAATTTTTGGTGGTCAGTTAAACTGGAATGCCGACAATATGGGGCCGATTTACATCCCAAAAGCGGGAACAACGATAACGCTTACACCTGAAAATCTGCCATTTTACAAAAAGGTAATCACAGAATTTGAGGGTCCGCATTTGGTGAAAATAGTTGGCAATGATGTGTATATCGACAACAAGCTTGCAAAATCTTATACTTTTCAGAAAGACTATTATTGGATGATGGGAGACAATCGTGGAAATTCACTCGATTCGCGCTATTGGGGCTTTGTGCCCGAAGATCATGTGGTTGGAAAGGCTGTTTTTGTATGGTTAAGTTTAGATGGTACTGCATCTGGTTTAAATAAAGTTCGCTGGTCGCGCATGTTTACTACAGTAAATGGCGACGGACCTGCAACAAGTTACCTTTGGGTTTTTGGTCTTGCCGTACTTGCCTATTTTGGCTTAACGCGATTTGTATTCAAAAAGAAGGCAGCGTAATCTATGGCAATACTGTTGATTCCTTCCTATTTCGGCTCCATTTCCGAATACGCTGCACTGGTGCAAAATGAAGAAGTGTTTTTTGAATTCGACGATAACTTCCAAAAGCAAACCAACAGAAATCGGGCCTTTATTTACAGTCCGAATGGCTTGCAGCTTTTGAACGTACCAGTTATTCACAAAAAACAGTTGCACCAAAAAACGCGCGACATGCGCATCGAATATGCCGAAGATTGGCGCAAGCAGCACTTTAAATCGCTTGAAACAGCCTATCGCAGCTCACCCTACTTTGAATTTTACGAGGATTTCTTCACGGATTTATACAATAAAAAATACGAATTCCTCACCGACTTGCAGTTCCATACGATCGACCTTGTGTTGAAGTGTTTGCAGGTGAACAAATCGTATACAAAAACAACGGAATTCTTTAAAAATCCATTGCAAACAAACGGTCGTGAACTGGCAAATAGAAAAAAAGACACGCACGAATTTGAATCGTATCATCAGGTTTTCATAGAAAAACACGGATTTTTGAACAATTTGAGTATCCTTGATTTACTTTTTAATGAAGGAAGAAAAGCGGGCGAGTATCTGAAACGCCAAACGCTTAATTTGTAAAAGCTAGTACAGCTGCTATCGGAAAATGATCGCTGTCTTGAATTTCGTTAAACGTATCAAAATCTTTTACCTCGAAACGTTTATCGGCAAGTATGTAATCAATTCGTGCCGGATAATATTTAAAGTCGTACGTTTTTCCCAGACCTGATCCTGCTTCCACGAAAGTGTCGTTTAAATCGCCCTTAATTTGTCGATACACGTATGAAAACGCCGAGTTATTCATATCGCCGCAAACAATCGTCCTAAATCGAATGTCGGCACGATGTAAACGCAGCATTTCGGCCTGATTTTGCTGCTTGCGGAACGCTCTACCGATTCGACGCAGCATAAACTCCGACTTAGACTGATCGAGTTCGTTAATGTCGTTGTTAATTTTATTGACGCTTGGCGTTATCCGAACCGACTCTAAATGCATATTATACACGCGCACGGTATCTGCTTTAATTAATACGTCTGCAAATATGGCTTCTGCATCAGAATTTGGAAAACTGACCACACCGCTATTGATGATTTTATATTTGGAAAAAATGGCTTGTCCGGTTTTTATCTTCTTATGACGTAAAGTGGTGTATTTGTATGGAAATTGCTCGGTATGGAAATCGGCATTGGCACTAAATTCCTGTATACATAGAATATCTGGGTTCTGTTCTTTGACAAAATCCGAGATTTCCAACGGCACCGCACGCTTGTCGGACCAACGAAATTTATTGAATAACCGAACATTGTAAGAAACAATTTTTACCTCATTGGCTTGTTTTTCGTGATTGGTATTCGATCGGAAACCATAAAATTTATTGACGAAGGTGATGCCGATGAGCAAGACAATTAATGAAAGTGCTGCTTGTCTTTTCAGTTGAATTGCCCAAAAAATAAGAAACAAGCCGTTTCCAATAAGCAAAGCTGGTAGAAACAGCGTTAATGCAGCAAGAACGGGATACAAACTTGGCGCAATTCGTGGCAATAGGTAAGCAATAATAGTAGCTGCCGCCAGCAACCAATTAAAGAAAAAGACCACCTTATTAAACCAAGACAATTTTGCCATACTTCAAATATAGCAACAAGCTTTGGTTTGAGAACTATTGATTTTGTCCGACGCGAAACAAAAACTCTTTTTCTTCGGTCGATAAACTGTCGTAGCCCGATTTACTGATCTTGTCCAAAATCTCGTCGACACGTTGTTGTTGAGAATCTTTTACGGGTTTATTTGTTGGTTTAGAAGCAGTTTGACGGTGAACTGTGCGCATTTTAGCAGGCTTTTTAGCTTGCTTTATACCCAGGCAAAAATTTGCTAATCGATCGAAAAGATTGAAGAAATTTCCGCCGTTTTGCAGATTCTTCATGTACAAATACCCCATTAGAGCGCCTGCTAAGTGAGCGAACCGGCCGCCCGTGTTCGATGTAAACAATTGAATGATATCCAGACATACCAAAACCAGAGCAATGTGCCACAATTTTACGTTTCCGATTAGTAAAAGTCGCACTTCCATTAGCGGATTATAAGTTGCCGTTGCGAGAACAATGGCCATGATTGCTCCCGAAGCACCTACCAATGGAACTGTATGGTATTGCAAAACCGGAATTAAATTGTAGGCAAGAATAAAGATAAGTCCGGCGAAAATGGCAGCAGCGAGATATATAGACAACAGTTGGGCTTCCTTAAAATACGTTAAAAACAAACGTCCCGAAAAATTCAGGATAAGCATATTAAAGAGCAGATGAAAGAAACCTGCGTGAAAAAATGCGTACGTAAGTAAAGACCAAGGTTTATACAGCAGGTTTGAAGGATCGGAGCATACGTTTACCCAAGAAAGATAATCGATCGACAGCCCTAAAATTTTCAGAATCGTAAATAAAACCTCCGGTATTAAATACAAAGCGACATTTAAAATAATCAGTTGCAGTACAATTCCGCCGCTTCGATATTGCCATTTTAAGTCATTTAGAATGGTGCTCATATTAGTTCCATCTGTTTTTGTTAAACTGAGTTCGTTTCCAATACCACATAATCAAAAATCCCATGGCTGCTCCGCCTAAGTGCGCGAAGTGGGCGATGTTGCCAAACCCAAACAAAGAACTTCCTTTTAAAGCTAGATATAAATCAATCGCAACAATCCCAGGCACAAAATACTTTGCCGCGATAGGAACCGGTAAGAATAACATGGCCAGACGGGCTTCGGGAAACAGAAAAGCAAAAGCCACCATTAACCCGTAAATAGCGCCCGAAGCACCAACCATTGGTGTTTGAACATCGATAGCGGTTGAAAACAGTAAATTTATATCGGCTTGTTGAATTTTATAATAATCTGTTCCCAATACTTGTCGCATACCTTCTTCAAATAAACTGCCGTCATAATAGTTACCCGATAAAAACTGTACATTTAAAACACTTCGAATTTGGTTTACATTCAATCCGAGCTCCTGCATACTAGTAATTACCTGAGTAACTTCAAAGAAATTAACTCCACCTTGCACCAAGGCACCAGCAACTCCACATGAAAAATAAAAAAACAAAAACTTTTTACTTCCCCAAAATTGCTCCATCACTGAACCAAATGAAACTAGGGCAAACATGTTGAACAAAATGTGAAAAATACCGCCGTGCATAAAAATATGCGTCACCAATTGCCACCATTGAAAACGATTGTCGTAAAAACTGTGCAGTGCAAGGAGGTCGTTTAAAGCCGGAACAAAAAACCGACCTACAAATAGAATTACATTGATGATAAGCAAATGCTTAACGGTTTCGGTAATTTGTATCATAATGTGAATTTACGGTCTAACTCTTCCTGAGTAAAAGTGTATTGAATGGGTTTTCCAAAGGGCGATACGGTTGAATCCATACAAGAAAAAAGGCGTTGTAGTAAGGATTCTAACTCCGATTGCGATAATGACTGTCCGTTTCGAACGGCAACACTCATTGCCAAACTCTTTGCTATTTTATCATTTAAATCGAACGCATCCGAAACGCTTCCTTCTGAAATAACGGTAATTAACTGATTGATAACATCTTCTGCATCCGATTCTTGAATAAGTGGCGGAATTCCCAAAATAGAAACTACTCCGTCGGAATTTGTTGTATCAAATTGAAAACCGATGTGATACAAAGCGTCTTTCATGTCTTCGAATAGCATTTTTTTTGGACCGCTTAAATGCATTTCAATAGGAAAAAGCAACTGTTGCGAAAAGCCTTTTGTTACGGTAATATTTTTTAAGAAATCTTCGTACAAGATACGCTGATGTGCTTTATTTTGGTCGACAATTAACAAGCCATTAGCTGTTTTTGCAAGCACGTATTTGTTGAACAACTGTTGTACTTGAGCAAATTCGGTCTCCACTCGGGTATTTTCAAACAAGTTGGTTTGTGAGGGAACAAATTCTGCTTCAATAACGGGCAAATCATTGGGCAAATCGGTGTACAAGGCTTTCCAAGCGGGTTCTGGTCCTTTGTAGTACGATGAAGTTCCGCGCTGTTGTTTGGGTGCTTCGCCGAACGGATTGAAATTCGGATCTACTTGAATTGTGGGTATACTAACTTCCTTTCCATACAATTCATACGGAGTTTCCAGACTCGGATCTTTCTCAAAATCGAGTGCGGGCGCTACTTTAAACTGACCTAAACAGTGCTTCACGGCCGAACGCAATATGGCGTAGATCGTGTGCTCGTCGTCGAATTTTATTTCTGTTTTTGTAGGATGAATATTGATATCGAGGTGTTTCGGATCGATTTGCAGATAGATAAAATACGAAGGTTGCATCCCTTCGCGAATCAGCCCTTCAAAACCGCCCATGATGGCATGATGCAAATATCCGCTTTTGATGAAACGATCGTTTACAAACAAAAACTGTTCTGTACGCGATTTCTTGGCAAACTCAGGTTTTCCGATAAAGCCGTTAATACCTACAACTTCGGTATGTTCTTGCAGCGGCAAAATACGCTCGTTCATCTTTCCTGAAAAAACAGCCACAATCCGTTGACGTAAATTCCCTGCGGGCAGATTATACACTTCGCTCCCATTCACGTACAAGAAAAAATGAATATTAGGATGTGCGAGTACAACGCGTTGAAATTCGTCTATAATATGTTTATTTTCAACAACATCTGATTTGAGGAAATTGCGTCGCGCGGGTATGTTGAAAAAAAGGTTTTTAACGGCAATGCTCGTTCCCTGAGGTGTAACTGTAGGTTGCTGCGAAACGATTTTACTACCTTCGATAACGATTTGAGTTCCTAATTGGTCGTTATTTTGTCGCGTTTTCAATTCAACATGTGCAATTGCGGCAATAGAAGCTAGGGCTTCGCCACGGAAACCTTTGGTATTTAATTGAAATAAGTCTTCGGCCAATCGGATTTTGCTGGTAGCATGACGTTCAAAGCACATTCGGGCATCGGTAACCGACATTCCAATTCCGTTATCAATTACTTGCACGAGAGCTTTTCCAGCTTCTTTGATCAATAATTTAATTTCGGTAGCTTGTGCGTCAACAGCATTTTCCAGTAATTCTTTTACAACAGAAGCCGGTCTTTGTACCACTTCTCCGGCAGCTATCTGATTGGCAACATGATCGGGAAGTAATTGTATAATACTGGACATTTCAAAAAACTAATGAAACGTAAAGATAACTAAAGCGAATCGAAGAATGCTATACTTTTTCGACTTCCTTTGCCCTATTTTGTATCAATTTTTGGAACAGCAGCTTCCAAGTTTGGCGTAGCGGTAAATCCTACTTTTTTTGTGGAAGATTTCTGATTAGCCTTACGGCGAAGTTCGGCCATTTTGATTGCCGTAATGGCAGCTTCTACACCTTTATTTCCGTGCTTCCCGCCGCTTCTATCAAGAGATTGCTGCATGGAATTATCCGTCAGGACACAAAAAATAACTGGCGTATCACTTAAAATATTAAGGTCTTTAATTCCTTGAGTAACTCCTTCACAAACAAACTCGAAATGCATGGTTTCGCCTTTAATCACGCAACCGATAACTATAAGCGCGTCGGGCTTTTCAATTTCAAGCATTTTCTTAGCGCCGTAAATCAATTCGAAACTTCCGGGAACATCCCAGCGCACAATGTTTTGCGGTTGCGCACCACAGTCGGTTAGGGCTTGAACGGCACCCGCGTATAGTCCTTCAGTAACGGTATCGTTCCACTCTGAAACAACAATCCCAAACCGAAAATCATTCGCGTTTGGGATTGAAGCTTTATCGTAGTTCGACAGATTGGTATTTGCTGTCGCCATAAATTTTTATTTATTGAGCTAGACCAATAAACGTGTCTGCTTGCTGTCCTTCTGGAGTATTCTCGTACGATTCTTTAATCGACGTGAAAAATTTCAATGCCTCGGCTTTCTTACCTAAAGCTAAAGCTGCTTTACCTGCTTTGAACAAGAAACGCGGTGTAGTAAAATCGTTTTGCTCCATTTCAGACGCTTTCACATATTGATCTAAAGCTTGTTGAAGTTGATTTTTTTCAGCGTAAGCGTCACCAATCGCACCAGCAGCTAAAATCGAAAGAAAGCGATCTTTACCTTGGAACTTTTCCAAATACGAAATAGCCTTGTCGAATTCTTTCAAATTCAAATAAGCCATACCAGCGTAGTAGTTCGCCATGTTTCCAGCGTCGGTTCCGCTGTATTCGTCGGCTATTTTAACGAAACCAAATTTACCTTCGCTGCCGTTTAGTGCTAATTTAAAAAGCGAATCGCTCTTAGTTCCATCAAGTGCTTTAGTAAAGTTTTGCTGAGCTAAATACATTTGGCTTCCCGCATCTTCTTCCTTAGGCTCTACAATAAATTTTGTGTAGGCAAAGTAACCAACAACCGCTAAAGTTACGGCTCCGATAACACCTAAGATAATATTCTGATTTTTAGCAACAAAAGCTTCTGTTTTTGAAGCAGTTTCGTCTAAAGTATTAAAAACACCAGCGGTTGTACTTTGGCTTTCGTCGATATTGATATCTTCAATTACCTCAACTTGCTCTTTCTCCTCTTTTGGTTTCGGTGCCTTATAACCTCTTTTATTGTATGTTGCCATTCGTAATTGTTCTAAATTTGTGAGGTGCAAAAATATAATTTTTTGTCAAACCAAAAAGCCCAATTTTTCGATTTATTAAATACCTTTCTGCCGCAGCCGCGATTTGGTTTTCTGCAGAGGCCTTTCGGCGAAAATTTTTTATGGTACTACAAGAGCTACATTTGCTAAATTATAAGAATTTTGAAGAAGCATCGTTCGAGTTTGATGCAGGTTTAAACGCCATTGTAGGAAAAAATGGCATCGGAAAAACCAATGTCCTCGACGCCATTTATCACTTGAGCTACGGTAAAAGCTATTTTAATCCGTTGGCTGTTCAGAATATTCGTCATGATGCCGACTTCTTTGTAATCGACGGCAAATACAACGTTGACAATAAAAACGAACAATTGATTTGCAGCCTAAAACGCGGACAAAAAAAAGTGCTCAAGCGAAACGGCAAGGCTTATGAGAAGTTTTCGGAACATTTAGGTTTCGTACCTGCCGTTCTAATTTCGCCCGCCGATCGCGATTTAATTACTGAAGGAAGTGAAAACAGACGAAAATTTGTGGACACCATTCTTGCTTCCACCGACCCACTCTACCTGCAAGCCGTAATTCAATACCAACGCATTTTGGCGCAACGAAACGCCTTGCTAAAGTTCTTTGCTAAAAATCTGACTTTCGACAACGATACACTCCAAATCTACAATGCGCAACTCGATCGAGAAGCACAACTAATTTTCGAACGGCGTTTAGCATTTATCGAACCTTTCAACGCGCTGTTTCAAGAATACTATGCAGCCATTTCGGGACAGGCTGAGAATGCCGAAATTTCTTATAAATCGGATTTAAGTGTTGGCGGATTTCTGGATTTACTTCACGAAAGTTTGTCCAAAGATCGCGTACTTCAATTTACAACGGTTGGTACCCATCGCGACGATTTCGAATTCAAACTCAACAAACACAACATCAAAAAGTTTGGCTCGCAAGGACAACAAAAGTCGTTTCTTATTGCATTAAAGCTGGCACAATTTACCATGCTGCATCAAAAAATTGGGAAAAAACCTATATTCTTATTCGACGATATTTTTGACAAACTCGACGAATTCCGCGTCCAATACATTATCGATCTGGTGGCAAAAAGTAGCTTCGGACAGATTTTCGTGACCGATACCCACGAAGACCGAACGCTGAAAGTACTTACAGCTGCTGGAATTTCGAACAAAATCTTTAATCTGTAATTTATATTCTTTTACCTTCGTACTATGAGAATAATGCATCTAATTTCATACGCTATTTTACTGTTAATCGGTTCCTCGTGTCAAGGACAAACGACCGACTTCAAACAAGTAGATGTAACTGAATTTCAAAAACTTGCGCTGCATAAAGACGCACAACTATTAGACGTACGTACTCCCGGAGAATTCAAAAACGGAACGATTTCCAAATCGAAAAATATCGATTGGAATGGTGCCGATTTCAATAAAGAAGTACAACAACTCGACAAAGAAAAACCTGTACTCGTTTTTTGTTTGAGTGGAGGAAGAAGCAAAAAGGCGGCGGCGGCTTTGGTTTCAAACGGCTTTAAGAACGTTTACGAACTAAAAGGAGGCTACAGTGCGTATCAAAACCAAGCACAATTACCCATTCCAGAAAATCAGAAAGGAATGTCTGTGAGCGATTTTCAATCAAAATTACGCGCGCAAAAAAAGACTTTGGTTGTATTTTCGGCCTCGTGGTGTGCGCCTTGCATTAAAATGAAACCCGAGGTTGAAGCTTTTGAAAAAGCGCATCCAGAAGTACAAGTGTTGCGATTAGACGTAGAAGCAAATAAAATACTTGCTAGAGAATTTAACGTAACTACACTTCCGTACTTGCAATTTTACGAGGCTGGCGAACAAAAGTGGGCAGAAATAGGTTCATTCACAACAGCTCAATTTGAAGAAAAAACAAAATGATACAGCAAGAAGCGATAGCATTTTTAAAGGATCTGGCCGAAAACAACAACCGCGATTGGTTTCAAAGTAAGCAAGATAGCTACCAAAAATATCGAAAACACTATTTGGAATTGGCACAAGAATTACTGTCAGGCGTCCAAGAATTCGATTTAGGAATGGCCGATGTAGAAGCTAAAAAAGTGGTTTTTCGCATCAATCGCGACATTCGATTCTCCAAAGATAAATCGCCTTATAAAACACATATGGGCTTTTGGATTTCGCCCGCGCATTCCAACAATCCGAAAGCCGGATATTATTTACACCTTGATCCCAAAGGAAGTTTTCTCGCCGGAGGAATTTACATGCCCGAGGCCAAAGATTTAAAGAAAATCCGCACAGAAATAGCCTTCTTTTACGACGATCTACAGGAAATACTTTCGGAAAAAAAGTTTAAGGCTGCTTTCGGAGATTTACAACGCGACGAGCACACATTAAAAACAGCTCCAAAAGATTTCGAAAAAAATCATCCTGCCATCAAACACTTGCAATTAAAGAGTTTTATCGTGCAGCGCGATATCCCGTTCGAAGATTTATTTAAGAGCAATTTCATTTCTGATGTTGTCGCAAATTTCAAAATAATAAAACCTTTAAACGACTTTTTAAATCGCGCTTTCGACGTTGCCGACTAATGAAAAGAAAGATTTTATTTTTAGGTGAAGTGTACCGTGCCGACGCCCAAACTTGGATGCGCGGACTCGAAACCTATGGCGATTTTGAATTCGTGACTTGGGAATTGGGACAAGGCGGCTACAGTTTTAAAGATCGAACGCAGCGGATGTTCGAGTATTTATTTTGTTTACCGAAGATAAAGCGCATTATTCGAGAAGAACGTCCGGATATGGTAATTGCAGAACGAACAACTAGTTACGGATTTCTAGCTGCGCTTTCGCAAGTAAAACCCTGCGTGATTGCTCAACAAGGACGAACCGACTTATGGCCTGAAAATTCGGTTCTTTATCCGTTAAAAAAAGCCATACAGAGCTATGCATTCAAAAAAGCGGATTTGATTCATGCTTGGGGTATTGTTATGACGCATTCGATGAAGGCAGCGGGTGTAGATATGGATAAAGTGTTGGTTTTACCCAAAGGAATTGACACCGACCGTTTTTATTTTACGCGCTTTCCTAAATCAGAAGCGAAATTAAAGTGCATTGTAACACGAAGCTTACTTCCAGAATATCGACACGATTTAGTGTTAAAGGCGTTTGGAATAATAAAGCAAAGAAATGTTGATTTTCAACTAACTATAATTGGTGACGGTGCGCAGAAAGAACAGTTGGAATCCCTTGCTCGCGAGCTAAACATTAGCAAAGAGGTTGTTTTCACAGGCCGCATTCCCAATACAGCATTACCGAAATTACTGTCGGAACACCCGATTTATATATCAATGCCGGAAACCGAGGGCGTTTCAGCTTCGCTTTTTGAAGCCATGGCTGCAGGCTGTTTTCCAGTGGTAAGCAATATACCCGGAAACCAATCATTTATAACTGATTTAGAAAACGGATTGCTCGTTTCTGCATCCCCACAGAAACTAGCAGATTCGCTATTATGGATCGGGGAAAACGGAGATAAAATCCTTGAAGCCACCCAAAAAAATAGAGAATTTGTAGTCCAAAATGCGAATTATCACGTAAATATGAAGATGATCGCAGCGCGCTATCACAAACTAATCGACCAAAAACAACATGTGTGGAATAACCGGAATATTTAAAATTAAAGATAACCTCTTTACAGAAAGAGCGCTTCTTGAAAAAATGACGCTTGCATTGGAGCATCGCGGTCCGGACGACTACGGTTATTACACCGCTTCGAATTGCGGATTCGGTCACCGACGCTTATCCATACTCGACCTATCGTCGGCGGCGCATCAACCATTTACATCCGCAAATGGGCGTTTTGTAATTACGTATAACGGTGAAATCTACAATTTCAAAGAATTAGCCGACGAGCTTCGCGCCGACGGTTTTCAATTAAAATCAAATTCAGATACTGAAGTTTTAGTTGAATGCTACAGCAAATATGGAACTGCCATTTTACCTCGCTTACGCGGCATGTTTGCTTTTGCCGTTTACGATACGCAAGAGCGCAGCCTCACGCTTGTTCGCGATCGCATGGGTGTAAAGCCGCTCTATTACACCAAGCACGGAAATACGTACCTGTTTGCAAGTGAACAAAAAGCGCTTTTTAGTGCCGACATTCCGATTGTGTTAGCTACCGAAAGTATCAAAGAATACTTTTTTAATCGCTTCGCTGCGGGGACAAGCACGCTTTTTGCAAACATCAAAAAAGTGTTACCTGGTCATTTTGTAAAAATCAGCGCACAAGGCTACAGTAGCGAAACTCGATGGTGGAATTTGGGTGAAGAAATTGCAAAGTCGTCTCAAATCAATGACCCAGTAGCTTGGTTTACAGAAACTTTCGACGAATCGGTGGCATTACGCATGGTTAGCGACGTTCCTGTAGGTTTAATGCTTAGCGGTGGACTCGATTCTACGGCTGTGGCGGCTTCCTTATTTCAACAGCAGTTTAAAAACATCAATACCTTTAATGTTGCTTTCGAAGAAGCCGAACACGACGAATCGCAGTTAGCTCGCAAAGTATCGAACCAGTTTGGTTTCAAACACCATGAGTTGGAAATTAACGGCAGCGATTTTTACGGCAATTTACTGCAATCCATCTATTTACAAGACGAACCGCTTACGCATTTGAGCGAACCGCATCTGCTAGCTTTAGCAGGTTTGGCGAAATCGAATGTGAAAGTATTGCTTTCGGGTGAAGGTGCCGACGAATTGTTTGGCGGTTATGTGCGCTACAAACCGCTCGCCTATCCAAATTTAATTCATGCGGCTCGAGTAAGCGGTGCCTTAGAATTTTTCCGTAGTTCGAAAAGGTGGGATAAACTTTACCGCTATTCTCAAATAAGCTCAAACGATGCTCGCGTTATCTATAACGGCAGTAACTTATACCCAAACGATTTAAAAAAGCAGTACAATTTGGCTTCCGAGCCTGAAAACGCTTATCGTTATCAAATTTTGGCAGAAGCGAAACAATTGTATCCCAATAATTTACAAAGACAGGCGCTGTACTTTGATCAGCATACGTACCTGGCATCGTTACTTGATCGAAACGACCGTTGTACCATGGGAGCATCGATTGAATGTCGGGAACCATTTCTCGATCACAAACTGATCATCGGCGCTGGAAAATTAGCCGATCGTTGGTTGTTCACTGGAAAAAAAGGTAAATATGTACAGAAACAATCGTTGATGAAACGTTTGCCAAAAGAAGTAACCGATTTCAGAAAAGTTGGATTAAGTGCGCCCTACACCAAGTATTTAACCCAAATAGATGCCTTGCGAAACGACGTAGAAGCGCTTCGAAAAAGTCCGATTTTCGAGTTGCCTTACTTCAAAAATATTGACAAGAACCGTTTGGTGAATGAGTTTTTCAAAAATCCGAACCAATATACTGCGGTAATAACACCTTTATTGGTTTTTCACTTGTGGCATAAAATCTATAACGCGAAATTTGGCAGCATAATCACCGACGCACCAATTGAATTTATATGACGCCCGACAAAAACGTATCGCTAAAGCCGTTCAACACCTTTGGAATTGATGTAACAGCTCAAGAACTTTACACGGCAAACACTTTGTCTGAGCTGGTAGAAATTGTCGAAGAATTAAAAGACAGCAACTACTTTGTATTAAACGGAGGCAGTAATATATTGTTGAGTCGCGATATTGAAATTCCGGTAGTGCGAGTTAATTTTTCGGGAATTGAAATTCTAGATGAAGACGACGATTTTGTTTGGATAAAAGCGCAAGCCGGACAGAATTGGCACGAATTGGTGGTGTACAGTTTGGAAAATGGCTACGGCGGATTGGAAAATTTATCGCTCATTCCCGGAAACACGGGAACTGCACCGATGCAGAACATTGGTGCCTACGGCGTAGAAATCAAAGACGTGATGGTGTATTGCGAAGCTTTGCACCGAAAAACAGCAGAATTTAAAACTTTCCATACCGACGATTGCCAATTTGCGTATCGCGAAAGCATTTTCAAAGGAGCGCTAAAAGGTATGTACATCATTACCGCAGTTGTATTCAAACTCACAAAACGAAACCACCAGTTACATTTGAATTACGGCGATATCTTGCAAGAATTGGAAAATGCCGGCATCAGCGAACCTAGGCCGATAGATGTAAGTCGTGCGGTGATTAAAATCCGCCAATCGAAACTTCCCGATCCAAAAGTATTGGGCAACAGCGGTAGTTTTTTCAAAAATCCGATTATTAGTGCCGATAAATTTGCGGAAGTACTGGCCAAACATCCCGATATCAAATATTACTTACTCGAAGATGGAACAGTAAAAGTACCCGCGGGATATCTGATCGAAAAGTCCGGTTACAAAGGATTTCGTCGCGGAGACGCAGGAGTGCATGAAAAACAAGCGTTGGTACTTGTAAATTACGGTTCGGCGAGCGGACCTGAGTTGTACCAATTAGCCTTGGAAGTCAAACAAGTGGTTTTTGATACGTTTGATATAGCTATTGAACCCGAAGTTAATTTAGTTCCCGAATCGGTTTAAGGTAAATTGTGCGAGAGTTTCGTGCTTTGGTATGCATTTCTTTGAGAAGTAGCTGACTGAAATCCGACAAAATTTTTTAATCGAACGCAGCTTTGTACCTTTGCCGCCGACAAAACTGAACAGCTAGCTATGTATGCCATTTTACTTTGTGTTTTTGCCGTTGTGGTTGTGCTGCAACTCCTTTATTATTGGGCTGTTTTTGCGAAATTTAGCTTTAAACCCGTTCGCAGCGGAACGCCAAAAAAAATTGGTGTTTCGGTTTTAGTTTGCGCTAAGAATGAAGAGAAAAACGTTGAACGACTCATTCCACTTTTAGCTGCGCAAGAGTATCACGATTTTGAAATTGTTTTGATTGACGATGCTTCTAGCGATGATACTTTAGAGGTCTTTGAACAGTTTCAGGCGCAATACCCCTTGATTAAGATCGTTAAAGTAGTTAATAACGAAGCTTTTTGGGGCAACAAGAAATTTGCACTGACATTAGGAATAAAAGCAGCCACAAAAGAATATTTACTTTTTATTGATGCCGATTGCGTTCCGGCGTCAAATCAGTGGTTAAAGGAAATGGCCGGACAGTTTACCATGCAAAAAACCATTGTTTTAGGCTATGGAAAATACCGAAAAATACCCAATTCATTTTTGAATAAACTAATTCGATACGAAACCTTGTTAGCTGCCGTTCAATATTTTGGATGGACTTTAGCCGGAAAACCGTACATGGGAGTTGGCCGAAATTTAGCCTATAAGCGCGAGGAGTTCTTCAAAGTAGATGGATTTAGAGATCATTTAAAATTGCGTTCGGGCGACGACGATTTATTTGTGAATCAAGTAGCCACCAAGAAAAATACGACCTATGCCGATGCACCACATGCATTTACCATCAGCGAACCGAAGACAACTTTTGGAACTTGGTTTCGCCAAAAGCGCAGGCATTCGACAACTGCAAACTATTACAAAGCATTCGATCGGATACAGCTATCTATTTTTTATGCTACACAACTAGCTTTTCCAGTATTGGCAACCGTATTGCTTATTGCCCAATTTGAATGGATTATCGTAGTGTCGCTAATTGGTTTACGATACCTCTCAACGTGGTTGTGTTTAGGTTTCACAGCTGGAAAACTACAGGAAAAAGATACGATGTATTTTTATCCAATTCTTGAAATAGCATTGGTTTTCACACAATTGTGTATCTTCATTGCCAATACGTTTTCAAAACCAGTTCAGTGGAAATAAATCAGTACATACAATTAGCTATTGCAGGCGATCAAACGGCTTTTACGCACTTGCTCGACAGGTACTGGAATGAAGTTTACGGTTTTATGCTGAAACGAACTGAAAACGAAACAGATGCAGAAGATATTACTATTGAAACATTTGCTAAAGCGTTCGATAAGCTAAAAACCTACAACCCCGAGTTTAAGTTCAATACCTGGCTGATTGCCATCGCCAAGAATGTACACATTGACCTGATTCGCAAGCGAAAAGCTTTGCATGAAATTCACAATTTAGGCGATGAAGAATTGGCATATGGCGTTATCGACGATACACCATCCGCGGAAGATGTGCTCATTACAGAACAAAATTTATCGAACTTGCTTCGACAAATCAAGCAGCTCAAACCGCATTACCAGCAAGTAATTCAAATGCGGTACTTCCAAGAATTGTCGTATCAAGAAATTGCGAACAAAACCAATGAACCACTTAATAACGTGAAAATTAAATTGCTTCGCGCAAAGAAATTACTGGCTGAAATCATTGCCAACGAAGGCGAATATTAGCACAGAAATTGAGTTGAAACAACTGTGCTGAAGCAGATTTACCAAATGTGTTTTCTTGTAATCGATTTGTGATTTGAAAGATTTAAATTATTGATAAAGCGGATTGCATTAGGCTTTTTTCACAAACTCGGTACGTAAAACTAAGGCAACTTTGTTCACTCGACAGTCGATCTCTGCGGCGTCGTCGGTTAAGCGAATGTTTTTAACAACTGTTCCGCGCTTTATGACTGCCGAACTACCTTTCACTTTTAAATCTTTAATAACGGTAACTGTGTCGCCGTCTTGTAACAAGGTTCCGTTGGTATCTTTTACTTCCATGGTTTCGAATTAAATCTGCTTGTATTTTAAGCGGCCAAAGGTAACAGAATAAAATTTGTTAAAGTACCCTAAACAAGATACAACAAAGCTTAAACAGCAACTAAATTTGCGCACAAACTAACAAAACTTATGGAATACGAGTTACTTATTTCGTTACTCAGCTTAATTGCCTTAGAGGTTGTTCTAGGAATAGACAACGTAATCTTTATCAGTATTTTAGCCAACAGATTACCTGCCAGCGAACAGAAAAAAGCGCGCCGATTGGGATTAATTCTTGCCGGAATTTTGCGAATTGGTTTACTGCTGATTATTGGCATTATTCTCAAACTCGAAGAACCTTTGTTTCATGTTTTTGAAAAAGGATTCTCGGGTAAAGACCTGATTTTAGTTGCGGGAGGTTTGTTTTTGTTGTACAAAAGCGCAACTGAAATTCATCATAAAATGGAAGGTGTTAGCGGCGATCAAACCGTAAAAACAGCGGCGGTAACCTTTGGAAAAGTATTGGTTCAGATTTTAATTATGGACATGGTTTTCTCGATTGATTCGATCATAACAGCTATTGGAATGGTTCGCGAAGTGTGGGTTATGTATGTTGCAGTTATTGTAACAGTTGCCATAATGATGTTTGCTGCCGAACCTATCAGTAATTTCGTAAACAAGCATCCGGCGTTTAAAATGTTGGCGTTGGCCTTTCTTTTGTTGATCGGATTTTCGCTTGTAGCGGAAGGTTGCGGTGTGGAAATTCCGAAGGGATACATCTATTTTGCCATGGCGTTTTCGCTTTTGGTTGACGTGTTACAAATGCGTATGCACGGTGGTGCTAAGCCCGTTGAGATTCGGGAACACTACGACAGGAAAGAAGCAGAAGAATCGGATAAGACTGTGTTGTAACGCTTTTGCGGCTCCGATTGCAACGGAAAGCGCGCAAAAAGCAATTTGCTGCGTGAACCGAAGCAAAACGGCGACCGCAGGAAGCCCGTTGTGCGCCGAGTGAACGCGCATATTTCTTTTGCGTACTTGAAGTGAAAAGCGGGAATTGCCGCCCACAAAAAACAAGATTTTAAACGTATCTTTACCTCGTAATTTGAAACTATGGAGACGGTTTTAGAACAACAAAACACTACGCAAGCCAAGCCAAAATGGCTAAAGGTGAAACTGCCGATCGGAAAAAAATACACCGAATTACGCGGTTTGGTAGATCAATATAAATTAAACACGATTTGCACCTCGGGAAGTTGCCCGAATATGGGCGAATGTTGGGGAGAAGGAACGGCAACGTTTATGATTCTCGGCAATATTTGTACGCGTTCGTGTGGTTTTTGTGGCGTG
Organism: Flavobacterium sp.; assembly: GCF_049240005.1. GTDB lineage: Bacteria > Bacteroidota > Bacteroidia > Flavobacteriales > Flavobacteriaceae > Flavobacterium. The sequence goes on along the minus strand of NZ_JBMLTK010000058.1, from coordinate 7,806 downwards.
AAAACAGGCAGACCCGAAACCGTTGATTGGGAAGAACCTGAAAAAGTTGCGCGCTCTATTAAAATCATGAATATCAAACACGCGGTTATAACTAGCGTAGATCGCGACGATTTAAAAGACGGTGGATCGATCATTTGGGAAGAAACGGTGGCTGCCATCCGACGTATGAGTCCGGGAACCACTTTAGAAACGCTTATCCCCGATTTTCAAGGAAACGAGCGTCAGCTTGACCGCATTGTTGCAGCCAATCCAGAAGTGGTATCGCACAATATGGAAACGGTACGCCGACTAACACGTGAAGTACGTATTCAGGCGAAATACGATCGTTCATTAGCCGTTTTAAAATATTTGAAAGCCAACGGAATTAACCGAACAAAAAGCGGAATTATGCTTGGTTTGGGAGAAACTGAGGCCGAAGTTATGGAAACCATGCGCGATTTACGTGCCAACGATGTTGACGTAGTAACGATTGGCCAATACTTGCAGCCGAGTAAAAAACACCTGCCTGTGAAAGAATTTATCACACCTGAGCAGTTTAAAAAATACGAAGAATACGGCTACAGCTTAGGATTTAGACACGTTGAAAGCGGTGCCTTGGTTCGCTCGTCGTATAAAGCACAAAAGCACATTTTATAAGTGGCAAAAATTAGAGTTGGCATTAACGGTTTTGGCCGCATTGGACGCACTTTATTACGTTTATTGGCGCGAGAAACCGACATTGAAGTAGTTGCTATAAACGACGTTGCCGACAAAAGTACGATGCTTCATTTGTTGAAGTACGACAGCATTCACGGTATTTTAGCGGATGAAATAGAAGCAACGGCTGAGGGTTTTAAACTGAATCAGCATCAGATTAAGTATTCGCAACACGGCAATCCGGCCGACATTACCTGGGATCGGCACTCGGTGGATTACGTTATTGAAAGTTCCGGAAAGTTTAAAACCGTCGACGAGCTTTCGCAGCATTTGAAAACAGGTGTGAAGAAAGTAATTTTAGCAGCTCCATCGGAAACGGAAGCGATAAAAATGGTGGTTTTAGGCGTAAACGAAGCGGTTTTAGACGGCAGTGAAAAACTGATTTCTAATGCGAGTTGTACGACAAATAATGCGGCACCTATGTTGAAAATTATCGCCGAATTGTGCGGTATTGAGCAGGCGTACATTACAACGGTTCACTCCTACACTACTGACCAGAGCTTGCACGATCAGCCACATAAAGATTTGCGGAGAGCACGAGCGGCATCACAGTCGATTGTGCCAACCACAACCGGAGCAGCAAAAGCGCTTACGCGTATTTTTCCAAATTTATCTAATAAAATGGGCGGAGGCGGTATACGCGTTCCGGTTCCCGACGGTTCGTTAACCGATATTACTTGCTATGTGAGTCGGGAAACCAGTGTTTCAGAAATTAATGCGGCGTTCCGATTTGCAGCAGAAAACAGGTATAAAGGAATCCTTGCTTACACCGAAGATCCAATTGTTTCGGTAGATATTTTGGGAAACCGAAATTCGTGTTTGTTTGATGCGCAACTAACCTCGGTCATCGATCGAATGGTCAAAATTGTAGGTTGGTACGACAACGAAACAGGTTATTCGTCGAGAATAATTGACCTTTTGCGGCATATAGCCAAAAAATAATGCTACTTTTGAACAGTAACTTAAAAATTTTGCAAGGTTTTCTCAGATATAAATCTTTAGTTCTCGTAGTTGCACTATTGCTGTGTAACGGCTACGTGTGTGCTATCCAGCCTAGCTTTTCTGTAAAGCCTATTTTATTCTCATCATTAAACGAACCGACAAAAGAACAGGGTATTAATGCCAATATCAAGGCCGACGTTTCTTTAGATCATGCAGGAGAGCGATTTTCTAAGCTAATAAACATCTTGAGCTTTTCATCGGTTGCGATTTTGTCGTTGCTATGTATGTCGCTGTACCGAAATAACCGCATTCGAAAGCAAAGTAATCAGGCCTTGAAAGAGAAAAACCAAGAACTGCAAATCGCTAAAGAGCGCGCAGAAAAAGCCTCGGCAGTTCGATCTGAGTTTTTATCGACAGTTAGTCATGAGCTGCGAACGCCTTTGCACGCCATCACCGGATTAACGCACTTGCTGTTATCTGAAAAACCGGAAGCACATCAACTAGAGTATTTGAATTCGTTGAAATTCAGCGCGAATCACCTGCTGAATTACATAAATGAAATTCTCGAAATCACACGAATTGAATCGAATACCTTAGAGTTGGATGAATGTTATTTCGACATCCGTGTTCTTTTGCAAGACTTGGTTAGCTCTATTCAGGAATTAGCGAAAGAGCACCGAAACGAATTAATCTTAGAAATAGACGATAGTATTCCCACTCGAACATTTGGTGACCGCACCAAGTTATCACAGGTGTTATTGAATTTACTTAATAACTCTTTGAAGTTTACTTCTAACGGAAGTGTCAAACTACTTGCGCGTGTTGGTGCGTTTGATAAAGATCGGGTATCGATAGAATTTATCATCAGCGATACGGGAATTGGAATTCCAAAAGATAAAATCGACACCGTATTTGATAGCTTTACACAAGGCAGTAACGAAATCAATCGCAAGTACGGCGGAACTGGTTTGGGCTTGGCCATTGTAAAACGCATTTTAAGCGTTATGGGTTCAAAAATAAAGGTCGAAAGTGAAATGGGAAAAGGCAGTACCTTTAGTTTTACTTGCTATTTTACCTATGAAGAAGTATCGAATGTGCAAGCACCCGAAAAAGTTGTAGACGAAAGTGTGCTTATGGAAAAGAAAGTTCTTTTAGTTGAAGACAATAAAATCAACCAAATGATCACCAAGCGCATGCTGGAAAAGAAATCGATTTTATGCGAAATTGTCGAAACCGGCGAAGATGCAGTTTCTATACTAAAAGAGCGCAAATTTGATTTGGTTTTGATGGATGTTCACTTACCTGGAATGAATGGAACGACCGCTACCGAGCAAATCAGACATTTCGATTCCACCACGCCAATAATTGCTTTAACGGCAATTTCTTTATTGGAAAATCGCGATATGCTCATGGGATATGGAATGTCGGAAGTAATTACAAAACCATTTGAACCGACTACGTTTTACAAAACGATCGCCCAGTTTATGAACGTTTCCGCGGAATAGCAGTGCAATTAGCGAACTTGCGCTCGAACGCCGCTAAAAAATTTGCCTCGTCTACGAACTGCACCTGAATAGGTAAATAACACAAACCCGGCTTTTCCCAAACCGATTTTACCCGAACATAATCTTTCTCGGTCGTTACAACCAAATCGGCACTTTTTTGAATCATCGCCCGTTCCGACTCCGTCAAATTATGATGATCAGCAAATTCAAACACAGCATCGGTTGGGTTTAAAATCTGAGCTACGAACGGTTTTGGCTGTGCAATCCCTGTAAAAATCGCTTTTTTAAGTTGTGGAAGTTCCGATGTTTTAAGCTGAAAATCGCCTTCCGTTTGCTCGGCATAGCCAACAGTACTGAAAAAAACTTCGGCTTTCGAATAGCGCTTAATTTCAGACATATACGAAGCTAAAACCTCGACATTTAAATCCGGTGGACATTTGGTAATTATGATCAAATCTGCTCGCTTGGCGCCGTTGCGGTATTCGCGCAAGTTTCCGGTAGGCAGTAAAAAATCGGTAAAAAAAGGTTGCTCAAAAGTGCTTAGTAAAATCTGAATATCCGGTTTTACATAACGGTGTTGAAAAGCATCGTCGAGCAAAATGATTTCGGGTTGGAAAATACACCGACTCAACAATTCGATTCCCCGACGTCGATTCGCATCAACGGCCACTTGAATTTGCGGGAATTTCCAATGGTATTGAAAAGGCTCATCACCTAGGTCGGCTACCGTAGAATTGGCCGAAGCGAGCACAAAACCTTGCGATTTCCGTTTGTAACCGCGGCTGAGAACAGCTACACGATGAGATGCACTCAACGTGCGAATTAGATATTCGACATGTGGTGTTTTACCTGTTCCGCCGACCGACAAATTTCCAACGCTGATAACCGGTACATCAAACGTTTTTCCACGCAGCAGCTGAAAATCGAACAGCAAATTGCGTACAGCGGTTATCCAACCGTAAATGACAGCAAAAGGAAAGAGAAGAAACCGAAGAAATTTCATAGGCGTTTGCAGTAACCCACAGCGAATGGTTTCGTTGCTGCGCAAATATCGATACTTTAGCGAAAATTTTAGTGTATGAAAGTAGGTGAAATTTTAAAAGTGCTGGAAAGCCTTGCTCCATTGCGGCGTGCGGAAGATTTCGACAACGTTGGCTTATTATTGGGAAATACCCAGCAAACAGTGACGGGCGTTCTGGTTTGTCACGATGCTTTGGAAGCAGTAGTTGATGAAGCTGTGGCTAAAAACTGCAATTTTATTGTGGCGTTTCACCCAATTATTTTCGGTGGTTTGAAGTCGATTACCGGAAAAAACTACGTGGAACGTGCCGTTTTGAAAATGATCAAAAACGATATTGCACTCTATGCTATTCACACGGCTTTAGACAACGATGCGGCGGGCGTAAGTGCGTACTTGGCCGAAGCCTTGGGTTTACAAAATTGTCGGTTTCTCGTTCCTAAAAAAGAACAGCTCCGCCAATTAACTACCTACGTACCCGTAGCCAATGTTAACCAAGTAAAAGATGCGCTTTTTATGGCGGGTGGTGGCCACATCAGTAATTACAGCGAATGTAGTTTTTCAAGCAACGGAACAGGAACGTTTAAACCAGAAGCAGCCGCGACGCCAGTAATTGGTTTTATTGGCACTCGTTCTGAGATTAGCGAAGTTCGATTGGAATTGCTTTTTGAAGCCGGACAAGAAGCCGCACTTTTAAACGCATTGAAAGAGGCACATCCGTACGAAGAAGTTGCCTACCAAATTTACAAATTGGAAAACGAAAGTTCGAACGCGGGTTTGGGATTGATTGGCGAATTAGAAAACGAACTTAGCGAAGTTGATTTTTTACAACTGACGAAAAGTGTTTTGAAAACACCCGTTTTGCGTCACAGTGCTTTCATTAATAAGAAGATAAAGCGCGTGGCAGTACTTGGTGGTTCGGGAAGTTCGGCAATACACGCGGCAAAAAGAGCGAAAGCCGATGTATATATTACGGCCGATTTAAAGTATCACGACTTCTTTAGCGCTGAAAATCAGCTACTTTTAGTTGACGGCGGACATTACGAAACCGAGCAATTTACAAAATACAAAATCGCTGATTTTCTTAAAGAAAAATTGCCTAATTTTGCAATCATTTTAGCGAATACGAATACTAATCCGGTAAATTACCTGTAATATATGGCTAGCACAAAAGAATTGACTGTAGAAGATAAGTTAAGAGCGATTTACGATTTACAATTAATTGACTCACGAATTGACGAAATCCGCAGCGTGCGTGGTGAATTACCTTTGGAAGTGGAAGATTTAGAAGACGAAGTTGCGGGTTTGAAGTCGCGTACGGAAAAACTTAAATCGGAACTCGATGTTATTGAAGACCAAATTAAAGAGCGCAAAAACGCTATCGAGGAGCACCGTGAAGCAATCAAAAAATACACCAAACAGCAAGAATCAGTTCGCAACAACCGCGAGTTTAATTCTTTAGCTAAAGAAATTGAATACCAAGAATTGGAAATTCAATTGGCGGAAAAGCACATTAAAGAAATGCGTGCTTCTATCGAATACAAAAAGCAAGTTGTAGAACAATCGGAAGAGAAACTTTCACAGAAAGTAGAACACTTGAACCACAAGAAATCGGAACTGGAAGCGATCATGAACGAAACTTCGAAAGAAGAAACTGCGCTTCAAGCAAAATCTGAAGAGTTTCGTGCGGCTATCGAACCGCGTTTGCTCGCTGCTTACGACCGTATCAGAAACAGCGTTCGCAACGGTTTAGCGGTAGTTTGTATCGAACGTGGTGCTAGTGCCGGATCGTTCTTTACCATTCCACCACAAACACAAGTGGAAATTGCTGCGCGCAAGAAAATCATCACCGACGAGCATTCTGGAAGAATCCTTGTAGATGCTGCTTTGGCGAACGAAGAGCGCGAAAAAATTGAAGCCTTGATTGCAAGCTTGTAATAGCAGACACTTAGCATACAAAGCCGTTCGTTTGAACGGCTTTTTTTTATGTTCGATATTTCATTATATCCGTAATGTCCAAACGTCCGTACTGATTTAGCCGCGTATTTTATACAACACCGCCGAAAACCACAAGAATTTCCGACCTTTACCGCAGTTATTTTATATGCATCCGTTTTTGTACCGCATTCTCACCAAATCTATAGGCGCATTTTTAAACGTCTTGCACCTAGTTGCGCCCAAGAAAAGTGATGCTTTAGCTTTCCAGATTTTTTGTACGCCGCGCAAAGGGAAAATTCAGCTCGGAAAAATTCCTAAAGTCTTACAAACTGCCGAGAAAGAAATACACAACATTGCCGATCACGATATTGCCGTGTACCGCTTTCCAGGAAACGGCAAGAAAATATTGTTGGTTCACGGTTGGGAAAGCAACAGCAAACGTTGGAAGAAACTCCTCCCCTATCTGAAAAAAGCCCAATTTGATATTTATGCAATCGATGCTCCGGCGCACGGAAAATCTTCGGGTACGCTGTTTACCGTTCCGCTTTACGCAGAAGTCATTGCCGCTATGATTCAGAAATTCGGAATACAACAGCTTATCGCGCATTCTATTGGCGGATCGGCAAGTATTTACGCTATGCACAAAAGCAATCCGGAAACGGTCGAAAAAGCGGCTATTTTAGGTGCACCATCCGACTTAGATGTACTCATCTCTAATTACGCCCGCATTTTATCGCTGCGTCCGAGAAATGTACGCGGACTCACACAAACGTTTTCAACGAGATTTAATGTAGAAACACAGTTGTTCTCGAGTAAAATCTTCGTTAAGTCGCTGCAAATTAAAGGTTTCGTTGCGCACGACGCTCACGACGATGTAGTTGCCTTCAGCGAAAGCGAAAAAATTATTGCTAACTGGAAAGATGTTACCTTCGTACCGACCAAAAACTTAGGTCATTCGTTGCACGATGCGAATCTCTACCAACAATTACTCAGCTTTTTAAAAGCCTCATAAATGACCAAACGAATCAATAAATATATTTCCGAAAGCGGTTTCTGCTCGCGAAGAGAAGCCGACAAGCTGGTTGCCGAAGGTCGCGTTCGAATTAACGATTCCCTAGCCGAACCCGGAAGCCAAGTTGCCGAATCCGATGTGGTTTATGTCGACGGAAAAAGCATTAAACTGCAGCAAAAAAACGTGTACTTAGCGTTTTACAAGCCGGTGGGCATCGAAACTACCACCAACCAAAATGTGCGCAACAACGTTATTGATTACATTAAGTATCCCGAACGTATTTTTCCGATTGGCCGACTCGACAAAGCCAGCGAAGGATTATTACTACTAACCAACGACGGCGATATCGTCAATAAAATATTGCGATCGCGAAACAACCACGAAAAAGAATACACCGTCACGGTAAACAAACCCATAACCGAACGCTTTATTAGCCGCATGACCAACGGCGTACCTATTTTAGATACGGTAACTAAAAAATGTAAAGTCACGCAAATTAGTCAATACGTTTTTAAAATTGTGCTCACACAAGGTTTAAACCGGCAAATTCGGCGCATGTGCGAATATTTGGGTTACGAAGTTACTGCGCTCAAACGCATACGTATCATGAACATTGTTTTGGATTTGCCTGTCGGAAAATTTCGAGAATTGCGTGTCGACGAACTGAACGAATTGCAGCAGTTAATTGCCGAATC
>NZ_JBMLTK010000057.1:0-7224 GCF_049240005.1 Flavobacterium sp. | reverse complement strand
TTGCAGATGTCGTAAAATCTCCGTTTAAAACCAAGCTTCCGTTGTTGGTTACAGTTCCTGTCGAAACAATACCTCCAGCTCCTGTATTTAAAGTACCGTTGTTTAAAACGCTTCCTGCAATATTCAAAGTTCCCGCCAACGAATTAAAAATACTTCCTGAATCTACTGTAAGATTGCCTCCCATAGACGCACTCGTACCCAAATTCATATTGAAAGTGGTATTGTTTGATAAGGTTACATTATTTGGAAAACCTGCGCCCGAGGTTGCACTCGTCCATTCATTGCCGCGATTAATAGCGAATGCGCCGCCGTGATTATACAGTAAGGTCGATGCACTTCCATAAGTAGGAGAATTTGCACCGTCCACAAAACTGTTTAAGTTTAAACGTAATGTACCATTTACAGTAACGGCATTACTCAGTGTTAACTGACCGTTGGCAGTAATATTGTTTGCGACAACAGTTCCAGAAATGGTACCTTGACCATTAAAAGTTACCGTTGAAGTACCCGCAGTGAAAGTTCCTGTTTGATTAAGAACACCCGCATTTCCAAACGTCAGAGAACCAGATCCCATGGTTAAAGTTCCGCTGTTTGCCAGCGTTGAGTTGGTTCCCATGGTAATAAAACCGCTGCCTGAAAAAGTTGTGGTTCCAGCGTTGGTGAAGGTTTGGGTATTGTTGAAGGAAAGCGTATTTGTTCCACCAATCGTTAACGTACCACCAGTATTTACGTTCAATGCGTTAATGTTTCCAGCTGCTGCAGCTACCGTTACGTTGTGACCATTCAAGATGGAAATACCCACATTGGTTGGATTGCCTGTTCCCAATCGCCACGTAGTTGCGTCAGCCCAATTACCAGTTTGCCGAGAAACGTAAGGCACTGTAATCGGATTTGGTGCTGCCGAACCAAAAGTTACGGCACCTGATCCGTAACTTCCGTCACCTGAATTTGCGCGGGTTAAAAACTGATTCGATAAAAATCCACCGTCACTGGTGTAGGCAGCAAAAAGTTGTAATTCTTGGTTTGCTGTATAATTTAGTGCTGTTTTCGGAATTCGAAATTCAAATCCACGGGTTAGACTAGTATTGTCTACATTAATTCCAAATTCTGAACCTGCCGAACCAATAAAAGTGTTACTTCCTGTTCCGGAGGTCAAAGTAAACAAGTCGAGAAAATACGTTCCCGAACCGTTCGTACCAATTACCGCACAATAGTCGGCATTAAATCCCGCATCAAATGTTGTACTCGAATTCCAGTTATTAACGCCGGAAGGTGCATTAGTTCTGTTGAACGAACCGTTATTGAAACCACCTGCTGCCGAATCGATAAACAATAAAATTCTATTTCCGCTTTGTACGTTTCCCGCGATAGCAAAATAGAGGTACGATGCATCGCCATAAGAATATACCGCATTAATCGCGTGGGATGCTCCAAAACTGGGTGTTGGCCCTCCGGCAGATGTTGCCAAAGCCGTACCCCAGACCGCTTCATCGATATTTCCATTAAGTGCAAAAACCTGATTTACAGTTACTGTTAGTTGCAGATCATCGATTCTCCACTGAGCGGTATTTGCTACTGCACCCGTCCCTCCAAAACCGTAAATTCTGAAGGTTATTGCTGTTCCATTACCTGACGTTACTGTTGTTGTTGTTGTTGGCGACTTCAATGTCCAAGCTGAATTTGCCGAATCGGTTCCGCTTGCTAGATTACTTGCGTACGAATCACTACTTGATCGAACTACAAAATTAACTGGTCCGGTACCAGTACTACGCATCCCAAATGAAATTGCATTCAAAGAAACGGTGAAGCCTGCCGCTGGTGTTAGAACAAACTCGAAGTAACTAGAAGTTGCTGTATTCAAAGCGCCGTTTTGTACTGCTATTCCTGCATTGTTTCCTCCTGATGCGCCGGCATATACAGAAGAAACAGAAGTATTGGATAACATTGTTACTGCACCATTTACATTACCCTGCGTTACATTTCCAACCGTTAAATTACTGGTAGTATTAGTGCTTGGAGCAGCGGTACCAAAATTCCAAACTATGTTTTGTCCAAAAACAGAACTGAAAAATAGTGTAAAAAAAATCGGGGCGTATTTTTTCAAAATCATAAATCAACAGGCATTTATATCCAAAATCATTTATTTTCGCTTCGTTTTTAGGCTATCTATAAAAAAAGGGAAGTAAATTTAGGAAGTAAAATCGTCAGATTTTAAAATCATAAGTCCGAAATCGATTTAATCGATAAAAAGAAGTAAAAATCCGACGAAATGCGTATTTGGAAAATCCATAAAATGAGGACATTACCCTAAAAATTCATGACAAAATGAATCCAATCACGAGCGAAATATGGCAAAAAATTACCCGGTTTTGCGCGTACCAAGAACGCTGTCATTTTGATGTGAAAATCAAACTCCGAGAACTCGGTGCCACAGTAGAAGTTCAAGATGAAATACTTGTAAAACTCATCGCTGAAAATTACCTCAACGAAGAACGCTTTGCGCGAAGCTTTGCCCGCGGAAAAAGTCGAATCAAATCGTGGGGGAAAAATAAAATCACTGCCGAATTAAAACAACGAGGCATATCACAAACTGTCATAAATTTAGCGCTAGCTGAAATAGAACAAGAATACAGGGAAAATTTCGAGAAAACCGCCACAAAGATATTTGAACAGACTACTGAAAAAAACGTCCTCAAAAAACGAAAAAAATGTTGCGACTACCTATTGCGGCGCGGATATGAAAGCGATCTGGTTTACGAATTTATTACCAAACTAGAAAAAGGAAACTAAGCACGAGATAAAACAATGCTTACTGCATTTCCACCAAAACCAACCGCATTCAGTAATACCGAACGTACTTGCGCGGGCAGCTCTTGATTTAAGAAGGGCTGATACGGCATTTGTTGCCTGCGAAGCATTTCCATGCCCAATACCAAATTAAATAAACCGCTGGCGCCAAACGTATGCCCTATTTTCCATTTTGTGTTTGCCAAAAAAGGCGTGTTTTCTCCAAAAACTGCTTTTAAAGCGGCCAATTCCGATGAATCGCCACGCAAGGTTCCTGGAGCGTGGGTAATTACGACATCGATATTTTCCTTTTCGATACCGCGTAATGCCATTTCCATAGACTCTACCAAACAAAAACCCGATTTACTTAATGAAGTCGGACTCTCCAATCGCTCGGCTGCAAAACCATAGCCGGACACACAAACTGCATTGTCCGAAGTTTTTTCGGAACTCAATAAACAAGAAACAGCGCCTTCACCTAAAACCATCGTGTTTCTTTGCTTTGAAATGTCCATAGCGCGACACGGAAAAATTGAATCTTCATCCGAATACACATTCATACCTTGCATTTGCGCCACTGTAAAGGATGTTAATGGGGCTTCGGCAGCACCCACTAAAAACTGTTTGCTCATTCCAGAACCGATCCAAGCCAGACCATTTAATAGCGCATGTAAACCACTGGAACAGGTAACCGAATGTGAAAAATTAATTCCGGGAAAACCCAAATCTTGTGCGACCCAAGAAGAAATATTCCCTAAGGTTGTTGAAGGCGAGGTTTGCACACTGCTTTCTCCCGTTTTTAAAAAATGTTTGTACGACTCTTCAAAAACCGTTGTTGCTCCTCGCGACGACGCGATATTTATTCCCGTATCTGGAATGTCTCTTACATCTATAAAAGATCTTAATTGTCGGCTGACAGCAATTGCTAACAAAGCCGAACGATCTAAATGTTTATAGCGCTTTTCCGACTTTCTTATTTCTGAAATCAGTTCACTACAAGATGATTCGAGTTTTCCGGAAAATACGCCCAAATCCGCATCTAATTTCAAGCTTGTGTTCGCATCAAACCAGGCGTCGGATAGCGAATCAACGTCCATTCCTAACGGCGAAATCGCAGAAAAATGATTGACAAAAAAAGGTTTCTTTTCCATCAATCTACAAATTTATCTAAAGCTCGTTCAACCGTCAAATACACGTATTCCAAGTCTTTTTGCTTAATGTTAAAAGGCGGTAAAATGTAAATCGTTCCCCCAACTGGGCGCAGTAAAACGCCGTTTTCAATAAAAAAGCGATATAGCCGATTTCGTAAATCCGAGTAATAATCCTGCGCAGGAACTGCCAATTCAATGGCAATAATCACTCCTTTGACTCGAACATTGCGCACTTTCGTGGAATGCTGTAAACTTTCGGCGAAAGCCAAATGCAAGCCATTGATTTTCTGAACTTTTTTAAACGTGCTCTGCTTTCGCAATTGCTTTATACTCGCTAAAGCTGCAGCACAACCAGTCGGATTTGCAGTAAATGTATGTCCGTGAAACAGCGCTTTACTCTTATCAGGACTCAAAAATCCGTTATAAATCTCGTCTGTAAAGGAAGTAACCGCTAACGGAATCGTTCCCGAAGTGAGCGCTTTAGACAAACAAATCATATCGGGTGCTACACCCAATTGCAAACTAGCAAAGAGCGTTCCTGTCTTCCAAAAACCGGTCATTACCTCATCGGCGATGGTGAAAACACCGGCATTTTTGCAAATCGCGATCAATCGGGTTAAAAGCTCCGGCTCGTACATGACCATCCCTGCTGCGCCTTGCACCAACGGTTCGAAGATAAACGCCGCCGCTTTCTTGCTTGCAATAATCTCTTTCAAAGCTTTTTCGCTTGCTTCCTCCTGCCCTTTTATAGGAACTGGAATTCGCACCACATCGATTAACATACTTTGAAATGCTTCCGAGAAAATCGAAATGCTGCTCGCGCCCATGGCGCCAAAAGTATCGCCGTGATACGCATCTTCGAAAGCGATGATGGTAGGTCGGATTTCTCCTTTATTAAAATAAAATTGCAAAGCAGCTTTTAAAGCAATTTCAACCGCCGTAGAACCATTATCCGAAAAGAAAAACTTACGTTGGTTGTCTGGTAAAATCTCGGTGAGCACTTCAGCTAACTCAACGGCTGGCTGATGCGTAAAACCGCCAAAAAGCACGTGCTCTAAGGTTTGGAGCTGTTTGCTGATGGCCTTTGTTACTTTTTTATTTCGGTGCCCAAACGGACAAGTCCACCAACTGGAAATAGCATCGATGTAACGTTTCCCGTTTTCGTCAAACAAATACGACCCTTTTCCGTGCGTAATTCCGATCGCCGGATCGGCTGTTTGATGTTGGGTGTACGGATGCCAAAGCAACTGCGCATCTCTTTCGGCTAAACTTTTCATGCCAAGGTCTTTAATTGCGCACTCCATTCTTCTGCGTAAGCGGAAATAACTCGACTATCGATATACGGTTCTTCTTCCAATCGACCTATAACAGGTAGATTCGTCATTGCTAAAATAATCGACTCCGAGGCTGGATTCGAACCATTAAAAACAAGTCCGGCTATACGTTTTCCGCGAGCACGCAAACTTTCAATGGTTAATAAAGTGTGATTGATGCTTCCTAAATAATGCCGTGAAACTACAACGACCAAATCGGTTGGTGCAATTAAATCGACTACCAAATGTTGCTCGTTTAAAGGAACTAAAATCCCACCGGCGCCTTCGATAACAAGACTATTCTTGGTTTTCGGACGCTTAATTTGAGTGATATCGATTGTTATATTTTCTTGCTCGGCTGCGAAATGCGGGCTGGCCGGTGTGTGAAATTTATAAGCGTTGTCGTGAAAAACGGTTTTTGAATTTGAAATGTACGATTTCACTCGATCGGCATCGCCAAAGTCAAAATCACCCGACTGTATTGGTTTCCAATAATCGGCTTGCAAAGCTTCAGTAATTACGGCGGCGGCCACGGTTTTTCCAACGTCGGTTCCGATTCCGGTTACAAAAATTTCCATCTGCGTTTAATTAAGCCGCAAATTTAAGTCGCCTATCCTGAAATGTCGCGTTAATTACTATTTCTTTTAGATAAAACTGATGTCTTTAAGTAGGGAAACCAGTTGCTGAATTTCGCTTTCGCTATTAAACGTATGCAAACAAATCCGCAAACGCTCTTGTCCGGCGGGAACGGTAGGCGACAAGATAGCTTTCACGTCAAAGCCGGCTTCTTGAATCGTTGCAGCCGCACGTTTAACCGCAGTATTTCCAGAAATGTTCATGGTTTGTATAGCAGATTGGCTTTCGCCGAATTGCGACTCGATTCCGTGAAATTGTATCGCAGTTCGAAAACAACGAATTCGGTTTTGCAACTCTTGAATTGGCTTACCATCTTCCTCAAAAAGTTGAATCGACGCTGCAATAGCCGCTACATTAATCGGTGGAAGTGCGGTGGTGTAAATAAAACTTCGCGAAAAATTAATGAGAAAATCGCGCAATTGCTCGCTGCCTAAAACCGCGGCGCCGTTGCAGCCAAAAGCTTTTCCGAAAGTGACAATTCGGGCAAAAACGGGTCCGGCCAGTTCCGACGGACAAGCAAGTCCTTTGCCCGACTTCATGACGCCAACGGCATGTGCTTCGTCGAGAATTAAAAAGGCTTGGTATTGTTGGCAAACCGAAACCAATTTTTGTAAATCGGGAACATCGCCATCCATAGAGAAAACAGTTTCAGTAATGACGAAAACTGATTCGGCCTGATGTTTTTGAAGCAGCAGCTCGAGCTGATCGATGTTATTGTGTTCGAATTTGTATGCTTTTGCAAGCGATTGCTGGATGCCGTCGCGAATCGATGCATGTACCAATTCGTCGTAAAAAATAAGATCGTTGCGCCCGGGCAAGCTCGAAACAAGACCGGCGTTGGCGTCGAATCCGGAATTAAAAATAAGTGCCGTTTCGGCTTCGAAAAACGTACAGCAAGCTTTTTCGGCCAACTGATACAATTGGTGATTGCCCGAAATTAAGCGCGAACCACCGCTACCTGAAACCTCGAGTTTGTTTTTTTGAAGTAAATCGAGACTGCGTGCAAAAAGTTGTTGGTTGTTGGCAAAGCCGAGGTAATCGTTAGAGGAGAAATCAATAGGTAAACGCGCGTCGGAAAGAGTTCGAAAAGCGTTTTCGTCTTGTCGTTTTCGAAGTTTATTAGCAGCGTTTTTAGGGAATGACATACAGTTAAAATCTGAGCTAAATTAACGTGAGTTCGACAAAAAATCTTTGTTAGATCGCACGAAAATGCAAATTATTGCTTTACTTCCTTAAACGGAGAAGAAATTATTAGCGGAGCTAACCATTTAAACAGTCGCTTACGTCGTTGTATTTTTTTGAGATACCTCGGTATCCCAAAGAAAATACGCCTTGTA
>NZ_JBMLTK010000056.1:0-1191 GCF_049240005.1 Flavobacterium sp. | reverse complement strand
GAAGCCTATTTTGCCCAAAAACTATTGGATTACGAACAAGCCAGCAACGTCGGCAATTGGCAATGGGCTGCGGGAAGTGGCGTAGATGCTGCACCGTACTTTCGAATTTTCAATCCTACCGAACAAATAAAGAAGTTTGACAAAGACCTAGTCTATATCAAAAAATGGATACCCGAACTGAATAGTACATCTTATCCGCAACCTATAGTAGAGCACAAAACTGCTCGCGAAAAATGTTTAACGGTTTATAAAGCAGCTGTCGGTTAATGAATATTGTTTGGTTTAAAAGAGATTTACGCTTGCACGACAATGAAGCGCTGTACCGAGCTTTAGAAGCGCCGGGGAAAGTCCTTTTACTTTACATTCTAGAACCGTCATTACAAAACGATTCCCATTACAGTCAGCGGCATTTCGATTTTATCAAACAATCATTAGCAGAATTACAAGCCGAATTACTTCCCTATCATACACAAATCCTTATTGTAGAGGAAGAAGCGGTAGTTGTGTTTAAAAAATTAATCGAAACGATCTCCATTCGAGGTATTTATTCGCATCAGGAAACCGGACTAAAAGTTACTTATGATCGCGATTTAGCGGTTGCCGAAATGTTGAAAGAACACGGAATTCCGTGGCATGAATGTATCACTAACGGTGTAATTCGCGGATTACAGAATCGCAAACACTGGAAAGAAGATTGGTACGATTTTATGGAGAAACCTTGTTTTCCGTTCAAAGCCGATAGCCGAAGTTTCATCAAATACCGCGAGTTAGAAGAAATAGAAAATTACTTTTCGATTCCAAGTTTAAAAACTGATAAAAATGCCCCTTTTCAAAAAGGCGGCAGTAAAACCGGTTCGCGTTACTTGCAATCCTTCTTGGAAGAACGCGTTGAAAATTACAGTCGACACATCTCCAAACCCGAAGCCGCACGCAAAGGATGCAGTCGGCTTTCTCCCTACATTGCTTGGGGAAATTTATCGGTTCGGCAAGTTTACCAAGCCGCCGGTTTAAAAGCCAAAAGTGGCAAAAACAAACGGCAAATAGCCAATTTTGCTTCGCGTTTGCGATGGCAAGCTCATTTTATCCAGAAATTCGAAATGGAATGCGAAATGGAATTTATGGCCGTGAATAAAGGATACCACAACTTGAAACAAACCGTTCGTGAAGATTGGCATGTGGCTTGGGCTATGG
>NZ_JBMLTK010000055.1:0-1207 GCF_049240005.1 Flavobacterium sp. | reverse complement strand
CCATAAATTCTTCGGCTTTCGTAACCATATTATAGCTTCCGCAGAAGAACGGCACACGCTGATGCAGTTCGGTAGGTTTAATTTCTAAAATTCGCGTAAAGCCATCCGATGCTTTTCCACCAGCTTGTTCGGCAATAAAGGCCATAGGGTTGCATTCGTACAGCAAACGCAATTTACCTTTGGGTGCTTTCGAGCTTGTTGGATAAATATAAATACCACCTTTAATCATGTTTCTGTGAATGTCGGAAACCAAACTGCCAATGTAACGCGAGGTGTACGGACGGTCGCCTTCTTCCAACTGACAGTATTTGATGTAATCTTTAACGCCTTGCGGAAAGTGCACGTAATTTCCTTCGTTAATAGAATAGATTGTTCCGTCGGGTTTGAATTGCATGTTGGGATGCGACAAGTAGAAAGTTCCGATAGCCGGATTGAGCGTAAATCCGTTAACGCCGTGCCCAGTAGTGTACACCAACATGGTCGAAGTTCCGTAAATAACGTAACCCGCGGCAACCTGCATGGTTCCGGGTTGTAAAAAATCATCGATCGTAACAGGCGTTCCAATGGGTGTTACGCGACGAAATACCGAAAAAATAGTTCCAACCGAAACGTTGACATCGATGTTGCTGCTGCCATCGAGCGGATCCATTAAAACGACGTATTTGCTGTTGTGGTTGTTGTCGGGTCCGGCAACGGTAATAAAGTCGTCGTTCTCTTCCGAGGCAATTCCGCAAACAATCTCTCGATTTATCAGCGTTTGAATGAAGATGTTATTGGCGTAAACGTCGAGTTTTTGTTGATCTTCACCTTGGATATTCTGTTCGCCAGCCGCACCAACAATATCCACCAATCCGGCCTTGTTTACTTTATAATTAACGACTTTCGCCGCCAATCGAATAGAGTTGATGATTCGGGAAAGCTCGCCCGACGAATATTTAAATTCAGCTTGTTTTTCAATAATAAATTCTCCGAGCGTTTTGTTGCGTTCTTCCATAGCGAAATCGTTGTAGTTGGTGCAAATATCGCAATTTATACGACTTGCGTTTCTAAAACGGGATAAAGAAAACGTTGTTTTTGTCGAAGAAGCTGCGAAATGCGAATTTTTCAGCTTCAGCTTAGAAATAACAGCAGTAATAGCTCCATTTTTACACACAAAATTGCTACAAACCGTATATTTGCCGCTCAATTCTTAAAGCCGTTATTTAAT
>NZ_JBMLTK010000054.1:0-2094 GCF_049240005.1 Flavobacterium sp. | reverse complement strand
TTGCCCACTTTTTTCGAAATCAGTTGTCCGAGTTCGTCGTAGGTGTTGTTGGAAAGAAATTTTCCACGCTATTTCTTCTTTTTTGTAGCTATTCCCGCCTTCCGCAGTAGTCCTCGTAAAAAAAAGTGTGTTCATGGGGTACAACCGGCTTCTGTGGTCGCCGTTTTTAACCCAATTCACACAACCTTTTTGTACTCCGGGCTGCCGCTACAGTCGGGGCTAGGCGTGAGTGCTAGTAAAACGTGTTTTCGAGCTTTCGCACGAATTGTAAATCAGCGCGATTGGGGTAAGTTTATCTGTTTAAGTTTTAGATTCCAATTTTTTAAATCTACATTTTAAAAAAATAAGAAACAGAATTACCAAACAGAATAGAATTCCAAAAATTAATTTCATTCGATGGTTTTCAACGAAAAAGAACAATTTGCGTACATCAATTTGATAATAAATTAAAATTGAACCAATAATTACTATGGCTTTTTCAAATTTGGTTAAAAGAGTCAACTTGTAGTACTTGAAGTAAAGAATTGGAATTCCAATAAATAAAGGCATTACTGTGGACAAGGCAATTTTACGCGGAACACTATAGCTCACTTCTTTCAATGTGCCACTGTAAAAAGATTCGTCTGTATAAAAAAAGTAAAGCAAAATCATAAACTTTGATAGTTCCAGAACTATCAAGTAAATTAAAACTGAGAACAAAATTTGGTTTATTCTGATTTTCATGATATTATTTTTTGTAATCCCTAAGTTTTTCCACGCTATTCTGATAATTTTGATTGTTCTCAGCATTTATCTCAATATTTTTCTTTATCCGATCGACGGCATAATTTAAGAAATCGCTAGACGCATCTCCAATCGATTTTTGTTCTTTAACTGGACTGGTTTTTGTTGTTTGACCTTTACTAACATTTACTTTTCCGTCGATAATCACAACTTCTGAAGTAGTAACCGAGTCCGTCGTAGTGGTCGAAACTGACTCAGGCAAGTTGTTGCTTGAAATACTACCTGACTCGGTAACAGTTTGTTTATACTCTGTAACTGTTTTAGCCTCTTTCGCTGATTTAACTATATTTCCGTCTGCATCTTTATATACGGTAGCAGTATTTATTGAAGTAACAGTGACAGTATTGCTTATCTGATTCAAATCCGAAACAGCTGTTGCGCCTATCGCGTTAGAGAATTTTTCAAGCCCAGACATAGGTTCGTAGATCGATGTAGATTTTCCAACTACCTTTTCAGAATAACGAACTCCTGATTTAGTAACTCCGGTATCGTTGCGAAGTACACGATTATCACTTGGAAAGGGTTTTCCTTCATCTGGCCACATCCCATCCGGATCAATGAAATAAACAGGATTATCCATTGCATAATTATACGGCGACCATCTTCTTCCTTGTTCCGCCAGCGGATCTACATTCATCCACCTACCAATCGCGGCATCATAATTCCTCGCACCATAATCGTAAAAGTTCAACCCCAACTCATCCTGCCACTCTTTGCCGTTGTACTTATACTGCCACTCCCGTCTTTCCGTGGGCTGTATCACGTATAAATCGCCGTTGGGTTCTTTTACCCGCTCAAAACGCTCACTGGCGTAGTTTTCGTGCCTGAGGCCAAAGGGGTAGTAATGGTTGTCTTCTAAGATTTTCGGAACTCCCGGACCGTGCTCAGTGTAACTCATGCGCACGTTTCCGAGGTGGTCGGTGTAGTTGTACACGTAGAAGAATTTGGTAGGTGTCGCAAACTCCACGTAGCCTTCAGAGGTTGGAAAAAAGATCAATGCCTCATTTTTGTACTGAAAGCCGTCCAAGTATTCGGTGGTTGTAGTAGTATTGTTTGCAGGATCATCCACCTCTTTGCGCAGTTTAACGCCCAGCGCATCGTAAGTGTACCGAATGCGACCGCTGTTGTTTTGAAAGTTAATTACCGTGGGTAAGTTCAAGTGGTTGTAGTCGATATCTTCGATACGTTTGTTGGCATCGCTGGTCATGTTTCCATACACATCGTAACCGTAATCGGGATTGCCGTTGTTTACATTATCTCGAAAGCCGTTTAACGAATTACTCATGTCTTGCACCGCCAGCAGTTGGTTGC
>NZ_JBMLTK010000053.1:0-44219 GCF_049240005.1 Flavobacterium sp. | reverse complement strand
AACATTTGTTCATTTCAAGCGTTCTGACAAAGATTTTTAATCGAACTCAGGTTATTTGGGCATGCCGGCGGAAAAAATGTACGCCAAAAATAATTGTGCACCGCCGTCAGGCCATTCGCTGCAACGTTTTTGCACTTTTGGGCACTGGCTGCATCGCAAACGCGCTTCCGCTGGTCGCAGTTTCCGTCGTGCCACTGCTCCAAAACAGCTGCAAACGGTTTCCGCTGCTGTCCTTCACGCAGGCAATAATAGGAAAATACAACTTCATGAACTTTAATAATATACTTTAAATAAACTATATCAATTTTAATAACTTGGTAAATCTATAGATATTTATACCACTATTATCTAATAAAAATAATACGAAAACACCAGTCTTTTTTATCGGATAATATAAAAGTACACGACAGTAAACAGAAAAATCATTGACTTTCAAATGTTAAAGTTTATTTTAAATTAGCGTCTAAATAATTTTTGCTTACATTTGATAACGGTTAACCAATTAACTTTTATAAATTTTTTAAATTACAAAAAATGAAAAATAAATTTTCGTCTTTTATGTATGCGAATTGTATTTGCATGCTTTTTCTAGTAGCTGTTAGCTGTTCAAGCAATTCCGAAGCTGATGCAAACGTCAGCAACAAACCACAGGCCGACGTTCTTCTTTCTAATTTTTATGGCAAACCTTTCAATTACGGCGCAACCGTTCAAACAAAACAACAAAATGTTCCTGGCGCATCCAACAGAAGTGTAGAAGTTCAAAACTTGCAAATCACCGAAGTTTTTGTTGATGGCGACGAGCGTGCTAGAGGTTACGTTATCTCCGATAAAGAGACTAGCGAATTACTTTACTTTTTTGATGTAGATCGCGTTGATTACAAAATGACCGCTATTAAAGTCGATGCTGCACAAACAATGACGTTTAATGACATTAACGAAATTGACAAATACATCAGCACAAATGAGTTTGACTTTATAACGATTAAAGACCATCCTGATTTTGAGCCGCCAACTACTGAGCAACCAATTGCTCTAAGGCCAAGATATACTTACGGTTCTTGTTTCAGAGGTGTAGATGGCAATTGGGTGCGTGGAGTTTATATTACCCGCTATTTTTTAGGGATTCGAATAAGCAAAACCATTGCTCTTATGAAAGAGGACGGAACTGGTCAAGTAACGGTGGGCTGCAATGAAGAGTACAATCCAAATTAAAAAATTAAGCTTGAAACTTAAACCGATTTACCTTTAATTAGGTTAATCGGTTTTCTAATAATATGAAACAATTATCCTTTATTATAATTACCATAATTTTTAATTATTGTGCTCAATCTCAAATCTTTATCCCGCTTGATAACGATACACATGAGCTTATTGAAGAAGTTAACTACACCCTCTTATTTCGTGGCGATACGGTTTCAAAAGGAATCACCAAATTGAACGAATTTACAACTTTAGACACCTCTAAACCCTACGATTCTCTATGCTTATCAAAGTTCGATTACGAAGATCTTATCGTACCAAGATCAAAAATTGATACTTTAATTTATTTAAATAAGAAGATGTTGTTTTTAGACGAAGTTGTAATTAGCAACAAGCGTGATAACACAATTCGCTTGGGCGAGTTAAACAGATTTGTTAAGAGCCGGAGTACCAGAATTTCAGACTCGATTTTTGGCGGAATACTGTTTACTAATCCCTACAGCAAAACAATTGCGGTTCGTAAAGTTGATTTTTTTATAGACAAAGCCGTTCATGAAACCAATGTGGTCATTAAATTTTTTGCTATCGAAAAAACGAAAGTGAGCGACTATATTATAATATCAAGAGAATTGTTTTCGACCGACAGCATCAAGATTCAAACAAAACAAAAGGGTAAAATAGAAGTACCTTTGAACCAAGCCTATGAATTAAAACCCAATGAGCAGATTTTTGTGACTGTTAAACTGTTGAACTACCCAAAAGACGGAAAGCTCAATTTCATACCCGATGTAAAAGAACAGACTAAACTCAAATTTCAAATTTCCGAAAGAACCGATTATTTTAACAGGTACTGGAAATTAAAAGTTAATAAGTCTTCAGACGAACTTATCAATGTAAATGCTTTTTTAAATTACGATTATGCGTATCAATTTAAACGGAAACCACATAAAAGTATGTTAGTAGCGCCAGCCATTGTGTTATATGGTGTTTTTGCAGAATAAAAGAGGATTTCCGCTGCTGTCCTTCACGCATTAAATACGTTGAACCAAAATTCATTTCCGCTCAAAAATCATCGTAGTGGAATCGGCATTGAACTACCACGCATTTCTGATCAACTCCGCGTTCGCCCAAAACGTTATATACCAACCGAAGGTCGCCGATTATGCGTTAAAGTATATATGATTCTGTAGCTCGTTAATTAAAATAGTGCTCTATATCTATCGTTTTAAATTCGCCACTTTCGAACTGCGAGATAGATTCGTCGAGCCAATTTAGATTCGCTTTTGTCGAAAGCAAATGCGATGTCTCGATGATAGAATTATACTCTTTAATGGACAGGCATACCACAGCATCGTTTTCCTTCTTGCCTGCTACGATTAATGCATCTTGCGAATCGGCCACCTCAGCAATATATTTGTTAAGTTGCTTCCGGAAGCTTGCTAAAGTAACTGCTTTCATTTCGTGTGTTTTGCAATTTTGAATGAAGTAAATTTAATCCGAAATCAATTACCAGATCAACTAATTTAAAATTTCCCATAAACAAAAAAGCACCGCCTTTCGACGGTGCTTTTTCAATAATTGGATTAGTTAGTTTCTTACTACTACAGCATCTTGCTTCCAGCTTTTAACTTTGGCAACACGCGAAGCCGAATAATCTACTTCGCTTAAGCTGTTTTGATTCCAGAAGAACCATTTTCCGGTTTTTTCGCCTTCGTTGTAAGTTCCCATGGCTACTTTATTACCCGCAGCATCGTACGATACCCACTGCCCGTGAACTTTTCCGTTCTTGTAATATCCTTGTTGCGCAACTTGACCGTTATCGTGGTAATACGTAGATTTAACCAAATTGTCAACTACCTCATGCTTCGGCGCAATTCCTTGCGAAAAACCAACAGCGAACATCAATAGCGCGCTCCAAACAAACATCGTTTTCATATGAGTTGAACTTTAAATTAATAACTCAAAGATAACAATTAATTTACATACGCAACACATTGGCTTAACAATTTGGTAACATTGCGAAAAATTTAACATTGGAAACGGTTTGAAAGCGGTTTGAAACGTTCCATCAAAGACGGCTGCCGCGCCAACGACAGAGCGGTTACCCCACAGCCGAAAAAGCCATCACAAAATTTAAATGACGCACTACCGTTGGCTTTTGCGGCGAGGAGTATGAGCGATGGCGTGCCCGGGCGCCCAAAAAATAAACCCGCAAATACGTACCTTTAGCGCACTAAAAAACGATTCATGAAATTACATGCTATTGAAGCGGGAAATTTTAAACTCGACGGCGGCGCGATGTTTGGTGTGGTTCCGAAAGTGCTTTGGCATAAAACCAATCCGGCCGATGCCAATAACCAAATTGATTTGGCTGCGCGCTGTTTGCTCATTGAAAACGGCAACCGCCTGACGCTCATAGACACGGGCATGGGCAACAAACAATCGGAGAAATTCTTCGGATTTTACAATATGTGGGGCGAGCACGAATTGCACCAATCGCTTAAAAATGCCGGATTTCATGCCAACGACATTACCGATGTATTTCTAACACACCTACATTTCGACCATTGCGGTGGCGCCGTATCGCACAATGCCAGCAAAACCGGTTTCGAAACCACGTTTAAAAACGCCAAATACTGGACCAACAAACGCCACTGGGAATGGGCAACCAAACCCAACGCCCGCGAAAAAGCCTCGTTTTTAAGTGAGAATATTTTGCCGATTGCCGAAGCGGGTCAGCTGTACTTTATCGACGAACCTACTGAGACACTCGCCTTTGCAGAAGAACTTGGTTTCGAGATTTTTTACGCCAACGGACATACCGACCAAATGATGATTCCCGTTATTACGTACCAAGGCAAAAAAATTGCGTTTATGGCCGATTTGCTCCCAACAGCCGGACATATTCCGCTGCCGTACGTGATGGGATACGACACCAGACCTTTGTTAACCATGCCCGAAAAACAGGCGTTTTACGATTATGCTGTTCGCGAAAACTGGTATTTATTTATGGAACACGACGCGCACAACCCGATTATAAACTTGCAAGACACCGAAAAAGGCGTGCGACTCAAAGACGTTTTTACGCTAAGCGACGTTTTGTAAGATGGCGTTTATAAATTTACGTTAATAACAAGCGCTAATTCGGAAACTCTGCTACATTTGTTATACAATATATTTAGACTCATGCAAAAAATAAAATTAAGCGGATTTGTATTATTCGCATCTCTTAGCCTTTTGTGCGCAACGCAGGCGAATGCACAAAGCTACACCGCTAAAAAAGCGCAGTTAACGGAAAACGAACTCAAACGCTGGAGTCATCTTGACATGGAAAAAGACAGCGTTCCGGGTATGAGCGTTGATCGTGCTTACGCAGAATTGTTGAAAGGGAAAAAATCGACTCCAGTTATTGTAGGAATTATCGATTCGGGCGTAGATATTGAGCATCCGGATTTACAGTCGGTTGTATGGACAAACAAAAAAGAAGTTGCTGGAAACGGCATCGACGACGATAAAAACGGCTATGTAGACGATATACATGGCTGGAATTTCTTAGGAAACATCACCAAAGAAAACTACGAATACGCGCGTATTGCCAACGACAAAAATTTAGTTGACGATGCGACGTACCAAAAGGCTAAAAAGCAATACGACAGTAAATTCCAAGAATCGCTTGCGATGAAAACGCAAATGGAAAAAGCACTTGAAGGAACTACAAAAGCCGATGCTTTACTTCAGAAAGAGTTGAAAAAAGAAATCTACACGGTGGAAGATTTGGAAACCATTACCTCAACAGATAAAGATGTGGTTCGTGCCAAAATGGTTATGACACAAATGTTGGGTTACGGCTTGCCGGTTGCTGATTTGCTTGTAGAAATCAAAAAACAGCTCGATGAGGCTTCGGCTACAGCATCGGGTGCTGGTTTTGTGGATTATAGAAAAGTTTTGGGCGACAATCCGAACGACTTGAAAGACACTAAATACGGAGACAATAACGTTATTGGTCCGGATAAAGACGAAGCTTTACACGGAACACACGTAGCAGGTATTGTAGCGCAATCGCGTAACAACGGTATGGGTGGCGATGGTATTGCCGACAATGTGCAAATTTTGACTTGTAGAGCCGTTCCGGATGGCGATGAGTACGATAAGGATATTGCCTTGGCTATTCACTACGCAGTTGATAACGGAGCAAAAGTGATTAATGCTTCGTTTGGAAAAAGTTTTTCGCCGCACAAACAATGGGTGTATGACGCTATTAAATACGCTGAAAAGAAAGACGTTTTAATTGTTCACGCTGCGGGTAACGACGCGAAGGACATTGATGTGGAAGATAATTTCCCGAACGACTCAGACGATAAGAAAACCGAATTTGCAGCGAATGTACTTACCATTGGAGCTTTGAATCCGGCGTATGGCGAGAACATTGTTGCTGATTTCTCAAACTACGGACAATTAAATGTAGATATTTTTGCACCGGGAGTTCAGATTTACGCGACGACTCCAAAAGAATCGTACCAATTTTTGCAAGGTACTTCTATGGCTTCGCCAAACGTTGCTGGTGTTGCGGCTTTAATTCGTTCGTATTATCCAAAATTATCGGCTAAGCAAGTGAAGCAAATTATTATGGCTTCGGGAACTCAGGTCGACCAGAAAGTTTTGGCTGGCGAAGATGGAAGTCCGAAAGAATACAAAACACTTTCGGTAAGCGGGAAGTTTGTGAATGCGTATAAAGCATTACAAATGGCCGAGCAAGTTTCGAAAGGAAAAATAAAGGAGATAAAAGGTTAATATTATTTCGAAAAGAGCTGCTGAAAAGCGGCTCTTTTTACAAACAGCTAATTCAACTTACCGATGATTAGATGCTTCTTTGCGCTGTTTTTTTTCAGTAGTGCCGCTATTGCTCAGGGAACCAACCCTTGGCAACAACACGTTGACTACAAAATAAACGTCGATTTTGATGTAAAAACCTACAAGTACACAGGGCAACAATCTGTGGTGTACACCAACAATTCGCCCGACGATTTACAAACTGTATTTATTCATTTGTACCCGAATGCGTTTCAACCTGGGAGCGAAATGGATATTCGTTTACAGAATATTGTTGATCCCGACCGGCGCATGGCAACCAGTATCAAAGAAGGTGATAAAGAACGATTTGAAAGCCGGATTGCCAAACTACAGCCCAGCGAAATTGGTTTGCTCGAGCTAGTCGATGTGAGCTGCAACGGACAAAAAGTAACCGTACTTCAAAAAGGCACTTTAGCTCAATTACTACTCGCTAAACCGATAAAAGCGGGAGAAAAAGTGACGTTTAAATGGAACTTTAACGGTCAGTTGCCGGTGCAAATTCGTCGCTCCGGACGCAACAACAAAGAAGGAATTGCCATTTCGATGAGTCAGTGGTATCCAAAAATTGCCGCTTACGACACCGAGGGTTGGCATGCTAACGCGTACATTGCTCGTGAGTTTTACGGCGAATGGGGCAATTTTGATGTGACGATTGCAATCGATAAAAACTATACGATTGGCGGAACAGGTATTTTACAAAATCCGAACGAAATTGGCCACGGTTACGCAACAAACTTCAAACAGAAAGTTCGCCCCGATGGTAAATTGCTTTGGCATTTTAAAGCCGAAAAAGTGCACGATTTTACATGGGCAGCCGACGATAAGTACATCCACGACCAAGCAAAACTCGACAACGGAACGGTTTTGCATTTTTTATACAAAGACAATCCGGCGATTAAAGAAAACTGGAAACGATTGCAACCCGATGCCGTTCGTGTGATGAATTTTTATAACGAACTCATTGGAACGTATCCGTACAAGCAATACAGCATCATTCAAGGTGGCGATGGCGGTATGGAATACCAAATGTGTACACTAATTTTGGGAGAAGGCAAATACGACGGTTTGTTGGGAGTTACCGCCCACGAAATGGGACACGCTTGGTTTCAAGGCTTGTTGGCCAGTAACGAAAGTAAATACGCTTGGATGGATGAAGGATTTACCTCATACATCGAAGATTTAGCTCTAGCCGAACTGAAGAAAAACACCGCTGTGAATCCGTTTACAGCCGCTTATACCGCTGTTGCGAAATTGCAAACTTCCGGTAAAGAGCAGGCTTTAACAACGCATGCCGATCGGTTTGAGGAAAATCGTTCGTACAGCGTGGCTTCCTACTTTAAAGGGCAGCTTTTCTTGACGCAATTGCAATTTTTACTTGGTAAAGAACAATTGACGAAAGGTTTGAAAACGTTTTTTAACGAATTTAAATTCAAACATCCAACGCCCAACGATTTGGTACGAATCTTGGAAAAACAAAACAATGTGCAACTCGATTGGTTTGTTACCGATTGGACGCAAACCACCAATAAAATAGACTACGCTGTAACGGCAACTTCCGACGAAAACGGTCGCGCCGAAATACTTGTAACGCGAAAAGGCTTAATGCCTATGCCGCAACAGATACTCGTGGAGTTAAAAAATGGCACCTCTGAATACTACTGCATTCCAATTCGGGAAATGCACGGCAATCCGAAGTTTAAAGGAAGCGTACAAGTCGACTGGCCTTGGGCACAACCACAATACCGAATTAAAACAAACGTTTTGTTTGCAGATTTAAAACGCGTGCAACTAGATCCCGATGGATTTGTTGCAGATACTGACCGCGCAAATGATATCTTTGTGAACGAAAAATAATCGAATTGTGAGAAAATTTTGTTTGTTGTTTCTGCTTTGCTTACCCACCCTACTTCAGGCTCAGGTGTACCGATTTAAAGCAACAAGTTTTAGTATAACCGAACGCTTAGATAACGATTCCTGGAGCGATTGGACACCTTTTGAAGAATCGACCGTGGTGATTACGCTCGATGGCAAAAAGGAACGAATTACTATAGCCTCAAAAGAAATTCAGGTTTTCGAAATCATGGAATACGCCGAAAAAATAGAAACCGACGAAGATATTATCATTGGATTTCGGTGTGCAAATTTAGACGGCGCACAGGTCGAAATTGATATTATTACCCGCAAAAAGCAAAACAATCGCAAACAAATTTATGTGAATTACAGCGACGTGCGGTATGTGTACAATGTGTACGATTAAAGAGTAATTGTCAACTTTGCTACATTTTTTCTCAAAATAAACCCTTTCTTTAACTTTTAACAATTGTTCCCAAAGCACTTAAACGCTGTTTTGTAATTTGTTCCAAAACAAATTGTATGTGGGATCGGATTAGAGAAAAACTGAGCATACTTGCCGATGCAGCGAAATACGACGTTTCGTGCTCATCAAGCGGAGGCAACCGAAAAAATACCAATAAAGGCTTGGGCGACTCCAGCGCTTCCGGTATTTGCCACACCTATACCGAAGACGGACGCTGCGTTTCCTTGCTCAAAATTTTACTCACCAACCATTGCATTTACGACTGTGCCTTTTGCGTTTCGCGAAAATCAAATGATGTAAAACGTGCGGCTTTTACCGTTGATGAAGTCGTTGATCTTACCATGAGTTTTTACCGACGCAATTACATCGAAGGACTTTTTCTCAGTTCGGGTATCTTCAAAAACGCCGATTACACCATGGAACGTCTGGTGCGAATCGCCAAGAAACTCCGACTCGAACACAAATTCAACGGCTACATTCACCTGAAAACCATACCTGGCGCCAGCGAAGAACTACTCACCGAAGCTGGTTTATATGCCGATCGGATGAGCATTAATCTAGAAATGCCTACCGAAAACGGCCTCAAATTATTGGCGCCCGAAAAATCGCACGACGAAGTAAAAAAACCACTCGGATTCATCAAAAACAGCATCATTGCGTTTAAAGACGAAAAAAAGCTCATCAAATCGACACCCAAATTTGTGCCCGCTGGACAAAGCACGCAAATGGTTATTGGCGCTACACCCGAAACCGACATGGAAATCATGTATTCGGCCGATCAATACTACCGCTCGTTCGATCTCAAACGCGTGTACTATTCCGGTTATATTCCGATTAGTTACGACACGCGAATGCCGCAAATTGGTTCGCAGCCGCCGTTGCTTCGCGAAAATCGTTTGTATCAAACCGATTGGCTTATGCGTTTCTACGGTTTTAACGTACGTGAAATTCTCAACGAAAACAACCCGCATCTCGACGTAGATATCGATCCGAAATTGAGCTGGGCCTTGCGAAATCCCGACTTGTTTCCAGTCGACGTAAACACCGCCGATTACTACATGATTTTACGTGTTCCCGGAATTGGCGTAGGTTCGGCACAAAAAATTGTGCAAGCACGTAAATTTGGCCGTTTGCGTTCCGACCAACTTCGAAAAATGGGCATTGCCTACAATCGAGCCAAGCATTTTATACGTTGCGCCGACAGCGTAATGCAGTTAACAAACCCCGAACCGCATCAGGTAAAAGCGCAAATCCTCGGCGATTCGAACAGCAAGTATTTGAAAACGCCGCAAAATCAATTGAGTCTGTTCTCATGACCATACTTGTTTTCGACGGAAGTTTTGAAGGAATTTTAAGCGCCGTATTCGATACATACGAACGCAAAATTAAAGACGTTAAACTCGAGTCCGAGCAAAAGCACCAACCGCAATTGCTCTCGGAAATACACCACGTGCAAACCACCGATGAAAAAGCGAACCGTGTTTGGACAGCGTTGCAAAAAAAAATCTCTATAACCTGGCAACAACGCTTGTACTGCTGTTTCTTGTCGGAACTCGAAGACGCATTTCAAAACATTTTGGAATTTATTTGCTACTGTTTCGACAGTGCCGAGAACATCGAAAATAATTACGGACATCCGGCGTTGATGGCATTGACAAAAATCGACAAAAGTGTGAGTCGCGAGCGGCACCGCATGAAAGCATTTATTCGCTTTGAAGAAACGGCCGACGGCTTATTTTACGCAGGCGTAGAACCCGATTTTAACGTCATTCCGCTCGTAATTTATTTTTTCAAAAACCGCTATGCCGACCAAAAATGGATTATCTACGACTTGAGAAGAAATTACGGCTTTTACTACGATTTGAATCAGGTTACCGAAGTAGTTTTTGAGCACGCGCCGAAGATGAAAGACAAAGAATTGCTTCACGAAAAGGAAAATCTGTACGCCTTATTATGGAACGATTATTTTAGAAGCACGAACATTCCGGCGCGCAAAAACATGAAATTGCACTTGCAACACGTACCGCGCCGCTACTGGAAATACCTAACGGAAAAACGAATGAATTAAAGGGCTAGTTCCCCTCGCCTGCTGGTGGAGCAAACGACTTTTTGTTGAAAACCAACAAAATACCAATGCCTGTCGAGATAGCCATGTCGGCGAAATTAAAAATGGCATTGAAAAAAGTAAAGGTTTTCCCGCCCCAAATAGGCAACCATTCTGGAAGTACATAATCTTCGATAAACGGAAAGTACAGCATATCAACTACTTTGCCATGAAACACGCTGCCGTAAGGTTCGGCTGGCATAAAAACCGCTAAATCGGTTGTGGTACTTTCGCTGAAAAACACGCCGTAAAACACCGAGTCGATGATGTTTCCAAATGCGCCAGCCCAAATGAGTGCAATGGCAACGATTAAGTAACTACTGGCTTTTTTACGCGTAGAATCGTACAGCCACCAACCGATGCCAAATACTGCAATAATTCGAAACAAAGTAAGCACTAATTTCCCGTAATCGCCTGGAATTTCGGTACCCCACGCCATGCCGCTATTTTCGATAAAGAACAACTTAAACCAACCCGTAACATGAATTTTCTCCTGAAGCAGAAAATGCGTTTTTACGTAAATCTTCGAAACTTGATCGATGATTAAAATACTAAAAATAAGTATGTAGGCCTTTTTTAAAGTCATTTTGCATGTTATGTGCGGCAAAAATAGTAATTAACGTGAGTTCAACATAAAAATCTTTGTTAGATCGCGTAAAATGAAGGTTTCATTATACTTATAAAAAATCGTCGCTTACCACTTTAAAGCTAGCCATTTAAACGGTCGCTTTCGTCGTTGTATTTTTTTGGGATACCTCGGTATCCTAAAAAAATACGCCTTGAAATCAACGGTTTAAATGACTTCTAACTTCAATTTTTATATCGAACTCGCGTTAATTCAAATCGATTTTTTAGCCCTTGCGCTTTCCTCTGTTTTTGGGCGTGCCGGCGGACGATTGTGCGCCCAAAAGAAATATATCCACCGCCGTCAGGTCATACGCTACAAAAATTTTGCCCTTTCGCCAACCGTCTGCCGCTTCCTTGTGCTTCCGTTGGTCGCAAATGCAGCGGCGTCGGTTTTGGCAAAACGGCTGCAATTGTTTTCCGCTGCTGCCCTTCACGCAGAGAAACGTGCGCCCTAAGATACTACACGAATGTTTTATTCGCCCAAGTGAAGAAATCAGCAAGTGAAAAAACCATAATCACTTTATCTCTATTAGTTTCATTTGTATAGAGCTTTTCTTTCACTGCTTTTCTTAACCAAGTTTTTGCACCCGCTTTGAATCCGTCACCATCAATAAGAATCATAATATGCTTCTCTGGCATAGTTTCAATCGTGTTTAAATAAAGATAAGGAAGCTTTTCATCAACAGAACCTGACCTTTGCTGCCATTTACACTCGATTCTGATTCTAAGATTATATTTGCTAGAAACCAACAAAAATTCAGTATTTCCTCTATGTCCGTATATAGTCTCAAAAGGAACATTTTTTAGAAGTAGCTCGTCACCGTATTGTTCCTTTTTAGATTCCCAAACGCGATAATTTTCTAATTCAAATCCCTTTTTTGTCAAAACAGCAATAACCGCAGTTTCTAATTGATTTCCACTTGTATTTGCATTTTTTCCTTGTGCCATTTTTACCTAATAGTTTGTAACTACAATCTCTTTAATAGTATTCCTTTTATCTGGATTTGAATTTATTGATCGTTTTGCATCTACTCGCGAAATTTTAAAATTCGAATAAATAGTTTCAAAGAAATTATCATCTGGGTTGACATTCTTAGGATCTGAATTACTTAACATCAATTTATGACCTTGATTATGTAGGTCAAAGAAAAGACTTGCAAGTTGAATTTGCTCGTCATCTTCAAAATTAAACTTACTATACGATGTAAAACTAGCGGTTTCACTTATCGGTCTGTACGGAGGATCAAAATATACAAAGGAATGTTCGCGCATATCATGTCTAATCTCCCTAAAATCTGCTCTCTTTATTACAGCAATTTCTAAAAGTTTAGAAACATTCAATAAGTTAGCTTCATCGACAATCTTCGGATTTTTATACTTCCCTTGAGGAGAGTTAAATGCTCCTTTAGAGTTAAATCGAAATAATCCATTAAAACAAGTTCTGTTTAAAAAAATTGTCTGAGCTGCGCGCGGTACCCAGTTATCTGAGTATTTATTATAATCAATATTAAATCGATTAAGATTATATGAATTTCTTAATTCATAAAAATACTCTTGCTGTTTCTTTTCATTTAACTTTTTGTACTCTTTATCGTATTTATGTAGAAATTCTAAAAGCTTAATTACATCTTTTTGAATGACTTGGTAGCTTAAAATTAGTTCTTCATTGATGTCATATAAATACGCGTTCTTTATTTCATATTTTTGAACTACATCAAAAAAAACCGCTCCACCTCCTACAAATGGTTCAAAATAATGTTGAATCCGCTTGCACTTCAAATCTTCTGGATAAAGCTCTTCAAATTGAGAAAGCAATTGTCTTTTTCCGCCTACCCATTTCAAAAAGGGTTTAGCATCGACTTGATATTCATAAAACAGATCATTAACAACATTTGGAATTTTATTTTCTTCTTTATAATCCATAAAGTTTAAGAGATTAGAATAGGTAATATGAACAAGAGCGTAAAAAATTGCTTCAGCTTAATTATTCGCAATGCAATTTAGAAGTAATAAAATTAAAAATAAATAAAACGTAAATTAAATCTTGATCTAAACTTAAAATAATAACAATTTGAGGAGTAGTAAAATTGTTTTCCGCTGCTGCCCTTCACGCAGAAAAACGTGCGCCAAAAGACGTATCGTTTCGGTAACGATTGCCGTGTGAGCGACCGTCGTGGAAATGCAGGAACGGGCGCAGCTTAGCGTTTAGGGAGCGATACGGCGACCAGCGGGAGCCCGTAGCGCGAGCTATAAACGCTGCTGCGCCCGTACCGGAATTGCAACAAAGGGCGCGACGCCGCAGTTACTCACGTTCTTTGGAGTCGTTGCGTTTGCGGCGGCACACCCAAAAAATAATTATTCGTGTGCTTCTTCCCCTTCGTGCGATTCGGTTGTTGCTGGCGTTTGCGAAGCCGTTTCACGAATTTCGGTATGGCGAATTTCACCTCCGCTCGTGCCTGTTTCGCGACCCATCCAAAGCGCTGCCAATGCTACCGGAAAAGCAGCAATAAAAATAGCGCGAGCAAAGCCTTTGCGTTTGTAGCTGGCCCATAAACCCAAGAGCGAAATTGCACCCAAAGCATAAGCCACTAGTGCAAAACGCTCGGCCGCCTCTTCGTGTTCGTGAATATAATCGTGCGAAAAGCCTGCTAGTTCTTCTACAAATTCTTCGGCTTCCTCTCCACTGCGCATGGCCGCTAAAGTGGTTAAAGCGCCCACAACAAATAAAAAGAGTGCGGTGCGCTTTACGACTTCTGATTTGGTGAAAAAACCAATACCCAAAACCAAAATTCCGGCAATAGGTAAAATTAATGGCAAGTGATTTAAGGCTAAATGCCAATGTGCTGCATTCATAAAACTAAAATTAAAAATTAAAAACAAGAAGAATAATCTGATACTTATTCAAGCAAATCGTTGACTTACAAATGATAACATAAATAAAAACAACGCGTTACAAAAAATAACATTCAAAAAACTTCCGACTTAAAAGTACATTTATTTGTTGTGTACTGCTTTACAAAATGGCAAAATCGCTTCTTTTTTAAGTCAGACTAAATAGTTGCTACACGCTAACACCGAACAAATAGCCCACCAGACCGCTCAAGCCCAAGGCAATGGCTCCCCAAATGGTAATTCGCAAAACAGCTTTTCTAGCATTTGCGCCACCTGCACGCGCCGAGACGATTCCTAAAATCATAAGTGAAAGCAGCGTGCTTGCGTACAAACTGTATTGCATAGCAGACAGTGGCGCCAGTAAAACCACGAGTAGCGGCAACAAACCACCTGTAGTAAACGCTGCTCCCGAGGCAAAAGCCGCCTGAATGGGATTGGCCTGCGATATTTCGTTAATGCCCAACTCTTCGCGAATGTGCGCGCCAAGTGCGTCGGTTTCGGTTAATTCGTTGGCAACTAAACGTGCCGTTTCGCGTTTTAAGCCTCGCTTTTCAAAAATTTGGGTTAGAATTTCGAGTTCGGCTTCGGGTTGTTCGCGGAGTTCGTCTTTTTCACGTGCAATATCGGCGTGCTCGGTATCGGTTTGCGAACTCACCGAAACGTACTCGCCTGCCGCCATTGAAAGTGCTCCGGCTACCAAACCGGCAAAAGTGGCTAAGGTAATGGCCTCGCGACCGGTTCCAGCCGCAGCTACGCCCACGGCCAAACTCGAAATAGAGATAATACCGTCGTTGGCACCTAAAACAGCAGCGCGCAACCAATTGCTGCGGTGCATGTAGTGGTTTTTCAAATAATTGTCGATCGTTATCTGAGAAGTGGTTGCTTTTTCCATAAAGTTGGTGATCACTGGAACAGCGGTTTCAGCTAAAACTGCTTCCAAACAAACTTAAAGGTACGGATAAAACAGTAGAATTTCTTCTACAAATCGCAATTCAGACTCGTTCTGTTTATACCAATTGGATTTATAAAAAAAGCCAGAGAAAAAAGTTTGTTTTTGAGGCAGAACAATGCAAAAAAATGTTGCATAGCAGCGCTATGGATGATTTTTTTAAAGCAGTTATGGCTTAAAAACAATTTTTATTGGACTGTTTTATATGTCTAATTGGTATTATAACAATTTCGACGTCAGCGATTGAACCAGCGACAAGCAAAGACTGAATACAAAGGCCGCCAAGAAATTGTTTAATGTAAAACCGTCGACAAGCACATCGCAAATCAATAAAATGATGGTGTTGATGAACAGTAGAAAGATTCCGAGCGTAAAAATGGTAATGGGTAAAGTAACCAGAAGTAAAATGGGCTTTACAAACATGTTGAGTAAGCTTAATACCAGTGCCACGATGAGTGCCGTTTGTAAATCGGTTACGCGCACACCAGGCAGCAAATAACTAAGCAATAAAACCGAAATGGCCGAGATAACCAGTTTGATGATAAATTTCATATTACGAAGGTAAAAAAGAGGAAACGATTTGAAAGAACTCGGCTGGTTTTTCGGCATGTAGCCAGTGTCCGGCACCTGCAATAGTCTCGATACGCACGTCGGAAAACTGCCGTTGAATGTCGGCTTCGTCGCGTTCTTGGATATATTTTGATTCGCCGCCGCGCACAAACAGCGTCGGCATCTGGAAGCGCGCATCGGGATTCACTTGTGTACCAACAGCTTCTTTATTGGCAAGAAAAACGGGTAGATTAAATCGGAAAGCAAGTTGTCCGGGTTCTATCCAATACAAGCTCTTTAGCAGAAATTGCCGTGTTCCAAAATCGGGAATATAACTTTGGAGCAGCTCGTCGACTTCCTGACGGCTTGGTTTTTTGGAAAAATCAACGGCTGCGAGTCCGTTTAAAATATCGTCGTGATGGGGTTTGTAATACCTTGGTGCAATGTCGGCCACTACGAGTCGGTTTACCAATTCTGGATACGCAGCGGCAAAAATCATGGCAAGTTTTCCGCCCATGGAATGCCCAAGTATGTGCGCCTTCTCTATGTTATGGGCTTGCATGTATTGGTACAAATCGTTTACCATAAAATCGTAATTCCAATCGGCACTGTGAAAGCTTTTACCGTGATTGCGCAAATCCACGGCGTGTACCTGAAATTGGCGTTCGGCCATTTGATTGGCGAAGGTTTTCCAATTGTCGGACATTCCTAAAAATCCGTG
The DNA here is from genome assembly GCF_049240005.1 of Flavobacterium sp. Lineage (GTDB taxonomy): Bacteria > Bacteroidota > Bacteroidia > Flavobacteriales > Flavobacteriaceae > Flavobacterium. The sequence goes on along the minus strand of NZ_JBMLTK010000053.1, from coordinate 28,009 downwards.
AATAATAACTAAGGGCGTTCCGTTTCCGGTAATGATACTATTTAAAATTGGATTCATTTTAGTCGGTGTAAATACATGTTTACGACATTATCGAGACCGAGATACAAGGCTTCGCTGATGAGCGCGTGTCCGATACTCACTTCGAGCAGGCCCGGAATATGTTGTTTGAAAAACTGTATGTTTTCTAGACTTAAATCGTGACCGGCGTTGATGCCGAGTTGTAATTCGTTCGCACGTTTGGCCGCAGCGGCATAACTGGCAATGGCCTGATTGGGATCTTGCGGAAAGTGTTTTGCGTACGCTTCGGTATATAATTCGATGCGATCGACACCTGTAGCTGCTGCGCCATCGATTAGTTCCAAAACAGGATCAACGAAAATCGAGGTTCGAATACCGTGTGATTTAAAAAGTTGAACCATTTCGGAAAGAAAGGTTTTGTGCGTAATTGTGTCCCAACCGGCATTTGAAGTAATGGCGTCGGGTGCGTCGGGAACTAAAGTGACCTGATGTGGTTTCACTTCCAAAACCAAATCGATAAACGACTGTTCCGGATTTCCTTCGATATTGAGTTCGGTAGTTACTATTTTCTTTAGGTCGCGCGCGTCTTGATAGCGAATATGTCGTTCATCGGGCCGCGGGTGAATGGTGATGCCTTGCGCTCCAAATCGTTCGATATCAGCGGCTGCTTTTAAAACATCGGGTACGTTTCCTCCGCGTGCATTACGCAAGGTGGCAATTTTATTTATGTTCACACTCAGTTTTGTCATATCGGCATTATTAAAAGTCTGCCAAAATTAAAACCTTTCGTCCTGTGATTCGCGTATTTTTAATTATTTTGCAGAGGTAAAGACAGCACATGACTGAAATAGGAAATTTATTGTCGAAAGATTTGAAGCCATTTGCTGCAAATGAGTCTATTGAAAGCGTTCAAGACTTTTTTGCTGAGCAACTTTTTTCGCACTTTCCGGTATTGGAAGACGATGTGTACATCGGTTCGATTGCTGCGGAAGACGCCGAAACTTTCGATACGTCTAAAATCGTTTCGGATTATAAATACAGTTTAGAAGGCTTTTTTGTTCGCGATTCCATGTTTTGGCTTGATGTGCTTGAGGTTTTTGCGAAAAATCACACCAATGTTGTTCCGGTACTTACCGATGAGAATCGCTATGCCGGTTATTACGAATTAACCGAGGTAACTTCGCTTTTTCACGAAACGCCTTTTTTAAAAGAATCGGGTGGTATTTTGGTGGTGAAAAAAGACGTGCGCGATTACAGCATGGGTCAAATTGTACAGATTGTTGAAAGCAACAACGTGAAGCTTTTAGGTGCTTTTATTTCGTACCTCGACAATCAGTTTGCGGAAATTACAGTAAAAGTTTCGCAAGGAAGTATAAACGAACTGATTGCCACTTTCCGACGGTACGAATACGAAATTGTGAGCAAACACGAAGAAGACGACTATTTGAATAACTTGCGCGAACGCTCGGAGTATTTAGATCGGTATTTAAATATTTAAGCTGTAAAAATCTGCTTATGAAAATTGCGATCTACGGTCAATACTACCAAAACAGCACCGAACCCATCATTCGCGACATCTTTGTTTTCCTAAATGCCAATCACGTAGATTTAGTTATAGAAGAAACGTTTTTGACCCTGTTGTACGAAAAGGGAATTCTCAAAAAAAGTTACCGCACTTTTACAAAATCCGACGATTTAGAACCCAACACCGATTTGATGTTGAGTATTGGTGGCGATGGTACGATTTTGCGTGCGGCGTTATTGGTACAGGACAAAGGCATTCCGATTTTAGGCGTGAATGCGGGCAGGTTGGGATTTCTAGCGAAAGTTCCGAAAGAAGATATCGACGCATTTTTACAGTTAGTACTCGACCGAAAATACAGCATTTCCGAACGCAGCTTATTGCAGCTCCACGGAAGTTTACCAGCAGATTCGGGTATACAAACCAATTTTGCGGTGAATGAAATATCGGTAAATCGCAAAGACAGCGCATCGATGATTACCGTCGATACGTTCTTGAATGACGAATTTCTCACATCGTATTGGGCAGATGGTTTAATAATTGCAACGCCCACGGGCTCTACGGGCTATTCGTTAAGTTGCGGCGGACCCATATTAACACCTGCCGTTGCGGGATTTGTGATTACACCCATTGCACCACACAATTTGAATGCGCGTCCGATGGTTATTCCCGACTCGACACAAATACGTTTACGAGTTAGCGGAAGAGAATCGCAGCATTTAGTTTCGCTAGATGCGCAAAGCTTTTCAGTGCAAAACGAAACGGAACTCATCATCGAAAAGGCAGCTTTTACTTTAAAAATGATTGAATTCCCCGAAGAAACCTTCTTAAAAACCTTGCGCGAAAAATTGCTTTGGGGAGAAGACAAGCGTAATTAACAGCTTTACAAACAGCATCTATGCGTGCGCAAAACTATATTTTCATTGTTGTTTTCATTTTCTTGAACAACTTTAGCTTTGCTCAAGAATCCGAAAAAGTTTTTGGCGTTTACGAACCCATTAAAAAAGGCGAAAAAGTTTATGTTTTCGACGAGACATGTGCTTTGAAAGCTGAGGCAAATTTGTCGTCCAAAACATTGATGGAAATTCCTTTAGGAGAAGCGTTGACCTTAGAAACCGATTATTTAATCAAAGAAAGTTTGCGAGTAACAAACCCTCCATTTATTAAAGTGCGGTTTCGCGGAAAAACGGGTTATGTGCGTTCTTCTTCCTTGGCTTTTGAAAAATTGGTTTACGAAAAAGAGGAAACCTCGTTTTTGTTTAAGTTGAATAGTCCGAAAGACACAATTCATGGAATAACCATTAAAGAAGTTTACGCGAACAAAACTGTTTTAAATGAGGTAAAAGAGCCTTTACCCGCTGAGTCATTCAGCATATACTTGAGTGATAACAAGGGATTAACTGACGTAGAAAAATTATTGATTATAGACTTTTACGCTGAAGCTTGTGGCATGAATGGTGGCATAGCGTATTACAGTTGGTCGCCATCGAAATTAGCGCTCATAGCCAATCTAGTTGCTTTATTCGACGCCGATGTTTATGCGAAGGAAGAAAAACTCATTTTCCCAACAGACGAAGGTGGAAAAGACGGTACGGTACTGTTCTATTCCGAAACCAACGAACTCGTTGATGAAGCTACCGAGTGGATTAATAAAACTGTGGTTACGCGCGCATATCAGTGGAAAGACGGTGGGTTGCTACCGAGTTTCAATGAGCACGTCGAAACAGAATAAAGCAATTTCATTCCGAAAATAATTACTCCCAAAATACGAATGCGCGAAGTACGCCGTTTTAGATGTCGGCGCAGTTTAACGACAGGCATTTTGATTACGTCTGATATTTAAACGAATTGGGCCATTTTAACATTTCTTTATTGTTATATTTGCACGCATTTTTTCAAGGATGAAAAAGATAATTTTTGGGCTTATATATCTTGTTTTCTCAACTTCCGCTACTGCACAAATCCATGAGATTGGGTTGGCATTAGGCGGCAGTAACTACGTAGGCGATATTGGTCCGACAGATTATTTTAAACCGAACAAACTTGCAGGTGGAATTTTGTACAAGTGGAATAAGAGTCCGCGTCATGCTTGGCGTGCTTCGTTCACACAAACAACGCTTGCTTCAAACGACCGCGACTCGAAGGTTCCTTCGCGAAGAGATCGTGGCTATTCCTTCCGAACTACAACTCAAGAGCTCTCATTGGGTTTGGAGTTTAATTTTTTTCCATTCGACTTGCATTCGCTACGCCCACAACTTACCCCCTACATTTACAGCGGTTTAAGTGCTGTTCGTTACGACAATCAGTACTTCATAAACGGGGGTACCGAATACGATAAAAAGAAATTTGGTTTAGCCATTCCGATGGTTGTTGGCGTAAAAGCCAATATTTCGCCCCGCTGGGTATTAGCTGCTGAGATTGGCGCTCGCTATACATATACCGACAATTTAGACGCATCTAATCCCGACATCACCGACGCTATAAAATTTGGAAATACGAATAGCAACGATTGGTTTATGTTTTCATTGCTTTCGCTAACTTATACTTTTGGCAACAATCCTTGTTTTTGTCCCGAATAATTATGAGCGAAAAAAGCACACCCACCTTTGCAAAACTGCCTCAGCACCTCGCCATTATCATGGACGGCAATGGGCGTTGGGCAAAGTTGAAAGGGCTTTCGCGGTCAATCGGACATGAAAATGGAACCAACACAGTAAAGCTAGTGATTGAGGCTTGTGCGCGAATTGGTATTCCGAATTTAACGCTGTATGCTTTTAGTACTGAAAATTGGAAACGCCCGAAGTTGGAAGTCGATTTATTGATGAAATTGATGATAAAATCGCTTCGTCGAGAACTAAACACTCTTGTTGAAAATGATGTGAAGCTGGAGGCAATTGGGAATATCGATATGTTGCCGAAAGCAGCTAAAAAAGAGTTAATTCAAGTAATTGAAAAAACAGCCAACAACAAAAGACTAACACTCACCATTGCATTGAGTTACGGGTCACGCGAAGAGATCACACAGGCTGTTAAGAAAATTGCCGAGAAAGTTAAAAATAATATAATCAGCGAAAGCGATATTAACGATACAATTATAAATCAGCATCTTTACACGCGTTCATTACCAGATGTTGATTTATTAATCAGAACTAGTGGCGAACATCGCATCAGTAATTTTCTGTTGTGGCAACTCGCTTATGCAGAGCTCTATTTTACAGATGTGCTGTGGCCTGATTTTAATGAAGAGAATTTATATGAAGCTTTGGAAAGTTTCCAGAAACGCGAGCGCCGATTTGGAAAAACCAGCGAACAACTAAAATAAACATTAGTGTTAAACAAGAATTTACTATTTGTCTCCCTTGCCCTCTTTTTCTTTGGAATTTTAGCCGTTCAGGCACAAATTCGACCTGATTTTGACAAAGGCTCTACCTACATACTTGCTGACGTATCTGTAACCGGTAAAACTACTTACAATGCTCAAGTTGTAACGACTTATGCTGGGCTTGAAAAAGGAAAACCAATTACGGTTCCTGGAGAGGAGTTAAGTACAGCTATCAAAAAACTTGGAAAGCTTGGTTTGTTTAGCGAGATCGATTTTTACATAGAAAAGACAAGCAATGATTCCATTTGGCTAAACTTGAATTTAGTTGAGTTACCGAAGTTAAACGATGTGAAAATCAACGGTGTAAAAAAGGGAAAAGCAGAAACACTTATAAAAGACAACGGACTTACGAAAGGAAAAATTGTAAACGAGAACTTAATTACCACTACGCGCAATTACATCGAGAACAAATATCGAAAAGAAGGTTTTTATAAAGCAAAAGCTATTGTTCGAACTATTCCGGACACAACTGCAGGCAATTTGGTTAACATGCTGATTAACATCGACAAAGGCGATAAGGTAAAAATTAGCAGCATTGAAATCGACGGCAATGAAAAACTTTCCGACGCTAAGATTCGAAAGGCGATGAAGAATACCAAGAAGATTAATCCGATTCGCCTTTTCAAACGATCAAAATATATAAAGGACAAATACGAGGAAGACTTAGATGAAGTCGTAAAAGCGTATACATCAAGAGGATTTCGAGATGCTCGTATTATTTCTGATACTGTAACATACAGTGAAAAGAAAGACCGCCTTTCTATAAAAATTCAAGTAGAAGAAGGTAGAAAATACTACTTTGGAAATATTAAATTTTTAGGAAATTCGGTTTACACAGACCAACAGTTGAATCGACTTTTGGGAATTAAGAAAGGTGAAGTTTACAACGGCGTTTTGTTGGAGAAGCGAATTAGTGATCCGACCAAACCTGATAATGAAGATATTACAAACTTGTATCAAAATAACGGCTACTTGTTTTCGAACATCAATGCCGTAGAAACGCGAACGTACAACGACACGATAGACTTTGAAATTAGAATTGTCGAAGGTCCGCTGGCGTATTTTAATAAAATTTCTGTTGTTGGTAACGATAAAACTAACGATAAAGTAATTTACCGAGAGTTGCGCACAAAACCGGGTCAGAAGTATAACAAAGACGCTATCATCAGAACAATTAGAGAAATTGGTGCTTTAGGATTCTTTGATCCGGAGGCGATTGATCCAAAATTTAAGAATGTTGATCCAGCGGCGGGAACTGTTGATATTGAATACAATCTTGTAGAAAAGGGGTCGAGCCAAATTGAACTCCAAGGAGGTTACGGCGGTGGCGGTTTTATTGGCACACTCGGTTTGTCTTTCAACAACTTCTCTGCAAGGAATATGTTTAAAAAAGAGGCTTACACTCCATTGCCTATGGGCGACGGTCAGCGCGTATCGCTTCGCTTACAAGGAAGTGCCTTTTTCCAAACCTACAGCCTGTCTTTTTCAGAACCCTGGTTTGGCGGCAAAAAACCGGTAAGTTTTAGTACGTCTTTATCGTATTCAAAACAATTTTTGAATGATTTCAGAACCAACAATGTCGATAGAAGTAGAAGTTTCAACATCATTACTTTATCGGTAGGACTTGCCAAGCAATTAACTGTTCCAGACGATTCGTTTGTTCTATCGCAATCTCTAAGTTTCCAGTATTACGACTTAAACAACTACAACGTCGGATTATTCAATTTCGGAGACGGAGCTTCTAGAAACCTAGCCTATTCGGTCGGATTAACCCGCAACAACAAAGGTGTTAATCCTATTTTTCCAACTTATGGTTCGGAATTCAGTATTTCGGCAAAATTCACACCACCTTATTCGCTCTTTAACGGTATAGACTACGCTAATCTGGGTAATCTGCCTGAAAATAAGCAGAGAAACAACGGAACGACGGTTATTGGTGGCGCTGATGGAAGTCAGATTTTCCCCGGCGATTATATAAAACAAGTTGACTTAGTTGCTGCAGACGGAACAGTTACCCGTAATGCAACGGTTCGAGCCGACGGCCCGGAAGATGCTTCTGCTGATCTTTCAAAAGTTGATCAACAGAAGTTCAATTGGTTAGAATATTACAAAATTAAAATGCGTGCGGATTGGTATACGAAAATTTATGATAAATTCGTATTGCGTTCTTTGGCTGAATTTGGTTTTCTTGGCGCTTATAATAGAAATAGGGGCGATGTTCCGTTCGAGCGTTTCTTCCTTGGAGGCGATGGTTTAGCGAATTTTATGCTTGATGGAAGAGAAACAATTCAATTACGAGGCTATCCGAATCAGTCGTTAACACCAATTGTTACCGATTCAAATGGAAATGAAAGTCAACCTGGTGCAACAATTTATAACAAGTTTTCGTTAGAATTACGTTATCCAATTACGTTGAAAGGTGCTGCGTCTATTTATGCGTTAACTTTCATTGAAGCTGGTGCAGGTTATAACAGCTTTAAGGAGTACAATCCTTTTGTTTTACAAAGATCTGCTGGCTTTGGTTTACGTGTATTTATGCCCGCATTTGGATTGTTAGGAATCGATTTCGGTCATGGTTTCGATCCTACGCCGGGAGCTGCATCGGTTGGAAGAACGCAGGCAAATGGTTGGGAAACCCATTTCATCATTGGACAACAATTTTAGATTTGGCACGATATTTTCTTAAGGTATAGAGTATATGAAAAAATTGGTTTTATTTTTATTTGCAACAGCCGCTCTATTTAGCGCTCAAGCACAATCGGGTCGAGGCGTTCGCATAGGCTATATAGATATGAACTATATTCTCGAAAATGTACCCGATTACATCGAGGCCAAAAACCAATTGGAACTTAAAGCACAAAAGTGGAAGCAAGAAATTGAAACCAAAAAGAACGATATTACAAAACTGAAAGAAGAACTGGCAAAAGAACGCGTCCTACTCACGAAACAATTAATCGAAGAAAAGGAGGAAGAAATTGCTTTTCAGGAAAACGAATTATCTGCAATTCAACAAAAACACTTCGGCCCACAAGGCGATTATATCGTTCAAAAAGCAATGTTGGTAAAGCCGGTACAAGACCAAGTATTCACGGCAATTCAAGATATTGCTGAACAAAAAAAGTACGATTTTGTATTCGATAAATCATCTGATTTAACGATGATTTTTTCTGCGAAGCGATTTGATATCAGCGATCAAGTAATTAGAGCAATTTCTAGAGCTTCTAAACGCACACAGAAGAGTAAGAAAGAAATTCAGGAAGAGGAAAAGAAAGAGTATGAGGAGAATCTAGAAGATGAAAATCCGGCTCTAGCTGAACGACGAAAAAGACTCGAGGAGAAAAAAGCACAAAGAGATAAGTTGATTGAAGAAAGAAAAGCGGCGGCACAAGCTAAACGAGAAGAAGCAGATGCAAAAAGAAAAGCGGCTGTAGAAGCACGAACAACCGGGAAAACTTCAACAAAAACTTCTGCGGAAGGTGGCTCCGACAAGGGTACAGACACTAATGCAAAATCTGCTGTTCAGCAAAAAACAAGTTCAGATTCTACAGCAACTGCAAGACCAAAGCCTACTGTTAATAAAGACTCTATTATAGCGGCACGAGAGGCTCAAAGACAAGCAAAACTGGCCGAAAGAGATGCTGCTATCGCAAAACGAAAACAAGAATTAGAAGACCGTAAAGCAAAAGCGGCTGCTACGAGAGAAGCAGCAAAAAAGGCTAAGGAAGAAAATAAAGATGCTACCAAACCCGAAGAACAAGGAGCTACAACTCCAAAAAATAATAATTAACACCTTTTTAATTTTAATTTGATGATGAAACAATTGAAAACTTTACTAATCGCTGCCGTACTGGTTTTAGGCGTGTCTTTAAACGCGAACGCACAAGCCAAATCTGCACATATTGATGTGGCTGAATTGATGACTAAAATGCCCGCTTACATCGATGCACAAAAACAACTCGAGAAATTAGGTCAGCAGTACGATAACGACTTTAAAGTGATGGTCGATGAATACCAAGCGCGCTTGAAAAAATACGAGCAAGAGGCTGAAACTGTATCGGCTAAGATTAACGAAGAACGTGCAAAAGAAGTACAGGATTTAGAAAAAAGAATCCGTGAGTTTCGCGAAACGGCTCAGAAGGAATTAAGCACAAAAGAAGGCGACCTTATGAAACCTATTGAAGAAAAGGTAAAGGCAGCTATTCAAAAAGTCGGTAAAGCTAAAGGATACCAGTATGTGTTTAATAGTGCAGGTTTACTACTGGCCGACGGACCAGACCTAACTCCAGATGTTAAAAAAGAACTAGGCTTCTAATAGAGTTAAGACCTTAATTATTAAACTGCCCGAAACACCTCGGGCAGTTTTTTTTTAACTTTGTCGTATGAGTACTCAAGCAATTGGTTTGTTCGATTCGGGTGTGGGTGGAACTTCTATCTGGAAAGAAATCCACAAGTTACTTCCATATGAAAACACGATCTACTTAGCAGATAGTGCAAATGCACCTTATGGGCAAAAGAATAAGGAAGAAATAATACATTTATCCGAAAAAAACACTGAATTTCTATTAGAGAAAAACGTCAAACTCATTGTAGTTGCTTGTAATACGGCTACAACCAACGCCATAAAAGAGCTTCGTTCGAAGTATGAAATTCCTTTCATAGGCATTGAGCCCGCGATAAAACCTGCCGCGTTAAATTCCCGAACACAAACTATTGGAATATTAGCGACCAAAGGAACCATTAATAGCGAGCTTTTTAGTAAAGCAGTACAAAGCCACAAAAACGTCAAGATCATTGAGCAAATTGGCCATAACTTGGTTCCGCTGATTGAAAACGGGATGATTGAAAGTGCCGAAATGAGAGAGTTGCTAGAAATTTATCTAAATCCTATGATTGAACAAAATATAGATTATCTCGTTTTAGGATGTAGTCATTACCCCTATCTCATACCCATAATCGAAGATATATTACCAAGCCATATAAAAATTATCGATTCTGGAGAAGCCGTTGCCAGGCAAACAAAAACCATATTAGAGCAAAATCAACTACTTGCAACTGCGCAAAAACCACAACTTACCTTTTACACAAATAAAGGGAGCGCCGTTTTAAAAAGCTTGCTAAATACACCGGAAGCAATAATTATAGAACAAAGTTTCTGATATCGCGGGTATATTGCATAAAACCCGCGCTCTCCAAAAAACAAATTGATACTGCAAATAGCAAATTCTCTTTCCGATTCACTAAAATCTATATCAATTACGCCTACTAAAAATCGAATGTCAGTAATGCATAGTACTGAAAAACGCGTATCATCAAAATGTTGAGATGTTCCGAATTACTGCGAATCTTTTTCAGAAAACCATGAACTGTACATCACGTAGTTTCGTGATATTCGTTCAATCTCACCCGAAAAAGCGGAAGTATCTATTCGCTTAACAGCTTTGGCCGGCACTCCGGCATAAATCCAACCCGACTCCAATTTCGAATGTTGCGTCACCACAGCACCTGCTGCAATTATGCAATTTGACTCTACAATACAACCATCCATAACTATGGCTCCCATTCCTATCAACACGTCATCGTGAATTGTACAGCCGTGCACAATGGCATTATGACCTATTGAAACGCGATCTCCGATACTAGTTGCATGTTTTTCAAAAGTGGCATGTATAACGGCGCCATCTTGAATATTCACTTGATTACCGACTCGAATGCTGTTTACATCACCGCGTACAACGGCATTAAACCAAACACTACAATTTGCACCAAGCTGTACATCGCCTATTACACACGCTGTCGCTGCAAGAAAACAACTATCGGGAACGACGGGAGTAAAGCCTCTAACTTCAATAATCATGATAAAGAAATAAAAAATCCCGATCGAACAGACCGGGATTGAATTAATAACTAAACTTTTCTAGTTGATCGCAGGACAATTACAATCAAACTTCTCGCGCTCACAGAATAAATTAATACCTAATGTAATTTGGTGAAATCCTCCGTTTGTGAACTGTATGTCGCCCAACAAATGAGAGTACGTATACGCAAACATAAACTGCTTATAATTTACACCAACAATAGGCGTAATATATTGTAAACGCTGACTGTTAACGCTACCGTTTTGCTCAAACTGTGCAGAATCAAATGATCTTCTGTAAGACAAAGCTCCCCAAAGTTGACCAAAACTCACATTTCTGTACGCTTTCAAGTTAAAATCTATAGACTTTTCTTGCGTTTCATCAACTAATTGAAACAATACCGAAGGTTCCCACAAAATACGATCTGCATCACCAAACGTATAACCTGCGCTAAAAAGCAATTTTCTTAAGTTTGGAGATTCGATATCGCTATACAAATCACGAGAGCTTGTCAGCAGATTCTTAACCGTTAAATGTGTGTAAAAATCTAAGTAGTTGTAACTAGCTCCTACATCCACATTAAAATATGAATCTCTCTGAATTACACCACCAACTACAGGATCGAAGTCTACGAATTGTGTCTCGTCTAGCTGGGATTGAATTAAACCAACATTCATACCGAATGAAAGCTGATTTAAGTCGACTTCACTTCTTGAAAACATAATGTGGTGTGCATAGGTTAATTTTACACCTCTTTGTGAGTGATATCCATTCTTATCATTGAATACGATGATACCCCCACCAGATTGCTCGCCTAATCGACCGTTAAAACTTGCCGTTTGAAGTGCCGGAGCGTCTTCAACGCCAAACCATTGTTGGCGAGCTGTAACGCGTATTTTTGCGCAGTTAGCTGCACCAGCCATTGAAGGGTGTATCAAATAATAGTTATCCGACAAATAATCTGAATAAATCGGAATACCTTCTTGAGAAAATGAGATTTGGGTTATTAAAAATAACAGCGCCAGGTACCTCTTTTTAAAATTCATTGTTAACGTTTTAATGCAAAGTGCGATTTAAATTCTTTTAAAACTCCACCTTCAGAATACTGAATAGTGAACCAATAATCATCCGCTTTCATCGGATCACCGTTGAACGTACCGTCCCAACCTTGGCTGGTTGTACTGATTTGTTTCAAGAGCTTACCGAAGCGGTCAAATATAAAGATTTTTGCTTGCAATTGATTAGCTAAAGTCGAAATATTCCACGTATCGTTATAACCGTCGGCGTTTGGTGTGAAGAATTTCGGATAATCGATTACAGTAATCGATGTAAATGCTTCGCCACAAGCGCGTAAGTCACGTGCGTAAATGGTGTGATTACCTGTATTGTCTTGGCTTAACACCGTACGAACTCCTGTAAATACATTGCTCGTTTGCCACGGACCGTCGTTTAGTCGATATTCGTATTCGCCGGGTGGATTTACCGTAACAGTCACTGTAGCGTTTTCTGCAAAAAACAGTGTTTCAACCGAAGCGGTTACACTTGTTGGTGGCGCCGATGCCGTAATACTCGCCGTTGCCGAACGCGTACATCCTGTTGCGACATCGGTTACATCAACGCGGTACAATCCAACAGCCTCGGCTTCAATCGATGCTAAGTTGCTGAATTGCGGTTGCTGTACGTTGTCGATAAACCACTCGAAATCGTAAGTACCGTCGTTAGGTAAACCTGTATCCAAGGTATAAGTGCTCGTGTTGGTTGGGTCGTTATTAAAGATACAGATGTAACCGTCTTGATCTAATTTAGGTTGTGGTATGTTGGTTACCGAAACGGTAGCTTGTGTATTCGGAGTCGCTGATAAATCTACCAAACAAGCCGGTAAATCATTGCGCTTCACGGTAAGCAATTGGTACACCTGCGTTTCTTCGATGATGCCTGTAGCAACAACCGCCGTACCTGAACCGCTCAGTGTAACACTTTGTGGAACGCCGCCATTGATGCTGTAGGTAACTACCGCAAATGGCGTTCCTGTGATAATCACATCAGCCGAATTACCCGCACAAATACTCGGCTCTAATCCGTTGGCGATACTCGCTTGTGGAAGTGCCACCACAGCCAAACGGGCTACGTTGCTTGTTACAGGCGGACACGATGCGCTAGAAACTACAACCGTATAATTAGCTTGATCATCGAAATCAACCGCGCTTAGTGTTAGCGTCGGATTGATCTCGCCCACAATAACATCATTATTTTTCCTCCATTGAAACCTTAAATCGATTCCCGTTGCCTGCACGAGGAAGGTGACGTTTTCACCGAAACAAGCCGTTACACTCGAGGGCTGGGTCGTGATTGCCGTCGCTGGATTAACAACAACAACTGCGGCTAAAGACTCATCAGCTGGACAAACTCCCGCATTACTTACCTCAACGGTATAATTTCCAGCTTGAGCTTGTGTAATTCCAGAGATAGTTAACGTAGGATAGGTTTCGCCTGCTAAAATAGCTCCGTTACGTTTCCATTGATACTGCAATGCAGAACCCGTGGCAGTAACGCTCAAGTTAAGCGTTTCGCCTTCGCAGAGTGTCTCACCTACTGGATCGGTAACCACTTGTGGCGCTTCTAAAACAACAACGGCTGTTGGAACCGACTGAACGGCTGGTGGACATGCGCCGCTAACTACCACAAAGTAATCACCAGAGTTGGCTGCGGTAAGTGCCGTTAAATTCAATGTAGCTGTTTGTGCCGAAGGATCTGAAATCGGATTCGCTACAGAGTTGAAATACCACTGATAGGTTAGATTCGTTCCCGTAGCAACAACATTTAATGTAAGTGGCTCGCCCTCGCAATAATCGGTATCTGCCTGAGGCTGAGTGGTGATTTGTGGTAGGGTATTCACAACAATATTAGCAGCAGCCGAAAGATCATCCGGACAATTACCACCATTGCCTACCGATACTGTATATGCACCCGCCTGCGCTATAGTCATGTTCGGGATGCTTAAAGTAGCTAACGTAGCGCCTGGAATATCATTCCCGTTGAACTTCCACTGATATTGTAACGAGGAACCCGTAGCAACTACGCTTAAATTTAGCGTATCACCCTCGCAAATCGTTTGGCTTATCGGATCGGTAACCACTTGAGCAGCGTCCAATACAACTACTGTTGTCGGAACTGATTGCACCGACGGCGTACATGCGCCGCTAACTACCACAAAGTAATTGCCTGAATTAGCTGTCGCAAGTCCAGTTAATATTAATGTAGCTGTTTGTGCCGAAGGATCTGAAATCGGATTCGTTAAAGAATTGAAATACCATTGATAAGTTAAATTCGTTCCCGTAGCAACAACGTTTAAAGTAAGAGTTTCCCCTCCGCAATAATCAGTGTCTGCTTGTGGCTGGGTTGTGATTTGGGGCAAACTATTTACTGTGAGCGTTACATCTGTAGAAAATTGAGGTAAGTTACAATTATTATTCACCTCCACGCGATAGGTACCTGCGTCTGAAAGCTGTGCGTTGGTAATCGTTAAGGTTTGGGTCTGACTGCCGCTAACAGTAGCTGAATCTGAGATTGGTGTAGTCCCTTTAAACCAACGATAGGTAAGTCCAGGACCTGTGGCATTAACCGTCCAAACCTGAGTATCACCTTCGCAAATCGTATTCGAACTGATAAACGGTGCAACGATAACAATCGGCTGATCTACCGACAACGCAGCTAAAGCAGAATCGATACTGCCACAACTGTTGCTCACACGCACGAAATAATCGCCCGCATTGGCTGGCGTTGGATTGGAAATTGTTAAAGTCGTTGTATCCACTCCCGAAAACTGTCCGCCATTACTCAACGGGTTGCCATTATAGAACCATTGGTGTGTAACAGAATCGCCCGTTGAAGCTACCGTAAAAGTAGTAGAAGTAATTCCTGGGCACAAACTCTGACCAACAGGTTGTGTCGTAATAGTAGCCAGTGCAATAACGTTTACTGTTACTGAAGCTGGGAACGTAGTAGCGGCACATGAAGGCGTGTCGGCACTAGCAATACCCGTTATAGTATAAGTAGTTGCAGTACTAATACCTGCTGTGATACTTACTATCGCATTACCCGAAGCATCCAAAGGAACAGGAGTCGAAGCAGTACCATCAAAAAGCGTTACTGTAGCGTTAGGAGTACCCGAAATAAGTAAATTAAACGGATCGCCTGCACAAACAAGATTGTTACTTGTGGTAAATTGTGTAACTACTGGAATCGGATTCACCGTTACAACTGCTGATTGTCCCGTGATCGTGGCCGTACAGGGTGGGGTGTCGGCAGTTGCAACGCTTAACAAGTTAACAGTAGTACTCGAAGTTAAGTTATTTAGTGTAATAAGACCTTGCCCGCTTCCATCAATCGCTATTGATCCACTTTGAGTACCCGACAAATTCTGATACTCGAAATTAACAGTAGTATTAGGAGTTGCGGAAACTGGCACTGTAGCAGTACTACCGGCACAAATCGGATTAGGAGAACCGATTGTAGCAGTTGGTGCACCCGTTGAAACTGTAACGGTATCTAAAATCGGTGTTCCTAGAAGAGAACAAACTATCGATGTAATTAATTCAACTTTAGTTAAGTTAACGGTGAAAGGAGTCGTTACATTAGTGAAGCTTAGTTCGAACAGGCCGCTAGAATCTAAAACTGCTGTTAGATCTGCACCACCGTTTATGTTGTATGTTATGGTTGCACCAGCTAAACCTTGGAATTGAACTGCTGTGTTACTCCCCGAACAGACCGTAAAATTGTTTGGCACTATTTGAGCCGTAACCTCTGGTAATACTGTGATAACAATTGAATCTGAATCACAATCAATCCCATTATCATTGGCGGTAGCTGTATAGGTATAAGTACCTGGCGGGAGGACGGCAGAATCGGTAATAGTAGCGCCAGTTGCTGTAAAGCCATTCGGGCCGGTCCAATTAAAAGTAGCTGCTGGCTTATCACTGGTGGCAGTGATGGTAATAGGATTAGAGTAACAAACGGGAAAGTCGATCGGAAGTGTAGTAATACAACAACTCTCAACCAATACTTCAACTATTGGCGTTGTGTACGATATATCATCTGAAACCTGAATAGTGTAAGCGACGCTGTAAGGAGTATTGCTAGGTGTACTGGCTTCGTAATTAATAACTCCCGTTACTGGGTCGATGGCAAGTCCCGAAGGTGTCGCAAAATATGTTCCTCCAGACTCTAAATCTGCACTTGGTGTTGGTGTACCGATAACTCCTGGCGCACTACAGCCTGTAGTTACATCGTAGGAGATTGTACCAGTCGGATTAAATACATCTAAAACGAAAGGCCTATATTTTGCGCAAAACGCCGTAGAGTTTAAATCCCCAATCCGCATCCACAGTGTGAGCGGCAAGTCTTCGATATTAACTACAAATGGAACTGCTTCATTTATATTATTTGCAAAATCCATAGCAGACTGTTGGTCTGGGTGATACGATACTTCGTACAATGCAGAACTAAAGCCATTCAAAACTTGTAATGTCTGATTAATATTAAATGTTACGGTTGGTGTTAAAGGATTTATTAGGGTAATATTCTCGGGATCGGCTGTAGGAATTGGATCAGTGAAATTGACTATTATATCATCTGTTTTTTTACAGCCGGTCGCAAAAGTTATCACAGCTGTATAGACACCATTTTCTGAAACTTGCAGCTGAAACTGATTTTCTCCATCGATTTTCACACCATTAAGAAGCCAGCTGTATGTAGCATTTGGTAGCGGTGCAGAGCCAATTTGTATCGTACGAATTTCTTCATCACAAACGGCATTTCCTCCTTCAAATTCAGTGACATCATCGAATGGTGCAGCTCCTGAAATTTCAGATTCAAAATCAAAACTTCCTCCTTCGATAAATACAGCAGAAGCCAACGCAGCGTCTCCTTGGTTTGCTATTACCAATTTGATGGAATATTGGTGTCCAGGAATGACATCTCCTTGCGCTTGCATAATGCGCGTCTGTCCGTTAAAGTTAATCGCAGCGTTTGCTGCAACAGTTGCATCGGCATTATTAAAATTATACTTCCCAAACCACTGTGGATTTTGTCCTCCATCACAACCAGGAAGGTGAATAGTGGTTACTTTTACGGGTATATTCGTATTTGGAATAACTGCAAGATTTTTAGGTTGTCCTCCAGCAGTAAGGTCCGTCAAAATAAAAGCAAATACATCAGAATAGGTACACTCAAAATTGTTCTGACTGTATTCCTCAGAAGCAAATACAAAGTTAAACTTTAGCTTATCTGTCGACGGAACAAAATTAAACTTCAGGAAGGCTGCATCATTGGTCGTATTTGCTGGAATACCAACTGGTGGCACCATAAATCCTGGGTTAAAATCAGTGTCGCCTGCCCAATTTCCTCCATCTACTATTGCAGCGTTTGGTCCTGCCGCACCATTTGGATCCATAGCATTACCGCAAACTAAAACGATACCGTCTTGTATGGGAAAGTCTGAATTTCTTCTATTAAAATAACCAACAGAGTAATTCAAAGGATTTGGACCGCTTGACAACTGCCAGTTACTTGTTTCTGCACAATTAGAACGCACTAAAACGTTTTGAACAAAACCTTCTGCTAAACCGCTAAGCTGACCATTCACAGAATACTTCGCAGGATCATTTTCTACCAGTATAAATCTAGATGCAGGCGTGTTAACGTCTGTACTCAAGTTATTTGCAATATTTCCGTCAGGGGTGTCGCTGGCTACTGAAGCGGTATTGGTAAAATTACTATTACTACCTATGTTATAATTGGCAGGTACCCGAACTCTAATTGTGTATGTAACCGTGGCTCCTGCTGCAAGCGAAGGTAAATTTGATATCATTGTTCCGGTCCCCGAAGTCCCATTCGGACCTACCCAAGTCATATCAGATGGAACTATTGCTGTGTTGGTAGCTATCGGGTTACTCGGAAGCAAATCTATAACTGAAACATTTACAGCATCGGACGGACCATTATTAATTACCGTAACTACATACTCATTGAATTCTTCAATCGTAAATCCAGGTACTGTATCACCAATTTTATCGTCAACAAAACGCGTTTCAGCATAAGTGGTTTTATTATCTGTCTTTAAAACAGATAAATCAGCAAACGGTCGCGGCAAATCAACATCGGTTGCCTGATTATTAGCGATATTTGTGTCTGAAGTAAATGCTGCATTTACAGTATAAACCAAATTAGCTGTTTGTGGAAAGCTTGCCGGAATATTTACAGTTACGGTATATTGTACTGCAGAACCAGCGGGTAAGGAGGAAATAACGTCGACCAAAGATCCGTTGCCCGATGTGCTATTACCCGTCCACGTAGCTGAGGTGATATCTGCCGGCAAACTGCTATTCACCGAAACATTATTTGCCGAGGACGTTCCTAAGTTGCGAACTGTAATTGTATAGATTGAAGTTTGACCAGCTATATAAGTGGTTACAGCATTAGATATTGTAACTGAAATATCGTTAGCAACTGTAGAATTAACCGGAACGGTAGAACCTGTTGCTGAATTATTCGCTAGATTTAAATCAGCTGTTGTACTGCTTACACTTGCTGTATTGTTTAAAGTTCCTGAAAAATTTACTGGGATATCGACAACAACTGTAAAAATCACGCTTGCCCCTACTCCTAGCGACGGAATTGTCAGGTTAAGCGGACCCGAACCCGAAAGCCCATTATTGGATGTGTAAGAAATTATTGCAGCACCCACAGGATTTGCATTTGAAATTTGAACATTAGTTGCTACTCTTGGGCCATTGTTTGTAACCGTAACAACAAAAGTGGCTTGTGTTCCTTTAGTAGGCGCAGGTGTTGGCGGCGTAACTGTAATTAAAACGTCGGAGCTTGGAGGTGAATTCGTGTCAGAAACAGTGTTGTTTGAAGTATCCGAATCTGCTGCAAAAGTTATTGTTGGAGTTACAACTATTGCCGCGTTTGCAGTAATAGGAACTGTAACATTATACGTATAAATCACAGTTTCTCCAGCTGCTAAGGAGGTTATATTGTTATTTATTGCCCCTGTTCCGTTGGTGCCATTGCCGACCCAAGTTACCGTAGTTACTCCAGCGGGAATTGGAATAGAAACGTTTACAGCTGCCGCACTTTGAGGGCCATTGTTGGTAACTGCAACTGTGTAGGTTTGTATGGTCCCTGGCGTATAAGTTGTTGTATTATCGGAAATTGAAACCGTTACATCGGCTTGTGGATTGGAAATAACATCAACATCAAGACCCGCGTTATTGCTTGGAAATAAATCACCCGATGAACCCGTAACCGTTCCAGCTACTGTCAAATCTCCTGCAAAACCAGCAGGTACAGTTACATTTAAAGTATATGTTACTGTAGCGCCAACAGCCAAATTTGAAATTGTATTTGTAATTGAAGTATCTCCAGTAGCAGCATTACCAGTCCATGAAGTTATTGCAGCTCCACCGCTTAAAGCGGGAATAGAAACATTGATATTCGTCGCTGGCGTTGGTCCGTTATTTCGGACAACCACAGTATAAACTAGTGTTGATGGCGCTACATAGATCGTCTGTCCATTTGATATAGTCATTTGCAAGTCGGCGGTCAATAGAGGTACATCTGTATCCACAGCCACATTATTTGCAGTCGAACTGTCTGTTAAACCTTGCGATACAACGGTAACAGTACTCACTAAATTCGCAGTAAATGATGGAGAAACCGTGTAATTGATTGTATATACAACTGACTGGCCAGGACCTATGCTTGGAATAGTTTGTGTGATACCTCCTGTCCCACTTGTTCCTATGGAAGATGTCCATACGTACGTCGTTAAACCTGATGGAGAAGGATTTGTAATGGTAACTCCGTTGACAATTTCTGAGGAATTATTAGTTACCGTTATTTGGTAAACTCCCTGGGTCGTCGTTCCACGAACATACTCTGTAGCATTGTTGGTGATAGATACACTAACGTCTCCACTACGTTTAGTGTCAGAATCTGTGCAAGTGGAACAATTAGGATTTGGATCAAATGTATCCGAATCCACATTAACTGTACTCACTAATGGAGAAACTGCTGTATTTGAAACAGATACATTTATAGTAAATGTTACTGTTTCGCCTGCAGCTAAAGCTGGTATTACTAAATCTAACAAATCTGCTCCAGCTGTACCGTTTGTAGCCGACCAACTTATAACATCTGCTCCTGCTGATAAAGTTTGTATAACCGATACATTCTCGGCTGTCTGCGGACCATTATTTGTTACTGCAACAGTATACGTTGTTTGCGATCCTCCTGCAAAAGTTGTCTGATTGTTGGTAATCGTAGTTACTAGATCAGCTCCCGATGTATTAATATCGGTACATCCGTCGCATTGTGAATTCAAATCAGTTTCAACTCCGCTGGCATTGGCTACTGCAATTAAAGATCCCGTAAAGCCAATCGGAACATCTATAGTTACTGTATAAGTTACATTTGCACCTACTGCCAAACTAGGAATGGTGTTAGACAATGCACCCGTTCCGCCAGTAGCGTTACCCGCCCAAGACATTGATGTTATACCAACAGGCAAAGGAAATGTAACATCTACGTTTGTAGCTACATCTGGACCTAAATTTTGAACAACGACTGTATATGTAGAGCTACTTCCCGCTATATATGTATCCGAATTATCTGAGTTAGTAACCGTAATATCAGCTCCCTGCGCTTTTACATCGAATTGAGTTACGTTATTGTTCGTCAAATTTGCATCTGTTGAGGTTGAAAAAACCGAACAATTTAATTGCAAAAGCACTTGAAAATCCGTAGGAACAGCGATATTTAGTGTGTAAGTAACGGTTTCTCCAACAGCTAAATTGCCTAAATTGTCAGACAAGGCTGTTCCCGTACCAGAGCTACCATTCGAGCCTGTCCAAGTAAAATTAGCATCTGGAATTGTGCTAGGTATATCACAGAAAATCGAAACATTTAACGCTGGCGTAGGTCCTAAATTTGTTACCGTAGCAATATAGGTAGATACCTGTCCCGGAAAATAATAAGTAGTATTGTTCGTAAAAGTAAGTGCAATATCAGAAGAGCTTTGTTGATCTGTATCTGAAGCTAAGTTCGAATTCGAATTCGGATCGGCTACAGCTGGCAATGCCGGAGAGGGCGGTGCAGTAAGTGCCGGAGCTCCGATACTGTTGGCCGTAGCTGCAACTGTGAGAGGGCCGCTGTATGTTAACGGAACATCGATAAACAACGTGTAGGTAACCGTTTGCCCAGAAGTTAATGTGCGTATCCGATCAAAAAGCTGTGAATTTGAACCCGATGTATTATTACTGCCTTCCCAATAATATCCTTCGGTGATTCCAGCAGGAAGCGGACTAATAACCTCAACGCCATTGGCCGTATTGGGCCCAAAATTTGAAACGGTTATTGTGTAAATTAATTCCGTCCCAGGAACATACACAATTTGATTGTTCGTTACAGAAACTACAACATCAGCCTGCTGACCTACTGCTACTTGTATGAATCCAAAAAATAAAAGTAATTGTAATAATTTTTTCATAGCGATACCCAAATGTTAGTCGATACCTGTATCTAAAACCTTAAGCTTTCCTTAAAGATTTATTAAATCTCCAAATATAAATAAGTAACCGTAGTTTCTTTGTTAATTTTGCAGAATACTACAATTTTTATGGAAAATGTTATAATTAAATCAACTCAAAACCCAACAATTTTAAAGTTTGAGTTGCAAGCACATACAATACCCGGCGGACAACATCAGTTTAAAAACATCGATGAAGCCGCAAATTCTCCACTAGCCCAACAGCTTTTTTACCTCCCTTTTGTAAAATCAGTTCTTCTCGCAGATAACTTTATCGCTATTGAACGTTACAATATTGTCGAGTGGGAAGATGTCAAAGATGCTGTCGCTGAACAAATAAACGACTTCATTAATAACGGAGGAATTCTCGTAAAATTGCCCGAAAAACCAGCTTTTGAATTGAAAAAGCCCGCAACAGTTTACGGTGAAACCACACCTAATCCCGCGGTTTTGAAATTCGTCTGCAGCCGTTTGCTCACCAAAGTAGCGGCAGAATTTAAAAATATCGACGAAGCCCAAGAAGCACCCCTGGCTATCGAACTCTTTAAATTCCCATTCGTGAAAGAAGTTTTTATCGATGAAAATTACGTCTCAATCACCAAATACAGCAGTTACGACTGGAACGAAATTACGCTCGAACTGCGCACGTTCATCAAAAGTTATGTGGAAAGCGGCGGACCTATTCTCAACGAAGAAGCTTTCAAAAAAACCGCTGTCGCAGAAAAGCAAACTGTCGCCAATTTCGACAACCTAGATACAACGTCGCAGCAAATTATCAATATTCTCGAAGAATACGTAAAACCAGCAGTGGCTGCCGATGGCGGAAATATTCTTTTCGATTCGTACGACCCAGAAGATAAACGCGTAAAAGTTGTTTTACAAGGTGCGTGCAGCGGCTGCCCATCGTCGACATTTACCCTGAAAAGCGGTATCGAAAACATGTTGAAAGACATGCTAAAAGACGAACAAATTAAAGTCGAAGCCATTAACGCCTAGCACCAAACATCCCGATACACATGAACGAACTCGCCCAACAAAAAAGTGTGTATCTCAAACAACACGCCAATAATCCCATTTACTGGAAAGCGTATTCGCAAAAAATCTTAGATCAAGCCACCGCAGCCGATAAGCTAATCGTTTTTAGCATCGGCTACGCAGCTTGTCATTGGTGCCATGTGATGGAACACGAAAGCTTCGAAAACCAAGACGTGGCCGCATTGATGAACCAACACTTCATCTCGGTGAAAATCGATCGTGAAGAACATCCCGACATCGATGCCGCCTACATGAAAGCCGTGCAACTCATGACGCAACGCGGCGGCTGGCCACTAAACGTAGTTACCTTGCCCGACGGCCGACCTATTTGGGGCGGAACGTATTTCCGTGTACAAGAGTGGACACAGAGCCTCGAACAACTTGCAAACTTGTATCGCAAACAGCCTGAAGTTATTTTCGAGTACGCCGAAAAACTCGAACATGCATTACTTTCCATCCAAAATCCGCTGGAAATAAAACCGCTTTTTGAGTTTCCATCACAACCCGAAAATCAAAAAGAGTTTTTTGCGCAACTGCTCGAAAAATGGTCGTCGAACTTCGATCACGAATGGGGCGGAATGGATCGGGCACCCAAATTTCCGATGCCTTCCAACTATAAATTACTGTTAGAAGTTGGCAATCAATTCAACTTAAATACGTACAGCAATTTCGCGCTATACACGCTAAAACGAATGGCATTAGGAGGAATTTACGACGCTGTAGCCGGCGGGTTTTCACGCTACTCAGTCGACCACCGCTGGCATGTTCCGCATTTCGAAAAAATGTTGTACGACAATGCTCAGCTCCTTTCGCTTTGCGCAGAAACAGCCAAACAATTCAACGATTCTTTTCTTAAACGCATCGCAAAACAAACCACCCTGTTTCTGGAAGAAAATTTAAAATCCGAATCTGGTTTATACTTTGCCGCACTCGATGCCGACAGCCTAAACGCCTCCGGAACAGCAGCCGAAGGCGCATTTTATACTTGGACAAAAAACGAACTTCAAGCCGTATTAGGGGAATCCTATGATTTCTTCTCCAAAGTTTTTCATATCGATGAACTCGGCTATTGGGAAGACGAACACTATGTTTTATTCCGAACCGACGACGACCTTTCTCTGGCGCACAAATTGAACTTCCACGAAAGTGCCTTCGCGGAAAAACTTGAAAACAGCTTGGGTCTGCTGAAAACGGCACGAAAAAAGAGATCCGCTCCGGTTACCGACACCAAAAAAATTAGCTCGTGGAACGCCCAACTCCTGAGCGCCTACTGCAAAGCTGCTACGGCATTCGGCGACGAAGAGTACCTTCAGCGCGCTACCGACCTGGCCTTTGCTTTGGAAAAAAACAGCTTAACTGGAAATCGCGTTTTTCGGGTAGATACGCAAGAAATAAACGGATGTCTCGAAGATTACGCCTTTGTTATCGAAGCGTTTTTAGATTACTACCAGCTAACGGCAAACGAGAATTTTCTCCGTAAAGCAATCGATCTTTGCCAAACCGTTCTCCGCGAGTTTGATCACAAAAACGGTATTTTCTTCAAATATCAAGCCTCGGCCACGCGCGAATCTTTGGTACATATCGAAACCGAAGACAACGTTATAAATGCCTCGAATTCGGTGCATTGCAGGAATTTGTTTCGCTTGGGCATCATTTGCTCGAACAACGACTTTTTAGAACGAGCAAACAAAATGCTCGAAGCAATTACCGTTCGCATCGATTATCCCGGAGCGTATGCCAACTGGCTTTCTATTTTGCTCGCCAACTACAACCAACAGCGCGCCGTCATTGTCTCAAATCCGAACTTTGCTACAAAACTCGAAATCCTCGAAAATATAGCGGCCGACGTGCAAATCATCTATGCTTCAACCCATTTTGAACTTCCACAAACAACAGGAAAATATAGCGATGAAGTAAAACTTTACAGCTGTTCGGTTGCCGGTTGCGACTTGCCCGTGACCAGCATCAACGAGCTGCCAAAAGATTGGTTTTTTGCCGCGAACCAACGCTAACAATTCCTCAAATCGAAAGTTGTAAACGCGTGTCGGAATTAACACCACCAAGCCGTACTTTTGCTGCGGAAAAATAAAAAAGCTATGTTTTTGCAATCTTCAATCGACGTTCAAACCCAAAAAATTAGCACCTACACCGAGAAACTTTGGCAAATCATCATCGATTACTCGCCAAAACTCATCAGTGCGTTTATCATACTGTTTGTTGGTTTGTATTTAATTCGAATCGTAAACCGACTCATCCGTCGGATCATGCTCAAACGCGAACTCGACCCTACCTTAAGTAAGTTTTTAGCCGACATTTTTCTCTGGATTTTGCGCGCTTTTCTGTTCGTTGCCTTCATTTCAAAATTGGGTATAGAAACCTCATCGTTTGTAGCCATTTTAGGAGCTGCGGGCTTGGCGGTTGGTTTATCCTTACAAGGCTCGTTGTCGAATTTTGCCGGAGGCATGCTCATTATTTTGTTCAAACCCTTCCGCGTAGGCGATTACATCGAAGCGCAAAACGTTACCGGCGAAGTTTCTGAAATTCAGATCTTTGTAACAAAAATCATCGGTGCTAACAACCAAACAATTTATGTTCCAAACGGCGCGTTAAGCAACGGAACTATTGTAAATTTATCGCAAGCCGGTATTCGCCGTGTCGATTTGAGCATTGCCATTTCGTATAACGCTAATTTGCTGAAAGTAAAAGAAATAATTGAAAAAATTTTGTCCGAAAATCCAAAAATTCTAACGAATCCCGAACCGCGTGTCGATGTAATTGCCTTAGCCGATCACGTAAAAATTGCGGTCCGACCTTGGGTTTCATTCACCGATTATCCCGTAATTGCGGCTGAAACGCTAGAAAAAATCAAACTCGAACTCGATGCCGCCGAAATTGCCCTGCATCCGGTTGCTTAAAATTCCAAAATGAAAAAAATCACGACCCTTATTTGCTGTTTACTTCTTATTGCTTGTTCCGAAAGTTCTACCGAAATCAATACCGAAGCGGAGGTTTTCGAATTTACGGCAACGCCGAGTGCTACCACAGTTAGCATCGATCAATTGCTTACTTTAAACCTTGTTGCAACTGAGGAAATTAAGGAAGTTTGGCCGTCGTTTGATAATTTTCAAACGGGCGGTTATGCCCAAAACGGATTTGGTTCCAACACCAATATTTACTTTGCATTTCAAACTCCTGGTGTGCAAACGCTTAAAATTCGTTGTAAAAATGCGGCTGGCGCCTTGGGCGAAAAATCGATCACTGTAAATGTTGTTCGCGGAAATGCGGTGAAGTTAAAATCGCTCGAACTACTAAATTTTACGGGCATCAATACCGATCTGGATACTGAATTTCCGGCGGGAAGTACCGATGCGAAAGCCGACTTGCGTTTTGGTTTCCAGAAAATTCAAATCGGCAATTATCGCGAATCGGCTTTTAACTACCGACAGTGGTATTTTTCGGCGATACAACTCAACCAACAGAGCTTATTTTGGAATCTCGAAAACGAAAATTTATACGTTGTTCCGAGCAGTGTTTTGCGTTTTGGTGCCGGCGAAGTAGATGGCGAAATTGGCATGATCGACTTCTTTATGGAAGCACCTTACTACGGCGAAATCAATTTTTCAAACTACGAAACCGACCGTCCGGAGTTTATTACGATCACATATCCCAACCAAAACGTTACGATACGCGTGGGTGTTGAGTGGGCTAATTAGTTTTTGTAGCTATTCCCGCCTTTCGCTGTAGTCCTCGCAAAAAAAGTGTGTTCATGGGGCTGCAACCGGCTTCTGTGGTCGCCGTTTTTAACCCAATTCACACAGCCTTTTTGTACTCCGGGCTGCCGCTGCAGTCGGGGCTAGGAGAGAGTGCGTTTGGAGACGATTTTTCGCAGATTGAACTTTATAGTGGTTCCGATTTTCCCGCATAGAAATGAGACTATTCCGGAGAACCGCAGGTAGTCAAAAACAAGTTTTCAAACAAGTAATTAGTCTAATTTGTCCAAGTTTTCAATCAAGTACTTTTTACTTGTAGGAACTTTTTTTAAGCTGCCAAAAATCTCATTAATCTGTTGTTCCCCTCTTTTATATCCTTGTTCTTTAGAGCGAAGTAAGTAATAGGTTGCCCAAACTTTAAATCTATCATTTTCGTTAGAATAATGCTTGTAAATTATATAAACATTATAGCTACCTTCCCCATATGAATATTTGGTCGACATTATTTGGTCGTATAAAAATAATTCACTTCCTCGTGAAGTGTAAGAATACATATACTGTAGCTTTTGATAAGCAACTGTATCCCCCTCTTTAACAACTTTTCGCTGAATCCCCATTCTGTATTCTATGTCATTATATTCCTTATATGCCAATTCTGTTGGACCTAGCGAAACGGTGGTGCTTTTATTTTTTTTAACCACAGTTGGTTCATTCTTTTGTTTACAAGAAACGAAAAATGCCAGAACTAAAAATAATGCTATAATCTTTCTCATAATTTTTTAAAATATTCAGAAGTATGAATTCTGCTAATTTCTTGTCCATTTTTGAAAGTAACTACAAAACCATTTCCATTGTTGATGATATTATCATTTTTATCGAATTGAATATTAGCTAATGAACTTATTGAAAAAGTATTAGGTAAGCCTAAGTAATTCTTCTGATAAAAAGCAAATCCATCGAAAGCGGTTATTGTTGCATTTGGATGCTCCAGTGAAATGGCTTTTGCAATAGACATTCCGTTTGCATCGGGTGTTGCACCAAGGCACGTTAACAAATTTAAGGTAAAGGGTAGTGATTTATCATTAGCATACGCTGTGTAAGCTGGACTTAGGTCAGACATCATAGCATCAAACTCTGCAGCGTTTCTTATTTGTGTGTTTGAATGCATTGAATTATGGTTAAAAATGCGATTAATATTACCGTGTCCGAACACGGTAAAAACTCCGTCGCCATTTTTGTAGTTCCAAATACTATTGGCAAAATTGAATGCACTTAAAAAATGAGCTTCTTTGTCCTTTTTTCTAACATCAAATAAGTTTACTGGAGGTTCCCCTCCCCCCAAACTCTGATCCACCGCAGCGGCTCCAACATTAGCAGCAAGACCATTTATAGCTCCTATAGCGTCTTCTGCCTTGACTTCATCACCATCTTGAGTTCGCCAGCCACCTTCTTCCCAATCATAATATATCGGGGCTGTTTGTGAAGCCTCAGCTCGCATCCCATCCGGATCAATAAAATACACAGGATTATTGTAACAATAGTTGTATGGATTCCATCGTCTCGATACTTCCGCCAACGGATCCACATTCATCCACCTACCAATTGCCGCATCATAATTCCTTGCGCCGTAGTCGTAAAAGTTTAATCCCAACTCATCCTGCCACTCCTTGCCGTTGTACTTATACTGCCACTCCCGTCTTTCGGTGGGCTGTATCACGTATAAATTGCCGTTGGGTTCCTTAACAATGTTGAACTTTTCACTGGCGTAGTTTTCGTGTTTCAGCCCGAAAGGGTAGTAGTGCGACTCTTCTAGTATCTTCGGAACTGCTGCCCCGTTATCCGTGTAACTCATACGCACGTTTCCGAGGTGGTCGGTGTAGTTGTACACGTAGAAGAATT